>JBBATZ010000020.1:0-51571 GCA_040398425.1 Hyphomonadaceae bacterium
GGACAGGAATCGGGACTGGAACGCGCCAGTCCGATTCCAGCCTTGTTTCGGCTAGTGATGGTGGTGATGGTCTTCGTCCGGGACCGCGTTGAACTTGCCGCATTTAGGGCATTTCACAGCGTCGAAGTGTTCGCCGTGAAAGACGTCCATGTGGCTGACCTTGTCCATCAGCCGGGTCTTGCAGGCGCCACACCGATAGGTGGTGTCGCCATTGACGCCCTCAAGCGCCAGCTTGCCGGCTTCCGGCTCGAGTACGACGGCATCGGCGGACGGCTTCGGGATGATGCGCATTTCTTTCTGCGGCATGGGTCGCTCCTGATTGGGACATTGCCTTGCAAGGACGGGCATGTGCCGCCGGGCAGGGCAGGCCGTCAAGCTTATCGCTAATGCGAAACGAGGAGCGGCAGGTGCAGGGCGTCGAGCATGTCGCGGCTGACGCCGCCGAGCAGCATCTCGCGCATTCGCGAATGGCCGTAGAGCCCGAGCACAACGAGATCAGCGCCGACCTTGCCTGAATGCCGCTGGATCGCATTGGCGACGTTAATGTCATCGTTGCGATCAACGTGCATGTGGATGCTGGTGCAACCATGCGCCTCGAGATTGCGGCGCATGGCGTCGTCGAACCCATCCGCCGCATTGCGGGATACGGCGAGGAAGTGGACTTCGTCCGCCGCCATCAGGAATGGCCAGGCGTCACGCAGGGCGCGTGCGGCCTCTCTGGTTTCCTTCCAGGCGACGAGCACGCGCTTGCCGAACGGGATCTGGAAGCCGCGCTCGGGCAGGACAAGCACGGGCGCGCCGCTGCCCATGCCGATGTGCGCCGCGCTGACGGCATAGGTGTTCAGTGACGATGTTGCGACGTGAGGGAAAACGGTGAGGTCGTAACGGCGGACAGCGGCTAGGACATTGTCATCGTCGTCTCCGTTAACTTCGATCCAGTCTGTCGAAACCTTGTGGGGTGAGGTCTCGGCCTCGAATGCGGCGCGGGCGGCGGCGCTGGACTTTGCGATCGTACGGTCGCGTTGTTCGACGTAGGCTTCGACGGCTGTGACGGCGGAGAAGGCGTCGCCCGCGATGAAGGCGGGGACATAGTCTGATCGCATGAACATGCCTGTCAGCGTCGCGCCAAACTTCACCGCCAGGCCTGCGGCGATTGAAGCGCGGGTTCGTGCCGCGGCGGTTTCATCAATATGGACGACAATGTTGCGATAGGTCATGGCGGAACCCTCCTCGGGAACGCTCAGACCTACTAACATAGGGCGGCAATGCGATTGAGCGATATCAATTCGGATTTGCACATGTGGGTGCGATCTCGCAGGTGAGGTCTGCGAGGTGGGCGTTTGTGATTTTGGACGAGAGGCAGGGGCGCGCCGCGGCAGCTGAGGCTCCCCCCTCCGACGCGCGCAAGCGCGCGCCACTTGGCGAGGGAGGCAAGAGAGCGGTGCACTTTGCCTCCACCGGCGAAGCCTTGGGAGGTGGCGTGCGCAGCACGTCGGAGGGGGAAGCTGCGCGCATTCATTAGCTCGCGCTGGCTGATGCCGAAGCGTTCGCGGATGTGGTCGACGTATGCGCCGACGATGCTGTTCATGTTGCAGAAGGCGTGTGCGAAGTCGCGCAGGCATTTCTGCGTGTAGGACCAGTCTGTTGAGGGCGGGAAGACTTCCAGGGAGACGCCGCGCGGATGCCAGCCTATGCGGCGGTATGCCTGCCTCCAGAGCGCGAAGTCGAGGCGGGATTCGGTGAGTGCGAGGAATACGGCGAAGCGGTCGCGGATGCCTTGGCTTGCCTCTGCAAGACTCGCGGCTTTCCGCGCGCTGGTCATCGCGAAGATGATCAGCGTCCAGAAGCTGGCGAGAAGCCCCATGAATGCGGGCGCGTCTCGCAGCAGCCACAGAGAGAAGCTCCGACGTTTCATGGGCATGAGTTTAAACCCGCCGCGAGCCCGGCCGGGTTGCGTCGTGGATTCCTGTATTTTTACGTGGGCAAGTGGTTGAGTGTGCGGCGGAAGTTTTCTGGCTATCCGCCGAATCTGCACACCCGCCCTCCAACAAAATGAGGTGTGACTTGTGAGCGTGAATACACACCCACACCTGACCGCTCGCTTCCCGGGGGCGTGACCCTGTTGGGCGAATTTGACAATGATTCACGGCCGGTGGTCCTGCCGGGTTCCTCCACCTGAAAGGGGGAGGTCAGGTGGGGGGTAGGCGTGGGAAATCGACGTTTGTGCAACCGCGCTGCGTTAGCGTCGAGTTGCCGGGCAGTCGCCCGGCGGTCCGCAGGATCAGCCGAAGCGACCGGTGATGTAGTCTTGTGTCTGGTCGAGTTTCGGGGTGGTGAAGATCTGGTCG
Source organism: Hyphomonadaceae bacterium (assembly GCA_040398425.1). Taxonomy (GTDB): domain Bacteria; phylum Pseudomonadota; class Alphaproteobacteria; order Caulobacterales; family Hyphomonadaceae; genus UBA7672. The sequence goes on from JBBATZ010000020.1 coordinate 2,349, forward strand.
GTGGGGCCGGACTCGACGAGCTGGCCCATGTTGAAAAACGCCGTGACCTGTGAGACGCGGGCCGCTTGCGCCATCGAATGGGTAACCATGACGATGCAGGTGTGTTTGCGGAGGTCGTCGATCAGGGCTTCGATATGCGCGGTGGCGATGGGGTCTAGCGCCGAGCAGGGTTCGTCCATCAGGATGACGGCAGGGGAAACAGCGAGCGTCCGCGCGATGACGAGGCGTTGCTGCTGGCCGCCAGAGAGGCCGAGGCCGGATGATTTGAGGCGGTCTTTCACTTCGTCCCACAGGGCCGCGCCGCGTAGGGATTTCTCCACGATGGCATCGAGATCGGCTTTCGACGTTGCGAGTTTGTGCGTGCGCGGGCCGTAGGCGATGTTGTCGTAGATCGACATCGGGAATGGGTTCGGCTTCTGGAACACCATGCCGATGCGGGTGCGGACCTGTACAGGATCGACGGCGGGGCTGTTGATGTCGATGCCATCCATGCGGATCGCGCCATCGACACGCGCGCCGGGAATGGTGTCGTTCATGCGGTTAAGGCAGCGCAGCAGGGTAGACTTGCCGCAGCCGGAGGCGCCGATGAAGGCGGTGACGGCGTTGTCGGGGATCTCGATATTGAAGTCGAACAGCGCCTGCTTCTGTCCGTAGAAGGCGTTGACGTCTTTCACCGAAATGCGCGTTGGCGTTGTCGCGGCGATCTGCTTGTCGGACACGATAGGCGCGCGCATGTGCGCTGCGGGACGCGGCGGTATGGCGACTTCCTGCGCCGGGACGCTGATCTGGGAGACGATATCAACCACCTTGCTTGCCCGACACGGCTGCGTGCGAGAAGCGCGACAGGATGTTGAGAGCGAGGACGCCGACAGTGATCAGCATCGCGCCGGTCCAGGCGAGCGAGACCCATTCGGGATACGGGCTGCCGGCATAGCGGTAGATCGCGATGGGCAGGCTGGCCATTGGCTGGGTGAGGTCGGTCGACCAGTTGGTGTTGCCGAGCGAGGTGAAGAGCAGCGGAGCGGTTTCACCCGCGATGCGGGCGACGGCCAGCAGCACCCCGGTGAGGATGCCGCCGAAGGCCGCCGGAAGTACGACCTTGCGGACCACTTCGTTCTCGCGGCTTCCGAGGGCGATCGCACCATCGCGGTACGCTTGTGGGACAAGACGGAGGATGTCTTCGGTGGTACGGGCGACGATCGGCATCGCGATGAGCGCGAGCGACAGAGCGCCGGCGATGCCCGAGAAGCCGCCGAAGGGCGAGACCGCGATCTGGTAGACGAAGAGGCCGATCAACACGGACGGGGCCGAGAGCAGGATATCGTTCACGAAGCGGACGACCGAGGCGAAGCGGCTCTCCTTCCCGACTTCGGAAAGGTAGACGCCAACCATCATGCCGATCGGTGCGCCGATCATGGCGCCGAGGCCAACCTGGATTAGCGATCCGACGATGGCGTTGGCGAGGCCGCCCGCCGCGCCCGGCTGGGCCATCGGGTTGGTGAAGACGGAGATGGAAAGGCCGCCAATGCCGTTCGAGAACAGCATCCAGAGGATAAGGCCGAGCAGTATGAGGCCGATGCCGGCCGCGACGACGCAGAGGCCACCCATCACTCGGTCGAGTGTTTGGCGGCGGAAGTAGCGGGCGCGGGCTGTGGGCGAGAGTTCTCTCACGACATGCGCTCCTGACGGAGGAGGAGGCGGGCAATGGCGAGGACGCCGAACGATACGACGAAGAGGATGAAGCCAAGGCCAAGCAGAACAGCGAGATCGAGCGTGCCGGGTTCTGCTTCAGGGAAGGAGTTGGCGACGACGGAGGCGATGGTGGCCGACGGCGCAAGAAGACTGTCCGGCATACGGATGGCGTTGCCGATGACAAACACGACGGCCATTGTTTCGCCAAGCGCGCGGCCAAGGCCGAGGAAAACTGCGCCGAAGAGCGAGCCGCGCACGGCGGGGATGACGGCGCCCGTGAGCGCCTCCCAGCGGGTCGCGCCCATGGCATAGGCACCATCCTTCAGCAGTTGCGGCGTCGAGCGCAGCACGTCGCGCGTGGTAGCGGCGATGAAGGGCAGGATCATGATCGCGAGGATCAGGGAGGCGGTGAACAGGCCGACGCCAATGGGCGGTGCGGTGAACCAGAAGAAGCTGTCGCCGATGGGCGGGATCCAGAGGAAGGTCTGTGTAAGCCAAGGCTGGACGTATTCCGCCATGAAGGGCGCGAGCACGAAGAAGCCCCACATCCCGTAGACGATGGAGGGCACGGCTGCGAGCAATTCAATGGCGACGCCGAGGGGGCCACGCAGGCGTTCTGGGCAGATTTCGGTGAGGAAGAAGGCAATGCCGAAGCCGATGGGCCAGGCGATCAGCAGGGCAAGCGCGGCGGTGACGACGGTGCCGGTGATGGCGGGAAGGGCGCCGTAGATCTGCGTCACCGGGTTCCATTCCGTGCCGGTGATGAAGCCGAGGCCGAACGTGTCGAAGGCGAGCTTGCCGCCCGAGAACATGATGATGAGAATCGAGAGCAGTACCAATACGACGATCGCACCGGCGATGTGCAGGCTGATGCGGAACGCGGTGTCGCCAAGATGGAGACGGCGGGCGCCGATGGGCTGTGCGTCTGTTGCGGCGGCGGGCGTGGTCATGCGGGGTGCCGATCAGTTGGTGGCAGGCGGCCAGAGCGGTTTCCCGCCAGCGTTGAGCGTGGTCCATTGCTGGCGCGCGAGATCCTGCACGTCTGGCGGCAGCATGATGTAGTGGAGGCGGTCTGCAGTGGCGCCGCCGTTTTGGTACGACCAGTCGAAGAAGCGCAGCACGCGCTGGGTGCGGGCGGGGTCTTTCGGATCGCGGGGCAAGAGGATGTAGGTGGATGAGACGATTGGCCACGAGGTCTCGCCCGGCATGTTCTGCATCGATGCCGCCATGTTCTTGGCGTTAGCCCAGTCGGCATGGCTGGCGGCGGCGAGGAAGGCAGGGACGGAGGGGCTGACGAACTTGCCATCCTTGTTAGCGAGCATCAGCGCCTGCATGCCGTTCTCGGCGGCGTAGGCGAACTCGACATAGCCGATGCCGCCCTTGATGTTCTTGACCGCCGCAGCAACGCCCGCATTGCCGGGCGCGCCGAGGCCCGTGCGCCAGGCGACGGAGTTACCGGCGCCGGTGCGTTCCTTGAAGATCGGGGACACGGACGACAGGTACTTCGTGAAGATGCTGGTCGTGCCGGAGCTATCCGCGCGATATGCGGGCGAGATCGGAATCTGCGGCAGCTTGAGGCCGGGGTTGATCGCGGCAATCTTCGGGTCGTTCCAGAGGCGGACGCGGCCGACATAAATCTCGCCGACGAGTTCGCCGGTGAGGCGGACCTTCGTGCCGTCGACGCCCGGAATGTTAACTACGAGGACGACGGCACCGATGACGGCGGGGAACTGGAGGAGTTTTTCCTTCTCCAGCTTTTCTGTGGCCACGGGCGAATCCGATGCGCCGAAATCGACGGTGCGGTTGACGATCTGGGTGACGCCTGCGCCGGAGCCGAGCGCCTGATAGTTGAGACGCCCACCGGAGACTTTTGCGTAGTCCTCGCCCCAGCTGGAATAGATCGGCGCGGGGAAGGTGGCGCCGGCACCAGTTATATCCTGGGCGTGGGCGGGCGCCATCAACGCAATCGCGGCGACCGTGACGGCACCCAGCATTCGCAGGATGCGCCGGGCAGACTGGATCACCACGGGCTGGTCTCCCTCGGCCGCGCGGCCGCTATGGATATCGCTCGTGCTCTATCACCCGTTCCGTAAAGCATTTGTGACAGTGTTTGTGACGGTGGCGGGTCAGCGATGTAACATCTGAAAATGACGCAAAATCAGAGAGTTGGGTGGGTAACTTCAACGCGATGTGTCGACTGCATGACGGTTGTTCACACGCTATCCCCAAGCTTATTCACAGTCGCTGTCACAATTGGCCGGGAGTCCTTACATCTTGTGCGCGTAGAAAACCGGGAGGAAGTCGTGCGGCGCGTGTTTTCCAGCTGGTATCTCGATAAGCGCGCCTGGATCGTTGCGCCGCTCGCTATGTGGATGCTTGCATATCTGGTGGTCGCCGTTGTGACGATGATCGTCCAGCGGCGACTGGTCTCGCCGGGGGGATTTGGGCGCCAACTCGGCCTGGGGTGGAAGCTCACCTTCATCGCCGCAGTTTTCTGGCTTGTCGGCTGGTCGGTCTGGCTCACGCTCGAACGCACGGTTGACTAAGTTCAGCATTGAACTATCTCGTTCATCGTTGAACTAAATGCGATTTGCGTTCAGCCCGGAAAAGATCAGCCATGACGACGCGCCGAGGGATCCTGAAACTGGTGGGGGGCGGGGTTGTTGTTGCAGCGGCTGCTGGCGGCGGCTGGTATGCAATGAACGGCCCGTCGCATGAAGCGCGGGCGGCGTGGCGGCAGGCGGGGACGCCGCAAGAGTATCGCCGGCGGTTCCTGTCCTACGCACTGCTCGCGCCCAACCCGCACAACCGCCAACCCTGGCTGGTGCGACTGGACGGCGAGGATGGGCTGACGCTGTTCTGCGATCTTGATCGCCGCCTGCCAGAGACCGATCCGTTCGACCGGCAGATCACGCTGGGATGCGGGGCGTTTCTTGAGCTGTTGACGATTGCGGCGGCCCATGAGGGCTATCGCGCTGACATCACGCCTTTCCCGGACGGCGTGTCGCTGCCGCGTCTGGATGAGCGGCCTGTCGCACGTGTGCGGTTTATGGCGGGCGCGGCGAAGCCCGATCCCGCGTTCGCCTTTGTCATGGACCGCCGCACGAACCGGAACACGTATGACGCGCGCGAGGTATCCGGTGACCTGCTGAAGCAGCTTGAGGCGGCAGGAACCCTGCGCGGCGTGACCGCGCGAACGACAGGCGAAGGCGAACTGGCAGGCAAGCTGCGTGACGTCAGCTGGCGGGGGCACGAGATGGAATCCGTCACGTACCGCACCATGAAGGAAAGCACCGACCTGATGCGGATCGGGCGGGACGAAGTGAACCAGTGGCGCGACGGGCTGTTGCTCGAAGGACAGGTGATGGAGTTCGCGAAGGCGACGGGCATGGTCACGCGCGAGGCGCTGCTCGACACTAGGTCGGACGCGTTCAAGATGGGTATGGACCAGTATCGCGAGAAGGCTGACTCGGCGCGGGCCTTTGCGTGGCTGATCACAGCCGATCTGGGAGGCGAGCTTGCCCGGTCGATCCAGCTCGACGCCGGACGCGCCTATGCGCGGCTCAACCTCAAGGCTGCGGAGCTGGGCCTCGCGATTCATCCCTGGAGCCAGACACTGCAGGAGTATCCGGAGATGCAGCCGCTCTATGGCGAGGTGCACGACCTGATCGGCGATGGCGGCAGGTTGCAGATGTTCGTACGTGTCGGGTATGCCGACGCCGTAATCGCGGCGCCGCGCAGGGGCGTTGATGCGCTGTTCGCGGACGCAGGCGGGGCGAAGGAAAAGGCGGGTCAAGGTTGAACCAGGATGAGGCGCGCCTTCTCTACTTCCGGATGTTCAACGAAATCGGGATCATCAACCAGCTGTCCTCCAACCGGCTTGAGCGCGTGTTGCCAGACGGCATGTCGGTCGCGCAGTTCAGCGTGCTGAATCACTTTGTGCGCCTCGGCGGGCAATGGGCCCCGAGCCGTCTCGCGCGCGCTTTCCAGGTGACCAAGGGCGCGATGACCAACACGCTGCAGCGGCTCGAGGCGCAGGGGCTGGTCAAGATCGTCGCCGATCCGGCCGACGCCCGCGCCAAGCTGGTCGAGATCACAGCCGTCGGCCGCAAGATGCGCGAGACGTGCGTGCGCGCGACTGGCCCGATGATGGGCGACGTTTCTGCGTCGCTGCAGCTCGACGAGGTGCGTGCGGCGCTGCCCATCCTGGAGAAACTGCGGAAGGCTCTGGACGCGACGCGGTAGACCCCACGTATCAGCGCAAGCCCGCATTCGACGCGCTTGCGGCAGCTGCGTCGCCGTGTCGATGACGCTACGTGGCGGCTGGCGTGGGCGGTGTGCGTTGATGGCGAGACGCGGGGGGCGGTGATGAAGCGGTTCGGGATCACGCGCACTGTCATCAAGGCGCGCGTCGCGGAGGCGCTGGAGCAGGTGGCGGTGGCGTATGAGGGGTGAGCGCGCCGCGTGCCTGCGGAGGCTTCAACTTCAGGAAAAGGTCCAATTGAAGAAGAGCGTGTAGCCGCAAGTCGCGCCCGGTGTGCCGTTCACCTGCCCCGGTGTGGACTTCAAGGTCGGCGCCCACGCGTTGGTTGCGCCGTTCAGGCGCGGAAATCGCGACGGCATCGACAGCAAGTGGCCTGTCACCATCCCGTTCGCGTCGATGCAGAACTGGATCGCTACCGAGCCTTGTTCACCTGCGCGCAAGGAGGCGACGGGATATTGCGGCGTCGTCGTTCCCGGCGTCAGCTTGGGCGGCTGGGTGACCTTGAAGTCATGCACGTCATGCGCGCCGGTTGCGATCGCGATCGGCATTGTTTCCGGCGCAGCTGCGAACGCGTTGATTCCTACCATGCTGGAAAATCCAAAGGGATCCTTCGAGTTTGTCAGCGGCGGTGGAAGCGTCGTTCCCGGCCGTTGTTCGTAGACCGTCCGCTTGTCCGGTCCAGTTGCCCAAAAGCTTGCACCTTCTTCGCCGGTGATGACCGACCAGTCCTGAGCGCCCGTTTCATCGCTGGGCGCCGGCATCGGGCGCCAGTATGTCTCGCACTCCTCATCGCATGTCGTGTCGCGGATGTGGCGCAGCGCACCGCCATCAACCTTGGCGAGGAGGCTATAGTCGCCGACTGTCACGCCCGGCGGATACCACGGCTCGGCCCGCGCCCGTAGCCACAAGGCTGATTCAGAGATGTATCCGTTTCGCGCGGGATTGATCAGCGCGTAGACCACGGCCCCCTTATACGCCCAGAGCCTGCGTCCATCGGCCTGCTGCTCGATCGTCCAGTCGTGGCCAGCGACGGCATCCTCGGTCGCAATGATCGGCTCCCACACGGCTGCGCATTCGTCCGTGCACGCTATCTCTGCTGTAGCGCCCGGCGCTCTGACAAACAGGTATTGTCCACCAGTAAGCCGCCAGTAGCCGTATCCCGACTCGACGCCTGGAGGGGCTGCATTGGCGACAAGACCTGCTGACAACAGGATTGCAGTAACGATGACGCAGATATGTAGTTTCACAGGCGGCCCCCGGATTGATTGCGAGGTTATGCCGTCAGCCGTCTCCTGAAAAGCTCGCACAGACAGGTGCTAGGCGGCGCCCGCTTGCGCGCGGATGCGCTGAAGCATCGAGGCGAGGCCATTGGAGCGTTGCGGGGTGAGCGCGTCGGCGATGCCGATCTCGCGCAGGAAGGCGGGCGCGTCGAAGGCGAGGATGTCGGCTGGTTGCTGGTCCGAGAAGAGGTGCAGCAGCATGGCGACGAGGCCGGCGACGATCATCGCATCCGAGCCGCCACGAAAGCAGATGGCGCCGGGGCTAGTTGGCGAGGGTTCGGCGACGAGCCAGACCTGGCTGGAGCAGCCGCGCACTTTATTGTCGTCGGAATACTCCTCGGGCTTGAGCGGCCGCAGCGACTTGCCGAGGTCGATGAGGTGCGTGAATCGCTCCTCCCAGTCGCCGAGGAAGGCGAAGTCTTCGCGCAGGGATACAGCTTGTTCGGTCACGCTCATGCGCAGGGAGATGGCCCGGCACAGCGCGAAGGGCAAGTGGCGGCTTTTGGTGACGCCGCCACATGCTGGTCGCATCGCTTTAGCCGCGCTTGCGGTCGTGGATGGCGGCGATGTCGGCGTGGCCGAAGCGTTTGACGCCGCTCTCGATAACGCTGGCGATGCAGGCGTCTTCATACTTGCGCATGTGGGCGCGTCTGATGCCCGGGCCAGCGCAGAGCTTTTCGGCCCTGCGTCGCAGCCGGGCGTAGGTCGCCTCAGGCGGTGCGTTGCGATCAGAGCTGAAGGCGCCTGTGACGGTGGGGCGCTCGTCGGCCGAGGCGGATGGCGTGGCGAGACCGCCCTACATCAGCAACAGCGCAACAGGCGCGGCATAGATCGCGAGGAGGGATTTCTTCATGGGAGCTGGGCTCTTCTTTTGCGGTTCGTCTGATTGCGGACCCGGCATGGTGATGCCGGAGAGGCGACGGGTGCGGAATCGAGAAGGGCGCTCAGCGATCATGAGCAAAAATCTTGGAGGGAAGATTCGGGGCGGGACTTGAAGGGAGGTGGGTGATCTCAGTCAGGCAGTTCCTCCGTTAGTGGGCGCCGGCCTCGTCCTTCAGCCACGCGATGAGCTCGACGAGAATGGGGCGGCGCGCAGCGTTGGGCGCCTGCACGATTTGGTAGGCGTAGCCGGACTTCACGGTGATGTCGGAGAACTGCACGAGTTCGCCGCGCGCCAGCCGATCGCGCACCAGCACGTCGGGCGCGAGGGCGAGGCCTTCACCTGCGAGGGCGCCGGCGATGGCGACGGTGAACTCCTCCATCGTGAAGGTTGGCGTGACGGCGGAGACGGGAATACTGGCCTCGACCGCCCAGACGCGCCATTCGTTCGAGGCGGACGAATGGATCTTGCGGGTGCTGGCGAGCAGGGTCGCGAGATCGCCGTTGGCGCGATCGAAGACGGCGGTGCTGCAGACGGGGATGAGGCGGCCCTCGCCGAGGGGCACGGACACCACGTCGTCCCAGCCGCCGGGTCCGTAGCGGATGGCGATGTCGAACTCTTCGCGCGCGAGATCGACGAGACGGATCGAGGTCAGGAATTCGAGTTCGTAGCCGGGGAAACGCTCGTGGAAGCGCGAGAGGCGCAGCACGAAGAATTGCGAGGCGAAGGAGGCGACGGTGGAGATGCGGATGATGGTGGAGCGCGGTGAGCGGCGCGAATAGCGAGCGAAGGCTTCTGTCAGCGTGGTGAAGGCGGGCTCGATCGCTTCCTTGATATTGCCGCCCTCTGCTGTCAGCTGGAGGCCGCCGGGCTCGCGAATGAAGAGCTAAACGCCGATGAAATCCTCGAGCGCGATCACCTGCTTGGAGATGGTGCCCTGGGTGACGCCAAGCTCTTCCGCGGCGCGCGACAGGTTGAGATGGCGCGAGGCGGCCTCGAAGGCGCGGACGGCGTTGAGCGGGGGCGGCGGCTTGAACATGGCTTAGCATAACATGCCGGCGTGACAATTCCTGTCAGCAGTGTGGTCCTGTCAGCGGCCTGTGGTTTCAGTCTTTTGCGGGTCGCCAGAGCGGCCCTACTGTCAGACAGAGAACAGTGACATTGAAAACCGCATTGGACGCGTTGCCCGAGGCGATCGAACCGGCGCTGTCGAGGACGAACCATGCCAGCACGCCTGTCAGCACCGTCCGGCGCACGGCCTCGGGCGGGGTATCGTAGACCCAGGTGGACAGGCGCCAGATCATGACGCCCCAGCCGAGCTTGAACCCGCCGGTGAGGGCCGTCAGGAAACGGGTGTCGGGCGAGTCGTAGAGCGTTGCGCCGTCGAGGGGCCAGCTCAGAAGGTCCAGCGTGAAGCGTGCGGGTTAGAGGGTCGGCGCCATGGTTCCGAGGAAGAAGATGGGGCCGAATGATCCGACGACGATGGCCGTGATCTTGAGCCAGAGCTTTTGGAATTCGTGCGACATGGCTCGCTGTCTTTTTGAGGCTTGGCGCGAGCATAGGGGCAGCGGGAGCCGCGACGCGATTACATAAGAGGTAGGTTCGCTATAAAACAAAACCGCCCCGGTTTTCACCGGGGCAGTTGTTGGTGTTCAGAAGAGACGCTTACTTCGCGAGCGTGGTGACGCAGCCGGCGATCGAGCGGTTCTTGTCGCCGTTCAGGCGGAGGCCGTAGCGGGCGAGGCAGAAGGCGTGCTCGTAGCGGGTGGCCGTCGCGGACACGCAGCCGAACATTTCGATCTGCGCGGCTTCGAGGCAGCTGGTCGTGGTCGGGTCTTTCATGGTGGCGGTGACCTGCGCTGCGTTTGCTTTCTCGGCGTCGATCGTGTGCATGGCGGCCAGCGTCATCATGCGGTTCGCCGTGCCCTTGAGGTTGGGATCAACCTCGAGCGCGGACGGCGCGACTGTGACGGGCGAGACGGACGAGAAAGCTTTACCCGGAGCGCTGACGGCGATGACCGAGACCTTGTCCCAGAGCGAGTTGGCGGCCTCCGGCGAGGTGGCGACGGAAGCCAGCATCGTGTTGAGGTCGGGACCAGCGAAGAGTTTCTGCACGGCATCGGTCACCGGCTTCGCGGCTTTTGAGGATGCGCGAAGCGAACCGAGGGCGCTTTCGTTTTCCTTGGCGTTCAGCCGCTTCTTGGCCCATCCGAAATTCTGCATCGTGTAGGATTGCTCCTTCACGAAGGCGCCGGCGCTGGAGATGCGGCCCTTGTCGCGAGTCGAGGCTGCGAGCACAGTCTGCAGCGCGTCCTTGCCGCCGGCGAGGCCGGTCGCGTAGCCGAGGTCGCGCTCGAGGCCGAGCATCAGGCGTTCGCGGCCATAGTAGTTGTCGATGTCGCGCACGCCCGCCACGAATTCGGGGTTCTGGGCGGCGAGGATGGCCGAGTAGGACAACCAGGACGAGGAGAGCTGGTCAACGTTCGGCGCGGCGAAGGTTTCAAGCGCACGGTCGACTTCAGCTGCGTCGCTGAGTTCGTTGACCATGATGTCGGAGATCTTGCCCTGGTAGTCGGCATAGGCGGCGGCGGTGGATGGCAGGAGGCGTGCGCCTCCGGCCGAGCCGCCCGCCTCGGGGGCCTGCGAAATTGCGACCGGGGTCGCAACGGCGAGGGCTAAGGCGATGGCGCAGAACTTGGTCCGGTTACGCAATGGAACCTCCGACAAATCGCTTGGCTCGCGGGAACTTTCTGAACCTATCAGAAGCGGCCCGCAATGTGCTTTCAATTTCAGAATGTGGCCGCATTCGTTGATGCGCAGTTAGGATGCTTGATGGAACTGCAGGCTTCAAGCAGTCATTTTGACTCGGGGAGTGGTAAATGACCCCTCCGAGGGCCGTATGGCTCGCACTTTCAGCAGTGGCAGCTGTGTGGGCAATGGCGCTGGGCGTGCCATTCTGGCTCGGTGCGACGGCGTTCGGCTGTTCCATCCTGCCACCGCTGGTTGGAATGTTCGTGCGCGGATCGACGTCGGCGGCGCAGGCGGTCGAGGTTGAGTCGGGGCTCTGGATCGCGCTGGCGACAGCGGGCACCGCGAGCATGGGCGGGGCGACATCGATCATTGTCATGTTCGGTGTGGCGATTGCGGTTGCCTGGATGTCGGGCCGCGTGCGGCTGACCATCGAGATTGCGGGCTTTGCGCTGGGCGGCATGCTGATCGCGATGATTGCCGGTTCCGAAGGAAGCTGGATGCACCCGCATGACGCCGCCATCCTGTCGACGTCCTACGGACTGGCGGGGCTGGTGATGGTTGCGGTTCTGGCGGGAACTGCGGTGTTGCAGCGGCCTGCGCCGATCGTTGCGCGGCAGGAAGCATCGGGGGCGGGTTCCACAGAGAGTGACGCGCGTTTGCGGCAGCTGGAGTCGGAACTGCGGAAAGCAACGGCTGCGGCGGACGATGCCAAGGCGAAGGCCGATGAGGCGCGCACTCAGCTGGAAGCCCGTACGACATTCTTTGCACAGACGAGCCATGAACTTCGCACGCCGCTGAACGCTATCGTTGGCTTTGCCGAAATGATGCGTGGCGGAGTTTTCGGTCCGCTATCGGAACGCTATCAGGAATACGCCGAGCTTATTCACGAGGGCGGGCGAAATCTCACGCTTATTGTTGACGATGTGCTCGACCTCGCGCGGCTGGAGGCGGGTAAGTATGACATCTATGCGGAGCCGGTGAGCCTTACGGATCTCGCGGACGACGCCGTTCATTTCATGAGCGACGAGGCGGCCCGCAAGTCGATCATGCTGAGCCGTACCGGCCAGGACGACGCCGAGGCGTTCGCGGATGCGAAGGCGGTGCGGCAGATCGCCCTCAACCTGATCTCCAATGCGCTGAAATTCACGCCGCAGGGCGGGACGGTGGATGTCACTGCAGAAGAAGTTCCGGGTGGCGCAATGCTGTCGGTCGCGGATTCCGGTGTCGGGATCAGCCCGGAGGAATTGCTGAAGCTGTCGCGGGCGTTCGAGCAGGGCGAAGCCGGCAAGAAGCAGAAAGGCGCGGGATTGGGTCTTTCTGTGGTGCGGGCGTTCGCGGAGCTTCATGGCGGGCGGCTGGATATCCAGAGTCGCGAGGGCGGCGGGTCGCGGATCGGCGTGTTCTTCCCCGCAGAAGCGAGCAAGTGACCTTCGCCTGACGCTCGTCTGCTAAAGACGCGTGCTTGGGGAAAGTTCGGGTCGTAATCTTCCAATGATCCATCTCCACAAATCGATGTCCCGCTGCTAGAACAAACGTCGCAGGGGGCGGCCCGGAGGGGCGGCCATGACGGATGTATATGTTGCGTACGCTCGCGAAGACCGCGACCGGCTGCGCTTGATCACGGAAATGCTGCGTTTCGAGGGCTGGGACCTCTGGATGGATCCGTTCGATCTGTCGGATGAGCCCTCGCCTGCGGCCGAGCTCAAGCTGGCATCGGCGCGTGTGATTCTCGCCTTCTGGTCGGATAGCTCGCGGACGTCGGAGGTTGTTCGGTCCGAGGCCGCAACGGGTCTCTACAAGAACAAGCTGGTGCAGTTGCGGGTTGATGGCGGGGCCCCGCCGCGCCCGTTTGACCAGGTGGAGTCGCTCGACTTCGCGCACTGGCGTGGGGACATCGACGATCCGGCCTGGCGCAGGTTGATCGCCAGCCTGAAGCAGCATGCGGGGGAGCCCGCGGGTACACGCGCCCTGCCCAACACCACGCGCAAGGTGATGGCGCCGCCGCCTTCCATGCCCTCGATGGCGCCGCCATCGCTTTCGCAGCCAAGCCAAAACCGGCCGCCGCCAGCGCTTACGCCGCCTACCCGGCCGCATCAGGTCTTTCCGCCGCCGCAGCCCGCGGCGCCACAGGCCGCCGCGCCGCCTCCACCGGTTTTCCAGGCGCCCCCGCCTTCGCCCATCTATCAGATGCCGCCGGCACCGCCGCCCGTCTACCAGATGCCTCCGCCTCCGCCGCCTGCTTACCAGCCATTGCCGCCGCAGCCTGTGTATCAGGCGCCGCCTACACCGCCCGTCTATCAACCGCAGCCGCAACCACCCGCGCCGCCGCCGACTTTCCAGCTGTCGCAGCAGGCACGCATGCCAGTGTACGATTTGCCGCCCCCGCCGCCGCCGCTCCCGCCGTTGATCCAGCCGCCTGAACCGTCGGAAAGGCGGTGGCGACAGCCAGCCAGCGAACTCGACTTTACAGAACCGCGCGGTGGATCAGGTCGATCCGGCGGGTCAATCGCTTATGCCGAGACCAAGGGCGGCGGGGGGATGGCGTGGGGGCCAGTGGCGGCGGCGGGGGTGCTGATCGTGTCGGGGCTTGGGTTGTGGTTCGGGGACCCGTTCGGCTGGCGCTCTGGCACGGGGCCGGGCGAGTCCGAGCCGGTTGCTATGGCGGCGCGCACGGTGAGCGATGCGCCGGTCGCCAATGCCCAGCCTATGACTGCCGCGTTCGAGGATTCCGACGAGTCTAACGAGAGCTGGACACGCGTGAACCGCACGAGCCCCGAAGCCTTGCGCGATCATGTGGGCGAGTATTCACGCGCGAGCACGGCTGAACAGGCGCGCTCGCTCCTGCGCGTCATGGATGCGCAGGCGTGGGTGACGGCGGTGACGGCCGACAATGACTCGGCGTATCAGACTTATCTCAAGCGTTTCCCCGCGGACGGCGTGATGCCCGGCGCGATGTCTGTCGCTGCGCGCGATCGTCTGGCGTCGCTTGGCAGCGAGCGGCTGCAGGCGATCGAGGACATCCAGCGTGGCCTCGCTGCGCTCGAGCTTTATAGCGGACCGTTTGATGGCAAGGGCGGCGGGACGACGGCGCAGGCGGTGATGAAGTTCGCGAGCGCCAACCGGCGTACGGCGCCGTCTCTGTCGACAGGTTCGCCGCGCGAACTGCGAACGTTCGCGGAATCGGTGCGGCGCGCGGGATCGCGTGATGTGGCGAGTGCAGAGGTGGCGGCGGCGAGCCAGGCCGACCTGATGCGTGTTGCGCAAGCGCAGGCGCTGGCGGCGAGTCTCGCGGCAGCGCCGGTTGCGACGCCGGATAATGCCGATGCGCTGGCGCTGGGACAGCAACTGCGCATCGCGGAAGCGCAGGCGTGGACTGTGGCGGACCAGGCAGGGACGGCTGCGGCCTTCCAGACCTATCTCGCGGCGTGGCCGAACGGGCCGAATGCAGTGGCGGCGCGGGCTGGGCTGACCAAGGCGAACCGCCCGGCGCCCTATAGTCTCGACCTGCTCTCCGCCGATGTGCGCAATGTGGTGGATGCTGCACGCAAGGCGGCGGCGACGGCGAACCAGAAGGCTGCGGCGGCGCGTCAGGCGGCGACTGCTGCGGATGGCCTGGTCAATGCCGGCACGATCACGGCTGCCAATGGCGATCGCTTTGTTGCGCAGATCGCCCGTGGTGCGCCGAATGGCGTCGGCCTTCGGGTTCGTGGTTCGGGCGCAAATTCCGGCGATCGCTATCGCGGCGAGCTGCGCAATGGGCAGAGCGTCGGCGTCGGCGTCTATGAGTTCGCTGACAATCCGGGCAATGCAGGATCACGTGCGGCGCGCTATGAAGGCGAGCATGCGAGTGACGCGGCCAGCGGCTATGGCGTGTTCGCCTGGCGCAGCGGCGACAGCTTTGCGGGCAACAATGGGGGCGGCGGCGGACAGGCGCGCGGCGTGCTGACCTATGAGAATGGGCAACGCTATGAGGGCGACATGTCCAACGGTCAGCGCGACGGGGTCGGCGTGTTCTGGGGCAGTGATGGCGCTGTCATGCAGGCGGGACGCTGGTCGAAAGACGCCCTGGCGGAGCCGATGAAAGCGCCTGCGGCCCAGCCATAAGCGCTCTTTCCGCTGGCTTGTGGGCTTACGGCCGCGCTAGCTTGAGCGCGGGTGGAAGTTCGTGGCGTGGGGTTGGCGATGGCCGAGCAGGCCAAGTCCCTGAAAGTGTTCGTCTCGTATTCGCGGGCGGATGTGGGGTTCGCAGACCAGCTTGTGCTGGCGCTGGAGGATAAGGGATTCGACCCTATCCTCGACCGGCATGACATCAGCGGGGCCGAGAACTGGCGCGAGCGTCTGGGCAAGCTGATCCTGTCGGCGGATGCGGTGGCGTTCGTGCTGACGGCGAAGTCGGCGGCGTCCGAAATCTGTTCGTGGGAAGTCGGCGAAGCCGTGCGCCTCGGCAAGCGCGTCATTCCCGTGACGCCGGGCAATATCGATGGCGTCACGCCGCCCAAGGCGCTCAGCGAGCTTAACTGGATTCCGTTCTATGCGGAGCCGACGATACCGGGGTCGGGCTTCTACTATGGCGTGAAGCGCCTTATGGAAGCGCTTAGCATCGATCTCGACTGGTTGCGGGCGCAGACGCGGTACTCGGAGCGTGCGCTGGAGTGGGCGAAGGAAAAACCGGACGATCTCCTGCTGCGTGGCGAGGCGCTGAAGGAAGCGGAAGCCTGGCAGGCGCGCTCGCCGGCTGCGTCGCAGCCGCCTGAGCTGGTGCGGGCCTATCTCGCCGCGAGCGGTGATGCCGAACAGCACCGGCAGGCGGCGGCGAAGGTGCAGCTCGCGGAACGCGAGCAGGCGCTGAAGACGGCCGAAGCGGCGGTGGCGGACTCGCGCGCGGCTCAGGGCAAGCTGCGTCGCTTCACGCAATGGGCGCTCGGCGGCGGCGTCGTGCTGTTGCTGCTTGCTGCGATCGGAAATTTCTATGCCGTGACGACCACCCTGGACGCGAACGACCGGCGTGCCGCGCTGTTTGCGACGGCGGCGAACCAGCTGTCGCTGCTGGGCGACTTCAATCGGAGCTTGCTGGTGGCGCTGTCGGGCGATCCGGCGGCGCGGTCCGGCATGATCGAGGGCATGTTCAGGCAGGGCGGCAACCCTGCGGCGCGTGCGGCGCTGGTGCGTGCATTTGCGGGCGACAGGCTATCTTATGCGAGCGCGCCGGGCGCAATGGTGACGGAGATGACGGCTTTGCCCGATGGGCATCGCTTCGTGACGTTTCACACTGATGGCCGGATGCAGATCTGGGATGCCGCGCTACCTGATCCGCTGGTTCCGCAAGCTGTGACGGGAACGCCGTTCGCCGTCGACCGGGCGTTCGCTCTGCCGGATGGCGATCATATCGCGATGAGCTGGTCGGAAGCGGGTGTGGCCCTGCCGGCGTTGTGGAGCCTTGCCGCGAAGAAGATCGACCGGCAGTTCGAACTCGGTCCCCAGCCCGAATTTGGCGCAGCCACGGCGCTGGCGCTGAGCCAGAACGGCAAATATCTCGCCGCCGGATTTGATGGCGGGCTTGTGATCTGGGACACGGCAAACACGGCGCCGTTGCATGTGAAGCCGGATGATTTCCTCCGCGTGACGTCGATCGCCATCACGGACGATGGCGAGACAGTGGTCGCAGCAACCGCTGACAGCGCGATGGTGTGGCAGCCGACGGACGAGACCTTCGTTGGGCCGGTGGAAAGCGAGCTGGGTGAGATCGCGTCGCTTGCCGTGTTTGATGGGGACAGCGTGGTTGTCGGCGTCGCCAGTGGACAACTGGGGATCGTCAATCCCTCCACCGCGAAGATATCCGATGCGCAATCGGTTCTGTCACAGGAAATGTCGCCTGAGGACGCCAACGGCATCCAGCGCATCGCGCTGTCGCCGGATAATCGACTGTTCTACATGCTGACCACGCGCGGCGAGTTGAAAGTTCTGCGCACGGAAACGACTCTCGAGCTCAAACTGGCCGCGATGCAGCGAGACCTGACGCGCAGCGTCTTCCTGCCGGAGGTGAACATGTTCGCCACCGCTTCCAAAGATGGCGTCGTGCGCCTCTGGACCACGGCGCGCGCCGAGCGCGGCGGCAGCGTGAGCGACGACTTGCAAGGCGGGTACCGGATGATCGCGAACACGCCTGCGGGCGTGATGTTCGGGTTGAGCTTTGACAATGAAATCTTCCGCTGGATGCGGGGCGCAGCGAAGCCAGAGCTGATCAAGACAGCAGACAGCAGCCCTGTCTTGTCGATGAACAGCGATGGAAGTCTCTATGCGGTTCCGACGGCGGAGGGCGTTGCGATCCACAGATGGGGTGAGCTGAAGCCGCAGAAAATGATCCCGTTGGCGCAGATCTCGGACAAAGGCGCACCAGCGGCCGCGCTTGTCTTCCTGCCGGATGACACACGCCTGTTGGTCGTAAGCGGCGCCTCCGAGGCAAGCCTGTGGAGCCTCGATCAGGACGCGCGTCTCGGGCCGCTCGTGAAGCTCGAGTACCACAGCAGTCTGGCCATCAGCCCGGACGGATCGTGGATCGCGACCGGTCTCAACACGCACGACAACGGTCTAGACTATGGCGTCACGATGGATATCGTGGAGATGATGAAGGTCGACCGCTATAGCGTGGTGACGATCTGGGATGTGGCGAGCGGTGCTGCGCAGCGCCTGACTGTTGAGGGCAATGTGACGGCGCTGGCGATTGCGCCGGACAATGCGCGGCTGGCGTTCGGGCTGCAGGAAGGCAGTATGGGCCTCTACCAGAAAGGCGAGACCTTGCCGCGCCAGACCTTTGTCGGTCATCCGAACCACATGATCCATGCGCTCGCGTTTGATGCTGGGGGCGGCATGCTGCTGTCGTCTGGCGAGGATGGACTGTACCGGCTGTGGCAGATGGGGGAGCGCGAGGCGCTTCAGACGTTAGATGCGTTCGGAGATTTTGCCGTCGCAGGCGCCTTCGATCCGGATGGCAGGCATGTGATTGGCATCGACGATAACCGTATCGCCCGATGGACCATCGATCCGATTGTCAGCGCGGGCGTGGACGAGCAGATGAAGATGGCGTGCCGGCGGCTTGAGGCGCGAGGAACTGCGGGCTTCACGCGGCAGGACAAGCTGGAGATGACGTTCCTCGACGATGTCGCGAACGATCCGTGCTTCAAGCTCGGCTTCAACAAGAAGAAGCCGGTCGCTGAGCGCTAGTTGCTCAGCATCATGTTGAAGGATGGGCCGCCGTTCGGGCCGGAGAAGGCGCCGGGGCCGCTGAAGTGAGAGACGTCCTGCGACATCAGCGTGCCTAACAGGCGGCCCTTGGTGCCGTCGGGCAGGCTCTTGAGCTTCAGGAGGATCGTGCGACCGAGCTGGCAGAAGTTCACGTCGTTGAGCACGCGTGACTGCGCGTTGTAGCCGCCGGCCTGAGCAGCGCCAGCGACCTGGATGAGGCTCATGACCTGCGGGTCGCTCATCATCGAGAAGAAGGTCGACTGTATGATGTTGGTGTCGTTGGCGGTCAGGGTCGTCGATATGGCGGGCATTGTGCGGCCGGCTGCGGCAAGATCGACGAAGGCGCGGTTGGCGCGCATGCCGGTATGATAGGCCGGACCATCGAAGCGCGTCAGGCGCTCGAAGAAGGCGGGGCCTGACGACTGCTGCACGAGCTGCTGGAGTTTGGCGCCGGTGCAGCCGCCGACTTCCTTCTCGACAACGACAAGGACGTCATCGAGGATTGCGACCCCAGCATCGAAGCCACGCGCGCCGGTGCGGCCGATGGCGGACATCTGCGCGGGCACGAAGTTGAACGACCAGGCGTTGAGCGAGCTGTAGAGATCGTCGCGGTCGCCGCCGGCCATAGCTGTGTCGGCCAGCGTATCGAGCAGGCGGCTGTGTTCGCGCGGGAGGTTGGCGGCGAGGCTGGTCATGAAGGCCTGGCCATCGGCGTCGGGGAAGGCTTCGGCCGCGAGGGCGGTGCGCGCGCCGGCGCGATCGAGGCCGGCGACGACCTGTTCGATCGGGCGGACATTGCCGCCGAGAAGCGAAATGGCGGAGGGCACCGCGATTGCGGCGCCTGCTGCGAGCACGACGACGCCAGCCGCGAGCGCAATGAACTTGCGGTCGATCTCGCCCGGATTGGCGACGACGGTGCGCATGGCGCCGATGCCCGGCGCTGACATCAGGCTGTCGTCCGAAGGGGCGCTGGATGCGATCTTCGAAGGAGCCGGAGGTGGATCGCCAGCGACGCGTTTTCCGAATGCCATGGCTTCCCCCAATCGCAATCTGTGCAAGGGAAGCTGGCAAACTCTCATTTCAGGGTGGTTAGTCGCGACCCGTGAAATTTCACGGGTCGCGAAAGGAAATGGGGGTCAGTAGTAGTTCTGGATCGACGCGCCATCATAATCGCGCAGTTCGTCCTGGCGTCCGGTCTTCACCTTCAGCGCCCATTCCGGATCCTGCAGCAGGGCGCGGCCGACGGCGACGAGGTCGAACTCGCCACGGTCGAGACGTTCGAGGGTTTCATCGAGCTTGCCGGCGGCGGAGCCTTCGCCGCGGAAGGAGGCGGTGAATTCCGACGACAGGCCGACGGAGCCGACGCTGATGGTGGGGATGCCTGTCAGCTTCTTGACCCAGCCCGCGAGGTTGAGGCCGTTCGGGCCGTCGATCTCGGGGAATTCCGGCTCGAGGATGCGACGCTGCGAGCAGTGGATGGCGTCGACGCCGGCGTCGACGAGGACGCGGGCCCAGCCTTCGAGCTCTTTCGGGTTGGTGGCGAGCTTCGCGTTGTAGTCGACCGACTTCCACTGCGAGACACGGATGATCATCGGCATGTCGCCGATGGCGGCGCGGCAGCGGCGGATGGCTTCGGCTGCGAACTCGGAGCGCTGTTCGATGGTGGCGCCGCCGAAGCGGTCGGTGCGCTGGTTGGTTACGGCCCAGAAGAACTCGTCGATCAGGTAGGCGTGGGCGCCGTGCAGTTCGATGACATCGAAGCCGAGGCGCTTGGCGTCAGCGGCGGCGTC
The DNA here is from genome assembly GCA_040398425.1 of Hyphomonadaceae bacterium. Taxonomy (GTDB): domain Bacteria; phylum Pseudomonadota; class Alphaproteobacteria; order Caulobacterales; family Hyphomonadaceae; genus UBA7672. The sequence goes on from JBBATZ010000020.1 coordinate 22,248, forward strand.
GGCATAGGCTTGCGCCATGTCGATGACGTCGGCTTCGGTCGGCTCATCGGCGATCTTCTTGCCGGTGAGCGTGATGCCCGAGGGACCATCGGACGGAGCATCCGGGAAGTGGCCGGTGCCGGGCTTGCGGCTCATGCCCTGGTGCCAGATCTGCGGACCCATCTTGCCGCCAGCGGCGTGCACGGCGTCGATGACCTTCTTCCAGCCGTCGAGGGCTTTCTCGCCCCAGAACAGCGGGATGGCGGCGTCGTTGGAGGCGCCCTTGCGGCGGGTGAGCGTGCCTTCGGAGAGGATCAGGCCGACTTCGGCGGCAGCGCGGCGCTGGTAATAGGCGACGTTCTCGTCGGTGGGATAGGCGTCCGGCGAGCGCGAGCGCGTCATCGGGGCCATGACGATGCGGTTCTTGAGTTCCACCCCGCGCAGCGTGAAGGGGCGGAAAAGCGGCGATACATCGGTCATGTGGCTGGTCCCGTGAGCGTATGCTCGCATGTCGGACGCCAAGGGCCGTTCGTCAATGCAGGCAGGCTAAGCAATCGGTTGCGGCGAACTGGCGCGTCTGCCGTCGAGGAAAATGGCCACGACGGTGAGCACGAGATAGATCGCAAGGGCGTTGGGGCCGAAGCTGAGCAGGTTGTCCGAGACCTCCGCCGGCATCAGGGCCGCAATGATCTGCACGGCGACCAGCAGGGCGAGGAAGGCGGCGGCGGGCCAGGCCTTGAGGCCGGTGCGCACGCGCTGGGCGGCCCAGAACATGCCTGCGACGCCGAGAAGGCCGATCTCCACCGCCTGCTCCACCACCGGCAGATTCCAGAGGGCGAAACCGACTTTGGGTCCGTCGGGATAGAGAAGCAGGTCGGGCCGATGGACGAGGAGGTCGGCGAGCCAGTGCGAGAACACGACGAGGCCGATGATGATCGCTGCACGCGTGGGCAGTCGCAGCAGCAGTTTCGCGAGCAGCCCGGCAATTACGGACCAGGCGAGCGCGGCGGGCAGCGAGTGTGTCCACGGCATGTGTTCGAGGACGAGCGGGCTGCCGGGAAGCGCGGGATCGGACCTGCCCCGCTCGACGCCTGCGATGATGAGGGCGGACCAGCCGATGTCGACGAGTTGTGCGCCGGCGATCAGCGTCCACATCGGGGCGCGAGGTTCCGCAGCCTTTGCCGCGAGCGCGGCCGCGTAGTGTCCAGCGAACATGAGCAACTCCCCGATCCGCACAGGATAGGGAGCGCGCCCGGTTCAGCAAGCCGCAAAGCGAGCTAGCGAACCGAAGGCAGCACGAGCATCACAACCAGCGGGGCCGTCAGAACAATGACGCCCATCAGGATGGTGACGCTTGTCGGTATGTTCGGGACACGCATCATGGGTATTCTCAGGGTCCGGTCTTGCGGACAAGTGTTATGAATTCATTCGCGTGAGATTGAGGCCGTGGCGAGGTGTCAACATGGCGGCGCGACCCGTCGTCATGCGGCGCCGCAGCATTTGTGCGACTGCTGACACGAATGGGGAGCGCGGCGTGCAAGTGTTTGTCGTCGCTGATGTGGGAGGACGGAATGGCGGTGTTGCCGTTGGTGGGCGGGTGCATGTGCGGAGCGCTGCGCTATGAGGTGAGCGCGCCGCCGGTGATGATCTACAATTGTCACTGCACGAACTGTCAGAAGATCAGCGGTTCGGCCTTCAATGTATCAGTGATCATCGCCGAGGCGTCGCTGCGTTTCAAGCAAGGTGATCCGGCGCGCGTGGATTGGGTAGCGGATAGCGGGTCGACGCGGTACGGCCTGTTCTGCGGGGCGTGCGGTAGCCGTGTCGTGAATGGCGGCTACCCATCAAAGGGCGTGCTCAGCCTGCGCGCGGGAACGCTGGACGACACAAGCTGGTTGCAGCCGGTGGGCGACACCTACACGCGCAGCGCGCAGCCCTGGGTGCATTTCGTTGAAGGCGGGCTGCGCGCGGAAATGACGCCAGCCGACTATGCGCCCTTCGTCGCGGCGTTCAGGGCGCAGGGCCGGTTCTAGGTTTCGTCCTTGTCGCGCTCGCGTTTAGCGCCGTCGAGCTTGCGGATGACGGCCGACTTCTCGATCTGGTCGCGCTGCTTCTCGCCCTTGGTGCGGCCGAACAGCAGACGCTGGGCGGCGGCGTCAGCTTCCTTCTGCTCGCGCGCCTTGCGCTTGCGGAGGTCCTTCAGGTTGATGATGTCGGCCATCGAAGCACCCCTGCCATTCGCGAGCGTGCATCTTGCCAGCGCTGACGTGGCAATCAACCCGTGTCTGCCGAGATGTGTTAACGGCCCCGGCTGCTCGCGACGACACGGCCGGCGGCGGCGCGAATCCAAGCGGCTGTGGGCTTTTCGAAGACGCGCATGGACGCGAGGGAGACTAAAGCGGTGGCGACGAGGACGATGCCCATCAGGATCAGTTCGGCCACGATACTTGTTCCGAGCACCCCCAGCACGACCTGGGATGCGATCACGATGATGATCGGGTGCAGCAGGTAGGCCGAATAGCTGGCGTCGCCGAGTTGGGTGAGGACGGTCTCAGGCGCGCGGGTGCGGTAGAGGTCCTGTGCTGCGGCCGCGAAAACCAGCAGGAACGCCGGGAGACCGTAGCGCACGATCGATGGCTGACCCAGGGGGATGATGGCCGGCAAAATTGCAAAGCCAACTGCGCCGGCGAGCGCGAAAGGCCAGACCGGATTGTCGCGCACCCAGTTGATGACCGACTCACGTCGCAGAGCGTGCGCGAGGACGCTGCCGGCGGCGAACTCGAACAGGATCGGGTTGGCGTAGACGAGCGCGATGAGGCTGTCGCCTGACAGATTGGCGGTGAGCCAGACGAGCGAGATCAAGGCAATGACGCCGGGCAGCCGGTAGGCGAGGGGCAGCAGCAGCGAGATTGCGAACAGTGCGTAGAACATCATCTCGTAGTTCAGCGTCCAGCCGACGCCCAGGATGGGATAGGCCTGCCCGTTCGCGTCGACGTGCGGAACGAAGAACAGGCTGGCGAGGACAGAGTCCGGCGTTAGCAGGGCGCCGGAGAATGTCCACGGCCGCACGACAACCAGCGCGATGACGACGAAGGTTGCGAGCCAGTAGAGCGGCACGATGCGCGCAATACGTTTGGTCGCGAACCAGGCCGGCGTCTCATCATCGCGCGTGGTGTGCACCATGACGAAGCCGGAGATTACGAAGAACAGGTCGACGCCGCCGGACGGCAGGTCGAGATAGGAACGGCCGAGGGGATCGGCCGGATGCAGGAAGCGGATCAGGCAGTGATAGGCCACGACCGCGTAGGCAGCCAGGGCGCGCAGGTTCTGGATGTTGTTTAGCACGCCGATGGATTCCCAGCTTGAACCATGGACTAACGGCCATGAACCAATGCCAAGCGATGCAGGAACGCTGCCATCGGTACAGGCGCGGAAGAGCGTTAATGCGCCTCGGCTGCGGCCGTCTGAACCGGTGCGTCTTCCGCTTTCGGGATCATCGAGAAGGCGCGGGCAGCGCGGAAGTCGCCCAGCTCGAATGTGATCTGCTTCGGCTTCTGGTCTTTTGCGCGGGCGGCTGGGTTGAGATTAACCTGCACAGCTTCGCGCGGATCGAGCTGTTCGAGACCTTCGATGGCCGAAGGGTTGAAAGCGAAGAGCCAGATCGGATTGCCGACTTCATCCTTGGCGGCCATCACCTTGCCGGCCCATTCGATGCGCGCGACGGAGCGCGGCGCGGCGGCGAGCTTGGCGCTGGCGCCGGCGAGTGAGCCGAGCCAGGGCTCGGCAAGTTTTTCGGGATCACGGAAGATCAGCTGAGCGGAAGCGGGCGTTACGCCGGCGGCCGGCATGGCGACGACGAGACGGGTTGCGTCAGGATCGCCTGGCACGCGGCGCAGGCCGAACATCAGGCCTGTGGCCTTGTCGATCTGGCTGACGGCCCAGCGATCGTGCTCGGAGCGTGAGGCGCCCCAGGTGGAATGAGCGGCAGGGTATTCGAGATAGGTGATCTTGGCGAACTGGCGATAGCTGTTGCGCACGGTGGCGGAGACGGAGACGACCTCCGGGTGGCCGCAGCCGAGCGACTTGGCGTGGTCGGAGACCTCCGCGCGGAGGCGATTCATCTCGGCCGGGTTGGTCTTGGCGCGGAGCAATTCGCCTTCGGCCTGATAGAGGCCGGAGCGCAGGGCGAGGCGTTCGCCTTCGGAGAACAGGTGGCAGGTTTCGTCCGCTGCGCTGATCGCCACGCGCTCGAGCCAGGTGCGGCGCACGGCAGCCGGATCTGCCAGCGCTGGGGCGGCGACGGCGAGCAGGAGGAACGGAATGAGGAGACGGGAGACCATCCGCTGACGCTAGGGTGAGCCGATTTAGGATAGGTTACGGGCGCCGCGCACTCTCTTCCCGGTGTTCCTTGGCGACCGAAATCACGCCGCAGACGAGCAAGCCGAAAATCGCGGCCAGGACATAAACGCCGAGGCGTGCGGCCTCCGGCGTTGGCTGGCTGACGACGAATTTGACGGTCTCGAGCATCGCGTTCGCCCAAATCATTAATGCGGTCGTACGGAAAACGGTGCAAAGCGGGCGCCAGCCAGCGGATTTGTGGTAAACGTCCTCATGCCTCGCGAGATTCCCGCCCACATATGGGTGTCAGCCCTGTTGCGCCGTGCGTCTGTCGCAGGCGCCTTCGCTACGATTGTCCATCGCGGGGACGAGGACCGGGGCGATGTGCTGATCAAGGTCACCCGCGCGCGGGGCGAGGCAAAGCTCTATGCGCCGGCGTTCAATCCGGAAGGGCCGACCGCGTTCGAGCGGGTGGGGGGGGAGGAGGAGGCGGGGGCGGATGCGCTGATCGCCAAGCGCCTGAAGAGCGATCGGGATCTGTGGGTGGTGGAGATCGAGGACCGCGAGGGGCGGCACTTTCTGACCGAGTCTGTGCGGGAGCCTTAGCGTTCCAGCGAGGCGTTCGGCGGCGCGGCCGGGATTTCGGCAGCGCGACGCGATTTCACATAGACCAGCCCGCACTGGCCCTTGGGGTCGAGGTGAATGCGGGTGGGTTGGGCGCCGAGCAGAGATCCGCTGGCGTCGTGAAACGCGGCTTCGGTCGGATGCGCGTCAGGCGGCATCGTCGTGTAGTCGATGTGCGCGGGCAGGTTGTCCCAATAGCGCGTGTCGGCTTCCGGCGCGGTAGAGTCCGCCACCAGCAGCGCGCCGATGCCGACGACGGCCAGCCCTGCGGCCCACAACAGCGCGTCGTCTGAGTCGTCATCATCGCTGTCGTCGTGACCGTGGCGGCGACGATCATGGTGATCGTTGTCGTTCCATGCATTCCAGGACGCCACGTCCAGCGCCACATCGGCAAGTTGCAGCGAGACGGCGCCGACGACGGTTGCGCCGTCCTTGAACTGCGCCTTGCCGGCGAGGATCTTGTCGACCTGGCGTCCGCCGCGCGTAGTGGCCTGCCAGTAGAGATCTTCGCCGAAGTTGGCGCGATAGGGCACGCCGGCCGCGATGAAGGTGACACTCGCTTCGGGCACGGGATCTGGTTCGAGATAGGAGAGAACTTCGCCATACTCGCCCTCGCCGATCTTGGTCGGCGACAGGCCCATGTCGGCGATGGCGAGGATACGGTCGCCGGGGGCGGGGATGAAGATGTCGGCGCGCGAGTGCGTGGCGCGGCCGTAGAAGTCGCGGGCGAGAACCGTATTGCCTTCGCATTGCGAGGCCCAGCCGGATAGCACGTCGAGGACGGCGAAGTCGGACTGGTAGCGCTGGTCTTCGGCGAAGGCGTCCTGCAACTGGCCGCCCTGGAAAACGGCGCGGGCATTGCCGTAATCGCCCTGCGCCAGATACATCAGGCCGCGATAGTAGAACGCCATTGCGCGTTCATAGGCTTCGCCCTTGAACTCCTTCGAGCGCTCCGGCGTGAAGTTGGAACGTGCTTTTTCGGCGCGCGGGTTGTCGGCGTAGAGCGTCTCGATGTGGTTGAGCGCGTCGTCGAAGGAGGCGGCGGCGGTGGCGTAGTCGCCGACCTCGAATGCGGCGAGGCCGGCGCGTTCCTGGTTCAGCACGCGGTTACGTTCGCCGCCGGTCAGCACCGACGCATATAGGTGATGGGCGCCAGCCGGCTTGTCTGCCAGCCACGCAGCCATCTTGTTGGGCGCGACATAGACCGTGTCGTCCACTGTTCCGCAGGCGGTGAGCCCGAAGGCCGCCACTGCGGTCAGCAGTCCGATCCGGAAGCGCGTCTGCGCCATGGCCCGTCCCCGCCTGATTATCTGTAGATGACGTCGTCGGCGCCGGCGCGAGCGACCTGGTACATGCCGGTCCAGACGATCTCGCTGGTTTCGAGGTTCACCATTTCGAACGTCACCTGATTGTAGCGCTGGATCAGGCCCCGGCTCGGCTGGATCTGTTCGGTCGAGGTGAGGCGGCCGCGCAGGCGATAGTCGACGCCAAGCTGGGCTTTCGCCTGCGTGAGCGTGCCGACATCGGTGACGCCGTTGCGTTTCATGTCGCGCTCGCCGGCGACCATGTCGAAGGATTCGCGCGAGACGAAGCGCATGCGGCCGCCGGCGGCGCGCTGCAGGTTCACGCGCAGGTTGTCGACGATGATGCTGGTATTGATGCGCTGGGCGCTTTCATTGCGGAAATACTCCGCATCCAGAATGATCCGGGGCGGAGCCGGCTGGCCCGCGATGGCGGGATCGGCCAGCATGTCGCGCATCATGCGGTCGGCCATGACCACAATGTCCTGGCTTTCGATGCCGACGCCCTGAACCGGGCCGGGCTGGCTGGGGTCGAGCGTCACGGTCTGCATGCCCGACGCGTAGGGTTGCGGCTGTGAGGCGCAGGCCGTGGCGAGGGCGGCGAGGCCAATGCAGGCGATAAGTTTGGGTGACATGTGGTGCGTCCCGTGAGCGACTATTCCCACGTCGAGAAGGCGGCCCGCCACCTGAACGGCCCCTGAACGATCCAGCGCAAGTCTCGGTTTCCAGCAGATTTTCGGGTCAGGCGCCCGGCGGCGGGGCGGTCGCGGAAAGGCTCGGGCGGGCGTGGACCGTGGAAAGCCAGGCGCGCAGGGCGGGCGCTTCGGCATCCCAGGCGAGATCGCCGAGGCGGAAATCGACATAGGCCAGCGCACAGGCGAGCGACAGGTCGCCAATGTCGGGCTGCTGGCGTGTGGGTATGCGCCTGTTAAAATGGGCGACGGGGCGGCGGATGGCTGACGTCCAGCGCAGGAGCCATTCCGCCGAGCGTTGCGGCTCCGGCCGCTTGCGCTCCATCACGATGGCGAAGGCGGCGTCCATGATGCCGTCAGCCAGCGCTTCTCGCGTGAGGGCGTCAAAGCGGGCGGTGGGATCGGCGGGTATCAGGCGCGGCGTGTCCGCAAGGCTGTCGAGGTAGGCGCAGATCACCGGGCTATCGACGATGCAGATTCCGTCCGCCAGCACCAGCGCGGGCACCTTGCCGAGCGGGTTGGCCGCCTGCAGGTCTGGCGGGTTGGACATCGGCGAGGCTGTGATGATCTCCAGCCGCCCCTCGACCCCCTTCTCGATCGCCAGCGCCCGACATTTGCGGGCATAGGGCGAGGTTGCGGAGTAGAAGAGTTTCATGGGAGATTTCCTGCGGAAGCGAGGGGCTTATAGCGCAGTTCCCGGTGCCCGCCACCCGGAGTGGACCTTTGCGGCGCACCTCTGTAATAGCGCGGCCATGACCCTTTCCCCCGAAGCAGAAGCCGCGCGCAGGCGCACGTTTGCGATCATCGCGCACCCCGACGCCGGCAAGACTACGCTGACGGAGAACCTATTGCTGGCGGGCGGCGCGATCCGTGCGGCCGGCGCCGTGAAGGCGCGTGGCGAGCGGCGTCGGACGATGTCGGACTGGATGAAGATCGAGCGCGATCGCGGCATCTCGGTTTCGGCGTCGGTGATGACGTTCGAGTACAATGGCAACATCTTCAATCTGCTGGATACGCCGGGCCACGAGGATTTCTCGGAGGACACTTACCGCACACTGACGGCGGCGGACTCCGCCATCATGGTGCTGGACGCCGCGAAGGGCATCGAGCCGCAGACGCTGAAGCTGTTCGAGGTGTGCCGGCTGCGCGATATTCCGATCATCACCTACATCAACAAGATGGACCGCGAGGCGCAGGATCCGTTCGCGCTGCTCGACGAGATTGAGCAGAAGCTGGCGATGACGGCCTCGCCGCTTTACTGGCCGCAGGGGTCAGGCGATCGCCTGCGCGGCATGAAGGATCTGCGCACGGGCGAGTTCGTGACCTATCAGCGGATCATTGCGCATGATGGTTCGGTTGAGTTCAAGACCGAGCGCATCGGCAAGGACCGCTTCGACGAAATGATGGATCCCGCCGAGCAGGCCGAGCTTGAAGAGCAGGCCGAGATGGCGGCGGGCGTGTGCAAGCCTTACGACCACCAGTCCTATCGCGAGGGGCACATGACGCCGGTGGTGTTCGGTTCGGCGCTGCGCCATTTCGGCGTCAGGGAACTGCTCGACACGATCGACATCGAGGCGCCAGCGCCGCGCGTGCAGAAGGCAAAGGTCAAGGGCCAGCCGGCAGAGGTCGGACCGGACAACAAGGAAGTCACCGGCTTCGTGTTCAAGATCCAGGCGAACATGGATCCCAACCACCGCGACCGCATCGCGTTCTTCCGCATGGTGTCGGGCCGGTTCCAGCGCGGCATGCGGCTGAAGACGCCGTCCGGCAAGCAGATCGGCATCACCTCGCCGGTGATGTTCATGGCGCAGGATCGAGAGATTGCCGACGAGGCCTTTGGCGGCGATGTGATCGGTATTCCGAACCACGGCCAGCTGCGCGTCGGCGATGCACTGTCGGAAACGGGCAATGTGCAGTTCGCGGGCATTCCGAACTTTGCGCCGGAAATCTTGCGCCGCGTGCGCACCAAGGATCCGATGAAGTCGAAACACCTGCGCAAGGCGCTTGAGGGGCTTGCAGAGGAAGGCGTCACCCAGCTGTTCACGCCGGAGATCGGCTCCGACATGATCGTCGGTGCGGTTGGGCAACTGCAGATCGAGGTGATGGCCGAGCGGATTGCGACGGAGAACAATCTCGAAGTGCTGTTCGAGGCCTCGCCCTGGTCAGCCGCGCGCTGGATCGCGAGCGATGACCGCGCGAAGATTGATGCGTTCCTCGAGACCAATCGCGGTACGGTCGCGAAGGATCTCGACGGCGCGCCGGTCTATCTGGCGAAGAATTCGTGGGATGTGGGTTACGTCTCGGAGAAGAACCCGGCGATCCGCTTCACGAAGACCAAAGAACGTGCTTAGACCGCGAACTTGCGATTCGCCCACCATGACGCTGTTATGGCTGCGATCAGGAAGATCAGGCCCGCGGGCCCGATCAGGTTGGCGGCGTTGCGCGTGATCAGGTCTCCGCCGATGGCTGTGCCTGCCGCCTGTCCGAGATAGAGCACAGATGTGTTCAGGGCCACCGAAGCCGAGGCGAGCGCTGGCGCCACGGCGATCAGGCGGGCCTGCTGCATCGATATGCCAGCGCCGAAGCCAAGCCCCCATACGAGAACGCTGGCGATGGCAGGCACGAGCGATGTCGAGAAGATCGACCAACAGGCTAGCCCTATGGTCATCGCGATGAGGCAGATCAGATGGGTACGCGCGGCGCCGAGCCTGCCGACGGTACGCGCCGCCAGGATTGATCCGAACAGTCCCGCGCCGCCATAGATCAAGAGCGCGATCGCGACGGCGGAAGAATCGGCCAGACTGGCGCGGCGCAGTTCGGCGGCGAGGTAAGGAAATAGCGTGAACTGCCCGATTATCTGAAAACAGGTTGCCGCCAGCAGGATCAGGATGGCGGGGCGCGTGACAACGTCGCTCCACGACCGTAGCGACATGCGCGACGGGAAGAGCTTCGCCGGCATCAGAATGAAGACGCCGGCGGCGGCCAACACGGAGCCGACGGCCAGACCGCCATAGATGACGCGCCAGTTCATCGTCTCGCCGAGAATGCTCATGAACGGGATGACGACGGCGCCCGCGACGGCCCAGCCCATGAACACCAGCGCCACCGAGCCAGCCCGGCGTTCTTCGGGAACCATCAGAGCGACAGCACTAGCGGCCTGGGGTGTGAAAATCGCGGCGCCACTGATCATCAGCAAGCGCATGAAGAGAAGCGTCTGGTAGTCCGTGGCAAAGACAGAAGCTGCGTGTCCGACGGCGTAGAGCAACAGAGACGCGCCAAGCAGCGTGCGGCGATCGATCCGATTGGTGAAGAAACCGAATGCCGGCGCTCCGATGCAGAGGATGACGGCGCCCCAGCCTATCAGCGCGCCGATGGCGACTGCGTTAACGCCGAGATCCGCCATCATCGAGTTGATCATCGCGGCGGGCGCGAGGACGCCGGCGCCGATGACGATGTTGCCGAGAAAGAGGAAGACGAGCGCCGCGCGTGGGTTGAACGGTTTCGCGACGGGACTGGCCGCTGTGGTCGCCGACATGGCTGGTCTCTTTTCCGGCGCTTCAGGGACAGTCAATGACAGAATCCAGAAATAGTATGTCCCACGTCATATTACAAAGGAGCTGACCTCTCCTGACCGTTCACGGCAGCGTCAGCGAAGGCGGCGGGGCGACGCGGCCATCCGGGCGCGCGATGGTGAGCATGCGCTTGAAAGCGGGGCGGTCTTCGACCTTTGCCTGCCACGCGGCGATGTGCGGGTACTTCGCGGGGTCGGCGACGTTCATGCGGATGGCGTAGCTGATCGGGAAGACCATCATGATGTCGGCGGTGGTGAACTCCGCGCCGCCGAACCAGGGATGCTTGGCAAGGAAGTCGTCGGCAAAGCGCATGGCGCGCTGGCCGTCGGTTTCCTTTTCGCCGCGCGGCGCCTTTCCATCGGTGGCGCGGGCGACGCGATAGTCTGCGACCACGTCGGAGGCGAGCGTGCCTTCAGCGTAGTGCATGAAACGCAGGTAGGACGCGTAGTCGGGCGAGGTGACGGCGGGCTCGAGGCGGCCGCCGCCATTGCGATCCATGATGAATTGCAGGATCGCGCCGGATTCCACCAGAAGCTCGCCATTGTAGAAGACGGTGGGCGCAACGCGCATGCCGGGGTTCACCGCAAAGATGTCTTCGAATGATCCGGCGACGTCGCCGCGCCGGAATTTCAGTTCGTAGGGCAGGCCGAGTTCCTCGCACAGCCAGACGACGCGCTCGGAGCGGCGGCCCTCAGCGTGATAGATCACGATCTTTGGCGTCGTCTTTTCGACCGCCGTGTTTGACGGAGCGACGGACGTGCAGGCGGTCGGCGCCGCGGCCAGCGCTACGGCAAGCATGAGTGTGCGGGCGAATTTCATGGCGGTCTCCCCGTGAGCAGGCGTCTGTCTGCGCCCTGTTCTGTGGAGACCGTAACATTGTTCGCGAAAGTGGCCAGTCACGCTGCTGACACTCCCCCGGCGGGAGGGGCATACTAGATCAGGTGCATCACACGCCGGACGCATCGCTGGCCGGAATGGGCAGGAGTTTCCCATGATCGAGTTCTGGACCAATCCCATGAGCCGCGGGCAGATCGCGCACTGGATGCTGGAGGAGCTGGGTCAGCCCTACACGACCAACTGGCTCGACTGGGGCCCGGGCGGCAACAAGCGCGCGGACTTTCTCGCGATCAACCCGATGGGCAAGGTTCCGACCATCTGTCACGACGGCAAGGTGGTGACGGAGGCTGCGGCCATCATTCTGTATCTCGCGGATGCATTCCCGCAGGCGAAGCTGAAGCCGAAGGGGCCGGCGCTGGCGGACTATTACCGGTACACATTCTTTGCGGCGGGTCCGATGGAGCAGGCTGTCACCGCAAACGCCATGGGCTGGCAGGTGCCGGAGGGCCGCGATGGCATGGCAGGTTTCGGCACGTACGAGAACGCAGTGAACGCGCTGGAGACGATGCTGAGCGACCGCGACTATGTCTGCGGCAAGACTTTCACCGCGGCGGACGTCTATGTCGGCAGCACGGTGGATTGGGGCCTGTCGTTCAAGTCGATCCCGACCCGCCCGGCGTTCGAGGCGTATGCAGAGCGCTTACGTGACCGGCCGGCGTACAAGGCGTTCAAGGCGATCAACGCGGCTCGCATTGCTGAGGTGCAGGCGAAGAGTTGATCCTCAGCCGACCGACACTTCGATATCGAGGAACTTCACGGTTGCATCGGTAATGCGGCGCGTTCGTTCGCGGATGGCGTCGGGCGTCCAGAGTTTCTGGCGGGCGATCTCGTTGGAAAAGCGGCTGCGAAAGCGAGCATAGGCCGTGCGCTTTTCGTCGAAAGGCGCGTTGCCCAATTCGTCCTGCGGCAGGACGCAGAGATTGCCGGTCATCTCGCGCAGGGTGGCCAGTTCGTTGAACTCCAGGGTTCCTTCAAAATCGGTCCAGCGGTCTTCGGGGTTGCGCGGATAGACGTGCTCGACCGAGGACTTTGAGTCGATCAGGTAGCGCGGTACGCGGTCGCCATGCATCGCCGCCTCAATCCAGCGCATCATGGTTGAGCGGCGCGGACTTTCGGTGATCGGGCCGGACAGGTTGCGGATCAGGCGATCCAGCTGCGCCTGCGTGAACGTGAAGCCCGCCTGACGGCCGTAATTTCCCTTCGCGAAGCGTTCGACCCGCCGCCCCATCATCTCGGCGAGGCGACGCGGATCGGGCGTCGAGACGGTGAGCGCGAAGCACACACGATCGAGCGTGTCGATGCGGCCAGCGAGGTCGCCCGGCCGCGAGCGCATTTTCAACAACATGGCATAGGCGCGCCACTGGTCCCACTTCAGGAGCTGCAGGCGGCGCAGGCTGGCGTGGACGCCGTCGGCGATCTCCGCATTGTTTTCCTCGTAGATCCATTTGAACGCCGAACGATACTGCAACAGCGTATCCGACGCCCACTTCACCCCGTTGGAGCCGGGATAGTAGCGGCGGATGTGCTCCATCAGCTGGATCGAATAGTCAGACGATTGCGGCATGCGCCGCTCGATGAAATCCACCGAACGCAGGAAGGCGTCGAAGCCATCCTCGCCCAGATCGTCCTGGATGTCGTTCCACACGCCAAGAATACGTTTGGCTTGCTCGTCCGCGTCCGGCAGCGTCGAGGTCAGGTCGATCAGCTGGCCCTTCACGATCTCCTCCGGCTTCAACGGCAAGCCGCCCGAATTGATGCTGACGAACGCCTTGGCCGCCATGCGCCGGTCGGAGATGCGCGTGACAGTGATGACGGAGCCTTCGGCAAGGAAAGCCGCAAAAGCTGAAAGACGCTCCACGCTCCAGTTCTTGAACATCGCGCGGGCCGTCATCACGCAGGTGCGCAGGTTGTGGCTTGCGTCGGTCAGTTGCGGATGCGGACGATGACGCTTGGCCGTGCGCCCGGGCGCGAGAATGTCCGCCTCCAGCGTATTGTGCTTCATCATCAGGTTGAGACGCCACGTGCCGGAATCGTTTGCGAGCAGGCTGTGGATCGGATGCTTGCGATCGGGGTCGATCAGGTCGCGCAGCACGGCGAAGAAAACCGTGAAGGTCGTGAGGCGCTGCAGCCCGTCATAGATATCGAAATGGTCGGCCGCCTGGTGCAGCACCACCGTGCCGACGAAGACATACGGTTCGGTGATTTCCAGATCGCGATTGAGCTCTGGCACCGGAACAGGCCGGTGGCTGGGCGGGTCGCGCGTTTCCGGGAGAATGTCCGTTTCGTTTTCCGGGTCGAGGCCGAACTCGCCGAAGGCCGAAATCAGGTCCTCAAGAAGGGAGGCCTGCTGGTGTTCGGTCCAGCAATAATCGCGCTGCACACGCGCGGGCCGGAAGGTGCCGAGCCGCAGGAGTTCACCGATGCTGATGGCCTGGGAACGTATGACCGAGATAGGCATGCATGATCCGTCTGCCCCCTAGCTCCGCAAAGCTAGGCGAGCGAGGCAGGCTCTGCAATTGCACAACTGCTAATGGGCGAGGCCTGTGCACCAGCCGGCGGTGATGATTCGCGGGTCGCGGGAAAGACGTTTCCGCAGCTCCCGGGCAGGGCGCCCGATCAGGCGGCCTGAGCCGCTGCCCCCTTGGCGCGAACCTTCCAGAAGCGGAGCGCGCGTTGCGCGGCGGCGACGGGCACCTGCTCGTAGATCTGGCCGTATTCTTGCGTCTTCGCCATGCCGCCTTCAGTCCCCGCAATGAGGAGGCAGATGGTGACGAAGAGGCCGCGGTCGAAACTGGCTCCACGGCACAGCACCGCGAGGGCATCTAGATCCTTGCCGTCGACGAGGCGCTGGGCCAGCTCGAATTCGACATCCACGAGCTGCGCGAAGGCGATCCCGAATGCCGTGCGGCGGTCCTCGCGCAGCAATTGTACGAGGACAGCAGGCTTGAGATGACCGGCCTTGTCGAGCTTGGCGACGAGATCCTTGGCGGTTGGATAATCGGACGGCAGGGCGCCATAGGCCGACGACAGATGCGTGCGGCTGGCTTCCAGCGCGGCTTCCAGTTCTGCCGGCGAGACGCCGTGGAATTTGCGCATGATCTCGCGGCGCAGGTCGAGCTCGACGCGCAGATAGACGGTGTTCAGAATATCAAGCGGGACCTTGGCGTTACGCACCAGCGGCGCGTGAAGGACGGGATTTATCTCGGCGCGTTCGGTGACACGCTGATAGGTTTCCCGGTCGATGCGGGCGGTGGTGTTTTGCAGCAGCGATTCCACGACGCGGTCTTCGCCTTTTTCGACCAGCGCGCTGGACACCTTCTCGCCGATGTCCGGACGGCGGGTCACCGCCATCATGTGATCCTGCGATTTCTTCTCGATCACTTCGAGAATGTCGGTCTCCGTCAGTGATCTCGATCTTGCGATCACGGGCCCGGCAACCGCGATGTCGTCCATCGCGAGGCGGCGGGCCGTGCGGCGGAGCGGGGCGACGCTGTCCGCAACCTTGCGGGAAAGTTCGATGCGGACCTGGGTTTCAAGATCCTGCGCCACCGCGCCGACGATCTCGTCGAACAAGACAGACTCGGTTTCGGAGCGCTGCTCGGGATGCTCCATGAAGACATCCGTGATCTGGCGGAGAAGTTCGCGCCGCTTCTCACTGGACCCTTCGCGGGCTAGGTCCAGCAGCAAGGCGAAATTGTTGGCGTTACCCGCCATGCGCTAGTCTCCCTCGAACCCCGAGGATTCCAAGCTAGCCGGTCGCGGTTAAAAAACCGCTTTGCGCGTAAACTCAATTTCCCGAACTTGCCGGGGATATCCCCCAAAAACGGGGAAACCTGCAGTCAAGGGCGGGTTAAGGCCTCGCGCTTTTCTTCCAGCGCCAGCCATTCTTCCTCGTACTTCGCCAGCTCGATCCGCGCCGCCGCAACCCGATTGGCGCGGGCGTGGAAAGCCTTGGGGTCCTTCTCGAACAGTGCGGTGTCATTCATCGCGTCTTCCAGGTCGACGATCTCCTGCTGCCGCTCCGGCATCAGCTTGTTGAGCTCTTCCAGCCGCCGCTGGTCCTTGTAGCTCAGCTTCACGGCAGGCGCTTTCGGCGCGGACGCCGCCACCGCGCCCCGCGACGTCCGCCCGGCCGCCTTCTCGGTCTGGCGGCGCTGCGAGACATAGTCCGAATAGCCGCCCGGCGTTTCCAGCCAGTCGCCATTGCCTTCCGGCGTGAGGATCGAGGTCACCACATTGTCGATGAACGCCCGGTCGTGGCTGACCAGCAGGAGCGTGCCGTCGAACTCGCTCAGCATGTCTTCCAGCAGGTCCAGCGTCTCGATGTCGAGATCGTTGGTCGGTTCGTCCAGCACCAGCAGGTTCGACGGTTTCGCCAGCGCAATCGCCAGCGTCAGCCTGTTGCGCTCGCCGCCCGACAGCGCGCCGACCGGCTGATGCAACTGGCGCGACTCGAACAGGAAGTCCTTCGCATATGCCGCCACGTGCTTGGGATAGCCGCGTACCAGCACCTGGTCCCCGCCCAGTGGCGCCAGCGCGTTCCACAGCGTCGTGGTCGGGTTCAGGCTGGCCCGCGTCTGGTCGAGGTACGCAATGTCGAGAGTCTTCGCGAGCCGCACCGTCCCCGCATCCGGCGCCATCTGCCCGAGCAGCAGCTTGATCAGCGTCGTCTTGCCCGCCCCGTTCGAGCCCACCATGCCGAGCCGGTCGCCGCGCATCACGCGCAGCGAGAGATTGTTGACGATCGGCAGCGACCCGTTCGGCGTCTGGAACGTCTTCGTCAGCCCCTTCGCCTCGATCACCAGCCGCCCGGACTGCGCGCCGCTGTCGATCGCGAGGTTCGCCGTGCTCGCCGCCTGGTTCAGCGCCGTGCGCTTCTCCGACTTGTCCGCCCGCATCTCGTGCAGCTTGCGCACGCGGCCCATATTGCGCTTGCGCCGCGCCGTGACGCCGCGCGCCATCCAGCGCTCCTCGGCCTTCAGCTGCGTGTTGAGCTTGTCGAGCGCCTTCTCCTCGTCGGCCTCGACCGTCTCGACCCACTCCTCGAAGGCGACATAGCCCTTGTCCATCTGGCGCACGACGCCCTGGCGCAACCACGCAACCGATGTGGAGATGTTCTCGAGAAAGCGCCGGTCGTGGCTCACCACCAGCAGCGCGCCGCGATAAGCCCTCAGCTCTTCTTCCAGCAATTCGATCGCCGGCACGTCGAGGTGGTTGGTCGGCTCGTCGAGCAGCAGGATATCCGGGTCATGCGCAAAGGCGTGGGCGAGGGCGATGCGCCGCGCCTGTCCGCCCGATGCGGTTTTCAGCGGCAGCTCAAGCGGCACGCCCCAAGAGCCGAGCTCGGATTCCGCCCGGTATAGCATGTCCGGGTCAAGCCCTTCGGAGACATAGTCCAGCGCCGTCTCGAAGCCCGAGAAGTCTGGTTCCTGCAGCAGGTGCCGCGCCACAACGCCCGGCTGCACGAAGATCTCGCCCGCATCCGGCTCGATCGCCCGGCCGAGAATCCGCATCAGCGTCGATTTCCCCGCCCCGTTGCGTCCGACCAGCGCCATCCGCTCCCCCCGCGCCAGCGAAAGGTCCACCCCCGTAAACAGGGGTGTCGCGCCTAGCGTGAGCATCACGCCGCGAAGAACAACAATCGGAGGACCGGCCATGCGCGCATGGACCCGAAGCGGGGGCGGAGGTCAAGCTTGGCCGCGGTACAAATGGCTTCATCGGGGCTTCCCTGGTCTTCCTCTCCTTAAATCCGTGTCCTAGGGTACTGGAAAACATAAAAAGGGGTGGCCGATGGGTGTTGCGGCCGAGGGGGCACGTGCGGCGTCAGCCGAACTTCGCCTTGCACATGGTCAGGCGGTTGCCGGTGACATCGGCATCCTTGCGTTCCTGCTCCTGATCGGAAGCGGCGGGCTGGCTATTGCCGATATCTGGATACCGACCGCCCTTAAGGGGTGGCTCGAGTGGGGCATTGCGCTGGCGGTCATCGCCGTTTCAGCGTTGGTATTTCAGTTCGCGCGGCTCGCGACCATCTGGCAGCGGCATTTGTTGGAGAAGAATAAAGCCCCCGAGGCTGCCAGTCTCATCGAGCTTTTCGCTTATCTGGTGTTGAGCCATTCGGCGCTAGCGGCGGTCGTGTTCCTGTCAACGCAACCAAACGCGCTTGGACTGAATGACCTGAATCTCTCGCACACCGATCGCGTAGCGGCCGACTTGAGCCAGGTTCTCCTGGTTGTCGGTCTATTCGTTCTATCGTTCTTGCCGCTTTTCTTCGCGTTTTTCCTGCAAGCACGTCAGAGCGTCCGCTTGAGAAATCAGCGCCTGCTTCGGGACGACGTCGTCTCCCGTATGTCTCTTTTCATAATGCTGACCTTGTTTGGCGGAATTGGGTTGCTCGCGTGGGCCGCTGCAGGCCGAATGTTCGAAATGACGAGCGACTTCGGAGTTCTTGTCACGGGCGTCGTCGTTATTGCCTTCATCGCGACCATACTCGCGCCGCACGTGGCGAGATATTGGAACGACCAAAGCGAGAAAATCTCCGCAAGACGGTTCGTGAAAAACTCCAGCTTTCCGTCGTTCGCTCCCGAAAAATGGGTTAGCCGCGCGGACTCGGTTCTGGTTCGTCTCGTAGCGCCTCTGTCAGGAGCCACTCAAAGGCATGTTCCGCACTTTGTCCTCGTGGCCGTGATGCTGCCACTGAGTGCATTGGGATTTGTGCTGGCGAGCCCATTCGGACTGATCCCGATTGCGCTGGCGATGATCATCGTCTTGGCGCTAGGCCGGCGCTGGGCTTGGCTGGAAGATGATCGAGAAACCGCCTCGCGCCTGCAAACCACAAACAGCGACGACATCCACATCGGTTTCGAAAACGATCTTAAGGATGAGGCGTTGCTGGGCTACGCTTGGCTATTCATTCTTGTGCCTCTGGCGCTCAACCAACTTCAGGAATGGACGCATTCATTCAGATCGGTCGAAGGCGCTGGGTCCGGAAATGCATTCGTGGACTGGATGCGTTTCTTTGGCGCGGAATTGGCGAAAGCGGTTCCCTTCGTAGATTGGTGGGAGATCTACAATGTCAGGGTCGACACCCCCTTCGATGCTAAAGATGCCGCTCCGCTAGCCAAGCACCTGACCTTCATTTCTCGCGCGCTGGTCGATTTGGTGATCATGGCAGCATTGTTTCAGGCGCTCGGGATCTGGCAAAGAAGCCGGACGCAGCAGCGCCTCTACGACACCGGACAACTGGACTATTTCGACCCCTTCACCGAGATCGCTTTCTTCGAAACGGGGATGCAGACCGGTGGAGCTGGCGGTGCGACGCCGAAGCCAAGATTTCTTAAGCGCGTCCAAGCGCATGTCGCTGCGCGGCTTGCGCTTGGACGGCCTCCTTTGCCCTACAATACGCATCGCTTGGCCGAGCTCGTGAAGTCTGAACGGCCCGATGTGCGCGTTGGGGCTGAATGGCTAATCAAGGAGTTTGGGGTTTTGACCGGCTCGCCAAAGGAGCAACTCCATCAACTTCGAAATCGCTGGCTCAAGTTCAACCTTCACGCTGCTGCGAACCGCAACTCGGACCAGGACGTTGAGATGATCCGGCACGAGAAGCTCGAATTCGAACGGGTGTTGGCCGATTTGAAACCCCAAGCAGGAAGCCTGAGCGACGAAGACATTGGCGTGCTCTACTTTCTATTGGACGTCGTTAAGGGCGCTCCAGAATTTGGATATTCGCGCGATTTGGCATTCGAACGCCTCGGGCAGGTTGCATCACCGCTTTCTGTTTTTGTGCTCGCGATGAGCGTGCTGGAAAACCGACACCATGCGGCCCGTCCAGACTGGCGTCAGCGGGTGTCAGCAGTCACCGGCCTAGCCCCCTCTATCTTTGAAGGGCGCGCTGACGTGCGTGAGAGAGCCTACAACTCTCTGGAGCAGATTGGGTCGAGCGCGGAGGCGGAACTTCGGACACGGAAGCTTGCGCTGGAGCTACTGGAATGGATGGCCATACCTGGTCAAGCGCAGGATGGTTTGACGGGAGACAGAGGTAGATCCGCGGCACAAGCAGCCAAAGACGCAGGTGCAAAGGTTGCAGCGTCGCTCGACATTTCTCAGTAGGAAAAGCCTACCCCCCGCCGCGCGCTTCGACGGCTGCGAACGCGCTCGACAGGCGGCGGTAGAAGTTCAGCCGGTCCATGTCTTCGGTGGAAAGGTATTCCTCGGCGCGTTTGGCGCCGGGCAGGGGTTCTGGCGTGATGCCCTGGTGGGCGGGCCCCATCATCGCGGCCCAGATGCGCGATGACATCTCGCCGCCCGTCACCTTTGCCATCGGCTTGTCGTCGTCATTGCCGACCCAGACGCCGCCGACGAAGCGGGTGGTGTAGCCAATGAACCAGGCGTCGCGCCATTCCTGGCTGGTGCCGGTCTTGCCCGCAATGTCCCATCCGCCGAAGCGTGCGCCGCCGCCCGTGCCGGCGACGACGACGCGGGTCAGCATGGAGTTCATTTCCGCAGAGAGGTTTTCGGCATAGACGCGCGGCGCTGCGGCCGCCGGGTTGGTGTAGAGCAGGTCGCCTTTCGAGTTGCGGATTTCCTCGATGATGTAGGGCGACATCTGCAGGCCGCCCTTGGCGAGCACCCCGAACGCCTTGGTCATTTCGTAGAGCGTCACCTCGTCGGAGCCGAGCGTGATCGAGGGATAGTTGTGCAGCGGCGATTTGATGCCGAAGCGCTGCGCCAGCGCCGTGACCTTGGGAATGCCGATCTCGTAGCCGACCTGCGCCGCCACCGTGTTCAGCGATTCCGCCATCGCTTCCGATAGCGTGACTGCGCCGCGATATTCGCCGCCGTAATTGCGCGGCCGCCAGTTCTGGATCGTCACCGGCATGTCGAAGCGCACCGTGCCGGGCGTCATGCCGTCTTCGAGCGCTGCGGCGTAGACGAACATCTTGAACGACGAGCCGGGTTGCCGCCGCGCCTGCGTCGCGCGGTTGAATTTCGAGGTGAGATAATCGCGTCCGCCTACCATGGCGCGGATGGCGCCGGTCGCATTGTCCATGATCAGGGCGGCGCCTTCCGAAGCGCGACGCTCCTTGCCCATGCTGGCAAGCCCGGTCTCGACGGCCTTCTGCGCGGCCTCCTGCAGGCGCAGGTCGAGCGACAGCTTGATCACCATGTCCGGCGGCGGGTTCGGCAGCAGGTCGGCGACGCGCTCCACCGCATAGTCGAGGGCGTGGCCGGTAAAGCTGTCGGGGCGGCCCTTGGCGAAGGGGATCTTCTGCGCGCGCGCTTCATCGCCCTGCGCCTTGGTGATGTAGCCTTCTTGCACCATCTCGCTCAGCACATATTCCTGTCGCTGCTTGGCCCGTTCGCTCGCCGCCGCCTGCGTGAAGCGCGACGGTGCCTTGGGGAAGGACGCCAGCATCGCGGATTCCGCGATTGTCAGCTGCGAGGGATCCTTGTCGAAGAAGGTGTGCGCCGCCGCGTCGAGCCCGAAGGAGCCAGCGCCGAGATAGACGCGGTTCAAATACAGGTCGAGGATGTCGTCCTTGTTCAGCAGCCGTTCGAGGTCGCCGGCGAGGCGCGCTTCCTGCGCCTTGCGCTTGAGGGTCTGGTCGGGCGTCAGGAACAGGTTCTTGACCAGCTGCTGCGTGATCGTGGAGGCGCCCTGAACGGTGCGGCCCTTGGTGGCGTTGGCCATGGTGGCGCGGATGATCGCCCACATGTCGACGCCGGTGTGCTCGCGGAACCGTTTGTCCTCGGCGGCGATGAAGGCGTCGACCACATGCTTGGGCAGCGTCTTGGCGGACACCGCACGGCCATAGCGGAAGCCGCGGATCGAGATCGTCTTGCCCTGGGTGTCGATGAACTCGACCGCGGGCTCGCGGTTCATGTTCCACAGGGAGTCCTTGTCGGGCAGGACCGGCATCTGCGCGAACAGCGTGTTCCACAGCAGGCCGAACGTGACGAGGCCCGTGGCGGCGAGCGTACCCACCACTTTCAGCACGGGCGGCGCCCACCGCATCAACGCGTCACTCGCCATGCTCGCCCATCAGCCCTCTGGCCCCACCTCCGCCCCCTCCCCCAGATACCACCCCCCCGCAGCAAGTCACGACCCATTCGGCGCCGTACCAGGAAACGCAAATTAAACAGTCGTTAGAGGCCCTTGGGTGCTGTCCCGGCTAGTTGTTGTCGGGCTGAGGATTGAACCGGTTGGGTTGGCGGGGGGCGGGGGGAGGAGGAGGGGGCGAAGGAGGGGGCGGAGGAGGTGGGGAGAATACGGACGGTGGCGGCGGTGGAGGGGATGGGGCTGCGGCGGGGGCGGACGGGGCCGGGGCGCCGTTGGGTTGCGGGTTGAAGCGGGTGGTGGGGAAGTCGGTCCGCGGCGGCGGCGGAGGCGGGCTCGGCGGTTTCTGGCCGTCGAACAGGGGCGGGTAAGTGTTGGGCGCGTCGTTATCGTCACGGTCACGGTCGCGGTCACGATGCCGGGCGCGGTCGTAATCCCGGTTGCGCCCGTCGCCATAGCTCCAGCCGCGATCCCAGCCGAAATCCCAGCCATAGTTCCAGTCATAGGCATAGCTGGAGCGGATCCAGTCGATGCGGTGATAGGCCGTGTCGTACCAGGCGCCCCAAGGATAGGCCCGCCGGTAATTCTCGTAGGCCCAGATCTGGTCGACCCGCGCCGCATAGCGCCACGCCTCGTAGTCGCGCGCGCGTAGGTCATCGATCGCCCGCGTCGCTTCCACGCGCCAGCGGCCCCAGGGCTGCGACTGCAGGTAGAAATCGTACGCCCCGACCGAATTGTCGGCGAGCGCCCGGCGCCAGCCCTCGTCATCGCGGCGATAGATCGCGTCGATCGCAATCCGCGCATCGGCGGCGTATTTCGACCGGGGATAGGCGCGCAGGAACTCATCCAGCTCGACCGGCGAGCCCGACCGCTTCGCGCGCACGTAGGCGCCCTGGTCCGTCTTCCACAGCGCATCGAGACGCCCGCGCGCCTCGACAAAGTGCGCGCCGCGCGGCCAGTCGCGGATGAAGACCTCAAGGCGCTCGATATCGTCGCTCGCTCGCGCCTGCTCCCACTCGGATTTTTCCTGCGCGGCGAGGCGCGGCGCGGCCAGCACGGCGCGGCGGCCATCGGCCTCCGCCGCATGCGCGCCCCACGGATGTTTCGCGAGGAAGCTCTCATAGCCTTCCTCGGTATCGATCTTCTTCGCGGTGGCATAGCCGGCGGATTCCATAGCCGTCAGCTCATCGATGCGCCGCTGCGCCGCGACCACGTTCGGGCTTTCGGGATGCATCCGCATGAATTCGGAATAGGCTGGCGGCGTATCCAGCCGCGCCGCCTGGCTCCAGTCCATCTGCAGGATTTCCGCGGGGCTCGGCCCCATTTCGCAGGCGCCCAGCAGGGCAAAGGCCGACACAGCGGCTGCCAGCCGGATCATCGTGCGGTTCTTCAGAACGGAGCGTGCAGCGCCCATGTAAAAGTCCTCCCGAGTCTCGTCCTTATAGCAGGGATTATGAACGGGAGTGGAATGGGGAATTCGCCTGATCTGCAAAGCGTTCTTCCTGATTTCCGGGGTCGACGCCGCTTCTCGAAGGCATCGACGGTGACGAGGCTAGTAGGAAATCATCCGCACGCGATAGTGGAAGCGAGAAGGATAAGGAACGCTCTAACGAACACATCAAAGCTTACATTGATCGGTATGTGAGCGACGAGAAAGCGCCGGCACATGCCGTGATGATCAATGGGCCATGGGGTGTTGGGAAGTCGACGGCTGGGTCGGGTCTCGGCCTTTATATGGCGACGAAGCTCGCACGGCGGATGGGTGGAGACCTGTCTTACCGCGCGAACCAGACGTCCGGCGTGATCTTTACGCTCGCCGTGCCTCTCGAATTTGGGGAAATGAACGCAGGCGCCGCTCCTGCGGAGATCGCGCAGGAAGCCGGTCCGCTACATATTCTGGTAGTCGGGGATCATGCCGTGAACCGGCAGATCTTTTCCATCCTGCTGGAGCCCTTCGACGTAACCATCACCTTCGTTGGCCGCAGGGACGCCGCGATCGAGGCCGCGAAGCAGGACGCTTTCGACCTGATCCTGATGGATCGGCAGTTGCCCGACATGAATGGCGTGGACGTCACGGCACATCTTCGCGCCTGGGAGCGCGAACACCATGCCCCGCGCACGTCAATCCTGTTCGTGTCGGCTAATGGCTCGCCGAGTGCGATCCGCGAAGCCACCGAGGCAGGCGCCGATGGCTATGTGACCAAGCCAATCCTGCTCGATACGCTGATCCAGGAAATCACCCCTGCAGTCCTGGTGTCGAAGCAGGGCGTGTCTAATTGACGGACATGAGTTGGCGAAACCACTCGCGCACGCCGCGTGCAAATGCGGCGGCGGTTTTCCAGACGCCGGTGGATCTGGCCCAGCCCAGCGCAATGTCGCGCAGCTTGATCACCCACGTCATCAACCGTTTGAACCAGCCGATACGCATCAGCGGTTCATAGCCGACATGGAAAACGCGGTCGCACGTCAGGATCGAGCCGACCTGTGCGATCAGCAGCAACACCACGCCCTGTATCGGATGACCAACCGCGCCCCAGTAGATCGCGAACAGCTTGGCGGGTTCGAGCACGATGAACGGCACGGCTAGCGTCGCGAGCACGGCATAGGGCGGTAGGCGGCGGATCGCATCGCCGAGTTGCTGGAACAGGCGCAGCTTGCCCAGCCAGCGGATGGCGGGGCGGAACAGCGGAAACAGCAGCTCGTCGAGCAGGGTGTAGATGAAGACGCCCACGGTCACGATAACTCGCACGGTCATGCGGAACGGCGCGAGCCAGGGCGAAGGGGTGTGCATCTGGCATTGCTTGCACGCTACAGCGAGACGTCAACCGCGAGAGAATGGTTTGCTTGCTGACTAACAACGCGCCCTCCTTCTTTTTCCAAAAAAGAAATGAGAGGCTCGCGTCAGGCCCCACCCCGGTCTCCTCAGGTCAGCCAGCCTACCAGCAAGTCGCCGTCGAACAGGTGCAGGGCGGCGCTGACACCAATCCGATGTGGGCGTCAGAAGTGTCCAACGGCGATTTCCAGAAGGCCCTGGAACTGTCGTTGAGGGCGTTCAACTATTACGTGGTTGATGGCGCAATGGCCAAGTACAAGGTCACCGCCAGCATTGTCGATGTTCAGAAGCCGCTCATGGGCTCGACATGTCAGTGACGATGAAATTTCGGTACTCGGTGGCGACGCAGGGCGACACTGCGTTTGACGACGCCATCGCAATGACGGGTACTGCCACTATGGGCGAGGCTTTCGCTGGAGCAGATCGTGTCCGCATGGCGATCGAGAAGGCAGCGAAGTTGAATATAGAGGCTTTTCTCGGTCGGCTGTCGAAAGACCTGAAATAGCTTCCACGTAAGTGTGAAACAGAGCGGCCCTGACCGAACGCCAGCGCCGTTTGCTTTTCGGTCTCATTGCGGATGAGTCAGCGGCCCGTGAACTTCGCCGGGCGCTTCTCGACGAAGTGCGCAACGCCTTCCTTGAAGTCTTCTGACTTGAACGAGGCGGGCATGTCGGCGTTGGCGCTATCGATGGCGTCGCCCAGCGACTGGAACTGCGCATTCCATATCTCGCGCTTCATCTCGTTCAGCGAGCGCGGCGAGACGTTGGTCGCAAGGTCCTGCGCGTAGGCGGCGACATCGCGCGCAAAATCGGCGGCGGGGATGACACGGTTGACGAGGCGCAGCTGTAGCGCTTCTGCCGCTGTGAACACTCGCGAGGAATAAAGCAGGTCTGCCGCCGCCGCGAACCCGATCAGGCGCGGTAGCAGCCACGAGATGCCGTGTTCAGCCACAAGACCTCTCTTGGAGAAGGAGGTTGTAAATTTCGCAGAGTCCGAGGCGAGGCGAATGTCGCAGTAGAGGGACATGATCAAGCCGAGGCCGGCGGCGCTGCCATTGATGGCGCCGATGATCGGCTTGGGCACGGAGGGAAACCACGAATACTGTTTCTGGAAGTTGGAGTTGGCCGATGGGTCCCACGGTTCTGCGGCCGAGGTGTTGCGGCCCGAGGACTGGATGCCCTGCAGCATGTTCATGTCGGCACCGGCGCAGAAGCCCTTGCCGGCGCCGGTGAGAACGATAACGCGCACGCTGTCATCGTTGGTTGCTTCGCGCATCGCGGCGCGCACGTCGCGCTCCATCTCACCGCGCCAGGCGTTGAGCTTGTCCGGTCGGTTGAGCGTCACCCAGGCGACGCCGTTTTCTGCGCTGTAGAGGATGTCTTCGTAGGCCATGTGTCGCTCCCGTACTTCTCTTCTTCCTTTGGGGGGAGGTTACGCTGGTGTGGGTCGGGAGCAAGACGCATCTGCGCGTGCATTTCGACGGAAAGTGCTGTGCAGATTCGGCCGGGTAAGTTTTGCAGTCCTGAACCCGATCAATGCGTTGCGCGGAAAAGTCGGCGGATTGGGACGTCGCAAATCGGCCGGGCAGTTTGCGGGGGTAAGATGCGAGGTCTGGCGCGCATGGCGCGCGCCGATGGAGACCTTGATGGCGCATGACGAACCGCTGCCAGACACTGCGGAGGCGGCGCGCGAGATCGCGAACAATGATAACCGGTGGGAGCTGCAGCGGGAGCCGGTGTCCTGGGACCCCATTAAACTGCTCGTCGTGAGCGGACACTCGATGAACAAGGTGGCGGAACGGCTTGGCCTCTGCCCGTCGATGGTGAAGCGGCGGAAGAAGAAGGATCCCACGTTCCAGCCGATGGGGACGGTGCAGCAGCGCGACTGGCTGGCGGTTGTGTTGAAGCGTGCGTTGACGTTGCGCTGGGCGCGGGTCGATCCGGACGCGGGCGATGCTGTTGAAGCTGCGCTCGAAAAGCTCTGCGCGTGGCGGCCGACGATGACTACGCCCTACGCCTTTTTGCGCAGCGTTACAGTTTCGAGTGCGCTACCGGTTGCCATCGGCGCTCGCCAGACCGGGTCGATGCGCTGGTGTGGGCGGTGGACGAACTGATGCGGAAACAGACGCGGCCGAAGGCGGAGCGATTCTAGTCTGGCGGCTGCGAAATCAGTGCATGAGGCCCGTGGTGAAAGGGACTTCTGCGTGTTGCTGCGGGTTCCATGCGATCATTACTGAATGCACATTTGCGATGAGGCCGATGGATCGCCAAGTGCATGCCGCTGGTCGAGCCCCCACGGCCTCCGGTGGGAAGGGCGGTTTGCGAAAGGGTAGCGCCCTTTTTCCGTTGTGCTGGCGGCCACGCGCCTTCTGACGCACGGCGTGATGAAGTCAGGGCGTCAACACGTTGTGGTCGTCGGGACCGAAGATCGGCGCGGCGTTCTGCACGAACTCTACGACAGTCTCGACCAGGTGATCCGCCGCGACCACGGCGTGGCCGAGAATCCAGCCCGAGACGCTGAAGCTGACCAGCAGCAAAGCAATGCCAGCGAGCTTCCAGAGCGGCGCGGCTGTAACTTGGCACTGTTGGCTCATGATCGCGGGTCCAGGCGATACTGACGTGAAACTGTCGTAGATTAGGGGGGGGGGGATTTCTTGCGTCTGCAAGCTTGCCAACGAGGTCGCGAGGCCTTTTTTGCTTGTAAAATAAGGTGCGGCAGAAGGCTCGTCAGACTAACATCAGGTTTCTCGCGCGGTTGGTGTGAGTATGACCACATCGTTCTTGGTGTTGCGTCTGCTGTCGCGCTCTTGCGCGCTTTCCGGAGGCAACGATTTGCACGAGGCAACGTTGATGGCGGGAGCGCCCACCCGCTCACGATCACCGACAAGGTTTGGCGGAGGTCAGGGTTCAGGTCTTACCCAGTCCAAGAGACAGAGAGATGCTCAAAGGTCTTGCCCTGTGGGCGCCAGGTATCCCGCTGCCGAGTATCCTGCTGCTGTATTTGTTCCATGTCGTCTAGCCGTCAGCTTCTAGCGACGGGCGCGCAAACGTAGAAGGTAGAGCGCAGCGGCGGCGATGGCTTCGGCCAGCATGACGCCGAGCGCCACGGCGAGCTGGTAGGGCTCGATCCCCCACACGAAGAGGAATGGCGAGAAGGCATAGACGCCTAAGAGCGGCGCCACGATGACAAGTACGAACAGCGCCAGCAGAACTGCGACGCGCATACCCTTGGCGATTCCCACCGATTCCGACATTCTGGCTACCTAGACCCTTAGTCCTTGCTGATCCAGCCTGCCGACGTCAGCAGGGTGGAGAAGCCCCAGGTGGACAGGAAGCACGCCGCCACCGAGATGAGAAAAGCGGGCCAGAAGTCGACGCCCAGTTTCTGAAGGCCGAGCAGGCCGACGAAGAACAACAGGCCGGGCCAGAACAGCAGGAAGGTCTTCAGGGCGAACGCGTTGGCGATGTTCGTGCCGCCCTTCTGCGAATCCATGGCGATGAAGGCAACCGTGAGCATGGTCGCAAGCGGGAGGGCGACAAGGGCCGCTGCCATCCAGGTCGAGCGCTTGGCGATCTCTGACAGCGCGATGATGAAAGCGGCGGTTGCGACGCCTTTTCCCAGCGTGCCCAGGAAGGCGGCGGATGTGACCGTCTTGATGAAACCTTCGAACACACGACCCTCCTGCCCCCCGGGTGGCAGAGTGACCGGGTGAAGGGGGCGAGGTCAACACCGCGCCGGGCGTGCAACGATCTCCCGCATTGCGCGTTTGGGGGGGGAGTGGAGGCGCGTTGCGCCGGGACACGTGTGCTTGGGACAATGGGAGACTTTGCCATGATCAAGACGATTGCGGTCGCGTGCGCGCTGGTTGGCGTTACTGGTCTTGCTGCCTGTGAGAAGGCGGGCGAAGGCATGGACAGCGCGTTGGAGAAGGTGACCACCGGTGAAGAAAAGCCCGGTGATGGCGCTTTCGAGAAGGCCGGTGAGGCGGTCGACCACACGCTGGGCACCGAGCGCAAGGACGCAGCCGATTCCATCGCCGACGCGGTGGATGGCGACAAGAACACAAGCCCGAACTGACCCTGGAATTACCGGCGACCTGAGTGGTCCGCGCCGAAAGGCGGGGATCGCTTCGAGTCGTGCAAGTCTTGCCAAGCCCGCCCCGCTTCGCGCATGTGCTGCCTGCGCGCGGACGGCGCGACAGGGAGGACGCCATGTTTTCACACGTGATGATCGGGACGAATGATCTCGAAAAATCCAAAATCTTTTATGACGCGGTGCTTGGTACGCTCGGCGTGAAGCCGGGCTTCGTGGACGGCAATCGCGTTTTCTGGCGCACCAAGACGGGTACGTTCGGCGTGAGCATTCCAATCAATGGCGAGAAGGCTTGCTTTGCGAACGGCGGCACGATCGGATTTGCTGTGGAATCGCCCGAGCAGGCCGATGCGTGGCATGACGCGGGCGTCGCCAATGGCGGCACGTCGATCGAGAATCCGCCGGGCATTCGCAAGGGCGGGATGGGAGAAATGTACCTCGCCTATCTGCGCGATCCGGATGGCAACAAGATCTGTGCGCTGAAGCGGATGGGCTGAGGAAACTTGAGGGGGGTCTCCGGGTTGCGGCAGCCCCCCTCTGTCCGCTTCGCGGTGGTCCTCCCCTGGCTTCGCCAGGGGAGGACCACCGCATCAACGCAGTACCTCGAACCTGAGTACGGCGCCGTTGGCGTCGAGCTGGCAGATGGTGTCGACGGTCAGGTAGCCGCGGCGGTCGTCCATGCGCATGCGGCCGCGCAGATCGCGTCGGCGTTCATCGTAGCGTGGGGCGCCGTCGTAGCGGGCGGAATAGAAATCGTTGTCCACGATTTCGGACATGCCGGCGCGCGTGCAGGCGTTGCGGGCGTCGTCATAGGTGATGCGGACGCGTGCGGGCGCATAGGGCTGAAGCGGCGAGGTTGCGCGGGGACGATCGAGTTCAGCAAGCTTGCGGGCGTCGAGCCGCGCCTTCTGTGCGGCTAGCTCTGCGGCGAGGCGGTCGAGG
>JBBATZ010000020.1:51671-54161 GCA_040398425.1 Hyphomonadaceae bacterium
GCGGGCGTCGAGCCGCGCCTTCTGTGCGGCTAGCTCTGCGGCGAGGCGGTCGAGGCGCGCCTGTTCGACCTTCAGATTGCTGTCGGCGGGAGCCGGCGTGATGACTGCGTGCGGCGCTGGCTTCGGTATCGGCGCGGAAGATTTGGGAGAGGGTGCGGCCGGCTTGGGGATCTGCAATGGCGGCGGCGCACCACCGAGTTCGCCGTCCTGCGCGTGGGGGGGCTGCGCGTAAGCGGGGGTCGGAGCGAGCATGACGCCCGACACGGCTGCGATGAGGGCAAATCTGAACATGCGGGGAGCGTGCGCAAAGAGACCCCAACGTCCGATGAACGGTCGGTTGGATTTACAGGGAAGGATTTTGCGGGTGGCGCGCGATCAGCGTTTCGGGTTCCCGACCTTCTGCTCCAGCCAGGCAACGCCGGCCTTGTAGGTCTTGTAGTCGTCGCTGTTGAGATCGAGCAGGTAGGGGCGGATGTCGGTGTCGAAGGTGTAGCGCGTATCAACATGGCCCGTGAGTTCCAGAAGAAATCCGCCGGTTGAGTAGCGCACGGTGGAATCGCTCGCGATGCGGGCGTTGCGTATCAGCTGCTGCATGACGGCGGGTGTCGGGTAGGCTTCCGCGATTTCGTAGAGACGGTCCAGCGCGCCGGTGAAGGATATGGCGCGTTCCAGCTTTTCGATGAAACGTGTCTCTATCTCGGGCGTCCAGCCTTGCGCTGTTATGTCGTCCATGAAGGCTTCGATGCCGGCGCCATCGGTTTGCTTCTCGGCGGCGAGGCCGACACGCTGGACGGCTTTCGGTGTTGCGAGGGCGCGGAGGGCCTCGACGTCGCGCCAGTCGAGCGAGGATTTGGCGCAGAGCTCGTCGGTGAGGAGGTCGCGCTCTTCGGGCGTGATCCCGGCGAGGGCTGCGATGTCGTAGGGCGTGCCTTCCTTCCAGGCGGAGTAATCGATGATCCTCGACTCGCGGAAGCGCGTGTAGGCGGGTGAGGGGCAGGCAGGCGTGGGCATGGTCTCAGAGGATCGACATCTGAAATCCTAGTGCCGCCAGCGCTATCCGAAGGGCTGCAAGCACACAACGGCGAACGCGCGGAACAAGAGCTGCGGCGGCTCCGGCGAAGATCGCGAGTGGCAAAGCACCAGCAAACGACAGTGCTACGGGGACGTGAAGGGCAAAAAGAAGGCTGACGAAAAGTGCAGTACCTATCAGACCGGAAGCAACGGCGAAGGCGAGATACTTCTTTGCGTCAAGATTGGGATCTGTTGGCGTGGCCATGACCGCAGAATAGATCGAAAGTGGTTGCGCCGGTAGGTGCTCTACGCCTGGATATCTACGAGCTGGCCCGCAATGACGGCGGGATTGTCGGCGGGCGTCTCCGCCGGAGCGGCGGGCGTCGGCTTGTAGGTGGCGGGCTCAGGCGTCTGGACCTTCACCTCGAGCGGTTCGGTTTCTTGTGTCTTCGTGGCGGCTTCTATGCGGGCGGTGCGTTCGGCGTCGGAGCGAGCGCGCGCCGCTTCTTCGTCCGCAACCATGCGTTGCACGGCCTTGGCGTAAAGCAGTTCCCTGATCTGTGCGGCGTAGCGAACCGAAACCGGGCCGATTGCGCCTGTCGAGCCATCGCTCATGACACGCTCCTTCGGTAGGCATTATGTGCCGATGCTGTGAATCGTCACTTAACGAAGTTGGACGGATCGGGGCGTTTTGCAGGGCAACCAGGTTAATGGATAGGGGGCTGAGCGTTTAGGCAGGTTCGTTGGTCACGATGGAAGGTTCCGGAGCGTGAACCGGGCCTGCTTTGCGCCGATGGTCGCGCTGTGACAGGATTGCAAAAAAGCCGGTGGGAAGGGGACGAGGAGTTGGGATTTCAGCCCGATGGGTGGCGAACGATTACGCCACGGATTTTTGTCGACGATGTACGGGGAATGACCGATTTCCTGCGCACCGTGTTTGGCGCGACGGGACGGCAGGCGGCGGGCCGGCCAGCGGAAATGCATATCGGCGACAGCATCGTGATGGTGAGCTCCGACGATGTCCGCGAGGCGCATCCGGCGTGCCTCTACGTGTATGTCGAGGACACCGACAAGACCTATCGCAAGGCCGTTTCAGCCGGCGCAAAGTCGATCGAGAAGCCGCTCGATACGCCGTATGGCGACCGTCGCGCAGTGGTGGTCGATGCGTGGGGCAATACCTGGCAGATCGCGACGCGACAGGCTGCGAAGTGCGTCAGGGCGGCGAAGAAGAAGGTGTGAGCGCGTCAGGCTTCGGGATTTTGTTCGACCGTTGGAGCGCCTGCGACGACGCGAAAAATCAGACCTGATGCAGCGCCCGTAGTGGCACCGATTAGCGCTCCTGAGAGGGACACGGAGAGGCCGTTCAAATAGGCTGGCGACAGTATCTCTTCGGGTCGGCTAACTAGCGTGGAGAGCAGCCTTGGCCCTAGAGCCTTTCTGCTTTTGACGGAATCGGAAGGATTCCCGGCCGGATCGAAC
>JBBATZ010000021.1:0-3833 GCA_040398425.1 Hyphomonadaceae bacterium
GGATGAATCACAGCCCGATGATATCGCTCACTTTCTTTTCGGTCAGGCTCTTAGACATCGCGCCTTCGCTATCGCCTCGAATGCGCGCGAAACAAGGCGCTGCGAGCCACTTTAAAATGTATTCGCCGGTTGTGCCGGTACCTGAACGTGACCAACTGGGTGCCAGCATTCCGTATTGTCGTAGAGCCCCGGGGATCACGCGTGAGAGATTACTCGTTCCGCTTCCTCGACCAGCTCGGCCGCTCGCAACCGGGCGAGCATGCGCGCTTCATGGACGATCAGGCCGCCACAGACTTCGCGCGCGACGCCCTCGTCCGCAGCCACAGCGTCGAAGTCTGGCGCGGCAAGGAATGCGTCATCCGCATTGAGCGGCCGCCGGCACAACCGGTCGTCGCGCTGACAACAATCGCCATTCCCGTGGTGAACGTCACGCCCGAGAAGAGCATCGACCCGCGTATCATCGCCATTCGCCGCGACGATTGGCCGACCAGGTAATCCGTACGCTGGCGTACACGCCTGGGCGTGCTTCTTTCAGTTGGGTCTTGATCCGTATCAATCGGGAGGAACGTCCGGAGCATAGCCTCGTTGTGTTGCACACCTGAGGAGCCTCTCCATGATGCGTGCTCTACCGTCCGCCTGCCTTGCCCTGTGCGCCGCCCTTCTCGGTGCCTGCGCGCCGACCGAACCCGAAGCCGCCAAGGCGACGGAACCCGCGCCCGCCATCGTCGCCACGGCGCCGACGATCAAGCTGCCGGTCAGCATCAACGCGATCATGGTGGCGCTGGTCGATCACGCCTCCGAACCGCTATGGGTTGACGCCTACGTTCCGCCGACAACAGAGGAGCGCTGGAAAGAGGCCGAATACAACGCCTATCAGATCGCCGTCGGCGGCAAGCTGATCATGCTTGAAGGCACCGGCCCCAACGACGCGGCCTGGATCGCGGACCCTGAGTGGAAATCGATCGCCGACGAGATGAGCGCTGCGGGCATGGAAGCCCTCGCCGCAACCCAGGCGCGCAACGCCTTCTCCCTCAACACGGCGGGAGACCGTCTCGTGGCCGCATGCGAGGCCTGCCACAAGAAGTTCAAGCCAGACCTGCCGACCATGGGCCTCTACAAGTCGCCGGATTATCCGCCGAAGACTGAGTAGCTGTCCTCACCGCAGCCGCGACGCATGGGACAACTCAATGACGCGGGTCGAACAACCAGCGGTCGCTGTCCACGTCGCCACATCCACCCTGATGTGCGGATCCAGCTTCGCCACGCCGCAGGCCCAATCGGCGCACCGGCATGGCATCACCTAGACGCCGGGGAACGGCACCAATTCGCCCTTTGCGTCCAGCAATCGAACGGTCGGGGTATCCGGACTGGCATCAACGTGGATCGCCGAGACGTCACCCAGCCTGAGACCGCGAGTCTCCGGCGAATGTGTCTCGTCCCACCACTCAAGCTCACCTGTGCGCGCGTTAATGCGGCTGCCGCGCCGTGGATTTCGCACGATGCCCGCAGCGCCGCCTAGGCAAGCGATCGCGCCCAGTCAGAAGGCAACGGGAACAAGCCAGGGAGCGCACTCTCCACCCCAACTGCAGTTCGTCGCCGGGTCCACTGTCGCGCCCGCATAGACGAACACCAGGCCCACGGCGAGCAAGCCATAGAAACTGAAACCCCTGCGGCCAGAGGTCTGGTGAACCATGACCCAGTCCAGCCCGTACATGTCCCCGCTGACCCGATCTCTCTGCGCAGCCGCAGGCTGCCGCAAGCCGGTTAAGGCGGGCTGCATCGAAAGCTGAATCGGGGACCGCGGGGCGACCGCCCGGCACCCCCTACCCCCCCAACCGAGCCATCTCTGCGTCGCTCAACTCGTAATTGCCGTAGACGTTCTGCACATCGTCGCAATCCTCGAGCTCTTCGAGCATCTTCATCAGCTTGTCGGCGTTCTCGCCCTCGACCTGCACCGTGTTGACCGGCTTCCAGATCAGGGCGGTCGATGTCGCCGCTGTCTTGATCTTGCCCTCCAGCGCCGACGCCACCTCTGCGAGATCGGCGCGAGCCGTATAGATGTAGTGTCCCTCTTCGTCGCTCGACACGTCGGAAGCGCCAGCGTCGAGCGCCGCTTCCATGATCGCGTCTTCCGTGCCTGCGCTCAGCGGATAGATGATCTCGCCGACATGCTCGAAGCCGGACGACACAGCGCCAGTCTGGCCCAGATTCCCGCCATGATGCGTGAAGGCCGTGCGGACATCCGTCGCCGCACGGTTCTTGTTGTCGGTCGAGCATTCCACAATCAGGCCAACGCCGCCCGGCGCAAAGCCTTCATAGCGGATCGCCTCGTAGTTGGCGGCGTCCCCGCCGGCGCCCTTGTCGAATGCGCGCTGGATATTGTCCTTCGGCATCGACGCCGCCTTGGCGTTGTTGACCGCGAGGCGCAGGCGCGGGTTGAAGTTGACGTCCGCCATGCCGGTCTTGGCGGCGACAGTGATCTCTTTCGCCAGCTTCGAGAACAGCTTGGCCTTGGCCTTGTCGGCCTTGCCCTTGCGGTGCTGGATGTTGGCCCATTTGCTGTGGCCGGCCATGGTGAGGCTCTCTTGCTGGTTCGGTGGGGTGGCCGTCGGGATAGCCCACAGCCCCCGTCGCGGGCAAGTGGCGGGTAGGCCGCCTCGCGGGGTGACAGCATGTTCAGTGGTCTTCGCCCCCACTAAGGCTAGCTTCCCGTCAGGACACACAGGGAGACATCCATGAAATTCGCTCTGGCCGCGGCTTCCGCCGCTCTGCTGCTAGCCGCCTGCGGCGAGAAAGCCGAGCCCTCGCTCGACGGCGCCCCCACCTCCGCCGCCACCCCGGCGGAACCTGCGCCGGCTCCCGCGTCCCCGGCTTTCCCGACGGGCCCCTCGGCCGGCAAGTGGAAGGTCTCGGTCTCCTCCGGCGAGATGGAAATCCCGCCCAACGAGATCTGCTATGCCAAGCAGATGACCATGGAGGAGGCCCAGCAGATGCAGCAGCAGTCCGGCCTCACCTGCACCGAGCAGACCTTTTCGGCTGACGGCAAATCCGGCCATTCGGTCTGCGCCCTGCAGGGCATGACCGTCACGACCGACTATGCCGTGACCGGCGACTTCAACACTGCCTACACAATGCGGATGACCTCGACGATGGATCCGTCCCCTCCGGGCATGGCGGCGCCCTCCGTCACGACGGTGAAGATGGAGCGTCTGGGCGACTGTGATCCCGGCAAGACGCCCTAGAATCTGACCATTTAGGGGAGTTCGCAAAATCGCGGCGGCGGGTTTATAGCTGCCGCCATCTTCTGATTTGGAACCCCCGGTGCAGACCGGACTCCAGCCGCCTCTCCCCAGCCTTGCTTCATTGAAGCGTCGACCGGATAAACCAGCCATGACCGACGCCGCGCCCTTCACCTCAGACCCCGTCGCCGAGCTCATCGCCCTGCTCGACATCGAACGGATCGAGGTGAACCTTTTTCGCGGCCAGTCGCCAAACGACGGCATGAAGCGTGTCTTCGGCGGCCAGGTGATCGCGCAGGCGCTGGTCGCCGCCTACCGCACCATCGACGCCCGCATCTGCCACTCGCTGCACGCCTACTTCATCCGTCCGGGCGATCCGACGGTGCCGATCCTCTACGAGGTGGATCGCTCGCGCGACGGCAAGAGCTTCACCACCCGCCGCGTCACGGCCGTTCAGCATGGCGAACAGATCTTCAACCTCGCCGCCTCCTTCCAGGTGCCGGAACAGGGCTATGTCCATCAGTCGCCGATGCCGAAGACCAAGCACCCCGCCGAACTGATGAGCGAGGACGAACTCCGCGCCGTGGCGAAGGA
>JBBATZ010000021.1:3933-53508 GCA_040398425.1 Hyphomonadaceae bacterium
CGAAGGAGCTGCAGAAACAGTTCGCGCGGCCTCGGCCCATCGAACTCAAGCCCGTCGATCCGCGCCAGATGATCTCACCCGCCAAGACGGATCCGAAAAAAGAGCTCTGGCTCCGTATGCGCGGCAAGGTCGATCCGGACAACATCCCGCTGCAACAGTGCCTGCTGGCTTATGCGTCCGACATGGGCATCCTCGACACGGCGACGAAACCTCACGGCGTCAACTGGTTCACCGGCGGCGTGCAGATGGCGAGCCTCGACCACTCCATGTGGTTCCACGAGCCCTTCGATATCTCCGAGTGGCTGCTCTACACGATGGACAGCCCATCGGCGTCCGGCGCGCGCGGCTTCAACCGCGGTGAGCTCTACACCGAAGCCGGCAAGCTGGTCGCTTCCGTCACGCAGGAAGGCCTGATGCGGCCCCGCGACCCGAAGTTCAAGAACTGACCCGGACGTTCATTCCCTCACTGCAATCATTTCTAAATGCGGCGCCATGAAACCTTGGCGCGCCGCCCGCCGCGTGGTTTGATTCTCCGGGGGCTTCGGAGACCGTGATGAATTCTGGTCGCGCGCTCGCGCTCCTGCCGCTCATGCTGCTTTTCGCGGCGTGCAGCGCCAATCCCACCACGGATGAAGCCGCCGCCCAGGCCGCCATCGTCACGCCGACCTCCGCTGGCGTCAGCGAGACCGCTGCACTGGATCAGCCCCCCAACACCGAACCCGCGCCCGGAACCGATGCCCCCCCGCCGGCCACCGAACCTGCTGCGCCGCCCGAGCCGGCCACCTCGCATGTCGCGGTCAAATACCTCATCGGCGATATCAACCCTGCCAACGATCCGATGTTCGCGAAGATCCCCGACAAGTTCCAGGGCGGCAGCCGCGTATGGGGCCACAAGGACGCTGTCGCCGCCTTCGTCCGCATGGCCGAGGACGCCGAGGCCAATGGCTACAAGCTGAAGATCGTCTCCGCCTTCCGCTCCTTCTCTGACCAGAAGCAGATCTGGGAAGACAAGTGGACGGGCAAGACGCTGGTCGGCGGCAAGAAACTCAATGTCTCGACGCCTGATCCAAAAGAGCGCGCGAGGAAGATCCTCACTTACTCGTCGATGCCCGCAACCTCGCGTCACCACTGGGGCACCGACTTCGACATCAACAGCGTCAGCCCTGCCTTCTTCAACACCAAGGACGGCAAGCATATCTACGACTGGCTCGTTGCGCACGCCTCCGAATACGGCTTCTGCCAGGTCTATTCGCACAAGGGCGGACCGGGCGAACGCACTACCGGCTAT
This sequence comes from Hyphomonadaceae bacterium, assembly GCA_040398425.1. Lineage (GTDB taxonomy): Bacteria > Pseudomonadota > Alphaproteobacteria > Caulobacterales > Hyphomonadaceae > UBA7672. The sequence continues at coordinate 5,222 of JBBATZ010000021.1, forward strand.
GAAGAAGAGAAGTGGCACTGGTCATACCTGCCCGTCGCCGGCTGGTACCTGAAGCAATACCCGATCGACGTTGGGTACGATCACATCGCTGGTTTCATGGGGTCCGACGCCGCCGCCGGCATCGACGTCATCAAGAACTACGTCCAGGGCATAAACCCCGAGTGCGTCCAGTAGCGCCCCGCGCTCTGGCTTTACGCCCCAAAACGTGCAGGCTGGCCCCGGTCCGGACGGGGAGCCCCCCATGCGCGCGTTTCTTGCAGGCCTCGCGCTGTTCGCAGCGATCCCGGCAGACGCACAAGTCGCCGACCTTCCCCGCACCGCCCCCCGCACCAGCGATGACCTTCCGGATCTGCAGGGCTTCTGGGTCGCCTCCTTCATCACGCCGATGGAGCGCCCCGACGGGTTCGATGAGCTGATCGTTCCATCCGAGCGGGTCGTTGAAGCGGTCAGGAAGATGACGCCCGAAATCGGCGAGATCGTCGATCCCGAGATCTACCTGATTCCGTTTCCCACCAATCTGCTTGAGATGAATGGCGCGTTCCGCTCGTCCACGATCATCGAGCCCGCCGACGGCAAGCTCCCCTTCACCGCGTTGGCGCAAGCCGCCATCAAGCGTTACAAGAGTGCGTTCGACAATCCGGAAGAACGCCCCGGCGCTGAACGCTGTGTCGACAGCCTGATTCACCCGCCTCTGCAGGCGATCAGCCTGTTCATCCCGATCCAGATCGTCCAGACGCCCGCCGCACTCGTGCTGATGACCGAAGACATAGACCCCGGCCGCATCGTCGCCATGAACGCCGCCCCGCAGCCCGATGCGATCCGCACGCGCTCCGGCCAGTCTCGCGGCCACTGGGACGGCGACACGCTGGTGATCGAAACAGACCACTTCGCCGTCACCCAGCCGGCCGGCATCGACTGGCGCAGCTCCGCGCTCATCACCGAAGACAGCCGCACCATCGAACGCTTCCGCGCCCTCTCACCCGACAGCCTTCTCTACCAGTTCACCATTGAGGATCCCTCGCTTTACAAGCAGCCGTGGCTCGCCGAGTTCACCCTCTCCCGCACGGTCCGCCCCGTCTACGAATACGCCTGCCACGAGGGCAATCACGGCATCGTCAACATCCTCGGCGCCGCACGCCTCGGGAAGCAGGAAGAGAAGAAGCCGACGCCGTAGCTCTCTCCCCGCTCATCCCAACGAACGTCGGGATCGAGGGCTGCCATTGAGACTTGTCCCGGCTTGAAGCTTCAGGCTTGTTCCTGTCCAGGAACCGTTCGTCGGGACGAGCTGCAAACCTCACAAGCGCACCCTATGCCCAAACGCTTCTTCACTATCGGCTACGAGCACACCACGCAGGCTGGCCTCATCGCCGCGCTCACCGCGAACAAGGTCAAAACCCTCGTCGATCCGCGCGGCATCGCCAACTCGCGCCGCGCAGGCTTCTCGAAGAAACTCCTCGCCGCCTCGCTCGACGAAGCTGGCATCACGTACATCTACCTCCGGGCCCTCGGCACGCTCAAAGCCGGACGGATCGCCAACCGCGCCGGACGCACGGAGGAATTCCGCGCCATTGACGAAGCTGGCTTCCAGCAAGCCGAAGCCCAATTCGCTCTGGTCGAAGCCGAAGAGCTCTGCCGCGCCGCCTCAACCGCCCTGATTTGCTATTGCAGCGACGGCGAGAAATGCCACCGCAACCGCATCGCTGAAGCGCTTGAGGAAAAGGGACTCAAGGGGAAGGAAATCCTGTTCCGCGCGTGAGGCCTAATCCGCAACGTGGATCAGCATCTTCCCGCTATTGCGTCCCTCGAACAGGCCGATCAGCCCCTCCGGCGCGCGCTCAAAGCCATCGAGGATCGTCTCCTGATACCTGATCCGCCCGCTCTTGAGCCAGCCGGTCATGTCCGACACGAACTGCGCATTGAGATGCGCGAAGTCCGTAGCGACGAAGCCTTCCATGCGGATGCGCTTGTAGATCATGTTGAACAGCCCGTTCACGCCCTCGCCGCCGCCATTGTAGGTCGAAATCATGCCGCACACCGGAATGCGTCCATGCACATTCATGCGCGGCAGCGCTGCATCGAGATGCGCCCCGCCGACATTCTCGAAATAGACATCGATACCCCTGGGCGTCGCCGCCTCCACGGCCTTGGCGAGATCCTGCGTCTTGTAGTTGATCACCGCATCCAGCCCGGCCTCGTCGCGCAGCCACTGCGCCTTGTCATCTGACCCAGTAGATCCTACGACATGACACCCCTTGATCTTCGCGATCTGCGCCACGACCGATCCCACCGCGCCGCCCGCCGTCGAGACGAAGACCTGCTCGCCATCCTTCAGCTTTCCCGTCTCCAGCAAGCCGCCATACGCCGTGATCCCCGTGCCGCCGAGCGCGTGCATGTAGACAGACAGCGGCAGCGCCGGATCGGGCTGCAACGGCGCCAGTCCCTGGCCATTGCTGACGAACGTCTCGCGAAACCCGGCCCAGTGCTTCACCAGCTTGCCTTCGGCGAATTTCGGATTGCGCGATTCCACCACCCGCCCGATCCCGCCGCCGAGCAGCGGCGTATCCAGCGCCTGATCCGCATTCAGCCGCGGCCGCATGTACGGATCGACCGACATGATCAGCGTCTCGACCCGCACCTCGCCTTCGCCCGCAGCCTTCACATCGACAGGCACGACCGCAAAGTCAGCCGCGACTGCGACACCCCTGGGGCGCCTCACAAGATGGATTTCACGGCTGGCTGTCATCGACACGCTCCTCAACGAAAACGCAGGCGCGCGACCATGGTCCGAAACTGACGCGATGCAAAGCCGGTATCCAGCCTACTGGAATCGCGACGACGTCAGCTTCACATCCGCCAGTGTCCAGACGGCGGCGAACTGCTTGCGGGCGTCCTGCGCGGCCGCGGTCTTCCCTTGCGCCTCCAGCGCCTGCGCCAGCCCGAACAGGGCCCATCCGTCGCGGCGATAGATTGCAAGGCTCTCGCGATAGACGCGCTCCGCCTCACCCGGCCGCTTCGCCTCCAGCAAGGCTGCGCCAAGAATGTGCGCGACCGGTTGATGCCAGTAAGGCGGTTCCATGTAGGGCAGGCTTTTCTCGATGGTCTGCGCGGCCTGAAAATCGATGATCGCGCGCTTGAGATCCCCTGACGCGCGCAGCATCTCGCCATTCAGCAGGTTGAGCGCCATGCCCATCATCTGTCGCGCCGGCAGCATCGCCGCGTCATAGGCGGCAAGATCCTCCTTCGACAACGACTCAAGCGTGTCGAGCGTTGCGGCCGCGCCCTTGAGATCTTTTCTGGCGATCTGCGCAAATCCGCGCGCGTACAGCCACATCGCCGTATCAAGCTTCAGCGCCGGCGGCGGCGCCGGCTCCGCCAGCACCTCGTCCCACTTGCCGAACCGCAACAGCGTCGTCACCGGCGTGAACCCATAGAGCTCAGCAAGCGGCATCGCAGTCGCCAGCCCGTTCACATCGATCGTCTTCACCAGCCGCCGCGCTGCATCGATCGCTGCCTGATAACGCCCCTCCATCTCCGAGGAGGTCCAGAGAAAGTGAATGTTGTGGCCGTAGTAGCCGACGGGATAAAATCCCTGCGCCTTGCAGGCGGCGACATAGGCCTCGTCGATCATCGCGGCCTGTTCGTTCGCCCTCACGGAATCCGCGTAGCGACCCACGCGGTAATAGATATGCGAAGGCATGTGCACGATGTGCCCCGCCTCTGGCATCAGGGTCAGCAGCTTGTCGGCCGCCGCCTCCGCGCGTTCCGGCGTCGTGCTCGCCTCGACCGCGTGGATATAGAGATGCAGCGCTCCGGGATGCTCCGGCGCCTTTTTCATGATCGCCTCAAGCGTCGCGACGATTTCCGCGCCATTCCCCTTCGGCGTCTTGCCGTCGGCCTCCCAATAATCCCAGGGCTGGGTGTCCATCAGCGCTTCGGCGTAGAACACGCCCGCATCCAGATCATCCGGATGCGCCTTCCATATCTTGCCCATCGCCTCCGCGAACGCTGCATCGAGCGGCTTGCGATCAGCCTTCGCGTCGTTTGTGTAGCGAACCGCCAAAGCGTCGATCCATTCGCGCTCGGCGGGCGATGCGTGCGCTTTCAACGCCTGCGCCTTGGCCAGCGCGTCCCAGGCAGGTGCGACTGCATCTGGCTGCATCGGCAGGTTTATGTTCGAGCCCAGCGAGAACGCGATCCCCCACCAGCACATCGCGCATTTCCGATCGAGCCGCGCGGCCTCACGAAAGGACCGGATGGCTTCGGCATGATTGAAACCGAAGATCAGTTTCACACCCTGATTGAAATAGGCCTGCGTCTGCGCGTTCGTCGTGCTGATCTTGTGGGTGTGAGCGCCCAGCCCACTGAACACGGGCGCGCCTTCCTTGTCCGCCTGCCCGGCATAGATCGCCGGCATCGGCATCAGGGTCATCTTCATGTCCATTGGATGCGATCCGCTCGCCGCGTCCGGCTCCACCGCTGGGCCACCACATGCGGACACGAAAACCGCCAGTGTGATGGCGGCCACCGAGACAAACCTGACCAAGGGGTCTCTCCTCCCTGCGTTTCCGGAACCTATCATGACGGTCGCGAGCAAAGAGGCAACCAGCCACAGGGCTTATCCCCCCCAAATCTGCGTACGCGCGCGCCAGTCCGACTCCAGCAAATCCAGAGGCTTGCGCGCGTCAAAGCGTGATTTCGCGCCCTCTCAATCCTACACCTGCAAAACGGTCGGATACTGCGCGCAAAGGAGTGATCCCATTGCAGCAAACAATGATGAGCCACGTCCCATGAGCGCGACCGGCATCAAACGCGACCAGCGCCGCGCACGTTCACGCTGCGCGCATGGGACAAGACTGCAAGACGTCAAAGATCTGGCCGCCGCATGATCGCTGCATCGATGCTGGTACTTCGTCCGCTGGCCTGCAGTGCAGCCGAGCGCTGTAACGAAGCCGCCGACCCCGGCTAGCCATACCCCTAATATCAGAGGCCGCGCCCTGCAGGATCATTTCCTGCCGGAACGCGGCCTCATGTCTGCGCGAAGGTGGATCAGCCCGGCTTGCGGAACTTCAGAATGAACTGGTCTGTCTTGCCGCGAACGGAGGGATCGAACACGCCTTTGGTTCCATCGTCATTCGGATTGTCGAGCACCATCGATTCTGCCACGAATTCAAAACCGGCGGCGAGGACTTCATCCTTCACCTTCTTCATGTCGATGCGGTGAAGCGTTGCGTCGAAGTCAACGCCCTTGGCCGACTGGTGATCGAGCACGAAGTAAATCCCGCCCGGTTTCAGCGCGCCATAGACCGCCTTGTTCGCAGCATTGATATCGAGGTTACGGCCGGGGTTGTGCATGTCGTGATAGTTCTGGGACGTCCACACCAGATCGAGCGGTTCAGGGTTTGCGATGGTCGCGAAGTTCGAGATCACGACTTGCACGTTGCCGTAATTGGCCGTGTCGGCGACGATTGCAGCGACCGGCGCGGCTGGCGGCGGTTGGCCTTCACGCTGAACGGGCTGGCTGGCGAAGACATAGACTTTTCCGGTGGGGCCGACGGCCTTGGACAGAATGCGGGTCATGTAACCGCCGCCGGGGATCAGCTCGCCGACTTTCTCGCCGAGATGAAGTTCGCCAAAAGCGATCATCTCGGCCGGCTTGCGATCCGCATCGCGCGCCGTATCGGCAGCCGGACGGGCCGGGTCGGCGACGGCGGCAACGATCCACGGCGACGTCGCGGTCGGCGGGGCAGTCATGGTCTGGCAGGCGCCAAGACTGATCAGGGCTGCAAGCGCGATCCCGCGCATGAGGGTGTTGGGCATTCGATGTGTCCTCCCAGACATTTGGCCGACGTCCGTCGGCATCGGGACAGGACTAGCGGAACGAGAGAAGAGTCACAATTCAGCCAACCGTGATCAGGCTAGCTATCAAGAACCGGCATTGTGCGCTGCAGACGGCCACCGATCCGGATCGGCTCGACGCGCACGGCAAGCCCGGTCTTGTCATCGGACTCGATATAAACCCCACACAGCGTGGCCGGGCCTTCCGCAGGGGATTTCCGCTCCACCGGCAGGCGCGTCGCGGCGCGCTGAACCAGCGGGCCCTTCTTCATGCCGATGACGCTGTCATAATCCCCACACATGCCAGCGTCCGACATGTAAGCCGTTCCGTTCGCGAGGATATGCGCATCCCCCGTCGGCACATGGGTATGAGCTCCAACGACGGCGGTGACACGACCGTCACAGAAGTGTCCCATGATGTATTTCTCGGCGGTCGCCTCCGCGTGAATCTCGACGATGATCGCATCGGACACTTGTCCAAGCGGGCATTCCTCAAGCGCCGTCTGGACGCCCTGAATAGGATCGTCGAGCGACTCCATGAAGGCCGAGCCATGGATCTGCACCACGAAAACCCGCTGGCCCTTCGGCGTCGTGAAAAGCTGCGATCCGCGTCCGGGAATCTGCAGTGTCTTGGGATAGTTGTAGGGACGCAGAAGCCGCGTCTCGCGCTCAATATAGACGAGCGCCTCCGACTGGTCCCAGGAGTGATTGCCCAGCGTGATGCAATCGGCGCCGGCGTCGAACAATTCCTGCGCGGTCGACGACGTGATGCCGAACCCGCCCGCCGCGTTCTCGCCATTCACCACCACGAAATCGAGCTGCAGCTCAGACTTCACACGCGGAAGATGTTCGGAGACAGCGGCGCGCCCGGCGCGGCCAACGACATCTCCGAAAAAGGCCAGACGCATAGTGGCTCCCTGCTGAGCGGCAGGGTCTACAGGAGGCAGGCAGCAAGGGCAAATCGGCGCTTCAGCGCAGGCGAGACAGGTCTCAGTAGACCTGTTCGATCCTGGTTAGCGTCGAGATTTCCGCCCCCCGGCAGAAGAAGCTTATCTTCTTCGGCAGCGGATCTGGAACCGGCTCGCGATACGCCAGGCGTCCCGGAACCGGCGCGGTCGGAGCGTTGCGGATTTCCAGGATCAGCGTGTCGCCTGTACTCGCTGGCGACTTCAGCACGATCGCAGTATCGGTCGCCTCGACCAGCCGGATATCGACGCTCAGCATTTGCGGCGCCCGGTTCGGCCCCGGCATGTGATTCACCCACGCATAAGCCTCGGCGATGCGATGCGGACACGCGATCTGGGCGAGCGCCTGACCCGTGGTCACAGGCGCCGATGGATCAGCAGCCGGCGCTTGCGTGGCGCATCCGGCCAGCAATGCGGCCAAGGCGATTGGCAAGACGACGGATTTCCGCACGAATTCTCCTCCGAATCATCGCCCGTGAGCCTAGCACGAGTGCCTTGAGGCTGAGGCTGCTCATCGTCCGGCGGCTTTTCCCGGTCAGGCGTGTAACAATGGGCGCCGTTGATCCGAATACAACTGAAACAGATGGGTCGCTCGCGTTGATCCGTCGCGCTATGGTAGGCGTAGAATTTGGTCAGAAGCAGCAAGAGGACAGCGAGATGGAACTGAAGTTCCGCCGCAACCCGGACTACCAGACCCTTCATGACGAGGTGACGCCCGAGCGGCTGTTCATGGACCGTCGCCATGTCCTTTCGGCCGCCGGCTTCATCGGCGCCGGCTCGATCCTCGGCGCGCTGCCCGCTTGCTCCGAACCGCAGCAGACGCCAGCAGCGCCTGCCACCGCCTCCGGCCATCCCGCCTCTGGGGCCAAGCTGACGGCGAAGAAGTCCGCTTACGCGGTCGCCGAAGCAGCGACAGTCGAAGAAGCTTTCACCGGGTATTGCAATTACTACGAGTTCGGCACCAGCAAGGACGACCCGCCCCGCTATGCCAGCCTGATGAAGACGTCGCCCTGGCAGGTGACGGTAGAGGGAGAAACCGACGCGCCAGGCGCCTATGCGCTGAAGGACCTAATCGATTATTCGAAACTCGAAGAGCGTGTCTATCGCCATCGCTGCGTCGAGGCATGGTCCATGGTCGTGCCATGGGTCGGCGTGCCGATGAGGGACGTGATCGCAAAGCTCAAGCCGAAGGCAACAGCCAAGTACGTGCAGTTCGTCACCTACCTCAACGCGAAGGAAATGCCTGGCGTCAATCGGCCGGTGCTGCAATGGCCCTACACGGAGGGTCTGCGTCTCGACGAAGCGCGAAACGAGCTGCCACTGTTTGCAGTGGGCGCCTATGGCAAGGCGCTCGAAAAACAGAATGGCGCGCCGCTCCGCACAGTGATCCCGTGGAAGTACGGATTCAAGGCCACCAAGTCCGTCGTGAGAATCCGCTTTACGACGACGGAGCCGAGCACAGCCTGGAACAAGGCCAACGCCAACGAATACGGCTTCTATTCCAACGTGAACCCGAACGTCTCGCACCCGCGCTGGAGCCAGGCGAGTGAACGCGTGATCGGCGGCAAGGGCGGCTTCAACGAGCGCCGCAACACCGAGATGTATAACGGCTACGAGAAACAGGTCGGCGCGCTCTATGCCGGCATGGACCTCAAGAAGAACTACTAGCGCGATGGAGAACAGCGCGTTCCCCGGCGCCGCGATTGCGGATGTGCCGCCGGACTCAGGCCTGGTCTGGATCCTGCTCTGGATCGCAGGTTGGGTCGCGGCGGCTGGCGTGCCTCCGTTTGTCGCGCGACTCATCGGGCTGAACCAGCGAGTCTACTTCGGCGCATCGCTGCTGCTGTCGCCGATTGGCGGGCTCGTCCTGATCGCGTTGATCCGCACGCCCGCCAACGAAACATCAGCGCTCCGCGCGTTCGCGAAACACTGGCTGAAGCCGCTGGTGCTGATCGGCCTGGCGGTTCCGTTCGGCTACCTCGCGGTGCAATGGGGCCTGATGCTGTCGGGCCAGCCGCACGCTATGGGCTGGAATGTCGGCCAGTGGACGCACCGCTATCTCGGCGATACCGCCATCCGCACGCTTCTGTTTGCGCTGGCGGTCAGCCCTTTGCGCGACATCGCAGGCTGGGGACCGTTGGCCGTGATCCGGCGACGCGTCGGGCTTGCAGCCTTCTTCTACGCAGCGCTGCACCTGCTCGCCTATTTCTGGCTCGATCGGAACTGGTCGATCGCGGGACTGATCCAGGACGTGACGCTACGCACCTACATTATGCTCGGCATGGCGTCGCTGACGCTGATGATACCGCTGGCGATCACGTCGAACAACGCGTCGATCAAGCGCCTCGGGCGCAAGGTCTGGGATCGCATTCATTGGCTGATCTTCCCGCTCGCAATTCTCGCCGTCGCGCACAATCTGCTGATGGTGAAAGCCATCGACGGTGCGCCAACGGTTCACGCCATCCTGCTTGCGCTGCTGCTGGGCTGGCGGCTTGTGCTGTGGACAGCCGGGAAGCTGAAACCGGCGGAAGCGAACGCCTAACGGTTTGGCTTCCAGGCGTCGCCCTTCGTCCAGTTGCATTCAGCGTGCGCAAGCTGGAGGTTCGATGGATCATCGGCGCCGCCCTTCACGCGCGGACGGATGTGATCGAAGGTCGGGCGCTTTTTCCTCCACACCGTCGCGTGCGGAACATCGAAACGCCCGCGCGGCATTGGCTCGCCACAGATGCCGCAACGACCCGCCTGCTTCAGCCAGAGATCGTCGAGCAGTCTCAGGCGTAGAGTTCCTTCGGCACAGCCCATCCGCGGCGCACGCAGGCAGCGAGCACTGTATTGCGAAGCAGGCAGGCCACCGTCATCAGTCCGACTCCTCCAGGAACCGGTGTGATGAAGCTTGCGACTTCGCTGCATTCTGCGAAATGCGCATCGCCGACTACGCGCGTTCTGCCCTCACCCTTCTCAGGCGCCGGGATGCGGTTGATGCCGACGTCGATGACGATAGCGCCCGGCTTCACCCAGTCACCACGCACCATCTCGGGCCGACCGACGGCAGGCACGAGGATGTCGGCGGTGCGGCAGAGCGCGGGAAGATCGACCGTCTTCGAATGCGCGATGGTGACGGTGCAGTTCTCGGCGAGAAACAGCAGCGACACCGGCTTGCCCACCAGGATGGAGCGGCCGATTACCACCACGTTCTTGCCAGTCAGATCATCGCCCAACGCATGCTTCGCCATGATCACGCAGCCAACCGGCGTGCAGGGGCGGAGTCCCGGCTTGCCGAGAACAAGGCGTCCGGCTGACAGTTCAGTGAGGCCGTCAACGTCCTTGAGCGGATTGATGCACCCAAGAGCACTGGCTTCGTCGAGACCCTTCGGGAGCGGCAGTTGCAACAGGATGCCATCGACTTCTGGATCAGCGTTCAGCGCGGTGAGTTCGGCCTCGATCTCAGCCTGTGTCGCAGAGGCGGGGAAGCGTTTCGTGATCGAACGCATGCCGGCCGCTTCTGTCTTCTCGCCCTTTGATTTCACATAGAGAGCAGAGGCCGCATCGTCTCCAACGAGAACAACTGCAAGGCATGGCTGGCCAGGAAGTCTTGCGACTGCTGCGGCGGCGGCGGCACGCACTTTCTCTGAGACGATCTTGCCGTCGATGAGTTCAGCGGTCATTTTCGCGCTCCCGTCAGGGCCACAAGCGCGCCCGCTATAGACGGATCGGCCGAGATTCGCACGGTCTTGATGCGTTGGGTCTCACCCTTCTCCACCGAAACGGCTGATTTCGGCAGGCCGAGCGCCTTGGCCAGTAGAGTTTCTATGGCAGCGTTGGCCTTGCCCTTCTCGGGTACGGCGCGGACGCGGACTTTCAGAAAGCTCTGGCCGGAGGCGTCTTCGCCTAAACCTTCGATGGCGTCTTTCGATGCGCCCGGCTGGGCGCGCACGCGCAACTCAGCGCCTCCCGTGATGGTCTTCCAGGCGCTCAGAGTCCACCCGACATACCGATCAACGCGCGTAGCAACTCCGGGAGCGCCCAGTCGCGAACGAACACGATGATCAGGAGTACGATCATGACCGACAGGTCGAGCACGCCATTGATCGGCGGGATGATGCGGCGGATCGGCCGGCACATCGGCTCGACCACGGCGCCCAGGAAACCAACTATGGCGCGGACGTTCGGGTTACGCATGTTGACGACGCCGAAGGATACCAGCCAGCTGGCGATCACGTAGGCGAAGACGATGAAGAAAAGCAGCGTCAGCAGCGGATTCAGGAAGTACTGGTAGAGGGCAACGAGAAGGCTCATGAGGCGACCTTGGTCCCAGCTGGCGGGGTGCAACCGCTCTAGCGGGCGCCCGAGACGACGACAACCTGTTATGGCCGTGATCACCTAAACAAAGGCAAACAGCGAAACTCCCCAGGCCCCGGAGGGATTCAGGGCGTTTGGACGAGGGTGAGCTCGACCCTGTCGTTTCGCGCCATTGCCTCTTCTGTTTCACCTGTATCCAGCGGCTGGGCATCGCCACGACCGCTCGCGGTGATCTGGGCGGCGCTGACATCATGGAGGATAAGAAAGCGGCGCACGGCCTGGGCACGGCGAGCAGACAGGTCTTGCGCTGCAGCAAGGTCCGGCATGCGGCGGGTAAAGCCGGTGATGACGACCGACTTGCGGAATTTCGTGAGGTAGCGGGCAAAGCGCGACAGGTCCTGCAGGGCATCGTCGCTCACCGCATCGCTGCCGACCGCGAACTGCAGCAGCTTGAGATCCTGCGCCGGCGGGGGGCCCGTACTGCTTACCCGTTGCCCCGACGAATCTCCCGGCGACGATATGGCCGGTCCCAACGTTGCATCCGGGACCGTCACCACGGATGTCTGGGTGCGCGCCGCCAGATTGGCGTCTGAAGCGGGTGTGGGGGCGGGTGCATCGCAGGCTGCGAGCGCGAGACCGGCAGCCAGAGCCAACAGATGGAAGCGCATCGAACCTGATCTCCCCACGCTCGGCGAGATATCCCAGCAAATCCGGCGCCGGGCAACGGCGCTGTCAGAAGACCGGCTTGCTGGTGGATTGGTGGAGCCGAGGGGAATCGAACCCCTGACCTCGTCATTGCGAACGACGCGCTCTCCCAACTGAGCTACGGCCCCGTTTCCGGATACCCGGCGGGCCGGGTATTTTGGGAGCGCGTTTGCTAGTCCTGTCGGGCTCTGCCGTCAAGGATAGGAGATCCGCGTCCTAAAGCAGGTGTTAAGCCTTCCAGCGCAGTGTCCCGCACATGCGCAAGGCCCTCGCCCTTCTTCTCGCTTCCGCCCTGGCCGGGAAAGCTTGGGCCGCCCCGCCAACGGCGCCGAGCGCGGAGATGGACCCGCAGGCCAAGCGGATCACCGGGTCGGACAATTATGTGCCGACATTCGGCCTGCGCGCCTCAATCGCGCGCGGTTTCAAGGTCCATGGCGTTTTGGCTGTCGACGCAGGCCTGGACGTGCCGAAGGAGGCGACCCGCAAGATGTGCGCGGCGATCCGGCCGCGCTTGATGAGTTCGATGCGCGATGCTATCCTGAATTACGCATTCCTGTCCTACACCGTCGGCGAAAAGCCAGACGTCGACATCCTCGCGGCCCGCCTACAGAAGGCCGTGGATGGGGTGCTCGGCAAGGGTGAAGCGCGCGTCGCACTGGCCAGCGTGATCGTGTTCGACGCCTAGCCCGCTGCTTCGTCCATGAAAGTCGCAAGCTCCACGTCCTTTGCCGTGACCCCTCCTGCATCGTGCGTCGTCAGCACAACATCGACGTTGTTGTAGACGTTCGACCATTCGGGATGGTGATCCATCTTGTCGGCCTTCAGCGCGACGCGCGTCATGAAGCCAAAGGCGGCATTGAAGTCCGCGAACTTGAAGCTTTTCGAAATGGCGTCCCGTCCGTTGACTGCTTTCCAGCCATTCAGCTGCGCGACAGCTCTAGCGGCTCCCATCGGGCTCGTCATGCGCCTCACCTTTCCCACACATTAAAGTATCGAAGACATTAACGGGCGATGCCGGAAATATATCCGGGAGCAGCAACGCTCCGTCAGCAAGTTTGCGTCATGTTGTCTGCGAAGTCACCTGGAGGACGTCGTGACCCATTTTCTGCGCTCCGAGAAGAATCCGGGCGGCCACAAGCTCGAAGACCTGCTCATGCAACTGCGGGCAGACATGCTGCAACGCTGCGAGGTAATCGCATCGGATACGCGGCCGGAAGCGCTGCATGTGATGGCAAACAATGTGAAAGTGCTCGGTCATCTGAGCGAGGCGATCACGCTGGCGCTGGATTCGACACGCGTGCTCGACCGCTCCTTCGGCCCTTCGCAGGCCGCCCAGGGCGGACCGCCGCGCATCGGCAAGGTCGAGGCGGCCTGAACGGAAGCCTAGAAGTTCAGACTGACAGCCTTCGACAGATCGTCCAACAACTGCTGCTCGGACGTGACCTTGATCGTCGTCATACCCATCTCGCGCGCCGGCTTCAGATTGATGCCAAGGTCGTCGAGATAGACGCAGCTGTCCGGCGGTACATCCAGCGCCTCGCACATCATGCGATAGATGCGCGGATCCGGCTTGCGCACGCCGGCCCTCGAACTCTCGATGACATGGTCAAACAGCGAAAACACGTCTGCGATGGCTGCCGCCTTGTCGCTGGACGACGACATGCCGGCGCCCTTGCCTGTCGGCGCGTTGTTGGTGATGCACCCGACCTTGAAGTGGGCCTTGCAGACCTTGAACGCATTGATGACGCGTGGCCGCAGGTCGCCTGATAGCAGGGCCAGGACATCTGCGCCGCGAATGTCGAAGCCGATGGCTTTGGCTTCATCGGCAAACAGCTGATCGAACGTGACGGCGTCGACGTCGGAGCGCTCGATACGCGCCCAGGCATTCGTGTCGGGATTGATCGAATTGATCCTGCGGATGATGTCGCTGGGCAGGCCGCGCTCGAGCTCGTAGCGGTTGAAAGCGTCAAATGGCGAGGTGGTGAATACGCCGCCGAAATCCCAGATCACCGCTTGGATTGTCATGTTCGCCTACCCTGCCTTCCACGCTGCGGGGATAGCCACGCAGACCCCCAAAAGCAACGACGCCTCCCTTTTGGGGAGGCGCCGCCGGTTCGAATGAATGGAGATGCTATTTCTTGCCGGTGTCGTCGTTCTGGAGGCCGGCTTGAGCGAGATCGGCGTTCGGCTCGTGGCCGGCGACGGTGATGCCCTTGGCGAGCTTCGAATTCCACATGCCATAGGCAAAGTAGAAAAGCGTTCCGATCGCAAGATACGGGATGAAGAAGTTCCGTGTGGCCTCGTGCGCCATCAGCGACATCACCAGCAGGAAGCACATCGCTGCGCCGATCAGGGCGATCAGCACGATTAGCCAGGTCGGCATCTTGAATGGACGATGCAGATCAGGCCGCGCGAAGCGCAGATAGATCACCGTGACGCAGATGAACATGAAGGCAATCAGCGTGCCGACGTTGGTGGTATTTCCGAGGAAGTCGAGCCCCGTGAAGCCGGCGAAGCCCGCAGCAATGATGCCGACAACGATCGTGTTGACCCAAGGCGTTTTGTACTTCGGGTGGATCTTGGCAAACACGGGTGGCAGCAGGCCGTCACGCGCCATCGTATAGAAGATGCGGGTCTGGCCGTAGAGCAGCACCAGCATCACCGACGACAGGCCAGCGAAAGCTCCGACTTTAACAAGGATCGCGAACCAGGGCAGGCCCATCCGGTCAACCGCTAGGGCGATCGGGGCCGGCACGTTGAGCTCCTGATACGGCACGATGCCGACGAGCACGGCGCAGGTCAGGATGTAGAGAATCGTGCAGATTACCAGCGAGCCAAGGATGCCGATCGGCATGTCCTTGGCTGGGTTTTTCGCTTCTGCGCCTGCTGTCGAGACAGCCTCGAATCCGATGTAAGCGAAGAAGATAACAGACGCGCCCGCGATCAGGCCGCCAATGCCGTACTGGGCGGTGTTCTGGCCGGTGACGACATTGCCGAGCGCGTCCCAGATCTGGCTGCCCATCGACATGTCGGTGCCGGGCGGCGGGGCCGGCACCTGGTCCGGGATCAGCGGCGACCAGAGTTCCGGCTTCACGTAGAATACGCCGATTGCGATGAAGGCGATGACGACCGTTACCTTGATCGCAACCACGATGTTGTTGACCTTCGCGGATTCCGAGACGCCCAGGATCAGCAGCGCAGTGACAGCCACAATGCCAAGCAGTGCCGGCAGGTTGACGACGCCCATCACGCTCGCGCCTGTAACTGGATCAACAACCAAGACACCCGGAGCGGCCGTCAGTGCCGCAGGAATGTTGATGCCCAGATCATGCATCAGGCTGACCGTGTAGCCGGACCAACCGACCGCAACCGTCGAGGCGGCGACACCATATTCAAGCAACAAGAGCACGCCCATGATCCAGGCGACGAACTCGCCCAACGAGGCGTACGTATACGAATATGCGGACCCCGAGACCGGGATGGCGGCGGCAAGCTCGGAATAGGCCAGCGCGACGAAAGCGCAGAGCGTGCCAGTGATGACGAACGAGATCATGATGCCGGGACCGGCGAATTCGGCCGCCGCCCTGCCCGTCAGCACGAAGATGCCGGTGCCGATGATGCAACCAATGCCGAGAAGGACAAGGTTGGTTGCGCCCAGCGTGCGCTTGAGTTCCCCGCCCTCATGCTCGGCGTGCATCTGCTCAACCGATTTTCGGGCGAACAGCTGCCCAATCCCATTAGCCATGAAATACCCTCCGCAGCGGGGCCCCGGACCCGCAAGTTGTCGTACCGGACGTTAGCCACACCAGTGCAAAGCCGCAACTGCGCGCGATTGCCTAGACCACCAGGAGCGATTTGCGCCGTTTATCAACGCGGCCGGCACGATATTGCTCAGATATCGACTGTGCCGGGGTCGCTGGCGCGCCGCAAGGGACCTTGGTAGCGGGGGTCGTCGCGGCGGCGGCGGTCTGGTCCAAAATAGTGGGGACCGCTGACAAAGGGCCGGCGCCGCTCGATAACCGCGTTGACCCGGTTCGCCACATCAACGGCGCGGACAGGCTTCACCAGGAACTCGTCCACGCCAGCGTTGATCGCATCAAGGACGCGGCTGCGTTCTGAATAGGCTGTGATCATCACCAGCGGCATGTAGCGGTTCGGGCTTGTCGGATCGAGGCGGATTCGCCGGCAGAAGTCCACCCCGTCGAGACCACCCAGTTTGAAGTCCACGAAAGCGATATCGTAGGTGCCTCCGAGCACCATGGCGAACGCCTCGTTGCCGTCGGCGGCCTCATCAATCGCGCGAACGCCAAAACCAGTGAGAATGACCCTGACAAGACCGCGCATGTGCGCGTTGTCGTCCAGAATCAGAGCGGATACGTTTTCAAGAGCCATGCACGTGATGCCCATCAACCGCCGCTAGCGGACGGCTTCCCGCTTCCCCCCAGCAGGAGCATACCCGATCAAGCGACTGAAAACGCGTCTATTTTGGGGCAGGGTCTAGACTGTTCACCAGCCAAGACAAGCCCATTATTGGAAAGGAAAGTTTGGTCCATCATTTGATCACTACCTGATCTGGTCTCTGCACGTCACTTCCCCGTATTGGCATGCACCGCGCGACTGGGCCTGACGGCCCGCCCCGTATTGGGTAGATATGACTGACGTCTGATTGAGAAGGACACGCCGTGACCCCGACGCAGGATGACATCCGGCAACTTGAAAAGGGCCGCGTGCTGGTGATCGGCGACGCGATGGTGGACCATTATGTTTCCGGCCAGGTCACGCGCGTATCTGACGAGGCCCCAGTGCCGATCGTTCAGGTCACTGATGAACGCTGGACCGCCGGCGGCGCGGCCAACGTGGCGGCAAACATTGCAGCGCTCGGAGGACAGGCGATGCTGGTCGGCGTCACGGGGGCGGATGCTGCGGCCTCGATGCTTGCGGGGATTCTCGGCGGGCTATCCGGCTCGGTTGAAGCGCACATGGTCGCCGATGCGACAAGACCGACGACGACCAAGACACGCTATATGGGCGGGCAGCATCAGATCGTACGAGTCGATCGCGAGCAGGGCGCGCCGGTATCGCGCGCCACCGAAGAACGGCTGATCGCGATTATCCATGATCTCGTCAATGAGTGCGGTGCCATCATGGTCTCCGACTATGCCAAGGGCGCGCTGACGGACCGCGTGCTTGCGGCAGCGATGGAGGCCGCGACGCAGAGCGGCAAACCGATCATCGTCGACCCCAAACGCGCCGACTGGAGCGCCTATCGGGGCGCGACACTTATAACGCCGAACCGGAAAGAGCTGCAGCTCGCGACACACGCGCCGTGTGGGAACGATGCTGAATGTGCGGCGGCTGCCGCGTTCGCAATTGAGACGACGGGCGCGGCGATCCTGCTGACACGATCCGAGCAGGGCATGTCGCTGTTCAGACAGGGACAGCCGCCGGTTCACCTGTCGGCAAAGGCGCGCGAAGTGTTCGATGTGTCGGGCGCGGGGGATACGGTGGCGGCGACAATCGCCCTTGGCATTGCGGGCGGCCTGACGGCAGAACAGGTGATGCACATCGCCAACATTGCTGCGGGGATCGTGGTCGCCAAGCGCGGCACGGCCACGGCAAGTCCGGCGGAACTTATCGCCGAGATCGAAGCGGGACAGCGCTTCCTGGGGGGGGCTCCCAGCGCGATCAGCCTGGATGCAGCGAAGATCCTGCGGGAAACCTGGAGCCGCGAAGGGCTGAGCGTGGGTTTCACCAATGGCTGTTTCGATATCCTTCACGCGGGTCACGTCGCCCTGCTGCGCGAGGCGGCCAATGCCTGCGACAGGCTGGTGGTGGCTCTGAATACGGACGCTTCGGTGGCCAGACTGAAAGGGCCTTCCCGGCCAGTACAGGGGGAGGCGGTGAGGACGGCAGTGATGGCGGCGGTCAAAGGCGTCGACGCCGTGATCCTTTTCGGCGAGCAGACGCCGCTGGAGGCCATCATGGCGCTTGTGCCGGATGTGCTGATCAAGGGCGCGGACTATGCGGAAGACGAGATTGTCGGTGCGGATATCGTAAAGGCCAATGGCGGGAAGATCGTCCGGGTCGGCCTGATCGAAGGACAATCGACCACCAATGTTATCGAAAAGTCGCGTAAGCCCTGAGAAGCGGCGGCGTAAGAGCCTCCCTGATCGGACTATGGCGGGCTATTCCCTCCAAACAGCACGCGGGCGTCCTGGGGGCGCACGGTCGCCTTTGGTCGCGACACGGGTACGTTCCGCCCTTCCGTCACGCCGATCAGTGGGCCGGGCTTTTCGCCCCGCTGCCGACAACGGCGGACCGGTCCAGTATGCGCCGGAAAAAAATGGCGTCTGGAGATGGCGATCATCCGCTCGGTTCCGGCCTTCGTCTTGAACAAGACGAAACCCTGATCCCCGATCTGATCGCAAGACGCGATTTCCGCTGCGGTCAACGGCTCTTCGTGCGGCTGGAGCCTTGACTTTTTACCCCCTGACACAGCTAACGCTGCTGTGGGGCGGAAGCGCCCGCGACTTACTGGAGTGATCCATGCGCGTGACCATGATCGGGGCTGGCTATGTCGGGCTCGTCTCCGGAGCCTGCTTTGCAGACTTCGGCCACACCGTGACCTGCGTGGACAAGGATCCGGGCAAGATCGACCGCCTGAAAGACGGCGTCATGCCGATCTTCGAGCCGGGCCTTGCCGAACTGGTCGCCTCCAACGTGAAGGAGGGCCGCCTGTTCTTCACGCTCGACGCCAAGGAGGCAATCCGGAACGCCGATGCGATCTTCATCGCGGTGGGTACGCCCTCGCGCCGCGGCGATGGCCATGCGGACCTTTCCTATGTCTACGGCGCCGCCGAAGAGATCGCCGAGCATATGGAGGGGTTCACCGTTGTCGTCACCAAATCGACCGTTCCCGTCGGCACGGGTGACGAGGTCGAAGAGATCATACGCAAGATGCGGCCGGATGCGGACTTCGCCGTCGTCTCGAACCCGGAATTCCTGCGCGAGGGCGCCGCGATCAGCGACTTCAAGCGGCCGGACCGCGTCGTCGTTGGCACCGACAAGGAAGAGGCGCGCGAGGTGATGCGCCAGCTCTACCGGCCGCTTTTCCTCAACGAGACGCCGATGCTGTACACCTCACGGCGTACGTCCGAACTGATCAAGTATGCTGCCAACGCCTTCCTCGCCGTGAAGATCACCTTCATCAACGAGATGGCTGATCTTTGCGAAAAGGTTGGCGCGAACGTCCAGGATGTCTCGAAGGGCATTGGCCTCGACAACCGTATCGGCAAGAAATTCCTGCATGCGGGCCCCGGCTATGGCGGCTCGTGCTTCCCAAAGGACACGCTGGCGCTCACCAAGACCGCCAACGATCACGGCAGCCCCGTGCGCATCGTGGACACGGTCGTGCAGGTCAACGACGCGCGCAAGAAGGCGATGGCGCAGCGTGTGATTGACGCCATGGGCGGCAGCGCCAAGGGCAAGACGATCGGCGTGCTTGGCCTCGCCTTCAAGCCGAACACCGATGATATGCGCGATGCCCCGTCGCTCGACATCATTCCCGCCCTTCAAGCCGCTGGCGCGCGGGTGAAGGCGTTCGATCCCGAAAGCATGCATGAAGCCGGCAAGATGCTGTCGGACGTCGATTTCTGCGATGGACCCTACCACGCCATCGACGGCGCCGACGCCATGGTGCTGATCACGGAATGGGACCAGTTCCGCGCGATCGACTTCGACCGGGTGAAGAAGCTGCTGAAGACGCCAACGGTGGTCGATCTCCGCAACGTCTATCAGCCCTCCGACATGGTGAAGCGCGGCTTCAACTATGTCAGCGTCGGGCGTCCGTAAGCATCGTATCCAGTTACCGGGGGAATCCTGTTGGTCCAGTCAAGCTCGCTCCTCGAAAACCGCGCACTCATCACGGGTGGGTCGGGCTTTCTCGGCTCGCACCTGTGCGACCGCCTGCTGGACCGCGGGCAGGAAGTGCTGTGCGTCGATAACCTGTTCACTGGCCAGAAGCGCAACGTCGCTCACCTGCACGGCAATGCGCGGTTCGAGTTCCTGCGCCATGACGTGACCTTCCCGCTGTTCGTGGAAGTCGACCAGATCTGGAACCTCGCCTGCCCCGCCAGCCCGATCCACTACCAGCACGATCCGGTGCAGACGACGAAGACATCGGTGCATGGCGCGATCAACATGCTCGGCCTTGCCAAGCGCCTGGGCGCCAAGATCCTCCAGGCGTCGACCTCGGAAGTTTACGGCGATCCGAGCGTGCACCCGCAGACGGAAGACTACTGGGGCAACGTCAACCCGATCGGCCCGCGCTCCTGCTATGATGAAGGCAAGCGCTGCGCCGAGACGCTGTTCTTCGACTACTACCGGCAGCACCAGCTGCGCATCAAGGTGATGCGGATCTTCAACACCTATGGTCCGCGCATGCATCCCAATGATGGACGCGTGGTATCGAACTTCATCGTGCAGGCGCTGAAGGGCGAGGACATCACCATCTATGGCGACGGCCAGCAGACGCGCGCCTTCTGCTACGTCGACGACCTGATCGAAGGGATGATCCGCCTGATGGATTCTGGCGACGA
The DNA here is from genome assembly GCA_040398425.1 of Hyphomonadaceae bacterium. GTDB lineage: Bacteria > Pseudomonadota > Alphaproteobacteria > Caulobacterales > Hyphomonadaceae > UBA7672. The sequence goes on from JBBATZ010000021.1 coordinate 25,623, forward strand.
TGTCACCGGCCCGATCAATATCGGCAACCCCGGCGAGTTCACTATGCTGCAGCTGGCCGAGGCCGTGCTGAAGCTGACGGGTTCGAAGTCGAAGCTGGTGAAGATGCCTCTGCCGGCGGACGATCCCAAGCAGCGCCGGCCGGATATCACACGCGCGAAGACTACGCTGGGCTGGGAGCCGAAAGTGCAGCTTGAAGATGGCCTGAAGGAGACCATCAGCTATTTCCGCAAGCTGCTGGCCGAGTAGGCGTCAGCTGCCGATTCGCCTGCGGACTTCCTCGGCAATCGCCAGCGAAGACGTCAGGCCCGGGCTTTCAATGCCGAACAGGTTCACCAGCCCGTCAATACCGTGCAGCTCGGGCCCGTCGATTCGGAAGTCTGCAGCGGGTTCGCCGGGCCCGCTGAGCTTCGGGCGACAACCCGAATAGTCGGGCGTGATGGCGCCATCGGGCAGGCCGGGCCAGTAGCGACGGATGGCTGCGTAGAAGGATTGGGCGCGTCGCGGATCGACCGTGTAGTCAACGACATCTGGATCATTGTCTGGTAACCATTCCACGTCCGGCCCAAAGCGCATGCGACCGCCAAGGTCGATGGTGACGTGTACCCCAAGACCGCCTTCAATCGGCGCGGGATAGACAAGTCGGTTGAACGCGGGACGGCCAGCGCATCCAAAGTAACTGCCCTTTGCCAGCACCAGCTTCGGGATGTGGCCATCCGCGAGCCCTTCGGTCCCGTGCGCGACGCGCTGCGCGTAGAGACCTGCGCTGTTCACCAGCTGATGGCAGGTGACGACAGCAGCGTCTGCGTCGCCCGTTGATACGCGGAAGCCTCCAGCGATCGGTTCGATCCACTCGACTGCCGTCCGCCGAGCGATGGCACCGCCATGATCCTCGATCTCGCCCTGCAGTGCGAGCATGTAGCCGTGGCTGTCGATAACGCCGGTTTCCGGCGACCAGAGCGCGGCCGTGCAGCGAAGCTCCGGCTCCCACGCCGTTGCCGCGGCGGCGCTGATCAGCTCAAGGCCTCCGACGCCATTCCTTTGCCCCGTCGCGTGAATGCTCTCGATCTTTGCGACCTCGGCATCGCTCGTCGCCACGATAAGCTTGCCATGTTTCTGATGAGCGACGCCGCGCGCCTCGAGATATGGATAGAGCAGACGCCTCCCGGCGACGCACATGCGATGGCGCAGGCTGCCCGTCGGATAGTACATGCCGGCATGGATCACTTCGGAATTCCGCGACGACGTGCCCGTACCGATGGCGGTCGCCGCCTCGATAACCAGAACCTCCTTCCCGTTCCGAGCGAAAGCCGCCGCGACCGCCAGGCCCACGGCCCCTGCTCCAACGACGACAACGTCAACATCCATTAACGAATTGCTCCCGTGCGCCTGCCCTTTGGCGATGAAACACCTTCTGCACCGCGTGCAAACCTGTGATTTCGTTTTCTGATAATTACCTAAGGGTGTGTAGCCTGTCCGTTGAACGCGGGCAGGCCCCCGTGATAGGCGCAGGCGAGATGGCGGAATTCAACAACCTCTATGCGCACGGCTTTGTGCGGGTGGCCGCGGCCAGCCCGCGCGTGCACCTTGCCGACCCCGCCTCCAACGCTCGCGAGACCATCGAGCTGATGCGCAAGGCGGACAAGGCCGGAGCGGCCCTGTGCGTGTTCCCAGAACTCGGCTTGTCGGGCTACACGCTGGACGATCTGCACATGCAGTCTGTGCTGCTGTCAGCCGTGCGCGAGGCTATCGCGAGGGTGAAGGACGCCAGCCGTTCCGTCGCGCCCGTGGTGATCGTCGGCGCCCCGATCCAGGTCGGCCCCGCCATCCACGGCTGCGCCGTCGTGCTTCATCGCGGCGTGATCCTCGGCGTCGTACCCAAGACCTACCTGCCCAATTATCGCGAGTTCTACGAAAAGCGTCAGTTCGCCATGTCGGGCGACGCCACCGTGGATGCGATCGAACTCGCCGGCGAACGTGTCCCCTTCGGGATCGATCTGTCTTTCGAAGCTGCCGACATTCCCGATTTCACGTTTGCCGTCGAAATCTGCGAAGACATGTGGGCCGCGATTCCGCCCTCGACCTACGCAGCGCTGGCCGGCGCCAACATCGTCGCCAACCTCTCCGCCTCCAACATCACGATCGGCAAGGCAGCGGAGCGCGACATGCTCTGCCTGTCACAATCGGCGCGCGCATCCTGCGGCTACATCTATTCCGCCGCCGGTTATGGCGAGAGCACGACCGACACGGCGTGGGACGGACAGCTGGCCGTCTATGAACTCGGCTCCAAGATCGCGGAGTCCGACAGGTTCGCGGATCAGTCCGCCCTCTTGTTCGCGGACATTGATGTCGCCCGCATTGTGGCGGATCGCCTGCGCAACGGCACATTCCGCGACGCAGCGCGCAACCACGCCGCCGACCTCCACCGCCGGCGCATCAGCTTCACCGCAGCACCGGATCGCGACGCAAAACTACCCCTCGCGCGCAAGATCGACCGTTTCCCGTTCGTGCCGGACGATGAAGGCCTGCTCGATCAGGATTGCTTCGAGGCCTACAGCATTCAGGTCCAGGGCCTTCGCCGCCGCCTGGAATCCTCCGGCGTGAAGAAGGCCGTCATCGGCGTCTCCGGCGGGCTCGATTCAACGCAGGCGCTGCTCGTCGCCGTGCGCGCCTTCGACCTGATGGGCGCCAAGCGCACCGACATCATCGGTGTCACCATGCCCGGCTTCGCCACCACCGATGGCACCAAATCCAACGCGCACGCGCTGATGAAGGCGCTCGGCGTCGACGCGCGCGAGATCGACATCAAGCCGATAGCGAGCCAGATGCTCGCGGACCTCAACCATCCTTTCGCCAAGGGGAAGAAGGTCTACGACATCACGTTCGAGAATGTGCAGGCCGGCCTGCGCACCGACTATCTCTTTCGGCTCGCCAACAAGGAAGGCGGGCTCGTCGTCGGCACGGGCGATCTCAGTGAACTCGCACTCGGCTGGTGCACCTACGGCGTTGGCGACCACATGAGCCACTACAATGTCAACGCGGCGGTCGCGAAGACACTGATCCAGCACCTCATCCGCTGGAGCGCCGCAAGCGGCCACTATCCGGTCAGCGCCGCCAAGGTGATGCGCGCCATCCTCGAACAGGAAATTTCGCCGGAGCTGGTGCCTGCGGGCGCCGACGGCAAGATCCAGTCGACCGAAGACACGATCGGACCCTTCAACCTGCACGACTTCTTCCTGAACCAGACCATACGCTGGGGTTCATCTCCCGCGCGCATCGCCTTTCTGGCTCACGCCGCCTGGAGCGATGCGACAGCTGGCGCATGGCCAAAGCACACCGCCGCCAAAGATCAGGTGGCCTATGACCTGCCCACCGTCGTCAAATGGCTCGAGACCTTCACCCGCCGCTTTTTCCTGACCAGCCAGTTCAAGCGCTCAGCGGTTCCCAATGGTCCGAAAGTCACCTCCGGCGGCGCCCTCTCCCCCCGTGGCGACTGGCGTATGCCCAGCGATTCCAGCGCCGCCCCGTGGCTGGACGATATCGCCCGCCTGAAGGCCCAGCTCGGGCTGACCTGAGCGGGGTCTCAGGCTGACCGTCACCGAACCTTGCCTTTTTCGTCCCCCTGATACATGAGGGGCCAGCTTGCACTCGTAGCTCAGCTGGATAGAGCGCTGCCCTCCGAAGGCAGAGGTCACAGGTTCGACTCCTGTCGAGTGCGCCAGTTTTCTCCGCATCCCGGTTTGCAGATCATGCTGAAGGCCTTCGCCCGCTGCCTGACCCTGCTGGCGACGTCGCTGGTGGTTGCCTCCTGCGGCGCCGAAAGCGGCGACCCTCAGGTCACAGCTGAGCCTGCCCGCCCCGCGCTGTGGCAGATCTCGGACGCGGACACGACCGTCTACCTGTTCGGCACGATCCACATGCTGCCGTCCGGAGCAATCTGGCGATCGGCGGCCGTGGATGAAGCGCTGGCCGGGTCGCAAGCCGCGTATTTCGAAACCAACGTCGAGGGCGATCCCCGCACGCGGACGGAACTGGTGCAGCGCCTCGGCCTGCTCGATCCCGCAAGGCGCCTGTCGGATTTGCTGAGCCCCGAGCAGAAATCGGCGCTGGCGGTGGCTGCGGCGCGCGTCGGCTATCCCATGTCGGTACTGGAAACCCAGCGGCCCTGGTTTGCGGCGGTGACGCTCTCTGACGCTGCCATCCGCGGGGCCGGCTATTCCGGCGACCAGGGCGCCGAGAACCTGCTTCGACGGGAAGCGGAGGCCGGGGGCAAGGATGTCCGCTTCCTCGAGACCATGGAACAGCAGCTGTCCGCGCTCTCCGACCTGCCCGAGGCGGTGCAGCTGCATTACCTCGCCTACTCGGTCGCCGACATCGAGAGCGTCGGGCCTGCGCTGGCGCGGATGGTAAACGCCTGGCGCGGGGGCGACATAATCGCGCTGACACAACTGCTGATCGACGAGGACATGGCGCGACTGCCCGAGATGCAGGACGCGCTGCTGACCCATCGGAATGCGGACTGGGCTGGCCAGCTCAAGTCCCTGCTGGATGCCGAACCGGGACACTTCTTTGTCGCGGTGGGGGCCGCGCACTTCCTGGGAGGTGACAGTCTGCTGGTCCAGCTCGGTCGGCTCGGCATCACCAGCGAGCGACTCCAGTAGCGGCCGCCTCAGGGCTTCGCGCGAGCAGCTGCGCAGGAACTTCGCATCATTGGGGAATCCTGTGTCGCCAGGGCGCTGCAGGGGCTAACGCCGTTAACCTTGCCAGTCGCGCCTGTGGGGAATTGCGGCGCCGCAGCTCAAGCATCGCAAAGCGAGTTCGGCCCCGTCCTTGCTGACCATATGGCATACGGACGCTTGGGAGCAGCCCAGATGCCAATTTCGGACAGCGTGAAGCTGAACGGCAAGGTCACGATCTTCCAGCCGACACTCGTGAACCTTTACGGGTGCGAGGTCGGCGACGGCTCGCGGATCGGCGCGTTTGTCGAAATCCAGAAAGGCGCGTTCATTGGTGAACGCTGCAAGATCTCCTCGCACACCTTCATCTGCGAAGGCGTCACGATCGAGGACGAGTGCTTCATCGGTCATGGCGTCATGTTCACCAACGACCGCTTCCCGCGCGCGACGAACCCGGATGGGACAGCGCAAACGGACGCCGATTGGACGCTGGAACTGACCCGCGTCAAACGCCGCGCCTCCATCGGCTCTAATGCAACGATTGTTTGTGGACTGACGATTGGCGAAGGGGCGCTGATTGCAGCAGGCGCTGTGGTTACAAAGGACGTTCCCGATTTCGCCGTTGTCGCCGGCTGCCCTGCGCGGGTGGTGGGCGACGTCCGCCACATGGCGGCGACGCACAAGGCATGCACCATCAACGAAGTTGCAGAAGAGGCAGTGGGCTCGTGACCGCTAAGACAACAAACCCGGCGGCGAAGTCCCGCAGGAAATCCATCGCCGAGACCGGCCCCGCCGTCGAGGTAATCACCGGACCGCGCGTGGAGCCGAAGCGTGACGTCCTCAATATCGGCGTCATCGGTTACGGCTATTGGGGGCCGAATCTGGTCCGCAACTTTGCAGAACTCGCCGACGCGCGCGTCCACACCGTCGCCGACCTCAATCCGAAGGCGCTGGAAACTGTCGCCCGCCGCTTCCCCGCGACGAAAGTGACCACGGATGCGATGGCGATGATCCGCGATCCGGAGATTGACGCTGTTGCGATCGCGACGCCCGTCTCGACCCACTTTTCGCTCGCGATGGCGGCCCTGCGGGCCGGCAAGCACGTCTGGCTCGAGAAGCCCATGACCGAGACCTCGATGCAGGCCCGCGCCCTGATCGAGGAAGCCCAGAAACGCGGCCTCACGCTGCATGTTGACCACACCTTCGTCTACACCGGCCCGGTGAAGAAGATGCGCGACATGGTGCAGAACGGGGAGCTCGGCAAAACGCTCTACTACGACTCGACCCGCGTGAACCTCGGCCTGTTCCAGCGCGATGTGAACGTGATCGCGGACCTCGCCGTCCACGATTTCTCGATCATCGACTATGTGTTCGACCAACACCCGACCGCCGTCTCGGCCTCGGGCATCAATCACTATCCGGGAACGCCGGAGAACCTGGCCTTCATCACGCTGTTCTACGAAACCGGCTTCATCGCCCACGTGAACGTGTCGTGGCTGGCGCCGGTGAAAATCCGTTCGATCATCATCGGGGGCACCGAGAAGATGATCACATTCGACGAACTTCAACCTTCCGAGAAACTCAAAATCTACGACAAGGGCGTATCGTTCACGGATGACCCGGCGAAGATCCATGAAATGCGCGTCGGCTATCGCACGGGCGACATGTGGGCGCCGAAAGTCGACGGGTCAGAGGCACTTCTGGTAGAAGGTCGGCATTTCGTCGATTGCATCCGCAACAAAAGGAAGCCGACTTCCGACGGTGAGTTCGGCTTCCGCATGGTCGAACTGATCGAAGCCGCCACCGCCTCCATGCGGGGACGCGGCGAGACTATTCACCTCCCCAAAAACACTAACACGTAAGCGCAAGACCCATGGCTGTCCCGTTTGTCGACCTGAAGGCGCAGTATCATTCGATCAAGGCGGAGATTGACGCCGCCCTGCTCGGCACGATGGAATCGTGCGCTTTCACGCTTGGGCCGGAAGTCGCCCAACTCGAGAAGGATTTCGCGGTGTATGCTGGCGCGGCCCACGCGGCCGGCGTCAACAATGGAACCTCCGCGCTTCACCTCGCCCTGCTCGCCGCCGGGATCGGCCCGGGCGACGAGGTGATCACGGTTCCTTTCACCTTCATCGCATCGGCATCAGCGATCCACTACACGGGCGCAAAGCCAGTGTTCGTCGACATCGATCCGGTAAGCTTCACGATGGATCCGGCTGCGGTCGAAGCCGCCATCACGCCGCGCACGAAAGCAATCGTCCCGGTCCATCTGTTCGGCCAGATGGCCGATATGGACCCGATCATGGCGATCGCGAAGAAGCACAATCTTTTCGTGCTGGAAGACGCCGCCCAGGCGCACGGCGCCGAATACAACGGCCGCCGCGCGGGTTCGATCGGCGACGCCGCCGGCTTCTCGTTCTATCCCGGCAAGAACATGGGCGCGGCCGGCGAAGGCGGCATGACCGTCACCCAGCACGCCGAGATCAACCGCAAGGTCCGCATGCTGCGCGACTGGGGCGCCGAGACAAAATACCACCACGAGATCATCGGCTACAACATGCGCCTGGAGGGCATCCAGGGCGCGGTGCTGCGCGTGAAACTGAAATACATCGAGAAGTGGACCGAGATGCGCCGCGACGCAGCCGCGCGCTACAAGTCGATGTTCGAAGGCACGGGCGTCGTGACGCCGGTCGAACTCACGAACCGTCGCCACGTTTATCACATCTATGCCGTCCGCACGAAGGACCGCGCGCGCTGGATCGAAGAACTCTCCAGGAAGGGTATTCAGACGGGCATCCACTACCCCTTCCCGCTGCACACGCTGAAGGCGTTCGACTTCCTCGGCTACAAGCAAGGCCAGTTCGCGCATTCAGAAAAGGCGGCCGCCGAAGTGCTGTCGCTTCCGATGTATCCGGAGCTGAACGCCGTGCAGCAGGAAGAAGTCGTCGCGGCGGTCGCAGCGCTTCAAACCCAAGCAATGCAACTCGCCTGACCAACTGGCGCATCGCAGCAGGATCAGACCCATGCGTTTTCTTGTGACAGGCGGCGGCGGCTTCATCGGCAGCCATCTCGTGGACCGGATTATCGGCGATGGCCACGACGTGGTCGTGCTCGAAAACTTTGCCTCGGGCAAGAAATCAAACCTGGAGGCTGCGGCCGCGACCGGCAAGATGCGCCTGGTCGAAGGCACCATCCTCGACAATGACGACCTGAACGACGCCATGCACAAGGTCGACATCGTCCTGCACCTCGCCGTCGAATGCGTGCGAAAATCGATCGGCGATCCAGTCGGCAATCACCACGCCAACGCCACCGGCACGCTGATGACGCTGGAAGCAGCCCGCCGTCACAAGGTGAGCCGGTTCATCTATTGCTCGTCGTCGGAAGTTTACGGCAATTCGTCGGGCGGAGCGCTCAGCGAGGACACGACCGTCTGCCAGCCGACGACGGTCTACGGCGCCTCCAAACTTGTGGGCGAACTGTACGCCCAAGCCTACCTGCGCACCTACGGCATGGAGACTGCGGTTGTCCGTCCGTTCAACGCCTTCGGTCCGCGCGAGCATGACCAGGGCGTGCTCGCGGAAGTCATCCCGCGCTTTGTGATCCGCGTCCTGAACGGCAAGGCGCCGATCGTGTTTGGCGACGGCTCGAACGGCCGCGACTTCACCTATGTCACAGATACCGCCGAAGGCCTGTATCGCGCTGCGCTCAGCGACAAGGTTGTCGGCCAGACGATAAATCTCGGCTGGGGTCGGATGGTCTCGGTCAAGGACGTCGGCGAAGAAATCCTGCGCCAGTGCGGTCGCAACGACCTCACGCTTGAGCACGTGGCCGAGCGGCCTGGCGACATCCAATCGCTGATCGCGCGCACGGAAAAAGCTACTGACCTTCTCAATTTCTGCCCACAAGTCGATTTTGCGACTGGCGTCCACAACTACGTTCAGTGGTTCAAGAAGCAGTACGCCAACCCTGCGATTCTGCTCGAAGCTGATCACCGCAACTGGACTCTTCCAGCCTGATCTTTGGCCGCCTGGTACGACGCCTGCCCCTGAACTCGCCGAGGCAATTGTTATGATCCCCCTGATGCGCCCGATGATGGACCAGCGCGAAGTCGATGCGGCGGCGCGCGTCATCCTGTCCGGCTGGGTTACGCAGGGCCCGGAAGTTGCGGCATTCGAAAAAGAGTTCGCTGAGTTCGTCGGCGTCGCGCACGCGACGGCTGTCTCGAACTGCACGACCGGCCTTCACCTCGCGCTGCTCGTCGCTGGCGTCGGCCAGGGAGATGAAGTCATCACGGTCAGCCACTCGTACATCGCGACGGCCAACTCGGTGCGCTATTGCGGTGCCGAGCCGATTTTCATCGACATCGAACCGGCCACGTTCAACATGGACCCGGCGCTGATCGAAGCTGCGATCACGCCTAAAACCAGGGCCATCCTGGTGGTGCACCAGATCGGCATGCCGGCCGACCTCACCGCCATCGTCGCCATCGCCCGCAAGCATAATCTGAAAGTCGTTGAAGACGCCGCCTGCGCTGCGGGATCCGAATATCTCTGGGAAGGCGATTGGGAAAAAGTCGGACGCTGCCGAGGGGACGCGGCAGTTTTCTCCTTCCATCCGCGCAAGATCATCTCGACTGGCGACGGCGGCATGATCACGACACCGCACGCCGACTGGAACGCACAATTCAAACTGCTGCGCCAGCACGGCATGTCAGTGCCCGATACAGTGCGTCACGGTTCCAACACCGTAATCTTCGAATCGCATCCGATCGTCGGCTTCAATTATCGCATGACGGACATCCAGGCCGCCGTCGGCCGCGAACAGCTGCGCCGCGTGCCCGGCGTCGTCGCGCGCCGCCGTGAGATCGCCGAGACCTACCACCGGCTCCTCTCAGTCATGCAGTGGATCGGTGTTCCGCGGGAACCATCCTGGGCGCGCACCAACTGGCAGTCATACGCGGTGCGCCTGCCTGACCATTGCGACCAGCGCACCGTCATGCAGACCATGCTCGATGCTGGAATCGCAACCCGTCGTGGGATCATGTGCGCGCACCGTGAGGCGTGCTACGCCGACAGCCGCCACGCTCCGCTGCCGCATTCGGAAGCCGCCCAGGACCGCACGATCGTCCTGCCGCTCTATCCGCAGATGACGCTAGACGAGATCGAGCACGTCGTCTCGACCCTGAAGCGCGCGACGGAGCCGAAGCAATGAACGCCGCCGTCGAAACCGCGCTCACCACCGGCGCGAAGCGCCAGGTCATCATCCGCCCGAGCCGTGGTCTCTTCGACCTCGATCTCGCGGGCGTCTGGCAATACCGCGAACTTCTGCACACGCTGATGATGCGGGACATCCAGGTCCTCTACAAACAGGCTGCCCTCGGCGCAGCCTGGGCGATCATCCAGCCGATCTTCGCTGTGACGGTCTTCACCATCGTGTTCGGCAGCTTCGCAAAAATGCCCTCGGACGGTCTCCCCTACCCGATCTTCGCATTTGCCGCCGTCCTGCCGTGGACCTACTTCGCCGAAGCCACCCGCCGAGCCGCCACCGGCCTCGTTGACGATGCGGACCTGGTGCGCAAAGTCTACTTCCCGCGCCTGATCATCCCGCTCGCCAAGGTCACGGCCCCGCTACTCGACTTCGCGATCGCCTTCTGCATCCTGCTTATCCTGATGGCATTCTACGGCGTCATGCCGAGCGTGAAGCTGCTCGCGATCGTGCCGCTCATCATGATCGCAGGCCTGTTCGCGCTGTCGATCGGCCTGTGGCTCGGGCCGATCAATGTCCGCTTCCGCGATGTTAAGCACACCGTGCCCTTCATGCTGCAAATCGGCATGTATGCCTCGCCCATCGTCTATCCGCTCAGCCAGGTCCCGGCCGAATGGAAAGCGCTCTACAGCCTCAACCCCATGGTCGGCGTCATCGAAGGTTTCCGCTGGGCGGTGTTCGATCGCGGCAATCCGGATTTCGGAGCCCTCGGCATCGGTCTCGCCGTGATTGTCGTCATGCTCCTTATGGGACTGGTCTATTTCAAGAACCAGGAACGCAACTTCGCGGACGTGATCTGACATGCCAGAACCTGACACCACAGGCGATATCGCCATCTCGGTCCGCGGCCTCGGCAAACGCTATCTGCGTAACGGCGGACCGAAACACGACTCGCTGCGCGACATGTTGCAGGACAAGATCGGAACGCTGCTGACGCTCGGCCTGCGCCGGAAGAAGAAGGATTACTTCTGGGCGCTAACCGACGCGAACTTCAATATCAGGAAGGGCGAGAATGTCGGTATCATCGGCCTCAACGGCGCCGGCAAATCGACGCTGCTTAAGGTGTTGTCGCGCATTGTGACCCCGACAACCGGCGAAGCCGTCATCAATGGCCGCCTCGGCGCCCTGCTCGAAGTCGGCACCGGCTTCCATCAGGAACTGACCGGCCGCGAGAACACTTTCCTCTATGGCGCCATCCTCGGAATGACGCGCACCGAAGTCGAACAGAAGTTCGACGCGATCGTGGAATTCGCCGAGATCGGCGAGTTCATCGACACGCCGGTGAAGCGTTACTCGTCGGGCATGTATGTCCGTCTCGCCTTCTCGGTGGCCGCCCACCTCGATCCCGATATCCTGCTGCTCGACGAAGTCCTCGCCGTTGGCGACGCCGCCTTCCAGCGCAAGTGCATGAACTTTGCGCGCTCGCTGGAGAAGAAGGGCTCGACCATCCTCTTCGTCTCGCACAACATGTTCTCTATCAAGACCATGTGCCAGCGCGTGATCTACCTCCAGAAAGGCAAGGTCGTGTTCGACGGCCCGACCAATGAAGGCCTGAAACTCTACGAGAAAGACAGCCGTCTCAAGGAAACGCACTGGTTCTACCGCGACGAAGGCGCGCCGCCAATCACCTTCACCGAGGCATCGATCGTCTCCGGCTCCGGCGTAGACGCTGGCGTCATCGATCACGGCGAGAAAGCCACCTTCCGCCTACGCTACAAGACCACCCGCCGCATCGAGAAACCCGACGTGCGTCTCAGCATCGACCGCGAGGATGATCTGCACACCATGACGTTCTCCACCCACTCCGACGGTGCGGAGATCCCGTATCTCGATGGCGAGGGTGAACTCATCATCACCAGCCCGCCCATTCGTCTCACATCCGACTTCTTCCTCGCCAATGTCGCTGTTCGCGAACATGGAACCGGCAAGCTTCTGGTCGCTCAGATCGTCGGCCACTTCCACGTGCGCGATGCGGTCTACTCGTCCACCCAGTATGGGGTGCTGCATGAGTCGGCGGACTGGAAGCACGAGCCTGCCTCTGCGCAGGGGATAGCGCCCGCGTCCCCGGCCCTGCGCGCCGTCTGCTCCTGAGCAGGTGAACAAAATGCCGGCCGCTGCTCGCCTGATCCCGACGACGCCGGCGCCCTCCGAGGACGCCGTGTCTCTTGCGGCGGCTCAGGCGCGCTTTGCAGACTTCAACGCGGCCGTCGCCAAGGCCGAAGCACTCTACAAGCGGGGCAAGCTGGAACAGGCTTCGGTTCACGCGGCCATCGCCGCGATGACAGCAGTCTCGCCGCATGCCGGCTTCTATGTCAGCCCGCGCCTTGAACGCATGCTGGTCGATATCGGCCGTCGCACAGCCAAACCGACAACTTATCGCCGTCAGCAGGGCAAAATGATCCGCCATGTTCTGCATGTCGTATCCGAGGTCCTGCCGGTCGGCGGCCTCACCAACATGCTGACGCGCTGGATTGCCGAAGATAGCACGCGGACGCACTCCATTGCCGCCATCCATCATCGCGGCGAACTGCCCCAGGCGACGCGCGACGCGGTCGCGAAGACTGGTGGCAAGATCCATCGCATCAACCGGACGCCCGGCTTCCAAACCGCTTGGGCTGAAGAGCTGCGCCAGCTGGCGCGCCAGCATGATGCGGTCGTGCTCTGCATCTACGGTCAGGACCCGGTCGCCGTCATGGCCTTCGCGGAGCCTGCAAAGCTGCCGCCGATCCTGTATCTCAACCATGGCGACCACCTGTTCTGGCTCGGCGCATCGATTGCGGATGTGGTGATGAACATGCGCGACGAGGCACAGAAGCTCTCCATCGCGCGCCGCACGATAGCTCCCGAGCGCAACGTCGTGGTGCCGACCATGGTGTCGCCCGCCGTCCGCACACGCTCGCGCGAGGACGCCAAGCGCGCGCTCGGCATGGCGTCCGATACGATCCTGCTGATGTCGGCCGCGCGCGGCATGAAATACCGTACCGTGAACGGCGTCACCTTCGCTGCGCCTCATGTTGGCCTGCTGAAGAAGTATCCCAAGGCTCAGCTGCTTGTCGTCGGCGCTGGCGAGCGGCCTGACTGGCAGGCTGATTGCGCCGCAGTCGAAGGTCGGATCCAGCCCCTGCCGGAAACGTCCGACACATACCTCTATTTCGAAGCCGCCGACATCTTCGTCGACAGCTTCCCTTTCGTGTCATCGACATCGATGATGGAAGCTGCGGGCCTCGAAGTCCCGCTTGTCTCGCGTTTCTACGGCGAACCCGAGGCCCGCATCTTCGCGATCAACCACCCCGGCATCGACAAGCCGACGCTGCATGGCGCAACCGAACAGGAGTATGTCGCGCATCTCGATCGGCTGATCGCCGACCCTGCCCTGCGCGAGGCGAAAGGCAAACAAGCGCGCGAGTCTGTTCTCCACTTTCATACGCCGCCGAGCTGGCTCACCTTCATCGAGCGCGCCTACAGCCTCGCCGAGCAGCTACCGCCAATTGATCCCGCAGCACACTTCGCTGCCAGCGACATCGAGATCTTCTCGCATCGCGAGCCCGATCGCAGCATGTATGAAGTCTTCGGCTTCAACAGCGAAAGCACGGTGCGGGTATTGCGCTGGTATCTAGGTCTTATGCCATTCGAGCAGCGGCTGGCGGCATGGCTCAATATCCAGCGCGCCGGCGGGTTTGACAACGCTCGCGAAGCGATCCGCCTGCTCCTGCCGAACTGGCTGGTGCGACGTTTGTCTGACCGCGCCTAGAGCCGGATTGCCTGAGGCGGACTCGCCAGCGGCGTTCCGCCGCGGGCGTGAATCCGACTCGCATGAAGGCCTCCAGAGTGCTTGAGCAGTTGTCGGCGCTCCCGAAGAAAGTGACCGCGCTCTAGGCAGCCTTCGAGCGCTTTTTCGAGGCAGCCGGCGGCTCAATCTGCTCTTCGCCCCGCCACAACCTGCCGTCTGCATCCATGGGCTGATGGTAGTGACGCCGCGCGAGTTGCGCGTGGTAGAAACCATCGTAGTCCGTCAGCGCGCCCATCTCGCGCACTTCATGGTCCTGAGCGACGCCAATCTCGAAATAGGAGTCGAGATTGCCGAGACGCGGCTGCGGCAAGTCACCAGATGTGTATTCGTCCCGCATCTGACGGTAGAGCCCTTCGAGGTGACGCGACAGCTTAGCCACATCAAACAAAGTGCAGGTCTCGCGGTTGGCCAGCAGGCGCGCGCGCGTGATCTCCAGCTCGCCCCTGCCTACGCCGGCAAGATGGATGGCGCGCGCAACGAAGGCTTCCGGCGTCTCGCACACCATCTCGGGAAGGCCGGCTGAACGCAGCAGGCTGCCGCAGACGCGACTGGCGAAGCAGCGGCCAGACCAGGTCAGAACCGGTACGCCCATCCACAGCGCATCAGACGCCGTCGTGTGGGCGCCGTAGGGCGCGCAGTCGAGGAACAGGTCGGCGAGCGGATAGCGCGCGAGGTGGCGCGGGTTCGGTAGTTTCGGGGCGAAGATCAGACGATCGCCTGCAACGCCGCGCGCCTCGGCCTGCTCCCGCAGGCGCTGGTTTGTCTCGGGCGTATAGTCGAGCAGCCAGAGTACGCTGTTGTCCGACTGCTTGAGGATATCCATCCAGCGGTCGAAATTGAAGCGCGTAAATTTGTGGCTCGCATTGAAGCAGCAGAAAACGAACGCATTGTCCGGCAGGCCGAAGTCGGCGCGCGTCGACACGGTCTCGTCGATGATGCGCTTGCGGTCATTCGGCTGGTAGCACGGCAGGCGCAGGACACGTTCCGAATACCAGTTCTCGGCATAGTCCGGAACGGTCCAGTCGTCGGCGACGATGTAGTGATGAAAGGACGAGCCCATTGTGCCGGGATAGCCAAGCCAGTTGACCTGGATGGGCGCCGGCCTGCGCGCGAACACGCCAAGGCGCGCATCGCGCGTGTGGCCGTTGACGTCGACAAGGATGTCGATGCCATCATTTGCAATCTTCGCTGCGGCTTCGTCGTCGGTGATGCCACGGATATCGCGCCAGTGATCGACGCTCGCCTTGATGCGCGCCTGGATCGGATCGTCCACCTTGATGCCGGTGTAGTAGGCGAAAACCTCGAAATCTTTGTGGTCGTGCTCTTCAAAGAAGTTGACCATCAGGTAGCCGACCGCGTGATGGCGCAGATCGGAACTGACATATCCGATGCGGAGCTTGCGGTTGATCTCGATCAGCGCGCTACGGCGATCGAAACGCGTGGTGCGATCCTCGATCGGCGACATCGTGCGTACGTATTTGTCGGACGCCGCCAGCTGGAACAGCGGATCGTCGGTGTAGGCGCAGACGGACAGCGGGTGCAGGCGCGAGACCAGGCCGCGCCGCGTGAACTTGCCGTTCTCCGGCGTCATCGGCCATTTGCACTGCGACAGGCGCGCGGCCACGAACTGTTCGGCCACGTCGCGCGCTTCCGGCGCGAGCTCCAGGCATTGCGTCAGCGTAGTTTCCGCGGCCGCCAGCGCCTGCCCGTCCGACAGCAGCCGGCTGATCTGCTTCAGGAGGGTGACCTTGTAGTTGATAGAATCCGGCGTGACGCTGGCCATCGTCTCCAGCCCGCTTCGCCACTGCTCGACTGCTTCCCTGGCGAGCCCGCGACGCTCCAGCGACGACCCGAGATTGATGCAGGCGGGCGCAAAATCCGGCTTCAGGGCCAGCGCTGCCTTCAATGATTCTTCACCGCCCTGCTCATCCCCCAGCTGCTGTTGCAGGGTCGAGCAGTTGAAAAGTGCAATAAAAAGAAGGGGGTGATCCTTATTGAAGGAGATCCACACCTGATAGAGCTGCCGCCCCTGGTCCGCAGGCAGCCCCCCCACCGCCCCTAGCACCTCCTCCAGCGTCATCCCCCCCGCCGTGATTTTCTGGATGGCGGCAAGGAAGGTCGTTTGCGGCATGGCGCGGCGCCCGATCAGCGGGCGCAATGGCCCCCGCGCCGGCCTCTGCCGGCGGGGCGCGCCCGAGCCTGTCAGGATTGGAGTTCGTTGCTCAACAAAAGGTAAACCGGCAGGCGAAGCCCGTTAAGGCCCACCCACCTGGAATAACCCGCTGCCATCCGCCCCTTAGCTGAGGCCGAGGAGATAGGCTTCCAGCTGGGAGTCGTCGAACGAGGCGACCTGCGTGCTGGTGAAACCCTGGAGTTGGGTCGACGACAGCGCCGAGAGGTTGGTCGTCGAGAGGTGATCGAGCTGCGTAACCTGCAGCTGCGAGAGCTGGGTTGTATCGAACGCCGCGAATGCGGTCGAAGAGATGCCATCAAGCACGGTCGTAGTGATCGCGCGCACTTGCGCCGCATTCAGTGCGCCGAGCTGGGTCACCGTGAACTCATCTAGATCGGTCTCATCTAGCGCGGCGATCTGCGAGGTCGTGAACGACTGCACCTGGGTGCTGTTGAGGCTGCTGAGCTGGGTCGTATCCAGCGCATGGATCGCAGTGTTCGACAGTTTGGCGAGTTGGGCGCCCGTGAGTGCAGCAACCTGCGTGTCAGTCAGCGAGGCGATATTGGTCTGCGTGAAGGCGGCAACTTGGGTTGTGTTGAGCGCCGTGAGCTGCGTGTTTGTGAACTCAGCGATGTCGGTGGCGGTAAGGCCACCGATCTGCGTCGTCGTCAACGCCTTGACCTGGGTCGTGGTCAGTTCGGCGACCTGGGTCTGATCCAGGCCTGACAGGTTCGTGACCGACAGACCCGCGAGCTGTGTTGTCGTGAGGCCAGACACCTGAGTCGTGCTCAGGGCCGCAATCTGGGTCAGCGACATGGCCGAGAGGTTCGAGGCGGAGATCGACTGAACCTGGGTCAGCGTCATGGCAGCGACCTGGGCGTCGGTCAGGGCCGCGAACTTGGTCGAAGAGAAGCTACCAAGCTGGGTAAGCGTGAGGGCCGCAACCTGGTCGGTCGCGAACTCCTGAACGTCCGTGGTCGAAAGAGCAGCGATCTGCGCCGTCGTGATGGCGCGAACCTGCGTGGTAGTCATGGCGCCGACTTGCGTTGCGTCAAAGCCCGACAGAGCTGTCGTCGACAGCGACTGGACCTGTGTATTGGTGAGCGCGGCAACCTGTGTTTCCACCAGGGCGTTGGTCGCCGTCGTGGTCAGGGCGCGCACCTGCGTACCCGACAGGGCGGCGAGCTGCGTTTCGTTGAACTCGCCCATGTCAGCCGCGCCAAGCGCGCCGAGCTGGGTGGTCGACAGAGACTGAAGCTGCGTCGAGTTGAACGAGCCGATCTGCGTAGCGTCAAGCGAAACGACCGCGCTGGTGCTGAGGCGACCGATCAGCGTGCCGGTAAAGGCTCCGATCTGCGTAGATGACAGTTCGGCGATATCGGTCGCGGTCAGAACGCCGGCTTGTGTAGTGGTCAGCTGGCCGATCTGCGTCGTCGTCAGCGCTCCAGCCTGCGTCGCATCAAGCGCCGAGAGGTTAGTGGTCGAGAGCGACTTGATCTGCGTCGTCGTGAACGCGCCGATCTGAGTTTCCGTGAGGGCTGATACGTTGGTCGTGTTGAGCGAGCCGACCTGCGTGGCCGACAGCGCTGCAACCTGCGTCGTAGTGAGGGACGAAAGCTGCGTCGCGTCGAGCGCAGTCAGGTTCGTTGTCGACAGACCGGAGACCTGCGTGGTGGTCAGCGCCGCGATCTGCGTATCCAGCAATGCGCCGAACTTGATGGAGTTCAGGGCGTTGAGCTGGGTGTTGGTCAGTGCCGCCGCCTGGGTGGTCGTCAGCGCCGCGATCTGCGTCTCGCTGAACGAGGCGAAGTTCGTGCTCGTCAACGCGCGCAGCGATGTGGTGCTAAAAGCCTGGATCTGCGTATCGACGAGGTCGGCCACGTTGGTCGCGGTCAGGCCCTGGGCCTGCGTGCCATTCAGTGCGCCGATCTGGTCGGCAGTAAACTCGGCGAGGTCGGTCGCTGTGAGGCCCGTCAGTTGTGTTGCAGCCAGCGACCGGATCTGCGTCGTGGACAGTGCGGCGACCTGCGTCAGGTCAAGGGCCGACAGGTTGGTCGTCGTCAGCGACGACAATTGGGTCGTGGTGAGCGCAGCGACCTGCGTATCAGCCAGGGCGCCGATGTTAGTCGTCGACAGGCCGCGCACCTGCGTGGTGGTCAGCGCTGCTGCCTGCGTCGTCGTGAACTCCCCGATGTCCGTCGTCGAGAGGCCGTTCAGCTGGGTTGCCGAGAGGCGCTGCAGTTGGGTGGTCGAAAGGCCGTTGACCTGCGTCGCTTCCAGCGCCGACAGGTTGGTCTCGGAGATCGATCCGACCTGCGTCGTCGTCAGAGCCGCGAGTTGCGTGCTGGTGAACGACATGAACTTGGTCGAGGTCAGCGCCGACAGCTGCGATGTGGTCAGCGATGCAATGTGGGTGGTGGTGAGCGCGCCAAGCTGCGTTTCGGCCAGTGCGGCGAAGTTGGTTGCGGTCAGCGCCTTGACGCCGATCGCCGAGATGGCCGCGATCTGGGTCTCAGCGAGGTTCGCCATGTTGGTCGCGGTCAGGGCTATCAGCTGCGTGTTTTGCAGCGCGCCGATCTGCGTTGTCGTGAATTCGGCGACGTCAGCAGCGTCGAGACCAGCAAGTTGCGTGGTCGTCAGGGACTTGACCTGCGTTGTGGACAGTGCGCCGGCCTGCGTAGCATCGAGCGCCGAGACGCTGGTGAAGGTCAGTGCAGCGACCTGTGATGTCGTCAACGCCGTTACCTGGGCGTTGGTCAGCGAAGCGACGTTGGTGGATGACAGGCCGGCGACTTGTGCGGTCGACAGCGAGGCAATCTGGGTCGTCGTGAATTCGGCGATATCCGACGCATCAAGCGCGCCAAATTGCGTCGTGGTCAGGCCCTGGATCTGCGTCGTGCGGAGGGCTGCGACCTGGGTGGTGTTGAGCGCGGAGAAGGCTTCGGTGGCGAGGTTCGCCATCTGGGTGGTGAGCAGCGACTGCACCTGCGTCGTCGTCATCTCGCCAATGTCGCCGGCCGCAAGGCCGCCGACCTGTGTCGTCGTCAGAGCAGCGATCTGGGTGGACGTCAGCGACGACATCTGCGTCGTATCGAGCGACGAAAGGTTCGAGGTCGACAGCGATTTGATCTGCGTGGCGTTCAGCTGCGTCAGCTGGGTGGTCGTGAAGGACGAGACCTGCGCCGCATCGATGTTGGCGATCTGCGTCGTCGAAAGCGAACGCACCTGCGTGGTCGTCAGCGCGCCGATCTGCGTCGAATCCAGCAGGGCGAAGTTGGCCGAACCCAGCGCCGTCACTTGCGTCGCCGTCAGGGCAGCAACCTGCGTCGCGGCCAGCGCACCGATATTGGTGGCGTTGAGTGCACCGACCTGGGTGGCGGTCAACGACGCCACCTGAGAGGTAGTCAGCGCGCTGATCTGCGTATCGGCGAAGCCGGTGATGGCGGTGGTCGTCAGCGATTGAACCTGAGCAGTGGTCAAAGCTGCGACTTGCGTTGCGGCAAGCGCACCAACGGCCGTATCCGTGAGCCCGCGCACCTGGGTGGTGGCGAGGGCGGCGATCTGCGTGGTGGTGAATTCGGAGATATCGGCGGCTTCGAGGTCGCCGAGTTGGGTGGTAGTAAACGCACGCACCTGCGTGGCGCCAAGAGCCGCGAACTGCGTGGTGTCGAACGCGATGAGCGCTTCGCTCGACAGGCGGCCGAGCTGGCCGGCAGTCAGGGCGCCGACCTGCGTCGTCGTGAAGCCACCGACGTTAGTGGCCGACAGGGCGCCCGCCTGGGTCGTGGAGAGGCCTGCGACCTGCGTGGTGCTGAGCGCGGCAATCTGCGTATCGCTGAGCGCATTGAGGTTCGTGGTCGACAGCGAGTTGAGCTGAGTCGTCGCAAGGGCCTGAATCTGGGTTGCGGCAAGGTCCGCGATGCCGGTCGATGACAGGGCGCCGATCTGCGCCAGCGACAGGGCGCCGATCTGCGTCGTGCCAAGCTTGGCGACGTCGGACGATTCGAGCGCGCCGATCTGCGTGGTGGTGAAGGATTTGACCTGCGTCGCTGTCAGCGCGCCGTAACGTGTGGAATCAAGCGCCGACAGGGCGGTTGCATCGAACGCGGCGAGCTGGGTCGAGGTCAGGCCGCGCACCTGCGTCGTCGTGAAGGTGTTGAGCTTTGCGGCCTCGAGGGAATTGAGATTGGTGGTTGAGATCGCGGCAACCTGCGTCGCCGTGAATGAAGCGACCTGCGTCGTGTCGAGCGCCGTGAGGATGTCGCTGGAGAGGTTGCGGACCTGCGTGGTCGACAGAGAAGACAGCTGCGTGGTGGTGAAGGCCTGGATCTGCGTGTCAGCAAGGCCAGCCAGCTGGGTCGAGGTTAGCGATTGCGCTTGCGTATTGGTGAGAGCGCCCACCTGGGTCGCCGTCAGTTCGCCGATGTCGGTGGCGTTGAGGACGAGAAGCTGCGTCGTCGAGAGAGAGCGGACCTGGGTGGTCGTCAGAGCTGCGGTCTGCGTCGCTTCCAGGGCTGACAGGCTGGTCGTGGTGAGGGAGCCAAGCTGCGTGGTCGTCAGGGCGGCGACCTGAGAATCGCTGAGGCCGCCGATGAAGGTGGCGTTGAGGCCGCGGACTTGCGTGGTCGTCAGCGAGGCAAGCTGGGTGGTCGTGAACTCTGCGACGTCGGCCGCTTCAAGCGCGCCAAGCTGGGTCGAGCTCAGGGCCTGCAGCACCGTCGTGGCGATCGCGGCGATTTGAGTCGTGTCGAGTGCGGCGACTGCGTCCGTGCCGAGGCGAACAATCTGCGTCCGATTCAACGCGCCGACCTGTGTGCCGCTAAGTTCGCCGATGTCTGTTGCGTTCAGGCCTCCGACCTGGGTCGTAGAGAACGAGCCAATCTGCGTCGTCGTCAGCGCGCCAGCCTGGGTGGCGTCGAGGGCAGACAAGTTGGTCGAGGAGAGGCCCGCGATCTGCGATGTGCTGAAGCCTGCAATGGCAGTGGTGTCGATAGCGCCGACCTGGGCCGTCGCAAGTGCGCCGAGCTGCTGGGCGCTCAGCACGAGCAGCTGGTTCGATGTCAGGGCCACGCTCGAATTGATCGAGGGGATCTGCGTGGTCTGCAGCGCCCTCACCTGCGTGGTGGAGAGTTCCGTGAACTGGGTGGAGGAAAGCGCTCCGATCCCCGTCGTTGTAAAGGCTGCGACCTGCGTGGTCGTCAGCGACTGGATCGAGGTTTGCGAGAGGCTTTGGATGGCCGTGGTGGACAGTGCGCGAATCTGCGCGACCGACAGAGCGGAAATCGACATGGCCGGACCATCCTGGTCATAGTTCTAAGTCGACATTCGGTCGACGCGGAGTGCTGGCGGGCAGTGAGCCGACCTTCACACCGGGACTTTTCACACCGAATAGTTTCTATCCCGTTTCCGGCAAGTTTTGCCGATTCACGTTGATTCCCAACGCCTTGCAGGCGTTAACGGCCCCCGATCAGCACCCACTGCGTTTAGGCATGACGTGCTGCGGAAGCCGCGGTGCGGCAGGCGATCGCGAACCTTTTGAAATGAAAGTTTTCGAGTCTCCGGCGTTCGCACGCGAGGTCCTCGCTCCGACCTGCAGCCTGCCGGGAAGAAGGGTTACCGGTTGAACAACACGGCAGTATTTGCCGACCGCGACTCGACACGTCCGGAGGCTGATGATGTGGTCAAAGCCGAGCTATGGAGGGGTCGATGCGCAGAAAACTTTCGACGATTGCGATGATTTCTATCACGGCTGCGTGTCAGCCGGCGCCAACTACTCCCATCGAAAAAGCACCGTCGCTGGTCGCCGAGCCGCGCACAATCGCTGAGCTCGCGACAGAGCTGCAGGGCAAGAAAACCACGGCCACTGCCATCACGCAGAGCTTTCTCGACCGGATCGCTGCGGTGGATGACGTGGGCCCCACACTGAGTGCTGTGCTCGCCACCAATCCCGACGCGCTGGACTCGGCCAGGGCGCTGGACGCCGCCGAGACCAAAGGCCCGCTCTACGGCATTCCGATCCTGCTGAAGGACAATATCGAAACGCTGGATGCCATGGCCACGACAGCCGGATCGCTGGCATTGCAGGATAACCTCGCGGGCCGGGATTCGCCTTTGGTGGCGCGGTTGAGGGCCGCGGGGGCGGTGATTCTGGGGAAGACCAACCTGTCCGAATGGGCAAATTTTCGTTCGAATAGCTCGACATCTGGCTGGAGCGCGGTTGGCGGACTGACGAAGAATCCACACGTGCTGGACCGAAATACGTGCGGATCATCGTCCGGCTCGGGCGCGGCGGTGGCGGCGGGCCTGGCGCCGGCAGCCATCGGGACGGAGACGGACGGGTCGATCGTCTGCCCGGCGTCCACCAACGGGATTGTCGGCCTGAAGCCTACGGTAGGCCTGATCCCGCGGACCCATATCGTGCCTATCAGCGCGACGCAGGACACGGCCGGCCCGATGACCCTGACCGTCGCCGATGCGGCCCTGCTGCTGACCGTCATGGCAGGCTCGGACGCAAGCGATCCGACGACGAAGGATGCTGATGCGCACAAGAGCGACTACACCAAGGCGCTCGACCCAAATGCCCTGAAGGGCAAACGTATCGGCGTGGCGCGCTGGCTGACCGGCTATCACGGCTCGACCGACGCGGTGTTTGAAGAGGCGCTTGCCGAACTGAAGGAAGCCGGCGCTGAGCTGGTCGATATCCAGGCGTTCCCGAGCAGGGCGGCGATGGGAGACGCGGAGTTCGCCGTGCTGCTGGCGGAGTTCAAGTCAGGGCTGAATGACTATCTCGCGTCGACGCCGGCCGCCGTGAAGGCGCGGACGCTGGATGATCTCATCGCGTTCAATGCGGCGACGCCGGCCGAAATGGCGTTCTTCAACCAGGACCTGTTCGAGCTTGCGGCCAAAGCCCCTGCCCTCGCCGACAAGACGTATCTCGAGGCCAGGGCAAAGGCGGCGCAACTGTCCCGCGCGGACGGCATCGACAAGCTGCTGACCAACAACGCCATTATCGCCATCGTTTCCCCGACAGGCGGACCCGCCTGGACCACAGACCTGATCACCGGCGACCACTTCCTTGGCTCGGCGTCAGGCCTCGCAGCCGTTGCAGGCTATCCGCACATCACTGTGCCGATGGGTGTGGTGCATGAATTGCCGGTGGGCTTGTCCTTCTTCGGACCTGCCTGGTCGGAAGCGAGCCTTATCGGTCTCGCCTACGCCTATGAGCAGCGGACACATGCGCGGAAGACGCCAACCTTCCTGCCGCATTCTCCCTGAAGCCACGCGGTACCAATTGATACAGCGCTGAGACAAGTCTGGCTGCGCGTCTTGCAGCGCCCTCTCCGGGGGAGGTTCTTGCGACGGTACTCAGTCCGGCGCACCTTCGGAGTGACATTGATGAGTGTCTCACAAATATCAGGCAGCTCAGCTACCTCGATGCTCCAGCGGCTCTTCCAGAGTTATGGAGATAACAACACGAGTGGCAAATCAGACAGCGCCGGGTGGCAGAAGCTGCCGGGCGATAGTGACCGTGGAAGTAACGCAGTCGGCGCTGCGGCGCCGATGATGTCGGGCAAGACGATGGGCACCATGGTTTCGATGCAGATGGAGCCGCCCAGCGCCTCCGATGTTGTATCGGATCTGGTAAGCTCGCTCGATACCGATGGCGATGGCGAGGTGAGCGCGGTGGAAATCACCGCTGCCTTGTCCGCCGCCGGTCTGGTCTCGACAAATGACGCAAGCGCGTTGAGCGCGATCGACACGGACAAGAACGGCGCGCTCAATACGGACGAGCTGACCACGGCGATCACTTCGGACATGCAGGGGTATGGACCGAAGGCGCCCAAAGGTCCGTCCCCCGGGTGGTCCGCCTCCTGGCGCAGCTGAAGATGCGTCCAGTATTCTCACGGCGTTCGATACAGACGGCGACGCTGGCCTCAGCGTGGACGAGATACTGAAGGCAGTGAATGTGGACAGCGATGCAGACAGAAGCATCTACTCCGTCTTCTGTTCGCTGGACACGGATGGCGACGTACGGATCAACCTGGCCGAGCCGACATCCGCCATTCAGCAGGACATGGACGCAGGCTATCGCGCTTATGCCGGGGCAGCGTCAGCGACGGGCTGAACTTGCTGATTGCAAGGCTGAGACGTCGGGGCGATGCTCCGGCGTCTTTTCTTTTGTTGCACACGGCGTGCTTGCGGAACCAACCCCTCGGCCCTCAGTTGTGGCCAGTTAACAAGACCGGTAGATGTGGGAGACTGCCTTGAAAAAACTCGCTATCGTCTTTGCCATTCTGGCACTGTCGGCGTGTTCGTCGATCCCGATTATGTTGCCGTCCGAGCCTGCGGGCTTCACGGAAGAGGCCATGAAGGGTGGGACCTACCGGATCGCCTACACAGCCCCCGCGGAGGATGTGACGGCGAAGATCGTCGCGGATCGCACCCTCGCGCGCGCCGCGCAGATTACGCTCGACAAGGGCAACGCGTGGTTCGAGATTTCCAGCAAGGTCGATGGCAAGACGGACGGCAGGCGGACGCAGACGCTGACCATCCAGATGGGCAAGGGCGAGTCGCTGGCCGGCGGCCCCAGGCAGTATGACGCCAAGCAGACGCTGGCGTCGCTCAAGGGCAAAAACGGCTAAGCCTTCCAACGCCTTGACGCTGTCAAGCGCGAGGAGCACTTTCCGCGCCATTCGCGAGGGAGGGCTTCATGTCGACGCGCGTACTGGTCACCGGCATCACAGGCTTCCTGGCGCAACACATTGTCATCCAGCTGCTTGCGAAGGGTTACAAGGTTCGCGGGACGATGCGCTCGCTGAAGCGTGCTGAAGAGGTGAGAGGCGTTCTGCGCAGATTCGCCCCCCGTGCAGATGAAATCGAGTTCGTGGAAGCGGACCTGTCGTCCGACAAGGGCTGGGTCGATGCGGTGAAGGACTGCACCTACGTTCAGCACATCGCATCGCCCTTCCCTGCTGTGCACCCTAAGGACGAGATGGAGCTGATCCGTCCAGCGCGTGACGGCGCGCTGCGCGTGCTAAAGGCGGCGAAGGCTGCGGGCGTGCAACGCGCGGTGATGACGTCCTCGATGGCGTCAATTGCCTATGGCCATGGCGACAGGCGCGCGGAGATCTCCGACGAGACGATGTGGTCGGACCCGAGCGGGCCAGACAACACGCCCTATACAAAATCCAAGACCATCGCGGAGCGGGTTGCCTGGGATTACGTCAATGACGAGGGCAAGGGCCTGGAGCTGGCGGTGATCAATCCAACCGGTATCCTGGGACCGGCCCTGTCGGCGGACGTCTCGACTTCTCTGGAGATCCCGATCCGGCTGATGAATGGCAAGACGCCGGGCCTGCCGCGAATCGGGTTTTCCTTTGTCGACGTCCGCGATGTCGCCGAATGTCATGTGAAAGCGATGGAACTGCCCGAAGCCGCAGGCGAGCGCTTTCTCGCGACCCATGATTTTCTGTGGTTCGCGGAGGCTGCAGAAGTCCTGCGCCGGAAGTTCCAGGCCTATGACAAGAAGATACCGTCCCGGAAGGTACCCGACTTTGCCCTGAAGCTGATGGCCATGTTCCAGCCGGTCTACCGGCAGACCGTTACGGAGCTGGGCCGGACTCGGAAAGCCAGCAACGCCAAGGCGTCCCGGGTTCTGGGCGTCAGGTTCAGGTCGGCCGAGGACGCCCTGATTGCCTCAGCCGAGTCTTTGATCGCGCTCAAAGTAGTCTAAAAACAATTCCTCATCGATCACGGCTCTTTGTGCCCCCTGCGACGTCCCCCCGCTTCGCAGGAGAGGTGGGATTGCGCTAAGGGCTTGGTGCGATCGGCGAGACACGCCGGCGGAATGAACATTCGGGGAGTGACCACATGGCTTTTTCCAGAACCTTGCTGATGTCTGCCGCCGCGCTTGCAGCGCTTGGCGCGTGCACGACGATGGACGCAAGCGGCCCGGGCGCAGCAACGCAGCCGGCGGCAAGCGGCGCTTATGCCGGCAAGAGCACGCTGGATGCGGCGATCGAGGCTGCTGGCGGAGAAGCCGCCCTTTCGAAAGTTCAGGAACTCTACTGGACCGGTGCGGCCAAGGTAACGGCGGGCGACAAGGTCACCGAGCTCGGCGTGGCGACGATTGTGCGTCCTTTCCTCAATGCCCGTTTCTCCAACTGGCCCGCAGCTGATGGCCCAAAGAAGGCCCGCACCATCCAGGTCGAACAAGACATGGCCTGGGACGTCAACAAGGTGACGTGGACGCCGATGCCTGAGCCACAAGCAAAGAACGAAAACCAGCAATTGGGGCTCTACAGCTTCATGATGCTCGCTCCATTGAAATCAGCTGACGCGACGGTGAAAGAACAGCCTGCGGGCAAGGATGGCGCGCGTGCGATCCAGGCGACCTACAAGGGCCAGGGGATCGAACTCGAATTCGACGCCAACGCAAAACTGGTCCGCGCGGGCGGCACGGTCACCGATCCGAAAGGCGGGCCCGACATCGTGCAGGTTGCGACGTTCTCGGGCGAGGTCGTGAGCAATGGCGTGAAGTGGCCGCAGCACATCACCATCACCCGGAACGGCGCCCCCTTCTTCGAAGTTGAGGTCACGAAATTCGAGGCCCTGCCCCAGAAGACGGTGCGCCCGATGGAGCAGTCGCTGCAGTACGACCAGAAGAAAGTCGTACCGGGCTCGGCCGACGCGGGCTGAGATTAGACCTCAACACGGCCCCTTTGCCCTGAAGGCGGCTTCCGGCTAGGCTGATCCCCTGCCCGCCGGATGCCGCCCAAGAGGCCCTTATGTTTCAGCATTTCTTCCACGAGCTGCGCTCCGCCAAGGTCCCGGTCACGCTCAAGGAATACCTCACCCTGCTCGAAGCCATGGACAAGGGCGTTGTCGGTGGCGACGGCGGCAATGAGGTGATGGATTTTTACTACCTCTCGCGGGCAGCGCTCGTGAAGGACGAGAAGCATCTCGACCGCTTCGACAAGGTGTTCGGCCACGTCTTCAAGGGGCTCGACAGCTTTTCCGAAGGCGTCGACGTGCACCAGTTTCCCGACGAGTGGCTGAAAAAGCTCTCCGAGAAATACCTTTCCGAAGAAGAGAAGAAACAGATCGAGGCCATGGGCGGCTGGGACAAGCTCATGGAGACGCTGAAGCAGCGGATGGAAGAACAGAAGAAGCGCCATGAGGGCGGCAACAAAATGATCGGCACCGCCGGCACCTCACCCTACGGCGCCCACGGCTACAATCCCGAAGGCGTCCGCATCGGCCAGGACAAGTCGCGCCATCAACGCGCTGTAAAGGTCTGGGACAAGCGCGAGTTCAAGAATCTCGACGACCAGGTCGAGCTCGGCACGCGCAATCTGAAGGTCGCGATGCGGCGCCTGCGCAAGTGGGCGCGTGATGGGGCGCAGGAAGAACTCGATCTCGACGGCACGATCAGCAAGACGGCCAAGCAGGGCTATATCGACATCGTCATGCGGCCGGAGCGGCGCAACGCGGTGAAGGTGCTGATGTTCCTCGACATCGGCGGCTCGATGGACCCGCATGTGCGGGTCTGCGAAGAGCTGTTCTCGGCTGCCCGCACCGAGTTCAAGAACCTCGAATTCTTTTACTTTCACAACTGCATTTACGAGGGCTTGTGGAAGGACAACCGGCGGCGCGGCGTCTCAAAGATCCCGACCTGGGATGTGCTGCACAAGTTTCCGGCCGACTACAAAGTCATCATCGTGGGCGACGCCGCGATGAGCCCGTATGAGATCACCTATCCGGGAGGTTCGGTGGAGCACTGGAACGAAGAGCCTGGCACCGTCTGGCTGCAGCGTCTTGTAGAGGTCTATCCGCATCTGGTGTGGCTGAACCCGACGCATCCTTCGGGCTGGGAATACTCCGGCTCGACCGACCTCATCCGCCAGATTGTCGGTGGACACCGCATGTTCCCGCTCTCCGTGAACGGCGTTGAGGAAGCGACAAAAGAGCTGGGGCGCTAG
>JBBATZ010000022.1:0-53179 GCA_040398425.1 Hyphomonadaceae bacterium
ATCAGCCTTCGGCTCAAAACTCAACAGATCGACGATTACGGAGACAGGCTACTAGCGCCGCCCGAACAGTTTCTCGATATCCGAAAGCTTCAGCTCGACATAAGTCGGCCGGCCATGGTTGCACTGCCCAGAGTGGGGCGTCGCCTCCATCTGGCGGAGCAGTGCATTCATCTCATCAGCTGTCAGCCTACGCCCGGCACGAACGGAGCCACGACAGGCCATGTTGCCCATGACCTCTTCCATCCGCTCCTTGAGCGCCAGCCCCGCCTCGTATTCAGCGAAGTCATCCGCCAGATCCCGGATCAGTCCCTTCACATCCATCGGTCCGAACAGGGCCGGCGTCGCGCGTACGGCAACTGCGCCACGCCCGAAGGGCTCAACCTCCAGACCCATCTGTTCCAGCTCCGCAGCGCGATCCAGCACGCGCAGCGCTTCTTCCTCGGAAAGCTCGACAATCTCCGGGATCAGCAGTGCCTGTCGCTTCACGCCCTCTCCAGCCATCTGCGCCTTCATGCGCTCATAGACGAGCCGCTCGTGGGCCGCGTGCTGATCGACAATCACCATGCCGTCGACCGTCTGCGCGATAATGTAGGTCGCGTGCACCTGAGCCCGCGCGACCCCCAGCGGCGGCGTACCGACTGGTTTATCATCTGACGCAGGTTCCACCCGAGCACTGGGAGCCGCCGCAAACGCATCGAATGTCGCGGCGCGATTGTCCGACATCGCGCCATAAGGCGAACCATAGTCGGCATCAGACACCACAGGCCGCGCCGGTGACCATTTCGCGCTGTGGGAAGCCCAGGGCAGCGACGGCGCCACATGGCTGGTGGCCGCGCCTAGAGCAGCGCCTGCAACCGTCGTGCTCGCCCTGTGCCCCGCACCCGCCAGCGCGTGGCGCAGAGCCCCAATCATCAGCCCGCGCACATTCGCAGCGTCGCGAAAACGCACCTCTGTCTTCGCGGGGTGCACGTTCACATCGACCTGCATCGGATCGAGGTCAACAAACAGCACCGCCATGGGATGACGATCGCGCGCCAGAAAATCCTGGTAGGCAGCACGCAGCACGCCAACCAGCAGCTTGTCCTTCACGGGCCGTCCGTTCACGAACAGATACTGATGCTGCGACGAGCCACGATTGAATGTCGGCAAGCCAGCAAAGCCCGAAACGCGGACGCCTTCGCGCTCTGCTTCGATCTCAACCGCGTTCTCGCGGAACTCGCGGCCTAGCACAGCGCCCAGTCGCTTCAGCCGCGCTTCCGCAAGCGGGCCCTGCTCGGCCTGCAGCTTGATGATCGCCCGCTCGTCCGTCTCCAGGTGGAACGACACATCCGCTCGCGTCAGCGCCAGCCGCCGCACCGTGTCTGCAATCGCCTGAGCCTCCGACCGCTCGGACTTCATGAAATTCAGACGCGCGGGCGTGGCATAGAAAAGATCGCGCACATCCACGCGCGTGCCATTGCTGGCGAACCCGCTCCACGGCCCCGGTTTGGGCCCATCGATCCGACCTGCATCCACCGTGATTTCGAACGCCCCGTCCGATCCTTTCGCGCGACTGAGGATCGACAGGCGCGACACCGACCCGATCGACGGCAGCGCCTCACCCCGGAACCCCATGGTGCGGATATCCAGCAGGTCCACATGCCCATCATCGTCCGCCGTCAGCTTGGATGTCGCATGCCGCTCGATCGCGACCGGCAGTTCGTCCACCGACATGCCGTGGCCGTCATCCTCAACCATCAGGCGAACCAACCCACCGCCCTCGATCCGCACGCGGATGGCGCGCGCGCCGGCATCCAGCGCGTTCTCGATCAGCTCCTTGGCGGCTGCAGCCGGACGCTCAACAACCTCGCCCGCAGCAATCCGGTTGACCGCGTCCGGCGGCAAGCGGCGGATGCGTCCTTCGGACTGCTTGAGGGCTGATTCGGCCATGCCGTACCTTAGCCTTCCCGAAGATCGATTGCAGGGCGCCGCTGCGGCTGCGCCCACAGCTTTATGGGTCTTGATCAGTCGGTAACCGGCTGTCCGACCATCACGAAGGTAAAATCGTCCGGCTTCATGTATTTGGCGGCGACCCGCTTCAGATCATCCAGCGTCACAGCCTCGAAGTATTCGTTGCGGTGCTGCACATAGTCCGCGCCCTGCCCGTCCTGCCAGAAACCCAACAGATTGCGCGCCGTCTTGGCACTCGAGTCAAAAGACAACGGAAACGCCCCTGTCAGGTAAGCCTTGGCGTCGGCGAGTTCAGCCTCCGTAGGCCCATCCTTGCCGAGCCTCGCAATATTCTCGCGGATCAGGCGGACAACGTCCTCCGCCTTGTCATTCATCGTCGAGCTCGACCCCGTCCAGCGCCAGTAGGCAGGCTGGATGCTCAGCCCAGTACCAATCCCATAGGTCAGCCCGCGCTTCTCGCGTACGTCTTCGACCAGGCGAGATGAAAAACCGCCGCCACCGAGAATGTAGTTCAGCGTGTAGGCCGCAAAGAAATCAGGATCGTCACGCCGCACGCCGGGCCCGGAGAACAGCACCAACGTTTGCGGTTGCGGCAGTTGCTTGATGAGCGGTTCGGGCAGTGCCGGACGCGCCACGGCTTTCGGTAGCACGACCGGCGGCTGCCCAGCAGGCAACCCGCCGAACACCAGATCCAGCTTCGGCTTCAGCTCTTCCGCTGTGATGTCGCCGACGACAACCACCATCACCCGGTCGCGCGTCATCAAGCGTTTCTTGAGGTCGATCACATCCTGCCTGGCGATGCTCGCAACCGTCTCAGCCGTCGCGTACCGCGCATAGGGATGGCCGGGGATCACCGCGGCGTTCATCGCGCGGGCGGCCACTGTCTTTGGATTGCTCTCCGCCTCCTTCAGGCTGACCGTCAGCTCACGCTTGGCGCGCTCGAATGGCGCGTCATCCATACGCAGCGCATTGAACGCCAGCCGCATCATCTCAAAGCTGTCGTCGGCCGTCGCCTTCAGCATGGACAGTTCACAATTCGTCCAGTCGACCCCGGCGCCACAGCTGAACTCCATGTTGAGGTCCTGCATACGCGCACCGTATGCGGTGGTATCCATATCGCCGGCACCCTCGTTCATCATGTAGGCAAGCACCCACCCGAGTCCGTCCTTGCCTGCCGGTTCCGCAGCGCTCCCGCCCGGCCACGACACCTGCATGGCGATCGTCGGCACGAACGTCTCGGTCACCAGCCAGGCCGTGATGCCGCCAGGCGACGTCACCACCTGCACGTTGGACAGCTCGGATTGCGCCTCCGCGGCTGGCGCTGCCACCGTCTGGCAGGCTGCCAGTCCCAACAGCGCCACGAGAGCCACAAGCGCCCGCATCACGGCTTCAGCGGCGCAAGCAGGCTGTCGACGTAGCGTGGCCCAAGCAGATAGCGGGCCATAGCGGCCTTCACATCCGCCGCCGTGACGGAGGCGACACGCGCATCGAACGCAGCGATCTGGTCGAGCGACTGACCGGCCGTGAGCATCACTCCATACCAGTTAGCCATCCCGACCTGATTGTCGCGCCGGAACACTGCCTCAGCCGCCAACAGGCTCTTCGCGCGGGCCAACTCCTGCGCCGTCGGCCCCTGATCGAGGAACCGATTTGTTATGACCATCGCCGCCCCGCGAATGGCCTCAACCGAAATTCCCGGCGTCGGCGTCAGATTGATGGATAGCGTCCCCGCCGCTTCCATCTCGCTGCTATATCCGTGAGCCATCACCGCTTTGCCGCCCTCGATCAGTTCGCGATAAAATCGGCTCGTCCGGCCGCCCGCCAGCACCTGCATTCCTACCTGCAGCGCCGCCGCATCCGGATGCCCGATCTTCACGCCCAGCCAGTTGCGGCTCCAGGTCGACTGGCTGACCTTGGGATCCCGAAAGACGACCTCGGCCACCTCACCGGTCGGCTTCACCGCCGGCCACGCGCGCACCTTCAGATCGCCCCGCTGCGGAATGCGGCCATAGATGTCCTCGGCCAGCGGTTTCAGCTCCGCCGCCGTCATGTCGCCCGACACGACCAGGATCGCATTCTCCGGCCCGTACCAGGTGCGGTACCAGGCGACCGCATCAGCGCGGGTCAGCTTCGCCACTTCTTCCATCCGCCCGATCACGGGCGACGCATACGGATGCCCCGCGAACAGTTTGGCATAGACCATCTCGTCGAGGATCGCCGCTGGGCTACTGTCGACATTCTGCCGCCGCTCTTCCTGCACAACACCGCGCTCCGGCAGCACTTCGGCGTCCGCCAACTGCAGGTTGACCATCCGGTCCGCTTCCATCCGCATCATCAGCGGCAGGCGATCCTTGGCGACCCGAAAATGGTAGTTCGTGAAATCGTAGAAGGTGCCGGCGTTGTCCTGCCCGCCATTGCGCGCAACGATCTTCGAGTATTCGCCTGCGGGCCGCGTCTTCGTCGCCTTGAACATCAGGTGCTCGAGGAAGTGCGCCAACCCGGACTTACCCGGCGCCTCGTCGGCCGAGCCGACGCGATACCATATCATGTGGGTGACAACGGGCGCCCGGTGATCCGGCAGGACCACCGCGCGCATGCCGTTCGATAGTGTGAAGCTCTCAGGCGCCCATGCATTCCCGGATTGCGCAGTCGCCGGCGCCCCAGAAAGGATCCCCGCAGCAAGCACGGCCGCAATGGCGCGCAGCAGTTCGGGCATTCGGGAAAACAGGCCTGACCTCAAAGCCCCGGCAGCTTGCTTGTCTGCTTGGGCTGGATGATCACCTTACCACCGCCGGTGATGTCCTTCACGGCTTCGGCTTCAGCGCGAAGACGCTCGGCCTCTGCGGTCGGGTCAATCACGGGTTCGCGCGGCTCCCCGCCGAAGTTCAGGATCATATCCGTGATGCTGCGGTTCTTGCGCAGCGACTGGCTGTCGTCGAAATCGACCTGGGCGCGCACATTGCGATCAACCGCGTCGCCGCCGGCCGCTCGAACGAACATCTTCTCGCCATCACTGGCAGTCTGACCGACATCAACGCCGAACACCGCGACGCGGGCCTGCGCTTCGGGCGACAATTCCTGCGGGCGCGCCTGACCCAGCGTGGGTGGGCGCAGATTGTATTCAGGCGGCACCGTCAACGGCGCTTTCCTGACGACACGGAACTCATCCGGCCCTCCGGGGGAGGCGCAGGCCGCGAGGCTGAGCGCGGTCATCGCGACCAGACCGAGGGTGGAATAACGCTTCACTGGCATTCTCCTGGAGTGTCGTACGTCCGAGTCCCGGCCGTTCTAGCGCGCCGGGTTCCGCGAGACCAGAAGCTGATCCAGCAGCAAAATAATGGCGCCAATCGAAATAGATGCATCGGCGATGTTGAAAATCCACGGGAAGCCGACGGGCCAGCCGCCGATGTTCATGCCGAACCACGGGCCGGTAAAGTCAATGAAATCAACGACAGCGCCAAAAACAGCGCGATCGATCAGGTTCCCCACTGCTCCGCCAACCACCAGTGCGAGCGCCAGAGCCGTCAGCGACCTTTGCGCGCGGAGCAGCCAGATCGTGAACCCGATCGCTATCGCGAGGATGATCACGAACAGGCCCCAGCGGGCCAGCCCATCGGCCTGCATGAAGCCGAAGCTGATTCCCCGGTTCCACATCATCGAGAAGTCGAGCAGCGACGAGACCTCGACCCGACCGCAGGGCGCCGTCATCGCGAGACAGTTGAGAGCGTTGAACTGCGGGTTGCCCAGCACCCACGACTTGCTCAGCTGATCCAGCACGACAATGCCGATGATCAGTGGAATGCCCCAGCGCCAGGCGCGGGTCATTTTCTCGCGCGAAAGCCAGTCCATCGTCACGGCCATAACCACACCTCAGAGATTTCGGTATTCGCGCACGGCCGCAGCATCGCGCGGCGTGATGTCCGGAAATGCCGGATCAGCCGTCGCCGGGTCGAAGTATTTCCACGACCGCGCGCATTTCACGCCGCCAGCTCGTGTGGACGTAACGGCGACGCCCTCGCCCCCCGCCGACAACTGAGCCTGCGACGTGATGAAAATCTCTGCCGGATCTTCCCCTGCAAACGCCTTCATCGTCTCCGCGTCCGAAACCGAAACCGCGACAGCGGCCTCAAGCGAAGACCCGATCCGCTTCTCACGACGCTCAACTTCGAGCGCTTCCGTCACTGCCTTCCGTACCTTGAAGATCGCCTCCCATTTCGACGCCACGCCAGCGTCGAGCCACCCCTCCGGCGTCTTCGGGAATTGTTGCAGGTGGACCGAGCCCTTGCCAGGATCGCGCGTCTCCCACGCTTCTTCGCAGGTGTAGACCAGCACCGGTGCGAGCCAGATGCAGAGGCGGTTGAACACCTCGTCCATCACGGTCCGGCAGGCGCGGCGGCGCAGAGATGATGGCGCGTCACAATAGAGACTGTCCTTGCGGATGTCGAAATACACTGACGACAGGTCCACGACGCAGAAGTTCAGCAGCGCATGGAACGCCACCTTGAAGTCGTACGCATGGTACGCATCCGTCACCAGCTTATCGAGCTCAGCCAAGCGGTGCAGCACCCAGCGCTCAAGGCTCGGCAGGTCGGCCAGCGCAACGCGCTCGCTCTCATCAAAGCCATCGAGCGCGCCAAGCAGGTAGCGCATCGTGTTGCGCAGCTTGCGATAGACGTCGCTGTTTGCGTTGAACAGGTTCCAGCCAAAGCTCGGATCGTCGGCATAGTCCGAAGACGCCACCCAGATGCGCAGGATATCCGCGCCGAACTTGTCGCAGACTTCCATCGGCGAGATCACATTCCCGAGTGACTTCGACATCTTCTCGCCGTCCTCAGCCTGCACGAAGCCATGCGTGACGATGCCGTCGTAGGGCGCGCGTCCGCGCGTCGCGCAGCTTTCCAGCAGCGACGACTGGAACCAGCCACGATGCTGGTCTGACCCTTCGAGATAGATATCGGCCGGCCATTTCAACCCGCGATCTTCCAGCGTGAAGGCGTGCGTGGTTCCGCTATCGAACCACACATCTAGAATGTCGTTGATCTTTTCGTACTTCGCGGGATCACGCCCGCCAAGGAAACCTGCGGCATCGCCACCGAACCACGCGTCCGCCCCACCCTTCACAATGGCGTCTACGATCCGGTCGTTCACGGCTGGATCGTTCAGGATCTCGCCCGTCTCGCGATCAACAAATAGCGTCAACGGCACGCCCCACGCGCGCTGACGCGAGATCAGCCAGTCCGGCCGCTCGGCAACCATTGACCGCAGGCGCTCGCGTCCACGCTCGGGCGTGAACACCGTCGCGTCGATCGCTGCAAGGCACAGATCACGAAGTGTCTTGCCTTCCTTGCCCTTCAGATGGCTCAGCGGCCGATCCATCGCGATGAACCATTGCGGCGTCCCACGCCGGATCACCGGGGCCTTGGACCGCCACGAGTGCGCATCACGCAACGTCGTGACGCCCCGCGCCAGCAGCGCGCCCGCCTCGATCAGCTTGTCCATCACCGCCTTGTTCGCCGGCCCATCCTGTCCGCGCTTCTTGCCGTCGACCGTGATGATCTCGAGCCCCTCAAAACCGGGACAGACATTCGTGTAGCGCCCGAACTCGTCGACAGTGTTCGGGATCGTGACGTCGATGCCTTCAGCCTCAAGCCGCTTGGCATTCGCCATCCAGACTTCGTAGTCATCCTCGCCATGGCTCGGCGCGGTGTGAACAAAGCCCGTGCCCGTATCGTCCGTAACATGTGCCCCAGCAAGCATCGGGACATTGAAGCCGTAGCCCTGACTTGCAAGCGGGTGAGACAGCGTTATGTCCTGAAGCACGGAAGCGCTGACATCACTGATACGCGTCCAGCTGCCGGCCTTAGCGGCCTTCATCACGCTCTCGGCGAGCTTGTCTGCGATGATCAGCTTGTCGCCCGGCTTGATCCATGGCTCGAACGCAAGACCCTGCTCGAGCGTTTCGCACTCATACAGGCCGTAGGCGATCTCCGGATTGAACGAGACTGCGCGGTTTGCGGGGATCGTCCACGGCGTAGTCGTCCATATCACCACGCTCGCGTCGCCAAACTGCAGGCCGGACTCCGCCTGTGCGGTTTCCATAAACACACGAACAATTGGAAACTTCACCCAGATCATCTGCGCCTGGCGGTCAGCGTACTCGATCTCCGCTTCCGCAAGCGCGGTCTGCTCAACCGGGCTCCACATCACAGGCTTCGCGCCGCGCTTGAGCTGTCCACTCATCGCGACCTTCAGGAACTCCTTCACCGTCGCCGCCTCTGACGAATACGCCATCGTCAGGTACGGGTCTTTCCAGTTGCCCGCGCCGCCGAGCCGCTTGAACTCCGATCGCTGCGTGTCGATCCATTTCTGCGCGTAGTCGCGGCACGCCTTGCGGAATTCCGCCATCGGCACCTCGCGCTTCTGCTTGCCCGCCGCGCGGAATTCTTCCTCGACCTTCCACTCGATCGGCAGGCCATGGCAGTCCCAGCCCGGAATATAGTCGGCGTCGAACCCGGTCATCTGGCGCGAGCGCACGACAAGGTCCTTGAGGATCTTGTTCATGCTGGTGCCGATGTGGATGTGCCCGTTCGCATAGGGCGGGCCGTCATGCAGCATGAAGGCCTTTGCGCCGCGAGCCTTCGCGTCCGCGCGCAGCTGGCCGTAAAGATCGTCCGCTTCCCATTTGGCGAGGCGCACGGGTTCCTGCTGAGGCAGGCCGCCGCGCATCGGGAAGTCGGTTTTCGGAAGGAACAGCGTGTCCTTGTAGGGATTGCCGGCCTCTTCCTTGGACCTGGAAGTGTCGTCTTTTTCAGGGCGTGTCATCGGTTGTTCTGGGTGTCGCTTGTGTTGAAGCCTGGGGCGGATACGACTTTCCCGGCGGTAAACGCTAGATCGCGTCCGCCGGGCCCATAATTCGAATGATGGCGACCCATTGCATGGTGAGGCTCATAGCAGCGGCACCCTTGCCCCGGCAAGGACGGCTCGGGCGGCAGCTTCATCAGCTTTCATCGCCGTAACCAGCGCATCCAGCCCATCAAACCGCTGTTCCGGCCGCAGGAACTTCACAAAAGCCGCATGCATCCGCTGCCCGTAAAGGTCGCCGGACCAGTCAAAAACAACGACTTCCAGCAGGGCGTCCCGCAAACCCGTGGTCGGCGTGCGACCAAAACTCCCGACCCCCGGCCGCCACTCAGCCCCCCCCTCGGACCGCGCCCAGACCGCATAGACGCCGTGCGCCGGCTGGACGATCTCGCCAAGGGTCATGTTTGCGGTTGGGAAGCCAAGCGTCCGCCCGCGCTTCTCGCCATGCTCCACGACCGCATCGACCGTCCAGTAATCTCCCAGGGCCGCACAGGCGGTCTCCACGTCGCCCCGCTCGATCGCCTCGCGGATGCGGGAGGACGAGACCTTTGCGCCCGCGTCCTTCACTTCCGCGACGATACTGACCTCAAACCCCAGTTCCTGCCCGATCCGCGCGAGGCTTTCGGCGTCGCCCATACGCCCCTTGCCGAACCGGAAGTCGAACCCCACGCTGACGGCCCGCGCGCCGACCTCGCCAACGATCACACGCTCGCAGAACTCTCGGTCGGTCATCGCCGCCATCGCGGCATCAAAGCGCAGCAGGTGCAGCTCATCGACGCCGATCGCATCCAGAGCCATCTGCCTGCGCAGCGGTGTCATCAGGCGGAATGGCGGGGCTTCGGGTTGAAAAAACCGCCGTGGCGCAGGCTCGAAAGTGGCCACGCCGAGTGGTATATTCATCCGCTTTGCCATCCGGCGCGCGTCTTCAATGACGGCACGATGACCGGCATGCAGCCCGTCGAAATTACCCAGGGCAATAGCGGCGCCCCTGTTCTTGTCAGCCGGGCTCATGTCAGCTGGGCCGCCACAGTTTCACTCGGCCTTGCCGGAGGGCACCATCACAAGGGCCTCGCCCCTCATGCAGACCTTGCCTTCGACTTCGCCCTTCACGGCGAGCCGGACGCGATAACCGCGCTCGATCATCTCGATGACTTCAGCCGTTGCGATGACGGTGTCTCCGATGCGAACCGGTCGCACGAATTTCAGGTTGAGTTCCATGAACACCGCCCCCGGGCCCGGCAGGTCGTTCCCGAGGATTGCGGAGATATAACTGGCGGTCAGCGCGCCATGCGCAATTCGGCCCTTGAACTGGGTCGTCTTGGCGTAGTCCTCGTCCATGTGCAGCGGGTTGTAGTCGCCGGACACACGGGCGAAATCGACCACATCCTGGTCGGTTACGGTGTTTTGAATCGAGACCGTCATCCCCAAGGCGAGGTCGGCGAAAGTCTTGCCCGGCTTCATTCCAACATCCCTCAAGTCCCGAACCGGCGCATCGCCGGACCGTCGGCGGGTCCATAGAACACGGCCCTGCCATGTGTGAACCCGCTTTCGCGCCACGGGCTGAACGCCAGTAACCTCAATGCCTACGGGCTGAATACAAGGCTTTCAGGCCGAGTCTCCCACGAAAGATACCCGTTAACCCTCTAATCCGGTCCGGATTCACGAATTTTTCGGGCTCTGTTGTTAAAAGTGGTTCTAGCAACTGCCGGGAGCTACAGGAATATGGCCGTCGACCTCTCCATGCCCGTCCTCGTCGTGGACGATTACCAGACGATGATACGCATCATTCGCAACCTTCTGAATCAGCTGGGCTTCAAGAACATCGAGGAAGCCAAGGACGGTCGCCAAGCCCTTGAAAAACTCAATGGTGGCAAGTTCGGCCTGGTTATCTCCGACTGGAACATGGAGCCGATGACCGGCTACGAACTGCTCCAGCAGGTCCGCGCCAGCGACAAGCTAAAGGCAACCCCGTTCATCATGGTCACCGCCGAATCGAAGACGGAGAACGTCATCGCCGCAAAGAAGGCGGGCGTGAACAACTACATCGTGAAGCCATTCAACGCCGAGACGCTGAAGGGCAAACTGAAATCCGTGCTGGGGGAATTCTGATGGCTGCCGCCGAAGCTGCACAGAAAATCCGCGTCGCGATGGACCAGCTCAAGGCCACCGGCGTCCGCGAGCGCCCCCTGGTCGAAGTGCTCGACCTGTCCCACCAGATGGCTGACGCGATGACAGCGTTCTTCGGATCGCTCGACAAGTCGATCATCGGCGAGTTCAAATACCTCGCCGACTTCATCCAGAAGGCGCGCGACGAAATCTCGGGCCTGCAGGCCAACGACATCAAGGACACCCGGCTCCCGGGCGCTTCGGTCGAACTCGACGCCGTCGTCCGCGACACCGAGCGCGCAACCGAGTCGATCATGACGGAAGCTGAAAAGCTGATGGGCGTCGAGCCGACTGACCTTGCCGCATACAAGGCAGAGGTTGATGCCACCATGATGCGCATCTTCGAAGCCTGCTCCTTCCAGGACCTGACCGGCCAGCGCGTCACGAAAGTGATCGCCACGCTCCGCCACATTGAGGAACGCGTCACCAAGTTCGCCGGCGCCCTTGGCGTCACGGACTCGGTTAAAAAGGAAACTGCCGAGGAAGCTCGCGCCCGCGAACTTCTGCTCAGTGGCCCCGCGATGAACGGGCCGTCCACTTCGCAAGACGATATCGACGCGCTGTTCAGCTAGTCTGCCAGCCGGCCGAATGACCCAACAAAGAAAGGGGCTGCGCCAACCGCGCGGCCCCTTTCGCTTTTCGCCTACGAAGCAGGCGGAGCTCGTCACGCAGCCAGTCCATCTCAAGGTTCCATGCATGGAGCTCGCATGAGCGTGCGGCAGCACGCAACTCAGCTGCGCAAGCCGCTTGCTAACGACAGAATTCGGCTCAATGGCGTGTTTTCGTCGGCAGTCAGCACCGCTGATGGCAAGGGGTGCGCGGAATGACCTCCGAGAACAACCCGCCCTCCGAAAGCGCAGAGCATCTGTCCGAGACGCCGCATCTTGCCGAGGCGCTGGAGAGCGACGGCTTCCGGCAGTTTCTCGACCACATGCCGTTCGGGGTTGCAGTCTCCGACCTCGCGCCAACCGAGACCATCACCTACGTCAATCTCGGCTTTGAACGCGTGATCGGAAAGCCTGCCGACGAAGTCCGTGGCAAAAATTGGGATGTCCTGCCTGATATGTGGGTGGCGGTCGGCGGCGGAACGCATCTCAGCGAGGCCATTGCCAGCAAGGATGACTATCTCGGGGTCTACCAGATTGGCGAGGTCGCCGAAGCGGTTCCGGTCGATGCGTGGTCGAATGTCATTCTCAATGAAGCGGGAACGCCGACCTATCGTCTCGTGGCGCTGGCCAATCTCGGCAATCGCGCCATCACCGACCAGGAAAAGCTTGAGCAACAGATCTAGGAGAAGGACACTCTCCTCCGCGAACTGCAGCACCGCGAGAAGAACAATCTCCAGATGATCACCGCCCTCATCCGGCTTGAGGCGCGCAACCTGCGCGGCAACCCGATGAATGAGCCGTTTGACCGCCTCGCCGGCAGGGGCGATTCTCTCCCTGCTCTATCGGTCAATGGCAGAGAGCCCAGTGGATGACAGTATCGATCTGGAAACATAACTGAGCCAGATTGCGTCTTCTGTGATGCAGGCTCACGCCGTCGAGGGAACCTGCCTCGACCTCAAAGTCGATGCCTGGCTCGTTTCGGTCCACGTGGCGATGCCAACGGGGCTGGTGGTCAATGAGTTGCTGACCAACTCGCTCATGCACGCCTTCATGGCAGGAGAGGGCGGAACGATCACGCTGCATAGCCTCGTTATCGAAACCGGGTGCGAAGTGACTGTGGCCGATGACGGCGCAGGTCTCCCGCAAGGGGCCAAGTGGCCGGTGCCGGGCAAGATGACGGCGCTCATCGTACAGTCGTTGAAACAGAACGCCGGGGCCGCACTCAGCATCCAGTCCGACCCAGGCGCCGGCATGCGAGCCACAATCACGTTCGCCCGCGCCGATGCCGCCCCAGAGCACCCGAGCTTAGCGGACTAAACCTTCGCAGCTGCACAAAAAGCAGACGCAAAAAGCAGATGCGGAATTCACTGGACCGGGGTTATAGTTCCCGATGGATAGATTGGGGAGAGATGCGATGCGTGGTCTGCTTTTGTCGATTTTGCTTCTTGCCGCGATGGGGTCGGCGTCTGGCGTTGCAAACGCCCAGCCCGGGTTGAGCACCGGCATGAACACCGATGGCATCGATCGCAACCGCAGAATCGAAGAAGACCAGAGGCGGGCCCTCGACAAGGTACGCAAGGCAGGTCTCGAGGCGCTACAAGCCCAGAACTTCGTGCTCGCCGAAAAAAGCTTCGAGGGTCTGCTGGCAAAAAACCCGACCACGAGCGATGCCAACTATCTGATGGGTCTCGCCAAGATGGGTCTCAAGAAATGGACTGAGGCCAAACAGCTTCTCGAGACCGCGATAGCGGAAGAGCCCAGGCGTCCTGAGCCGAAGGCCCGACTTGCGGTTGCGGCCATCATGGCCAACGACATCCCCTTGGCGACATCGCAACGCGCGGAGCTCGTCAGCATGAAGGCAAGGTGCAACGGCTCCTGCCCGGAGGCCAGCCTCATCACCGGCAACCTCGCCATGGTCGACAAGGTCATCGCTGCAGTGAACGCTCCTCCCGCAGCGTCAACGCCGGCGCCGGCGCCGGCGACAACAAACTGACGTGGTAGATCAGGGCAAGACGTTGCGTAGCACTGTCGCAGCTGCCGCCCGACGTGCCCCTACCCCCGATCCCGCAGGATCCGCCCCTTCTGGCGGTCCCAGTCGCGCTGCTTCTCAACTTCGCGCTTGTCGGGTGCCTTGCGGCCGGTCGCGAGGCCCAGCTTGATCTTTGCCATGCCCGTCGGGCCAAAGTAGAGTTCGAGCGGCACCAGCGTGCGGCCGTCGCGGTCGACGGCACCGATGAGGCGGTTGTACTCGCGCTTCTTCACCAGAAGAATGCGCTTACGGCCGGGCTCGTGATTGAACTGACCGGCGGGCGCATAAGTCGGGATCGACGAATTGATCAGGACCAGTTGTCCGTCTTCTTCCCGCGCATAGGCTTCAGCGATGTTGGCGCGGCCCTCGCGCAGCGACTTCACTTCCGAACCCGTGAGGATGATGCCGACTTCGAGATCGTCGAGGATGGCATAGTTGCGCCGCGCCTGCCGGTTCTCGGCGACAGACTTGCGCGCGAGTTCGCGCCGCGTCTTGCCCTTCGGGTTTTGTCCGCCGCTCTTCGGTGCTTGCGCCATCAGAGCACGCCGGCTTCCTGCATCGCTGCCCTGATCTCGTCCTTCACGGACTGCTGCTGCAACGTCACCAGCGGCAGGCGCACCTCGTCCGAACAAAGGCCAAGCAGCGACAGCGCATACTTGGCGGGAGCGGGGCTTGCCTCGAGAAACATGGCGCGGTGCAGGCGCGCCAGCGTGTTGTTGATGCGCCGGGCCTCGGCAAAGTCGCCGCGCAGGGTCGCTTCCTGCATCTTTGCGCACTGTTCCGGCGCGACGTTGGCGGTCACCGAAATGCAGCCGACGCCGCCCAGGGCGTTGAAGCCGACCGCGTTGGAATCCTCGCCCGAAATCTGAATGAAGTCTTTACCGCATAGCGCCGTATGGCGGGCAACGCGTGAGACGTCCCCCGACGCGTCCTTGATGCCGACAATGTTCGGCAGGGTTGAAAGCCGACCGATCAGCTCGGGCGTCATGTCGGAACCCGTCCGGCCCGGCACATTGTAGAGGAAAATAGGCAGCTGAACGGCTTCACTCAAAGTTTTGTAATGTGCATAAACGCCATCTTGGGTCGGACGGTTGTAATACGGGTTCACGATCAGGGCTGCGTGAGCTCCGACAGATTTGGCATGCTGGAGCAGGCTTATCGCCTCCTCCGTGGAATTGGAGCCCGCACCCGCGATGACAGGAACCCGCCCGGCAGCCGTCTTGACGCACAGTTCGACCACGCGCCGGTCTTCCTCGTGCGACATGGTTGAGGCTTCGCCCGTGGTTCCGCAGGGAACCAGCGCGTGCGTTCCGGCTGCGATCTGTCGCTCGACCAGCGCCACGAACGCCTTTTCGTCCACTTTCCCGTTACGAAAGGGGGTAACGAGGGCGGGTATGGACCCTTTGAACAGCATGGCGACGGATTTCCCAGGGAGCGACTCGCGGGATAATCATTTCATGAAGCGATTTGGCAAGCGCCTCCTCCTTGGCGTCGCACTGATTGGGCTGTTGGCGGTGCCTGCGACGGCCAATCCAGCTGCGCCCTCTCTAAAACCACCCCCGCCGGTGTCGTCGCCCTGGCTGGCCTCCCCCGACCTCCCCCTCCTCCTCCGCGCCCTCGATTCGGCTGACGCCGGCGAATGGGGCCAGGTGCGCTCGCTGCAGGGCCGGATTTCGGATCCAGCGGCACAGGCGCTGGTGCGTTGGCGGATCGCCACCAATGGCAATGCCGGAATGGGCTTTGGTGAGCTGATGCTGGCCGCCGAGGAATTCAAGGGCTGGCCCGATTCCAGCTTGATCCTCGACCAGCTGGAAGCCGCCATCCCGCGCTCGTCCCTAAAGGCCGACGAGCGCATCGCGTGGCTTCTGGCGCGCGGGCCGCAGACGGGCGAAGGCGTGCTCGCCCTCGCCGACGCCTATGACAGCCAGGGCAAGCGCGAGGACATGGCGCGCGTCATTCAGCAAGCCTGGCGCAGCAAACCGATGTCCACAGGCGCCGTGCTGACGCTCCAGTCACGCTACGGATATCTCGTCACCGCGGAAGATCACTATGGTCGCGCCGACATGTTCCTGTGGCGTGGCGATACCACGAGCGCAAAAGCGATGTCGTCTCGCCTCACGTCCAACCGCAAAGATGTTGTCGATGCGCGCATCGGTCTCATCAAGAACGTCAAGAACGTCGACAAGCTCGTGAACGCGGTGCCCGCCGCGTACACCGAAGACGCCGGCCTTCTCTACGAACGCGCGCGCTGGAACGAGCGCAAGGGCAAGGCCCCGGAAGAGTTAAACCTCCTGCTGCGCATCAATGGAGAGGGCGCCCCGCAGGTCGGACGCGATGACATCTGGGTCGAGAAGCAGTCGGTCATGCGCCGCATGATCCGCGAACAGAATTACGCCACGGCCTATCAGCTCGCGGCCGGACACGGTCTCACCGCAGGTGAATCCTTCCGCGATGCTGAATGGATCGCAGGTTGGCTTGCGCTCACCAAGCTGGGCGATGCGCTGAAGGCAGAGAACCACTTCCGCGTTTTCGGTAATGGAGTCGTCACGCCAATCAGCATCTCGCGCGCGCAATACTGGCTAGGCGAAGCGCTAAAAGCGCAAGGCCGCGCTGAAGAAGCCAACGCAGCCTACGACATCGCAGCCCGCTATCCTTACGTGT
This sequence comes from Hyphomonadaceae bacterium, assembly GCA_040398425.1. GTDB lineage: Bacteria > Pseudomonadota > Alphaproteobacteria > Caulobacterales > Hyphomonadaceae > UBA7672. The sequence goes on from JBBATZ010000022.1 coordinate 16,276, forward strand.
TCTACGGTCAGCTCGCCGCCGAGAAGGTGAAGGATCGCAACCCGGCCGCAGTCATCATGAACTTCGCGTCGCTGCCGCAACCGACCGACGAAGAACGCGCCGCCTTTGCCCGTACGCCCGCGGTTCGCGCCGCAATCCTGCTCGCCGAGACGGGCCGTCTTGGCAGTTTCGAGCGCTTCACCTTTGCGCTCGACGACATCCTGACGACGCCGAACGAGCACCAGATGCTGTTCGACATTGCAGCTGGCTATCTCGAAATGCGCGCGGCGGTGCGCAGCGCCAAGGCCGGCCTCGGCCGGGGCCTAGTCGCGCCGGACGCCGTCTTCCCGGTCTTCCCTCTTCCGCCATCGCCCCGCACAGGATCGGCCGAGCCGGCCATGGTGCTCGCGCTTGCGCGTCAGGAAAGTGAATTCAACCACCGGGCCATCTCCAGCGCCGACGCACGGGGCCTGATGCAGATGGTGCCGCGCTTCGCCCAGGCCGAAGCCCGCATGGTCGGCATGCCCTTCCGCCAGAGCTGGCTCACCGACGACCCGCAATACAACCTGCGACTCGGCCGCGGCTTCCTGGATGATCTCGTCGACGATTTCGGCGGCTCCTACATCCTCGCCGCCGCCGCCTACAACGCGGGCCCCTCCCGCGCGCGTCAGTGGATACGCGACTTTGGCGATCCACGTGCGGGAACAGACCCCGTCAACTGGATCGAGAGCATTCCTTTCTCGGAGACACGCAACTACGTGCAGCGCGTACTCGAGAACACCGAGGTCTATCGCAACCGTCTCAGCGGCCAACCAACCGAGATCAGGCTCTCCGAAGACCTGCGACGCGGAAGGCCGAACTAGGCGGGCGGCGTCCGCGCAATCGCCTTCGCGAAAATGTCAGCATCGACATTGCCGCCCGACAGGATGATCAGCAACGGACCGCGGGCCGCGAAATGCGCGCGATTGTTCAGCACGGCAGCAAGCCCGTTCGCTCCGCCTGGCTCAACAACCAGTTTGAGGTGATGGAAGGCGAACGACATTGCATCCAGCAGCTGGTCATTCGTCGCCGTGAAGCCACCTGCGACACGCCGCTTGTGAATTTCAAACGGCAGCACGCCCGGCTCCGGCGACATAAGCGCATCAGCGATCGAACGCGTACCTGGCGCATTGGCGACGATCCGCTTTTCCGCCAGCGAACGGATCAGATCGTCATGCCCCTCCGGTTCGGAGACATAAACCTCAGTCGACGGCGACAATTCCTCGAACGCCACCGCCACCCCGGCCAGCAGCCCCCCACCCGAAGCATTGCAGATCAGGCTCCCAAACCTGACGCCCATCGCCGCCGCATCGCGCGCCGCCTCCAGCCCCGCCGTACCCTGCCCCGCCATGATCCACGCATCATCGAACGGCCGCACCGTCGTCGCCCCCGACCGGCCCGCAATCTCCGCCGCAATCGCCTCGCGGCTCTCCTTCACGCGATCATAGAGCCGGACTTCCGCCCCACGCCGCCGCGTGCTCTCGATCTTCGACGCCGGTGCGTCCGACGGCATCACGATCGTGGCGTGCATCCCAAGGACTCGCGCCGTCTCAGCCACGCCCTGCGCGTGATTGCCCGACGAGAAAGCGACAACGCCCCTCGCCCGATCCACGTCCGGAATGCGGCTGATCCGGTTCCACGCCCCGCGCATCTTGAAAGAGCCGGTTCGCTGCAGCGTCTCAGGCTTGATCCACACCGGCGCGCCCACGACAGCATCCAGCGCATCAGAGCGCAGCAGCGGCGTATGGAAGGTCACGCCCTTCAGGCGCGTTGCCGCATCCTCGATATCGGCAAAGGTCGGCAAGTCTTTGAGCGGATCGGTGATCATGGCGCGGTTATGCACCAGACCGCCGCCTGCCATCAAACGAGCTCATCTAACTGATCGGCGCGAATTCCTTCGAGGACAGCGAAAGCTTGGCCCGCGCCGCTTCATACTCCCGCCGCAGCTGGGCGATGTATTCGCCCGCGCCCATCCGCGTCTTCACCGCGCCGATGCCCTGGCCCGAGCCCCACACATCCTTCCACGCTTTTGCCTTGGAGCCCTCGCCTGACTGGAAGCTCATCGTCGCCTTGTCGCCATCGGGCAGGTTGTTCGGGTCCATGCCCGCCTTGGCGATCGACGGCGCCAGGTAGTTGCCGTGCACGCCGGTAAACAGGCTGGAATAGACAATATCCTTCGACGCGCTGGCGACGATCATATCCTTGTAGCCCTCGACCGCCCGCGCCTCATGCGTCGCGATGAAGGCCGTGCCGATATAGGCGAAGTCGGCGCCGATCGCCTGCGCAGCCAAGATCTGCGCACCCGTCGAGATCGATCCGGACAGCGCCAGAGGTCCGTCGAAGAACTCGCGGATCTCGCTGATCAGCGCGAACGGCGACAGCGTCCCAGCATGCCCGCCTGCGCCTGCGCAGACCGCGATCAGTCCGTCAGCGCCCTTCTCCAATGCCTTGTGCGCGAACACCACGTTGATGATGTCGTGCAGCACGATGCCGCCATAGGATTGGATCGCCGCGTTCACTTCCGGCCGCGCGCCCAGCGAGGTTATCACGATCGGAACCTTGTGCTTCACGCACAGGGCGAGGTCTTCCTCGATCCGGTTGTTCGATTTGTGCACAATCAGGTTCACCGCATAGGGCGCGATCGTCGCCGCAGGATTGGCCCGCCGCGCCGCCGCCAGCTCCTCGTTGAGCTGCGTCAGCCATTCGTCCAGCTGCTCGATCGGCCGCGCATTCAGCGAGGGGAACGAGCCGATAACGCCAGCCTTGCACTGCGCCAGCACAAGGTCCGGCGTCGAGATGATGAAGAGAGGCGACCCGATCACCGGAATTGAAAGCTGGTTCGCAAGAGATGCCGGAATCGCCATGAAAGTCCCCGAGGTAAAAATCTGTGCAGACCATACCGGCGCTTTCGCCTGCGGCAATGCCGTCAGAACGTCGCAAACTCTTGACGTGACGCTAGCCGGATGCCTTGTGGCCGCTGACCATTATTGAGGGATTCATGGCGGACGAACTCTCCCTTTCGGCTGAATTCCCGCGCTCGGAAGAGGCGCAGTGGCTGGCCCTTGCCGAAAAGGCGCTGAATGGCGCGCCCCTGTCCCGCATCACGACCAAGACCGAGCATGGCGTGCCGGTGAAGCCGCTCTACCGGGCCCCCGACTGGGCCCCTGACGCCTCCGGCGCCCCCGGCATCGCCCCCTTCATCCGTGGCGCGCGTGCCGCCAATGACCCCTACCTCCCGTGGGATATCCGTCAGGTTGTCTCCCACCCCGATCCGGTCATCGCCGCCGATCAGGTGATGGAAGCACTCGAAGGCGGCGCATCCTCCATCGAACTCCGCATCGACGCAGCTGGCGAACATGGCGTCGTCGCCCGATCGGCCGCCGACATCGAACGCCTCCTGCGCGGCGTGAAGCTTGACCTCGCGCCCATCGCTCTTGAAGCCGCAGGGGCGTCCAGCGCCCAGGGCATCGAACTCGCGGCTCTCGTGGCGGCTTCGCTCAGCTCGAACGTGGCCGCGACTGCGATGATTGCCTTCAACGTCGATCCGATCGGGGCCCTCGCCCGCACAGGCGCGCTGCCGGCCGCCGCTGACGAAGAGATCACGCAAGCCGCCGCCTTCGCAGCTGCCATCGCAACCCAGTTTCCCAAAGCGACCGCCCTGCGCGCCGATTCTCGCCCCGTCCACGAAGCGGGTGGAACGGAAGTGCAGGAACTCGCCTATCTCGTGGCCGCTGGTGCCGACTATGTCCGCGCGCTCGTCACCGCCGGCATGGACGCCAGCGCAGCTTGCCGCACAATCCTGTTCACCATCAATGTCGGCGCTGACTACCAGATCGACATGGCCAAGCTGCGTGCGGCCCGCCGTATGTGGTCGCGCATCGCCACCGCGTTCGGTGCGACCGGCCCGGCCGCTGGCATGACCCTGCAGGCCGTCACGTCGCGCCGCATGCTCACGCGCCGCGATCCATGGGTAAATATCCTGCGCAACACCGCCGCGTGCTTCGCTGCAGGCGTCGGCGGCGCCGACATTGTCACGGTCCGCACCTTCACCGACGCAATGGGCCTGCCGGGCAAGCTCGCCCGCCGCCTCGCGCGCAACACGCAGATCATCGCGCAGGAAGAATCCAGCCTTGGCCGCGTCGTCGATCCGTCGGGCGGTGCCTGGGCGATCGAAAAACTCGGCGACGACCTCGCCAAGGCTGCGTGGGACCTGTTCCAGCAGATCGAACGCGAAGGCGGCCTCACCAAGGCGCTCCAATCCGAAGGATTTCAGAAAGGCGTTGCGGAAGCGCGCACAGCCCGCATGAAGGCCGCCGCCAGTCGGAAGGAACCGATCACCGGCGTCACCGACTTCCCGCTTCTGGTCGAAGAAGTGCCGAGCGTTGAAACCGTCAACCTGCCGACCATCGTCCGCCGCGCCGCCGAAGCGTCAGGCCGCGCCCCGTACGACCGTTCGTGGGGCGCGCTCAAGGCCGCGGCGCAAGACAAGGCCACGCTCGCGGATCTCTCGCGCACCACCGATGACGGTGGTGCCGAAGCCGAACCCTTCTGGCCGATCCGCCTGTCCGAACCGTTCGAGCGCCTCCGCGACCTCGCAGATCGGCGCACCGCAAATGGCCGCACGCCGCGGATCTTCCTCGCCGCCCTTGGCCCGCTCGCCGAACATGCTGCCCGCGTCCAATTCGCGCAGAACTTCTTTGCTGCCGGCGGCATTGACGCTGCAGCGGGGACCGGCGAACCGGCCGCGCTCGAGCGCGCCGTCACTGAGTCAGGCTGCGAGATCGCCTGCCTCTGCGGATCCGATAAACGCTACGCTGCCGAAGCCGTCGACGTCGCCCGCGCTCTCAAGCGCGCCGGCATTGCGAGGGTCTATCTCGCTGGCAAGCCAGGCGAGCTGGAAGCCGCCCTACGCGAGGCCGGCGTTGATGAGTTCATCCACATCGGCGTGGACGTGCTCGCAAGCCTCGAGAAGGCGCATGCGGAGCTTGGGCTTGTGGGGTGATGCGGGCTGCTAACGCAGTCGAGACGTCGCCCGGTCGCAATTCTGATACTTGAACGTGTCGCTGACCGCCGTGGGCGCGCCACACAGTCCATAGTTCGAAGTGTTGTCAGGAAAGCGATCCATCGGCGCCAGCGCACTCGCCGGAATCCAGCCTGTCAAAGCCGCGACCGCGCCCTTGGCGCCGCCTTCCTGTGTGCCCACCCTCACCCAGTCGCCGGCCGTCTGGAGCCGCCGGGCATTCTGATCCTTCTTGATCGCCAGCAAAGTGGCCGAGGCCGCGTCAGCCGTTGCCTTGATGTCTGTATTCGTTCGCAGGAAACCGCGCGACAGCATCGTCGCCTGCACGTCACCTGCAGGGTGCTGCGCGATCCGCGCGCCCTTATCCGTCCATTGACCGAAATAGCCTTGCGTCGCCGGATTCGCGATGTTGGTGTCGATGCCAAAGCCGATGTCAGCCGGTTTGATGTCCAGCGCGTTCTGAAACAGTGTCCACTGGCCAGTATTGTAAAACGCCTGCGTGCCCGAATGCCCGGTCGATCCCGAAAGCCAGAAATACTCCGCCAGCCCCTTCTCGCGCACCGCATTGCACAGGCAGCCGTTTGAATAGACGCCGACCGCAATGTTCGCGCTTTCGAAAACGCGCTTCACATCCTCGAAGTATTTCAACACCGGTTCGCGCATCGCCGCATACGGCCAGTCTGCATCGACGCCGAAATAGATCGCCGACCCTTCCGGCTGCCCCGCAGCTTCAGCCATGCGCAGCGCCTGCTCGGCATCTTCCTTGCCCCATGCGTTCTCGAACGTGCGGAAACAGTTGTTGTAATGCTGGAACACGCTGCCGATGCTCAGCCCTTCGCCAAGGATGATCCGCACCTCTTCTGGCTGCAGGTCTTTCCCCGGAATGCTCGGCGGCAGATGCGAGTAGTAGCGGAAGACCGTCCGTACGCCTTGTGCCTTCAGCGCCCGCGCCTTTGTCGCGTCGAGCCGCGCCGCCGTATCCGCGATCATCGGAAACTTGCCGGACGCCTGAGTGACGGGCGGCGTTGATGGCAATGAAGGCAATTGCTTTGACGGCTTCCCCGAAGAACTGCACGCCGCCAGCGTCATCGTCGCGGAGGCATTCAGGAGGAAGCTGCGGCGACTTGTAAGACTGGCCATCACGTCCTCCCGAGTCTTCAAGCTACTTGGCCCGCAATGGCGCAAAACCAAGATGCATACCCGCGTCGATAATCATGAACTCACCGGTCACATGGCGGCTTTCCGGACCCGCAAAGAACAGGATCGACTCCGCGATATCTTCCGGCATCGACGCCACACGCAGGGGCACTGACTTTGCCACGTTTTCGGCTGTCTGCGCCTCGACATCATCGCCCTGATACTTCGTGAACCAGCCAGACCCGATATAGCCGGGGCACACCGCATTCACCCGGATGTTTGGCGCCAGCGCCCGCGCCAATGACAGCGTCATCGTGTTGAGCGCGCCCTTGGTCGCCGCATACGCGATCGAAGAGCCGATCCCCGTCACTCCGGCGATCGACGACACATTCACCACAGATCCTTTGCCGCCAGCGGCAAGATGCGACTGCGCAGCGCGTGTCATCTGGTACACGGCCACCACGTTCACCTTGTAGAGGTTCAGGAAGTCGTCCGAGCTCAACGCATCGAGGTCTGTGTGCTTCGCGAACTTGGTGATGCCGGCATTGTTGACCAGCACGTCCAGTCCGCCCAGCTTTTCAACCGCAGCTGCCACCAGCGCCCGGCAATCCGAATCCTCCGCCACGTTTGCCTTCACCGCGAACGCCTCGACGCCCTGCGCCTTGCACTGCGCCACGACCTCGTTCGCTGCATCCGCGCTCGAATTGTAGTTAATGCACAGGTTCACACCCCGACGCGCGAGTCCGACCGCTGTCGCCGCGCCAAGGCCTGTGCCGCCGCCCGTAACGATGGCGCGCTTGCCCTTCATGCTGTTGACGTCGCTCATACTTGGCTCCCTGTGCGCCTCTCCGGCGTCATGACATTGCCGAACCTAGATGACCAAGGCAAAGAGGTCACCACCTGTCTTGGAGCCGCTGCCATCGCCCTCCCGACCTCCCGCGCGCACGACTTCATCTGGTCGAACCTTCCGCTAGCTCTCGTGCCGGGCGTACCGGAGATCCGCTTGCACAAGGCCGGACCCGCCAGCGGTCTCTCACGTCTCGCCGACTCAGAACCGGACTTCGCAACGCCCTACTGGGCCTGTCACTGGGGCGGCGGCCTCGCCCTCGCCCGCTACGTCCTCGACAACCCCGCCTGCGTCGCCGAGCGACGTGTTCTCGATCTCGGCGCCGGGTCCGGTCTCGTCGCCATCGCGGCCGCGAAATCAGGTGCGAACCACATCACCGCCGCCGACATAGACCCCTACGCAATGGCCGCAATCACGCTCAACGCCGCCGCCAACAACGTGACCCTCGCGACCCACCTCGGCGATCTCACGACCAGACCACCTCCCGCCGTTGACATCATACTCGTCGCCGACCTGTTCTACGCGGCCGATCTGGCCGACCGCGTTACGCGCTTCCTGGACAACTGCCTCGCAGCCAACATCGACATCCTTATCGGCGACCCCCTCCGTGCGTACCTGCCCCGCAAGCGTCTCAAGCTTCTCGCCGAATACCCTGGCTTCGATTTCGGGGACACCGCCGCCCGCGCCCAAGCAACAAACGCCGTCTTCAGGTTCGTGGCTTCCGCCTGACCGCAACAACAAAACGGCCGGCGAGATCATCGCCGGCCGTCCTGATCTCGTCCCGTCGGCAGCTTAGTGTTGCTGCTGCCCACCGCCCATGCGCAGCGCGAGGAACTGATCCTTGGTGATGAACCCGTCGCCATCGGCGTCGACGCGGCTCGACCACATCTGCTCCAGCTGGTCAGCGCTCGCATTCGCCTTCATCTGTTCAGGGATCGACGCGATCCACTCCGCCTTGTCCAGCTTGCCGTCCTTGTTTGTGTCGCCCGCGGTGAAGCGCGTTTCGCGTTGCTCCGGCGTCATGGGCGTCGGCTGGGCCAGCGCCGGACCGGCAACCACGGCCGTCATCATCGTAGCAGCGAGAAATATCTTGAGGTTCATGCGTCCAAATCTCCACAGCCCTGACGGGCGTTTCGTTCCCTTGATCGCGCCAACCTTGGCGTGAATGCAAGGTTGAACGGCAGCTTACCGGAGGCCCGTCGCCCCGATCACGTCATTGGCAACGGATTAGCCCACGCCGCCTGAACGCCAGATGACCAATCCTTTGCACCCGCCCCGTCTTTCTTCGCACCTGCAAAGGCTTTCACGCGCAGGGTGCGAAGTGCTAGAAAATGCCTTTCGAGTCCGTGCCCGGAGCGCCGTTTATGGCCACTTCCTTCCCCGATTTCACCCAGCTGCCGCTCGGCAATCCCGCCGAAAAGGCCGATCTTGCTGCCTGGGCGAAGCTCGCGGGCGATAGCGCCAATGTGATGTGGGAAACGCCAGAGGGCATCCCCGTCAAACCGCTCCACACTGCCGCCGATACGGCCGGGCTGGACTTCCTCGACGATTTCCCCGGCATCGCGCCATTCGGTCGCGGCCCCTACCCGACCATGTACACCAACCAGCCATGGACGATCCGCCAGTACGCCGGCTTCTCCACCGCCGAGGATTCCAACGCCTTCTACCGCCGCAATCTCGCTGCCGGTCAGAAAGGCCTGTCCGTCGCCTTCGATCTCGCGACCCACCGCGGCTACGACTCGGATCATCCGCGCGTCACGGGCGACGTCGGCATGGCCGGCGTCGCCATCGACTCGATCTACGACATGCGCACGCTCTTCGCCGGCATCCCGCTCGACCAGATGTCCGTGTCGATGACCATGAACGGCGCCGTCCTGCCGATCCTCTCGCTCTACATCGTCGCCGCTGAAGAACAGGGCGTCTCGCCCGACAAGCTTTCGGGCACGATCCAGAACGACATCCTGAAAGAGTTCATGGTGCGGAACACCTACATCTATCCGCCCCGCCCCTCGATGCGTATCATCTCCGACATCTTCGCCTACACCTCGCAGAAGATGCCGAAGTACAATTCGATCTCGATTTCCGGCTATCACATGCAGGAAGCAGGCGCGACCGCTGACCTCGAACTCGCTTACACGCTCGCCGACGGCGTTGAGTACATCCGCTCCGGCATGGCCGCCGGACTCGGCGTCGACAAGTTCGCGCCACGCCTGAGCTTCTTCTGGGCGATCGGCATGAACTACTTCATGGAAGTCGCGAAGATGCGCGCCGCTCGCCTGCTCTGGGCGAAGCTGGTCAAGCAGTTCGACCCGAAGAGCGACAAGTCGCTCTCCCTCCGCACGCACTCGCAGACCTCCGGCTGGTCGCTCACAGCGCAGGACGTCTACAACAACGCGATTCGCACCTGCTTCGAAGCCATGGCGGCCGCCGGTGGGCAGACGCAGTCACTGCACACCAACTCCTTCGACGAAGCGCTCGCGCTTCCGACGGACTTCTCCGCCCGCATCTCGCGCAACACGCAGATCTTCCTGCAGCAGGAAGCCGGCGCCTGTCGCACCATCGATATGTGGGGCGGTTCCTACTACGTCGAACGCCTCACCTACGACCTCGCCCGCAAGGCGTGGGCCCACATCCAGGAAGTCGAAGCGATGGGCGGCATGGCCAAAGCCATCGAGGAAGGCCTGCCCAAGCTCCGTATCGAGGAAGCCGCCGCCAAGACGCAGGCCCGCATCGACAGCGGCGTGCAGACGATCGTCGGCGTCAACAAGTTCCGCCTCAATGAAGCTGAAGACGTGCCGGTCCTGAAGGTCGACAACGCCAAGGTCCGCACCATGCAGCTCGACAAGCTCAAACGCCTCAAGAGCGACCGCAACGAGACCGACGTCGCCGCCGCCCTGGACGCCATCACCAAGGCCACTGAAACCAAAACCGGCAACCTGCTGGAACTCGGCGTCGCCGCCGCCCGCGCCAAGGCGACTGTCGGCGAGATCAGCTACGCCATCGAGAAAGTCGTCGGTCGCCATCAGGCCGTGATCAAGTCGATCCAGGGAGTCTACGCCAACGGCATGTCCGCAAAATCAGACAAGGTCGTCACCGCCCGCGCCATGGCTGACGCTTTCGAGAAGGCCGAAGGCCGCCGCCCCCGCATCCTGATCGCCAAGATGGGCCAGGACGGTCATGATCGCGGCCAGAAGGTCGTCGCATCAGGTTTCGCCGACCTCGGCTGGGACGTCGACATCGGCCCCCTCTTCCAGACCCCCGGCGAGGCCGCCCGTCAGGCCGTCGAGAACGACGTCCACATCGTCGCCGCCTCTTCGCTCGCCGCGGGCCACCTCACGCTGGTCCCTGAACTTCGCGCTGCCCTCGACAAGGAAGGCCGTGGCGACATCCAGGTCGTCGTCGGCGGCGTCGTCCCGCCGCAAGACTACGACGCCCTCTACGCCGCCGGCGCCGCCGCCATCTTCCCGCCCGGCACCGTTATCGCCGAGGCCGCCGCTGAATTGCTCGAAAAACTCAAAGGCCCGCTCGGCCACAACTCGAAGAACGCCGCTGCGGGCTGAACATCTCCCCCGCTGGCGCGTACCTCAAATCGCGCTACCTTGCCCGTCAGGGAGAACCGCCATGAAACGCCTGCTTGGAACCCTCGCCTTCCTCGCCCTTGCTGCCTGCGCCACCGCGCCTACCAAATACGCTCCGGCTCTCAAGAGCGACGAGATGGGCTATCGCGAACAGCGCCTCGAGCAGGAACGCTTCCGCGTTACCTTCCGCGCCAATCCTGACCTCAAGGGCCCACAGGTCGAAGACATGGCCCTGCGCCGCGCCGCCGAGCTCACTATCCAGAACGGTTATGAGTGGTTCACGGTCGTCACCCGCAACACCTACGTCGCCGACGGCAGCTACACGCCCAGCGGCCCGACGGTTGGTCTCGGCGGCTTCACCGGCTCGCGCGGTGGCGGCCTTGGCCTGGGTCTCGGCTTCAACATCGGCGGCGACAGTCGGCAGTACGAGTCGACCCTCGAAGTCCTGATGGGCAAAGGCCCGAAACCGTCCGACCCGAACGCCTACGATGCTCGCGCCGTGCTCGCGCGGTCGATGTAGCCGACAGCGGACGCGGGACTTCCCTCGCTGCGGCGACGCCCCACCTGATGTTCCCCGTTTAGGGGGAGGACAGATGGGAGTGCTCTCACAACGCCCAAGCTGTTTGCGTCTTGTTGCGCCACACCGTAGGAACCGCTCTCCGGCAACACGAGCAATAACCACGTGACCACCGACCTCTCCACCCGCGCAAACCTCGGCCGCGCCATCACGCTGATCGAATCTCGCCGCGCCGATCACCAGGCGCAGGCCCGCGCGCTCCTGTCCGAAATCATGCCCCGCACCGGCAAGGCTCAGCGCATCGGCATCACCGGCGTGCCCGGCGTCGGCAAGTCCACCTTCATCGAGAGCTTCGGCACGATGCTCACGAGCCTCGGCCTGCGTGTCGCCGTCCTTGCCGTCGACCCCACCTCGCGCCGCTCGGGCGGATCGATCCTCGGCGACAAGACGCGCATGGCCAAACTCGCCGCTGACGACAACGCCTTCATCCGCCCCTCGCCCGCTGGCGACACGCTCGGCGGTGTCTCCCGCAAGACCCGCGAGACCATGCTGGTTTGCGAAGCCGCGGGCTACGATGTGATCCTGGTTGAGACAGTCGGCGTCGGCCAATCCGAGACGGTCGTCGCCGACATGGTTGATTTCTTCCTCGTCCTGATGCTTCCCAACGCGGGCGACGAACTGCAGGGCATCAAGAAGGGCGTGCTGGAAGTCGCGGACCTCATCGCCGTCAACAAGGCCGACATCGACGCCAACGCCGCCACGCGGGCCGCGCGCGCCTACGAGATCGCCCTCCACATCATGGAACAGGTCGACCCGGACTGGTCGCCGCCGGTCCACACCGTTTCCGGGTTTTCCGGTATGGGCCTTGGGGAACTCTGGGCCGCCATCGAACTCCACCGCAAGAAGACCGAATCCTCCGGTTCCCGCGCCCGCCGCCGCGCGGGTCAACAGGTCCGCTGGCTGGATACGCTGATCCAGGACGGCCTGACTGACCGGTTCCTGGCCCGCCCAGAGGTCGCCTCCAACCTCGCCGGCATCCGACAGGATGTCGCATCCGGCCTGATCCCGGCCTCTTTGGCCGCCGATGCCCTGTTGGCGCTCGCTTTCGGCAAGACCTGAGCGCCACTTTAAGCCGCCCACTTAAGTTGCTTGTAATGCGGTACGCTTATTGCCCGCCACAGCGGCTCGGGTAGAGGTGAGACATTCGAATCGGGAGGCAACGGCCTATGCTCGGCCGTATCGGGAAACTGGCGCGGATGCTCGGCATACTGGCGGCGTGGGGCTTCGCGGCCCTGCCTGCGCACGCCGATAATTCCGGGAAGCCAATGACCTTCGAATGGGGCGTCGTCTACGGCGACACCCCCGCCATCTTCGCCGACGGAGACTTCACCCCCGACACCCCCGCCGCCCTCAAATCCTTCCTCACGCGGTCGGGCCAACCAACGCGCGACCGGATGATCTACTTCAACTCGCTTGGCGGCGATCTCAGCGCCGGCATGGAAGTCGGCAAGCTCGTCCGCAAGGCCGAGCTCAACACCGGCGTCGCCCGCAATTCCCGTGACCCCGGCCAGGCAAACCTGATCGACCTCGACTTCAACAGTCGCGTCTATCCCGGCCACTGCGTCTCCGCCTGCTCGCTCGCCTTCCTCGGCGGTGTGAAGCGCGAAGTGAAACCCGGCTCCATCTTCGCCGTCCACCAGGTCAGCATGAACTGCGTCGACAAGCGCAAGGCGCTGAAATCATATCCATGGGTCGCGATGCCGGGCGTGAACTATTGCCCCGACCTCAACGAAGCGCTCACCATGATGCAGGTCGCGAACGGCGTCGTCGTCGAATACGTCCGCTCGATGGGCGTTGACCCGATCTTCCTGACCGAAATGTCGCGCGCCGGTCCTGAGGCGATCAACACGCTGCCCGAAGACAAGCTCCGCGAGTACCGCATCATCTACGAATTCCGCACCGAGTCCTGGGAATTCCAGACCGATGCGCAAGGCCAGTTCTTCCTGCAGTATCTCCACGGCGACCAGTGGCGCCGCGACAAGGTCGAGATCTACTGCAACCGCACCAACGCGCCGCGCCTCTATCTGTGGCTCGTGCATGACGTGAATCGCGCCAACGGCCCCATCGACGGCCAGAAGATCGTGGACCTCGCTTCCAGGGGCATCACCGCCTTCTGGCAGATGGACGCACAGACGCCGGATGGCTTCGCCGACGTGCGCTCGATCGCACTTCAGCCCTACGAGATCATCGACCCACCCAAGCTCACGGAACGCGGCCACGTCGCGCTGACGATCGATCTGACGCCCCGCTTCCTCGACGTCCTGTCCGGCGCCGCGCGCTTCCAGATCGTCACCACCGAACCCGATGGCCAGACGGGACAGGGCTTCAACCTGATCACGATGAACCTCGACCGCGACAAGTTGTCAGGTATTGTCCGCTCCTGCCGCTAGCCGCTGGACGTACCCGATGACTGACCAAATGACCTGGCGCGCCGGCGGTTGTCACTGCGGCGGCGTCCGTTTCGAAACGCTCCTGCCCGACGCGATCGAAGTCGACGACTGCAACTGTTCGATGTGCGCTCGCACCGGATTCCTGCACATCATCGTCCCCGCCGCGCGCTTCCGCCTCACGGCCGGAGAGGACAAGCTCACCACCTACACCTTCAACACCGGGGTTGCGAAACACCTGTTCTGCAGCGTCTGTGGAGTGAAATCGTTTTACGTCCCGCGCTCCAACCCCGATGGGTTCAGCGTTAACTACCGCTGCCTTGACGACCAGTCCGCATTCCGCGAAGTCCGCATCATGAATTTCGACGGCAAGGGAAACTGGGAGGGCCAGGCCCACGCCCTCGCCCACAAGTCGAAAGCCTGAAGATGTCGGACCGCCCCCTCTTCGAACACATCTCCTCCACCGCTAACGACACGGTGAAGCTGCTGCGCTCGCTCGACCGCAAGCGCGAGCGTGTCGAGACCGGCCTGTTCGTTGCCGAGGGCGCCCGCCACGCGGAAGAGGCCCTCGCCAATGGCTGGACCCCCGCCTACGCCTTCGCCAGCCAGGCCGCCCTCGAACGCCCGCAGACGCTTGACCTCCTCCAGCGCATGGAGCGCGCCGGCGCCCGCGTCCTGACGGGCACGGAGAAAATCCTCGTTACCCTCTCGCGGAAGGACAATCCGCAAGCCGTCATCACGGCCTTCAAACAGCGCACGACAACACTCGCCGATTTCCCGGCCACGGGCGCCCGCCGTTTCCTCGCGCTCTACGAAATCCGCGACCCCGGAAATCTCGGCACAGTGATCCGCACGGCCGATGCCGCAGGCTGCGACGGCGTCATCCTCATCGGCCAGACTTGCGATCCCTTCTCCGTCGAAGCCGTCCGCGCCAGCATGGGATCGCTCTTCGCGATCGCCATCGCGGCTGCCACCTTCGAAGACTTCAAACAGTGGACCACCGCGAACACCGTCCGCATCATCGCCGCCTCGATGCATGGTACGCACGCTCACGACAAGGCGCAGTTCGGCGAACGCTCCTGCATCCTCATGGGCAATGAACAATCCGGCCTGCCTGCCGAGGTCGAAGCGGCCTGCGACGAACTCGTGCGCATTGCCATGATGGGCAAGGCCGACAGCCTCAACCTCGCCTCCGCCGCCAGCGTGATGATCTACGAAGCCTGGCGCGCCAACGGCTACACCGGCGCCACACGATGACAGCTCAAGACTTCCAGCTTCTCCTCAGCGACGACTGGTCCGACTACCAGCTCCTCGATAGCGGCGACATGCGCAAGCTCGAGCGCTTCGGCAAGGTGCGCGTCAATCGCCCCGACCCGCAGGCGCTGTGGAAACCCAACGCCCCGGTCAGCAGCTGGAGAGTCGACGCCACCTTTGCCCCCACCAAAGACGATGACGACGAACGCGGCGCCTGGGCCTTCACCGGCAAACCGCCCGCGGACGAATGGGCCATCGGCTGGAACGGCCTCAAACTCAACGCCCGCCTCGCCGCCTTCCGTCACATGGGCGTCTTCCCGGAGCACTCTGTCCATTGGCGCTGGTCTATGGAGCAGGTCGCCTCCGCAAAACGCCCGATCAAGGCGCTCAACCTTTTCGGCTACACCGGCATGATGTCGCTCGCCCTCGCGAAAGCCGGCGCCGAAGTCGTGCACCTCGACGCCAGCCCCAAATCGATCGCGCAGGGCCGCGAGAACGCCGCCCTGTCCGGCCTCGAAGGCGCGCCGATCCGCTGGATCACCGACGATGCGATGAAGTTCGTCGAACGCGAGATCCGCCGCGGCTCGAAATACGACGCCATCGTCCTCGACCCGCCGAAATTCGGACGCGGCCCCAAGAACGAAACCTGGCGCTTCGAAACCGACTTCCCGAAACTTCTGGAGCACGTCCGCACGCTGCTCAGCGACCGACCGCTCTTCGTCATCGCCACGGTCTACGCCGTCCGCCTCAGCTACGCCGCCGTCGGACAGTCCCTCGCCGGCGCCATGCCTCCCGGCAAGACCGTCTGCGGCGAGATGGCGATCCGCGAGACCTCCTCCCGCGACTCCATCCTCCCCACCGGCCTCTTCGCCCGCTGGACGCCCTGAGAGCCTAGCTCGCCGCCTTGCCGCCGCTCTCGCGCTTGATCCGCGTAATCACCGACGTGAAGCTCAGGGCCGGCTTGCCGTTCGCCGTGATCAGGCCGCGCACATAGATCAGACGGCCGCCCGCGCGCGTCACCTCGCCAGTGGCCTCCATCACGTCGCCCACGCTGGCCGACGACAGGAAGTCGCCCGACAGGTTCACCGTAACGCTCGGCCCCTGCGTGTGGTCCTCGGCGATGGCGAAGCAGGAATAATCGGCAAAAGTCAGGAAACACCCGCCATGCATGAACCCGCCGCCATTCATGTGGCGCGGCTCCGCGATGAACCGGCAGACCACCTTTCCCGCCTCATCCCGGCGGTAATAGAACGGCCCCACCCCGCTCTCGAACGTGTCGTGCGGCCATGTGCGCCAGCCAGCCCATTGGCCGGTTTCGATCAGGACAGATGCGCTCATAAAGGGCTTCCAGACGGGTGATTTGCCCTGTCCCTAGCGGCCTCGGGAGAGCTTGTCATGCCCCGCCTTGAAACGGCCGTCCGGATCGCGTATTGGCCTCCCCTCGACTACAGGGGTGTAGCTCAGTTGGTAGAGTACCGGTCTCCAAAACCGGGTGTCGTGGGTTCGAGTCCCTCCGCCCCTGCCATGTCCTCCGGCCAGTACGGCGTCGCCCTGGGCGGTATATGGTGCTGAATCCAAACTTGGATATCCCGGCGCTGAAGGCCGAGTTCGCGACATCGAAGCGCCTTCGCATCCGTGACTTCTTGCAACCCGATGTGACCCGAAGCCTCGCCGCTGAATTCGCCAGCCTGCCCTGGAAACTGTTTGCCTCCGACGGCTCAGGCGTTCGCGTCATCGACCCGGCCGCGATCGCAAACGACATCGAAAAGCAACGTGCGCTTCAAACGGCCCTGATGACCGCCGCCAGCCAGGGACAGGGCTTTGCCTATCTGGGCGTCCAGCTGAAAAGCGCCAACCCGCAGTTGAACGCTGATGGACCTGTCGCGCGCCTTCGCAATGCCCTCGCATCACCGGATGTGCTGGATGTCATGCGTGCGATCACCGGCTCATCTGATTTCGATGGAGTGACCGCCCAAGCCTCCCAGTTTCGCCAGGGCCACTACCTGACGCGCCACCTGGACGATGTCACTGGCGAGCAGCGGAAGTACGCCTTCGTCGTCGGCCTCACGCAGGCATGGCATCCCGATTGGGGCGGCTTGCTGCAGTTCTTCACCAAACAGGGCGAGCCCACCGCTTCATTCAGCCCCGGCTTCAACACGCTGGATTTGTTTGAACTCACACACGTTCACTCGGTGACGTTTGTCACCCCGTTTGCACGCGCGCCCCGCTTCGCCGTGTCGGGCTGGTTCGTAAAAACCTGAGGCGCCAGCACCGCCTACTTCAACCCCGGCCGCGCCGTCATCCGCTCGCGCCACGCGTTAAGGTTCGCGTGCTCTTCCCACGGCTTGAACTTCACCAGACGCCCGAAGCCCAGCGTCACATGGAGCGTGATGTCCGCGATCGTGAAGCGGTCGCCCGCGACAAACTCCGACTCGCCAAGACGCTTGTCGAAGAACGCCGCAACCTTGCGCGCGCGCGTCTCGCATACCGCTGCCCACTCCGGGATCTGCGGCTTCTCGAGCTCGGCCATCGCCGGATGCGAATTGCGGAACCATCCCGCGATCTGCATGAAGTAGCTCAGCTCGACCCGCCGGTCCCACATTTCGATGGTCGCGCGCTCCAGAGGTTCGCGCCCCATCAGGTTCGGCTCGGGATACAGCGCTTCGAAATACAAGCAGATCGCGCGGCTCTCGGTCAGTCCCGTGCCGTCATCCAGCTCCAGCGTCGGCACCTGCGCCATCGGGCTGATCGCACGATAGCCGGGCTGCTTGTGCTCGCCCTTCATGATGCTGATCTCGGCCTTCTCGACCTGATCCCAGACGCCCTTCTCCTGCAGGAAAAAGCGCACCCGATCCGGGTTTGGCGCCATCGTCGCGAAATGAAGTTTCATGATCTCTCTCCCCGATCAGACTAGCGCGGCGTACGCGGACCACGCGAAGGTTTCGCGCCACCCGGCCTGCCGCCGCCCGGCTTGGTGCCAAAAGGCCTGCCACCCGAAGGTCTTGCTCCAGTTGGCCGCACACCCGGCACCGTCGGTCGCGCCCGCTTGGCGCCGCCAGAGCCACGCTTGTCCGGACGCTTGTCGACGAACGCCTCCAGACCCTTGCGAACAGCCCGCGGATCGCGCTCGACCGGTGCAACCTTCGGCGTCTGCTTCGCATGAACTGGTTTGGCGTGACTTACCTTCACACGCGCCGCTGGCTTGCGGCCGAACGGCTTCGGCTTCCGCTTGTCGGAAATGTAGTTGCCGAATTCCGCGAGTATCTCCGCCGCCTCGACTTCCTCGATCGCACCGGGCCCCAGATCATCGAGCTTGAACGGACCATACGACACCCGGATCAGCCGGTTTACCTTCAGCCCGAGACTCTCCAGAGCCCGGCGAACCTCCCGGTTCTTGCCTTCAGCCAGCGTCACATCGATCCAGCAATTCGACGCCGTCTGCCGGTCCAGTCGCGCGATGATCGACTTGTACTCGATACCTTCGTGCACGATACCCTCGCGCAGCTTGTCGAGCTCCTTTTGCTCGATCCGCCCATACGCCCGCGCCCGATAGCTCCGCTGCAATCCCGTCGCCGGCAGCTCCAGCGCCCGCGCCAGCTCGCCATCATTGGTCAGCAACAGCAGCCCTTCGGTGTTGAGGTCGAGACGCCCGACCGTCACCACGCGCGGCATATCCTTCGGCAGATTGCCAAAGATGGTCGGCCGCCCCTCCGGATCCTTGTTCGTTGTCACCAACCCCTCGGGCTTGTGATACCGCCACAGCCGCGCCGCCTCCGGCCGCGCAATCGGCTTGCCATCGACCAGGATTTTCTCGCGTCCCGTCACCTTGAACGCCGGCGTGTCCAGCACCTTGCCGTCCACACTCACGCGCCCATCCGTGATCAGGCGCTCGACATCACGCCGCGACGCAACGCCCGCGCTCGCCAGGTATTTCGCAATCCGCTCGCCATCGGCGAACGACTGGCCAGAGACGTCTTGTGGCTCGCGACGCTCCGTCATTTAGCACCCTTCCTGATCAATCCGCGCGTGAAGCGATGCACCAGCAACGCCACGCCAAACAATACACTCGACAGCGCCAGTATGGCTGCACCCACCATCCACGGCGTGTTGAAATTCTCGTTCATGCCCCAGTCCATCAGGTGCAGCTGCCAGAGAAAATCATAGGTCCGCCATAGGTCCGTGCGCGGCGCGCTAACCTTCCCCGTCAGTGACGACACATAAAGGGTCGGATGGCCATCGCCCTTGAACCGCGCAGCCCAGACCTCGCCGGCAAGCCCCGACTCCTTCGGCGCTTCCGGCAGCAGCTCCATGGCAAGCAGGCTGTCGGGCGCCACCCAGCGCTCGTCCGCCAGCGCCCGCGCCCGTGCTTCGTCGATTACGATTCGCTCGCCGCTCTCGGCAGACACCAGAAACGTCCCGATCTCGCCGCGCACCTCGTACACCGGCTCCCCGGCCAGCGGGCGCAGCGCCACCTCGATGGGCCGATCCTCGGCGACGGCTTTCAGCGCATCTGTCGACGAGAACCTGATCCGCGCCGCATCCATCGGCGCCGCATGCCCCGGCGGATGTACCAGCGCCTCGCCCCGGATATCCGTGATGTGTATCGCGGCAAAGAACAGCCCCGTCCCGGTCCACACCACCAGCTGGGCGAACACGATCAGGCCCAGCCATTTATGGATCTGGGCGATGCGTCGGGCAAGGCGCGGGGAAATCATCCCTCGCGCTTAGCTTGGGGCTTTGCCACCGGCAAGCACGCTCACTCGCCGGAGCCCGATTTCACATTCATGGAGTAGGGAATGTAGATTTCCAGGTCCAGCGGTCCTGTCGGCCGCGTCACGGTCCGCTGTTCCATGCCCGTCAGCGACACCTGCACCGGCCCCGTGAACGACGCCTGCATCAGCTTTACATCCTCCGCGATCGCCTTCACCAGCGTGTCGCGATGCTTCTTGGGATCGGTGATGCCCAGATACTGGCTCGGCCCGATCACCGGCTCCACGCGCCCCGTCAGCGGCGTATCCGCCACGAACTTCTCGACGCGCGTCCGAATGGTCTGGAACGTATCGTTGGGCCGCACCTCCGCCTTGATCACCAGGTCGATATAGGACTGGTCATTCTGCGTCCGGACGATCACCTCCTTCATCGTCGCCGTCTCCAGCGCCGCCGAATTGCCCGGCTGTCCGACTTCGATGCTGATCCCTTCATTGTTCCGCTGCACGCGTTGCGTGACGGTCTGGAACATCTTGGTCAGCTCTGTGTCGCGCACATCCGTCGCCCGCGTCGCCGTCGAATAGCGCACGCTGAACAGCACGAAGTCCGCACGCACTGTAATCGAGATCTGCGGCAGCTGCTGCTGCGCATTGCGGTTCACGTAGTTGCTCTGCGCCACGATCTGCTGCGCGCTCGCCGGCAGAGCCATCGCGGCGAACACCGCCGCCAGGATAAGTGTACGTTTCATGTGTCCCTCCACTAGCGGCGCGGCGGCGGTTGCGGCAGCGGCGCACCGAGCACCACGTCGTAAGGCACGTACATCTCAAGCTCGAGCGCCCCGACCGGTCGCGACTTCACGCGGTTGGCAAGGCCCGTCAGCGTCATCGCCGGCGGCGGTGCCGATGGGGGCGTGAATATTCCAGTCAGCAGCTGGATGTCCGCAGCAATTTTCCGCATCAACGCTTCACGATGCTTCGCCGGCTCGTTGACGCCGATATACTGGTTGTCGCCGGGCGTCGCTTCAACCCGACCGCTTACTTCGATAGACTCGATGAACGCCTCGGCCCGCTTGCGCACAGCGGGAAAATTCTCGCCTTCCTTAACGGCAAATTTCAGCACCGTTGGAATGGCCGACCGCTCGCCGCGGTTCTCGATGCCTTCGCGCGCCGCCGTCGTCTCGACAGCAGACGACCGCCCCGGTTGACCAACCTCCAGCGTGACACCCTGCGTCCGCGACACACGCTGCGCCAGTTGGGTGAAGCTGCGCTCCAGTTCCTTGTCCCGCTCCGCCACACTCTTGGTCGCACTCTCGAGATCGACGGTGAAGATCACAAAATCCGCCGGCGCCTTGATCGAGATGTAGGGCAGCGACCCGAATTCTTCCTGATACTCGTCATCGCTAAGAATCCGCGATCCGGTGACGACGACCATCTCATCATCCTGCGCGAACGCCGGCGCGGCAGTCGCCACCGCCGCTCCCAACAGCGCCAATCCCAGCCACATCGCCTTCATGTGCACCACCCCGATAAAAAATCCCAGCCCGAAAACAACAACCCCGATGCAAGCATGCGCCTGCACCGGGGCCAAGTCGTTTCTGTCAGTGCAGCTTATGCTGCAGCGCGATCAGCGCGAGCCGACCACTTCCGTGTACTTCTCGGTCGCAACTTCCGCCGCGTAGGCGTTGTCGCGGTATTTCTTGAACTCGTTCCGGGCGATCGCACGGCAGTGCACTTCGTCCGGACCGTCCGCGAGACGCAGCGTACGGATCGAGGCATAGGACCGCGCCAGACCAAAATCGCTGGTCACGCCGCCGCCGCCATGGGCCTGGATCGCGTCGTCGATGATCTTGCAGGCGATGCGCGGGGCAGCGACCTTGATCATGGCGATCTCGTTCGCGGCCACCTTGTTGCCGACCGTGTCCATCATGTACGCGGCCTTCAGCGTCAGCAGGCGGCACATCTCGATGTCCGTCCGCGCTTCGCCGATGCGTTGTTCCCACACCGACTGTTCCGCGACCTTCTTGCCGAACGCCGTGCGGGTCAGCAGGCGCTTGCACATCTTCTCGAGCGCCACTTCCGCAGCCCCGATGGTGCGCATGCAGTGGTGGATACGGCCCGGTCCGAGACGGCCTTGCGCGATCTCGAAGCCACGGCCTTCGCCGAGCAGCATGTTCTCGATCGGAACCTTCACGTTCTCGAGCAGCACTTCCGCGTGGCCGTGCGGCGCGTCGTCGTAGCCGAACACCGGCAGCATGCGGAGCACCTTGATCCCCGGCGTGTCGAGCGGAACGAGGACTTGTGATTGTTGCTGGTGCTTGGCGGCGTTGAAGTCAGTCTTGCCCATCACGATGGCGACCTTGCAGTGGCTGTCGCCCATGCCCGACGACCACCACTTGCGGCCATTGATCAGGTAGTGGTCGCCCTTGTTCTCGATGCGCGTCTCGATGTTCGTCGCATCCGACGAGGCAACCTGCGGCTCGGTCATGAGGAAGGCCGAACGAATTTCGCCGGCCATCAGCGGGCGCAGCCATTTTTCTTTCTGCGCCTTCGTGCCGTAGCGGTGGAACACTTCCATGTTGCCCGTGTCCGGCGCCGAGCAGTTGAACACTTCGGACGCAAAGCTCACGCGGCCCATGATCTCGGACAACGGCGCGTATTCCATGTTGGTGAGGCCGGCGCCGTGGAATTCTGCGTCGTCATGCTCGCTCGGCGGCATGAAGAGGTTCCACAGACCTTCCTTCTTCGCCAGCGCCTTGAGGTCGTGCACGATCTGCGGCGTGACCCAGCGGTCGCCTGCCGCGTGCTGTTTCTCGAACGTCTCGACGTTCGGGTAGATATGCTTGTCCATGAAGTCCGAAACGCGGCGGATATAGTCCTTCGTCTTGTCGCTGAATTCAAAGTTCATGGCTGGAGCTCCTGATGCCTCGCCGCACGGTTCAGCGCCGCGCCCCGTAGTCAGGCCCCTGCCCGTCGGGTTCGCAGCCGTTCGGCTTTTACCTTTTGGTGCTGCGTGGGTATCCCTGCAGCCTTGGCAAGGCAATGGCCTCCCCGCACGTCTAAAGGGCCCTCAGCGAGAGAAACCGAACCCTCAATACCGTCCGGGCAGGATCACCGAGACCTGTCGTTCCGCCAGCGTCGCAAGATCGCGCCACCAATAGCCCGCCAGCTGCACGATCTGCCCGCCGACGCTATCGGCCTTGCAGCCGGTCGGCTCGCCCTCCAGCGCTTCGTAGAAGTCCCGCGCCGCGCCATTGTCGCGCAGCACCCACAATCCGCCCGAGAACAGCCCGCGCCGGATGCAATGATCGGCCGACGCCTTCATAAGCCCGCGACCGATCCCCGATCCACGATGCTCCTTCAGAACATAAGCCATTGTGATCTCGGCATCCCACGGTGCGAACGCTTCGCGTGAAGCGCTCACAGCTGCGAACCCAACCACCTCGCGTCCGACCAGCGCCACCAGAACTTCTTCATCGCGATCCTGCTCGCGACGGTCCAGATGCGTGCGCCAGCGCGTCGTCAGCCGACGCTCACCCATATTGTCGAGATACTGACTGTCGAGCAGGCCGCGATAGGCCTCTTTCCAAGTTGCGGCGTGCACGTGCGCAATTGCAGCGGCGTCTGTGCGCTGGGCCGTGCGGATGTGGATCATGGACCGTCTCCCTGCCGACTCACCCAGCTTGGTGAGCGCCGCAGCGATACGCAAGTGCGTCGCAGGAAACTCCACAGCAGGCGCTACTTTTGTCTGCAATCTGTTCAAGGCCCCCGCCACAGGTTAGGCGCCTACCGACACATCCGCCCGCACCGCGAGCTTCACCCGGCATGCCGTTCACGACCATCGCAATTGTTCTCATTGCCACGCTTGCTACCGCAACTATTTCCGGCGTGTTCGGCATGGCGGGCGGCCTCATCCTGATGGGCGTGCTCACCACCTATCTGCCGGTTGCGTCGGCCATGGTCTTGCACGGCTTCATCCAGATCATTTCGAACGGCTCCCGGGCTTTCCTGCTGCGGCACCACATCGCCTGGCCCATCATCGCCCGCTACGCGATCGGCATCGGCGGTGCGCTGATGCTGATCGCGCTGATTCAGTGGCGCCCAACCCAGCCGCTGGTCTTCATCATGCTGGGTCTGACGGCATTTCTTGTCTGGATTCCCAAAAGCTGGGTCACCATCGACGCCAGTCGCCCGATCCAGGCCGAACTCTGCGGCTTCCTGGTGCAAACCCTCAACATCATCGCCGGCGTCGCCGGCCCCCTGCTCGACCTCTTCTTCGTGAAGACACTTCTGCCAAGACAGACCGTCGTCGCCACCAAGGCCGCAACACAAGTCATGGCCCACGCCGTCAAGATAGCCTTCTGGGGCTTCCCCCTGATCGACATCCTGTCAAAGCCCGGCGCCTTGCCGCAGACCGGCTTCCCCCCGCTCTGGGTCCTCGCCGCCATCATCCCACTTTCGCTTTTGGGGACATGGGCCGGCGGCAGAGTCCTCGACCGCATGACCGACGCCAACTTCCGCGCCTGGACCAAATACATCGTCACCGCCACCGGCGCCGTCTATCTGATCCAGGGCGCCGTCCTGCTGAGTACGGGCTAGTTGTGGACTATCAACAGGTTGTCCTCGGAGAGGCCGAGGCGACTGATGGGTGTTTGGGATTTTATCCCGCCATGGGGACGATGCCAGTTGTATCTGTGGGTCCAGACGGGAAGGTCTGCGGCGCGCTGATCGGAGGTGTCGTAGGCTTTCGCGTAGGCCCACTCCCTGAGACTGGTCTGAATGAAGCGCTCGGCCTTTCCATTGGTGCGAGGCGTGTATGGCTTGGTGCGGATGTGCTTGAGGCCGAGTTCCCTGCAGGCGTCGCGGAAGGCGAAGGCTTTGTAGCAGGAACCGTTATCGGTCATGACGCGGCGGACGGTGACGCCAAGACTTTGATACCAGGCCACCGAAGCCTTGAGATGGGCGACGGCGCTTGTCGCTTTCTCGTCGGGATGGATCTGGGTGAAGGACAGGCGCGAGGCGTCATCGATGCAGATGTGGACGAACTCCCAGCCATAGCCCTGCCTTCGTCCGCGGGGTGAGGACTGGCGGGTGCGGTCGCCGGTTATGCGGTGTCCGATGCGCTCGAAGCGTCCGAGCTTCTTGATGTCGATGTGGATCATGTCGCCGGGGTTGGGGTGTTCATAGCGCCTGATCGGCGGAGGCGGATCGAGGTCGCGCGCGCGGGAGAGTTTTGCAGCGCGGAGGATGCGGCTGACGGTTGCGGGCGACAGCCCGCAAAGGCGTGCGATCTCATCGCCCGGCAGGCGCTGACGGCGCAGGGCGATGACATCGCCCGCCTTTGCTTCCGGCGTCGGGTTTCGCAGGCGATGCGGGCGTGATGAGCGGTCCTTGAGGCCATCCAGCCCTTCGGCCAGGAAGCGGTCGATCCACTTGCCAACGGTCTTGATGCATACCCCGAATGCCTCGGCGGCGGCCTTGCGTGACCAGCCCTCCTCCAGCACCCGACGGACAATCTCGGCTCGACTGTGGGGCGTGGTGCG
The DNA here is from genome assembly GCA_040398425.1 of Hyphomonadaceae bacterium. GTDB lineage: Bacteria > Pseudomonadota > Alphaproteobacteria > Caulobacterales > Hyphomonadaceae > UBA7672. The sequence goes on from JBBATZ010000022.1 coordinate 41,340, forward strand.
GGCATTCTCATGGATGTCCATTCGGCGTCTCTCCGAAGAAATTGACGTGTCGCAACATCAATCTCCTCGGTCCGCGCCGAGTGGACAACCTATTGAAAGCTCACAGCTAGTCGGACCGCCAGGCTCCCGCCCGGCAACCCGCGGCGTAAGCAGCGCCGCTGCCCATTCATCGATTCCCCAAGCCCGACCCCACCCCCGCCTGACCTCCCCTTTTCAGGGGGAGGAACCCTGCTGCGCCAACTTATCTCGCATTAAAGGGCAGCGTTGCATCGCTGGTCCCTCCCCCTGAAAGGGGGAGGTCAGGACGGGGTGAGTCTCTTAACGCTGATCGCGCCAAAAGTTACGCCCCCTTTTGTTGGAAGGCGGGCGTGCAGACTCGGCGGATAGCCAAAAAACTTCTGCCGCACGTTCAACAACTTGCTCGAAAAAATATGCGGGAATCCACGCCGCAAACCGGCCGACCTCCCGGCCGATTTAAACTCATGCCCATGAAACGTCGGAGCTTCCCTCTGTGGCTGCTGCGTGACGTCCCAGCCCTGATGGGAGTCATGCTCAGCTTCTGGACGCTGATCATCTTCGCGATGACCAGCGCGCGGAAAGCTGCGTCTGCGTCCCAAGCCAGCCAAAGCATCCGCGACCGCTTCGCCCTGCTGCTCGCGCTCGCAGAAGCCCGCCTTGACTACGCGCTCTGGCGACAAGCCTACCGCCGCATCGGCTGGCACCCCCGCAGCGTCAGCCTCGAAGTCTTCCCACCTTCAACAGACTGGGCCTACACGCAGAAACGCCTGCGCGACTTCGCGCACGCCTTCCGCAACATGAATGCGATCCTCGACTCGTATGTCGACCACATCCGCGAACGCTTCGGCATCGGCCAGCGCGAGCTACTGAACGCGCGCAGCTTCCCCCTCCGTCACGCTGCTTCGCAGCGCGCCACCTCCCCCGGCTTCGCCGGTGGAGGCAACAGGCCCCGGCGCCTTGCCTCCCTCAGTCGCTGCGCGGCTGGGGGAGGTGGCATGCGCGTTCTTCACGCGCATGACGGAGGGGGTCTCGCGTTCGCACGCGGACCGCCCCGGCATCTCAGCCAAAATCGCAAACACCCACCTCGCAGGCCCCACCTGCGAGATCGCACCGCCATGCCTACAGCTTGCTGAAATCCGGCGCGCGCTTTTCGCGGAAGGCCATGAACGCTTCCATCGCTTCCGCTGACTTCAGCCGCTCGCCAAAGATCGCGCCCTCGGTCCGCAGCTGCTTCAGGATTACGTCCGTATCCCGCATCAACTTCTTCGTCGCCATCACGGCGCCGAGCGGTCGCTTTGCCAGCACCGCCGCCGCCGAACGCGCCGCGCCCAGAACTTCGCTCGCCGCCATCGACGCATTCGCCACGCCCAGCTCAGCCGCCTGCTTGCCCGTCAGGTGCTCGCCCATGGTGAACATCGCAAATGAGCGCGCATACCCGATCCGCGCCGGCAGCAGCATGGAGGACGCCGCTTCCGGCACCAGCGCGAGGTTCACGAACGGCGTGGTCAACTTCGCGTCGTCAGCAACAAACACGAGATCACAGTGCAGCAGCATCGTCGTGCCCACGCCCACGGCGAGTCCCGGCACGGCGCCAATCAGCGGCTTGGGAAACTGCGCGATCGCCTCGATGAATCCGCCCGCCGCCGTCTCTCCGCCACCCGTCGCCGCTGCGGCGAAATCAGCAAGGTCATTGCCCGACGTGAAACTGTCACCCGTCGATCCCAGGATCACCGTCGCGATCGACTTGTCCTCGGCCGCCTGCGCCAGCGCGGCCGTCGCCGCGCGGTACATCGCATTGGACAAGGCGTTCTTCTTGTCCGGCCTGTTCCACAGGACTTCCATCACCCCGTTGGCAGTCGTGATTTTCACAAGCTCGGTCATGTCGCGCCTCTCCGTCATTCACATGCAGAGTGCTGCGTTTTGGGCGGCGCGTCGAGACGTCAGCCGAACGGCCCTACTTCGCGCGCGTGTAAGCCAGACGGTTGCCGCGACCGACATAGAACATGTCGAGGTTCTCGGCGTCGAGATCGCCCAGCTCGTAGTAGAAAGCGCCGTCGGCGCGCTTGACCTCAAGATAGGTGGCTTCCGGCGTGAACTCATCCGTCGGCGACGCTGCTTTCGCCTCGACGCCGCTTATCGCGCGCCATGCAGCGTCGTCATTCGCATCCGCCTCGCCCTCATAATTATCGGTCCACTTCCCGTCCGCCGTCAGCGTGATCGACGATTTCGCGTCATCAATCGACACCCACTTGCCGGCGATCAGCGCGGGTACTGCCTCCGGCTTGGTGATCCGCGCTTCGGGCGAAGGTTTAACAACCGGCGCCGGCGCGGCAACCGCTGGCGTCACTTCAGCAACAGGCGCTGGCTTCTGTTCGTCACACGCGACCAGCGCGACAAGCGAAGCGGCTGCGAGGAAAATCCGCATGTGAGACACCTTGGTTAGAAAATTGCTCAGGTCAGGCTGCGCGACATCACGGCCACCGGGCCGTGGGTCGTATCGACCGTGCCCGTCGCCTTGAAACCGCATTTTGCATAGAACGGTTCGGCCCTGGGCGAGGCCGCCGCAACAAGCTCGGCAGCTTCAAGCGCCATCGCGAATTGCGCGCACTCTTCAACCAGCTTTCGTCCAATCCCGCCGCGCCACAGATCCGGCTCGACAAAGGGCCCGTCGATATCGGCGCGGCCATCGTCACGCGGAACGACGACGGCAAAACCCGCCGCCTCGCCCCAGTGTTCGAACACAATCACCAGCCCCGCTGCGATGTGGTCGGCCGGCAGGGTCAGCGTTTGCGGATGCTGGACCTGTTCGGGACGCGCAGCATCCCACTTGAGCGACGCGCGACGCTGCAAATCCTCCAGAGCCTGGCGCTCGGAAGGCTTTGCAGGGCGGAATTGACGGGTGATAGCTTAACCTACGATTTCGTCGAGGCGGAAGAAGAAGGCGATCTCGCGCTCGGCGGCAGCTTCCGAGTCCGAACCGTGCACCGAGTTCTCGCCGATCGACTGGGCGAACAGTTTGCGCACCGTGCCATCGGAAGCCTTGGCCGGATCGGTCGCGCCCATCACTTCGCGATGGTGAGCGACGGCGTTCTCGCCTTCGAGAACCTGCAGCACAACCGGGCCGGACGTCATGAAATCCACCAGCTCGCCGAAGAAACCGCGCGCCTTGTGCTCGCCGTAAAAGCCTTCCGCCTGGGCACGCGTCAGGCGCACGCGTTTCTGCGCCACAACACGCAGGCCGGACTTCTCGAACACGGCATTGATAGCGCCGGTGAGGTTGCGGGCCGTTGCATCCGGCTTGATAATCGAGAACGTGCGTTGAACCGGCATGTGGTATTCCTGGGAGATAAGAAGCGGGGCTGAATCGTGTTTGGACGGCCCCTATAGCCTTGGGAACCGGCCTCGCCAACAGTCTGCGGGCAATTCTTGGCAGGCCATGCTGCGTTCGCCCCTCAGGGGTAACAGGAGGACGGATATGGCAGGGGATAACACGTTGCAGGTAGCCGACTGGAACGGCACCGTTGGTGAACGCTGGGCGGCGGAGCAGGAACGCACCGACCAGCTCATCCGCGCCTTCGGGGAAGCCGCGCTTGTGGCTGCAGGCGCCCTGCCGGGAGAGCGCGTCCTCGACGTCGGCTGCGGTTGCGGCGACACCTCCCTCGCATTGGGCAATTCAGTCGGCCCGACCGGCAGCGTCCTCGGCGTCGACGTCTCCGCCCCCATGCTCGCCGTCGCCCGCCGACGCGCCGCCGCCCTCTCCAACCTGACGTTCACCGAGGCCGACGCCTCCAGCGCCAGCCTCCCCGGCCCCTTCGATCTCCTCTATTCCCGCTTCGGCGTGATGTTTTTCGACGATCCGGCGGCCGCTTTCGTCCATCTTCACAGGGCGATGAAGCCGACAGGCCGCCTCGCCTTCGTTTGCTGGCAGGCGGCCGCCGACAACCCATGGGCCGCCATCCCCGCCCAGGCCGCCCGCAAGGTTGCCAGCGAGGGGCCGAAATCAGATCCGCACGCCCCCGGCCCCTTCGCCTTCGGCGACCGCGACCGCGTCTCTGGGATTCTGGCCGACGCCGGCTTCCGCGACATCGGCATCGAGGCCTTCACCTCACCCATGTATCTCGGCAGTACGCCCCGCTCCGCCGCCGAGGGCGCCGTCCGAATCGGCCCCGCCTCCCGTGTCGCCCGCGACGCCGGCCCCGAAAAACAGCCCGCCATCCTTGAAGCAATCGAGGCAGCGCTGTCGCCCTTCGCCGCCGGCGACGGCGCCGTTTCATTGCCAGGCAAGACGTGGATCGTGACCGCCTTAGCCTGATCGCGTGACCATGCCTCAACCGCGAAGTGTGGCGCGGTCGCAACGGTTGATTCGTTTACGAAACATAAACCATTGTAGGTTAAGACTATTTTTACTTAAAAAACTTTTGCAGGGGCGCCTTTATTGAGACGCGAAACGTCGCCATCTGTCCGTCATCAGAAGACTGGGGAAGAACCCCGGCCACGGAACAGTAAAAGAGAACGAGCTCCTCCCATGCTCGCAAAACGCTTCATCGTCGCTGCCTTCGGCCTCCTCGCCATCGGACTGGTTCCCCTCGCCCTCCCGGGTGAACGCGACCTGTTCGTGGACGTCCCCGGCGCACAGCAGATCATTGCCTCCAACTAGCCTCGCACGCCTGATCGCGTACGACGGCCAGCTCCGCTCATGGCGGCCCATGGGAGAGGCATTGCCCGGCTGACCTCGACGAGGGAGAGCCGTAGATGCCTGCCCGGCGCCGGCTATTTCAGGTGCGCTTCAAACCACGCGACCATCGTGGTCATTGCCTCTGTTGCATAGGCGTCGGTCTTCACTGGATCGCCCTTCACGTAAAAGTCGTGGTCCGCGTCCGGAAAGATGATCAGCTTGTTCTCGACGCCCGCCTTGTCGAGCGCCGCGCGCATCGTCTCCGACTGCGAGATCGGCACGCCCTTGTCTGCCCCGCCCGAGATGATCAGCGTCGGGGAATCCTTCGCGTCGACAAAATGGATCGGCGAATTCGCGGCGCGCAGGCTGTTGTCGAACGCGATGGCCCCGCCCTTGGCCCTGTCGCCCAGCAGTGTGTCGAGATCGGTCGGCGGAAAATACGCAACCACCGCCTTCACGCGATTGCCCGACCGCTCCAACGGACTGACCGCTGCCGGATCGCCATCGTCCGCCATCACGCCGGCCACCAGCGCCAGATGCCCGCCTGCGCTCGCGCCCCATACGCCAATACGCTTGGGGTCGGCGCCATAGTCAGCCGCGTGAAGTTTGATGTGACGCAGACCAAGCCGCACATCGGTCACGGCATCCGGCACCTGAAACCGCGGCGCCGATGAATGATAAAGCGCCACAACCGTAAAGCCCTTGTCGATCAACCACTGATACCGCGCCTGACGTTCCTCCGGCTGTCCCCATGACGACTTCCACCCGGCCGACACCATGTTCACGACGAGCGCGCCATTCGCCTTCTTCGGCTTGAACACGTCGTAAGTGAGCGCCGTCCCGTCGCGATGACCGTAGATGACATCGCGCACGTAAGTCGCGGTCTTCAACTCCGCAGAGGTGGGCAACCCAAGCGCCTTGCGTGGATATCCGCTCAATGGCGCGCCGGGATCCACCACTGCCTGTGGCGTCTGCGCCAGAGCAGGTGCAACAAGACACGCAACGAGCGCGTACAGCACGAGTGTTCTGAAGCTCACGGCAGGCCTCCCTCGCTTCAATCGAGGGGCAACCCTATCCCGCCATCCGGAAACTTCCAGTGCCACTCTGATTGGTGTTAGGCTCAGCTGATGAGACCTCTCCGCTACGCGATCAACATCACCGTGGACGGCTGCGTCGATCACACCGCAGGCATCCCGAGCGCAGAGACGCATATCCACGCCGCCAGCCATTTCGAGTGGGCCGAAGACGCAATCTTCGGCCGCGTCATCTATCAGATGATGGAGGCAGCCTGGCGGCCTGCAGCGGAAGGCAGGCCGGCCGAATGGGTCCAGGACTGGATGCTGCCTTTCGCCCACGCGATCGCCGCAACGAAGAAACACTTCGTCTCAAGCACGCTTCAGCAGGTCGACTGGAACGCCGAACTCGTGCGTGGCGACCTCGAGCAGACCGTGCGTGCGCTGAAAGCGCAGCCCGGCAGAGGTATTGTCACGGGCGGCGTCACACTGCCCCTGGCGCTCGCTCGCATGGGCCTGATCGACGAGTATGAGTTTGTCGTGCAGCCCCGAATCGCTGGCCGTGGCCCGACGCTACTCGCGGGGCTTTCCAAGATGGTCGATCTTGAACTGGTCGGCCGCAAGGAATTCTCCGGCGGCGTCATCGCTCTGCAATACGTGGCGAAGCGCTAACTTCCCGACTCCTCGAACAACTCCCGCCCGATCAGCCAGCGCCTTATCTCGCTCGTCCCCGCGCCGATCTCATACAGCTTCGCGTCGCGCAGCAGCCGGCCCGTCGGATAGTCGTTGATATAGCCATTGCCGCCGAGGATCTGAATCGCGTCCAGCGCCAGCTGCGTCGCCGTCTCCGCTGCAAACAGGATTGCGCCAGCCGCGTCCTTGCGCGCCGTCCGGCCCGCGTCGCAGGCTTTCGCGACGGCGTACACGTAAGCCTTCGACGCATTCATCTTCACATACATGTCGGCGACCTTGCCCTGGATGAGCTGGAACTCGCCAATCGATTTTCCGAACTGCTTGCGGTCGTGAATGTAGGGCAGCACCACGTCCATGCACGCCTGCATGATGCCGGTCGATCCCGCCGCCAGCACCGAGCGCTCATAGTCGAGGCCGGACATGAGAATTTCGACACCCGCATTCAGCGGCCCCATCAGGTTCTCTTCCGGGACTTCGCAGTCCTCGAACACGAGCTCGCCGGTCTCGCTCCCGCGCATGCCCAGCTTGTCGAGCTTCTGCGCGACCGAGAATCCCTTGAAGCCCTTCTCGATGATGAAGGCCGAAATCCCCCGCGAGTTCTTCTCCGGCGCCGTCTTGGCATAGACGATCAGCGTGTCCGCGCTCGGCCCATTGGTGATCCACATCTTGGAGCCGTTGAGGATGTAGCGATCGCCTTTCTTCTCGGCGCTCAGCTTCATCGACACCACGTCAGACCCCGCCCCCGGCTCCGACATGGCCAGCGAGCCAAGATGTTCGCCCGTGATCAGCTTGGTGAGATACTTCTTCTTCTGCGCGTCATTGCCCCAGCGCCGCATCTGGTTGACGCAGAGATTTGAGTGCGCGCCGTAGCTCAGGCCAACCGACGCCGACGCCCGGCTGATCTCTTCCATCGCCACGGCATGATGGAGATAGCCGAGACCCGACCCGCCCCACTCTTCCTCGACCGTGATGCCCAGCAGGCCCAGCTCGCCCATGCGCGGCCAGAGATCGCGCGGGAACTCGTCCGTGCGGTCAATCTCCGCCGCGCGCGGCGCGATTTCGGATTGGGCAAAACTGCTGACGGTATCGCGGATCATGTCCGCAGTTTCGCCAAGGTCAAAGTCGAGGGAGCGCGTGTTTGAAATCATGGCGGCAATCTACTCAGCGCCGCGCAGATTGCCAGTTCCCGTTTGCCTCAGGATTCGTCTGAATGACGCTTCCAGAAGATGTAATAGACGCTCATCACCATCATGATGCCGAAAACGGCCAGGATCGTGCCCGCGAGACGCTGGGCGCCCGGCTCAAGGCCCTCGCCCTTCATCGCCTCCACCGCGCTGATTCCAAAGCCCAGCAGCGACAGCACGAGAACAAAGATCCACGGCGCCAGGATCATCACGCGGCCCGAAATCGGCCCGACGCGCTTGGCGTGCCCGTTGACGACTTTTGCCTTGCGCTCGGCTTCGGCGAACAGGTCCGAGGGTTCGCGTCCGGGTTCCACAATCTCGAGATCGTCGATCAGCGCCCGCTCACGGGCCGCATTCCGCGCCATGTCGGCAGCGCTGACCTTCTCGGCCGGCGCATTGAAGTCGGGAAGCCCCTCCCGCACCACGCGTTCGGGCGGCGGCGTGAAGGCGGGCTTGGCTTCGGCTTGTGACGTGGAAGACGCCTCGTGTGAGTCGATCTTCTTCTGCAGCCCATTCAGGATGTTGGAGACCCGTTCCGCCACCGTCCGGCTGGCGCGCGCCAGATCTTCGGCCGTGACCGGCGGTTCGGGTGCGATCGTCTCGGTCCGTGGCATGTCAGCCTCAGGCGCATCCTCAACGACCTGCGGCGCCTCAGACATCGTCTCGGTCGGTGCTTCGTAGGCCATAGGCAGAGCTTCCTCTACCGGGGCATAGGTCGCGGGGCCTTCCGGCGTCGCAATACTGACGCCGGGAGGGAGAGGAATTTCGATCGACGGCCAGATGGCGTTTTGCGTTTTCTCGGCGAGACGGCGCACAGCCTCTGCAATCTCACCCGAAGGAGCAGGCCCGCTGCGCGGCGTTTCGGGCTCTTCGTCATCGTTGGCGCGCGGCGGAATCGGATTGGTGCGCGGCCGTTGCGGCGGCTCGCCCGTCCCGAAATCCATCTCCGGCGTCACCATCGGCGTCGGGGCCGAAGGTGGGCCGCTCGGATGCTGCAGGAACAACGTCTTCTCGGCGGCGCGGCGGCGCACCAGCGCATCCACCACGATCACCCGGCCATGCAGGCGCGCCTTGCGCCATAGGTCGAACGCATTGGCGGCGCCCAGATAGTCGCCCGAGTTCAGAAGGCGCACGATGTCGGAATCGCGCAGCTGTCCGAGCGAGATGTTGAACGCCAGCGAGACCAGCGCATCAAACTGCCCCTGCATCAGCGGCGCGTAAATCATGTTGAAGACCGCGTTCTCGATCGATTTCAGATCGTAGAGCAGCAGTTCGTCCGCATCCTTCGGCGTGATGGTCAGCCCTTCGCGGGCCGTGCGCACGTGTCCGTAGCCGATGGTCCAGCGACCATCGGGAAGACGGACAGCCGTCTCGCGAAAGCCCTCAAAGCTCTTGATGAGTTGAAGGCCCGCCGGGGAGATACGCATGGGTCCAGTCATCGTCCTGACCTGGCACAGCCGCCAAGGATTTCGCCTATCCGGTGCAATCCAGAAGCCAGTCGCCCCAGACACGAAATTGGGCGGGGGCGCTGCCTAGAGCAGCACGAGGCTGGCAAGGCCGAGGAAAACGAAAAAACTGGCCATATCAATGCTCGTCAGCACAAAGACGGACGAGGCGACAGCCGGGTCGGCGCCAAAGCGGCGCAGGGTTAACGGGGCAAGAATCCCGATCATGCCGGCCCAGCAGAAGGTCAGCGTCATCGACACGCCCACAACAAGGCTGATCCTGGGATCCTGGAACCAGAGCAGAACCACCAGCGCCGCCGACCACGCAATGATCAGTCCGTTGATCAAGGCCGTCAGACCCTCGCGGCGGATAGCGCGCAATACCATCGGTCCCTGCAGGTCGCGCTCAGCGATGGCGCGCACCGACACTGCGAGCGCCTGCGACCCTGCATTGCCGCTCAGCCCCGCCACGACGGGCATCAGGAACGCCAGCGCCACCACCTGGTCGATGACATGCGCAAACAGCGACACGATGGTCGACGCCACGAACGCCGTCACAAGGTTAACCGCCAGCCAGGGAACGCGCGCCCGCACAGCTGAGAACACCGACTGGTTGACGCCCGCCTCGCTGACGCCCGACAGCGCCAGGATATCCTCTTCCGCTTCTTCCTGGATAACGTCGACCACGTCATCGATGGTGATCATGCCGGTGAGGCGCCCGGCCTCGTCCACCACCGGTGCGGAGGCAAGGTTGTACTGCCGGAAGATGTAGGCGACTTCCTCCTGGTCCATCTCCGGGCGGACGTGGATCGTCGCTTCCCGCATGATGTCTTTCAGGGGCTTGTCGCGGCTGTAGCGCAGCAGGCGTGACACCGGCACCGAGCCCTGCAGGCGGAAGGCCGGATCGACGATGTAGATCTCGAAGAACGTCTCCGGCAGGTCGTCCTCGGCCACATTGCGCATGTGGTCGATCGCCTGCCCGACCGTCCAGAACACGGGCGCCGCGACGAAGTCGCGTTGCATCAGGCGGCCGGCAGATTCCTCGTCGAAAGCCAGCGAACTTTCGATCGCCGCCCGGTCGGTCGCGGACACCTTGTTCAGAATGCGCGCGCGCCGGTCTTCCTCGAGATCGCCCAACAGGAACGACGCATCGTCGGAATCGAGATGCCCGATCATCGCCGAGATAGCGGCGTCGGTCAGTTCATGCAGCGCGTCGGCCCGCGCCGTATCCGACAGTTCGGCCACCGCCTCCGCCGGCAGATCCTTGCCGAGCAGGTGGATACCCTTCCGGAACGCGTCCGGCGGGAGGTGTTCGAGCAAGTCGGCCAAGTCGGCGGGGTGCAGCTCTTTGACCGTGCGCCACAGGTAAGGCTTGTCGCCATCGCCGATAGCGCCAACCACCCGGCTCACGAAAGCCGGAGAAATCGCGCTCTGGTCAGTGGTCGCCGTGTCGTCGGCTTCAACGCCCGGCTGGAATCCGGATTCGGGCGCGTCGGGGTCGCGAGTGTCATTCATCACGACCTCCTTCTCCCGAACGGCGTACTCTCTGTTTAAGTTGCTGGTGCGGTCGAGAAGACTCGAACTTCCACGCCTTGCGGCGCTACCACCTCAAGGTAGTGCGTCTACCAATTCCGCCACGACCGCACGCCGGAGCAAGGGCGCCGTATAAGCTGGGTTTGCAGGATTGTGAAGTGAGAAAGTCGGCGACGTCGCAACAGCCGAAAATCTAGGGAAAACCGGGCTATTGCTCGATGGCGAAGTAGTCCGCCACTTCGGCGGGCCCGGTTATATTGACCGAGATCTTGTCGTTTTCGATCACCAGGTCGCCGCGCGCGATGGGGTGGTTGTTGGCCAGAATCCACACCTTGTCGTCTTCCCTGGTGTCGAGCTGGATCACCGCCCCACGGCCCATGCGCAGCAGCTGCTGCATCGGCATCAGCGCCCGCCCCAGAAGGACAGTGATCTCGACCTCCACCTGGTCCAGTTGAGACTGCACGGCGATGCTCCGATATACAGCACCCAAGGTTCATGTTTCGTGTTGCGGACAGGTTAATGACGACTGGATGGGCCATTTCTGAGGGATTGGTGAGCTACCCCGACGCGATGGCCGCCATGGAATCACGCGCCGCCGCCATTGCAGCGGGTGAGGCCGACGAACTGATCTGGCTCCTTGAACACCCGCCCCTCTACACAAGGGGGGCCAGCGCCCAGGACGGCGACCTGCTCGACCCCGCCCGTTTCCCGGTTTTCGACACCCAGCGCGGCGGTCAGTTCACCTATCACGGCCCCGGCCAGCGCGTGGCCTACGTGATGCTGGACCTCACCAGACGCGGACGCGATGTGAAGCAGTTCGTATGCTCCCTCGAAGACTGGATCATCCAGACCCTCGGCACGTTCAACGTGAAGGGCGAACGCCGCAAGGGTCGCGTCGGCGTCTGGGTCGACCGCACGCGCCCCGGCGGCCAACTCCGCGAAGACAAGATCGCCGCCATCGGCGTCCGCCTGAAGAAGTGGGTCAGCTATCACGGCATCAGCCTGAACGTGGAGCCGGACCTCGCCCACTTCGGAGGCATCACCCCCTGCGGGATCAGCGAGTCAGGCCTCGGCGTCACCAGCCTCGCCGACCTCGGCCAACTCATCTCGATGCACGAAGCCGACATGGCGCTGAAGAGCGCTTTCGAGAAGGTGTTCGGGCCGGTGGTGCGGGTTGATCCACCCGTCTAGCTTCTCCGCGCGGATGGATGACCCCCGCCTGACTCCCCCTTTCAGGGGGAGGAACCAGCGATGCGCCGCCGTCCATCATTAAAGGTAA
>JBBATZ010000023.1:0-53057 GCA_040398425.1 Hyphomonadaceae bacterium
AGAGACCAAGTAGCGATACGGCGGGAGCTCATTCACGAGACATCACGGACGTCCTGCTCATGGTCCTGAAATCGTGGAGCAGTTCATGGCCAGTCCCAACGGCTCAGATGCGAACGTCAGACGACAAGGCAGCGCCTGGCCGCTGGAGGGCTGTCTGGAGGGACAGCGAAGTCGCTCAAGCGCGCAAGCGGATGACAGGTATCAGTTTTTGGGCTTGACGATGGTGCGGGAGGTGGGGGTCGAACCCACAAGTCTGTTAGGACGGTGGATTTTGAGTCCACTGCGTCTGCCAATTCCGCCACTCCCGCGCGGGCGGATTGATTAGCGCAAGGATTTGGCGTTGACCAGCGGGCTGGAGGGTTCAGCCGATGACGGTGTTTGAAGTCACCATCTGCATGGCGAGATAGGCCCCGAGGAAGACGCACAGGAACCATTGCGGGGCGACCCGCAGGGAGACGGCCTGGATACGACGCAGGGTGCGCATGGCGATGACCCGGAACTGAACACGCGGCGCGAGGGACCATCCTTCGCGACAGGACGGTTGTCTCACGCGGATCGCAAATATCCGGTTCACGGATTGCGTAAATTTCGATCGAATTTCTGTTGCTGACTAATGAATCAGGGCTGCCGCGGCGAAGCCGCCGACCAGGATCACCACGAACAGTAGCATGAAAATGCCGATGCGCTTTTCGATGATCGGCGCGAGTGTCGGGCCGAACTTCTGGAACAGCCAGCCGACGAGCAGGAAGCGCGCGGCGCGTGTGACGAGGCATGAGATGATGAAGATGATCGGGTCGAAAGCCATGGCGCCGGAGACGATCGTCACCAGCTTGAACGGGATGGGGGTGACGCCCTTGAGCAGGATGATCCACACGCCGGCAGCGGCGTAGGACGCCTGCAGCTCGTCGATCTTGCCGGCATAGCCGAAGAAGTTCAGGATGTGTGAGCCGACCGCCTCGAAGAGAAAGAAGCCGATCGCGTAGCCCAGCATGGCTCCGAACACCGAGGCGATGGTGCAGCCGAATGCATAGCGGATCCAGCGTTCGGGACGCGCGAAGCACATCGGCGCGAGCATCACATCGGGTGGCACGGGGAAGAACGAGCTCTCGGCAAACGAGATCGCATAGAGTGCCGGCTCGGCCTTGTTGCCGGCGGCGAGCCGCATCATCCAGTTGTAAAGCGCGCCGAGCGGTCCCTTCGCCTTTGGCGTGTGCGGGAGTGCAGGCTCGACGATGGAGGCATCGGTCATGGGGAGATGTTTCGTCCGCGCTTTCGGCGTTCTTGTTTCAAACCGCGCTTATCATGCGTCGTGAAGGAAATAACCTGAAGAAGGCGCCACGAAATCGATCTGACGTAGATATTACGTGCTCGCCGCCTGCCGTTTGGTCGCATTGTCGCCGTGGGAGCCGCGGATAACCTTCAAATCATGAACAAGTTGCCGCTCGACAGGGTAAGGTGGCCGCTCGTCGCCTTGCTGGCGTCTGCGGTGACGTTGTGCTTCGCCTATTACCTTGAAATCTTTCACAATCAGGCCCCGTGCCAGATGTGCTGGTGGCAGCGCTACGTCTATTTCACGGCGGGGCCGATCGCGCTGGTTGCGATCGTGATGAACTGGCGCGGCGCCGGGCCACGGCTGATGAGTTCGCTGTCGATCCTGATTGGCCTTACCTTCCTCGTGGGCTTCTTCATCGCAACCTGGCACGCGCTGTTCGAGTGGGACATCGCACCGGGACCGGCCGGGTGTTCGGCGATTGGCGCCGGGGCCTTGCCGACGGACGGGTCGCTGATGGACCTGCTGAGCAGGCCGCAGGCGATCCCCTCCTGCAAGGATCCGCTGTGGCGTGTGCCGAGCGAGCCGTGGGGACTGTCGATGGCTGGGCTGAATGCGGTATGGTCGCTGGTCCTCGCTGGGTTGAGCCTGTATGCGGCGAGCCAGCCGCCGATCCTCGCGGATACAGCCAACGAACCGGTGCAGCCTTGAGCCTCAGAAACGAACGCCGGGACGAGATGCTGCGCGTCGATCATGCCGGTGAGTATGGCGCGGTCGCGATCTATCGCGGGCAGCTTGCGGTGTTCGAGCGTCAGCATGGCAAGGAGCGCATCATCGGCCAGCTGAAGGGCATGGCGGCCGAGGAACAGAACCATCTCGATGAATTCGACCGGATGCTGGCGGCGGGCCATGTGCGTCCGACGGCGTTGTCGCCGATCTGGAATGCGGCGGGCTTTGCGCTTGGCGCGGCGACGGCTTTGCTGGGCGAGAAGGCCGCGCATGCGTGCACCGAGGCTGTCGAGACGGTGATCGAGGAGCATTATGGCGACCAGGTCACCGAGCTGAACGCCGCGGGCGAAGATGCGCTGGCGGCCAAGATGGCGAAATTCCAGGAAGAGGAAGTCGCGCACAAGGATCTCGCGGCAGCTGAGGGCGCAGCCGAAGCGCCGGGCTATCCCCTGCTCTCGGCTTTCATCCGTACGGGCTGCAGGCTCGCGATCCGGATCAGCGAGAAGATCTAGCTGCTCTAGTGTTTGTGCTCGCCGCGGCCGCACATCAGGTGCGTGTCGGCGCCCATCCACATCAGGCGGACGCCGGGGCTCCAGGTCAGGGAATGCTCGCCATCGCTCCAGGCGACCTGAACGGGGCCGGACTCTGGCGGCAGGTAGGCGAGCCGGTAGTTGGCGCCATGGAGCCAGACCAGGGCGGCAATGCCTTCGCCCGTGTCGGCGAAGGACAGCACCATCTTTGTCCCATCGCTGCACTGGAAGGACGACCCAGCTTCGGGGGCAGTGGTCGGTCCCTGCGCCAGCGCGGTCGGGCCGACGGCGAGGCAGGCTGCCAGCGTGACGAGTCGGCCGAAGGTGGCGAAGGACATGGGAGCTGCCTGATCTGTTCGCGATGAGAGTGCGCGATGAAGGGTGGGCGTGCAAGTCTCGCATGCGGGCATGCGGGGGCGACCTCGGACTCCAGTGCGCTGAGGTGGGCGTTCTGGGTTTTCGTCAAACGTGAATGCCAAGGCGGTCCGCGACAGCTGAGGCTGCCCCTGCCCGGGCATTCGCTCCTCGATTTGATCCCCCGGATCAAATCGCGCCTTCGGCACGGTCGCTCATCCCCTCCGAGGCGCGAAGCGAGACGGAGGGGGCGCGGCGTTTGCAGCGTCGCTTTCGCTGATGGCGAAACGCGCGCGCAGGTCTTCGACACAGGCCTCGACATGGGCGTTCATTTCGCGACAGGCACCAGAGCAGGCGCGGTAGCGATCGCAGGTCTCCTCCCAGGTCTCTGAGGCGGGCACGAGATGGAAGACCACTCCGCATACATTCAGGCCAAGGCGGCGATAGGCTTGCGCCACAGGGCGAAAGCAAGAAGCGCTTCGGCGTGCGCGAGCAGGATGGAGAAGTCGTCATACGTGCTCTGGCGGACCTTCTTGCCGGACGCAGCGCAGCGTCCGTTGGTGATCACCAGGATCATCAACGACCAGAAGCTGATCACGACGCCCAGCAGCGCTGGCACATTACGCAACAGCCAGCAGGGCAGGCCTCGGCGTTTCATGGGCGCGATTTTAAGCGCGCTGGGAGCCCGGCCGGTTTGCGTCGCGGTTTCCCGCATGTTTTTGCGGGCAAGCGATTGAGATTACGGTGGAAGATTTCTTCCCGTCCGCCGAATCTGGACACCCGGCTTCCAACAAAATGCGGGGTAACTCGCTACTCGGCGGCCTGGGAGGCAGAGTCGCGGGCGGCGCGGAGGATGGCGGCGCGTGCTTCGACCTGCGCCACGATCTTGTCGATCATGTCGGCGTTGGAGACTTTGTGGTCTGGCTTGCCTGAGACGTACATCATGCCGGCGTCCTTGCCGCCGCCGGTGAAGCCGAGGTCGGTCATGGTAGCTTCGCCGGGGCCGTTGACGACGCAGCCGATGATGGAGAGCGAGATCGGCTCCGAAATGTGGGCGAGGCGTTGCTCCAGCGCTTCGACGGTGCGGATCACGTCGAAGCCCTGACGCGCGCAGCTCGGGCACGAGATGATGTTGACGCCTCTGGTGCGCAGGCCGAGCGATTTAAGAATCTCGTAGCCGGCCTTGATCTCTTCGACCGGCTCCGCGGAGAGCGAGACGCGGATGGTGTCGCCAATGCCGGCCCAGAGCATCGAGCCGATGCCGATGGCCGATTTGACAGTGCCGGTGCGCAGGCCGCCGGCTTCGGTGACGCCGAGATGGAGCGGCGCGTCGGTGGCGTCGGCAAGCTGGTGGTAGGCAGCGACGGTGAGGAACGGGTCTGAGGCCTTCACCGAAATCTTGTATTCGTGGAAGTCGTTGTCATCGAGGATGCGGGCGTGATCGAGCGCGCTTTCGACCATCGCTTCAGGGCATGGCTCGCCGTATTTCTCGAGCAGGTGGCGTTCGAGGCTGCCGCCATTCACGCCGATACGCATGGAGCAGCCATGGTCCTTGGCGGCCTGGATGACTTCGCGCACGCGTTGGGCGTTACCGATATTGCCGGGGTTGATGCGCAGGCACGCAGCGCCGGCCTTGGCGGCCTCGATGCCGCGTTTGTAGTGGAAGTGGATGTCGGCGACGATCGGCACCTTCGCGGCGCGGCAGATCTCCGGCATCGCGGCGGTGGACTCTTCGTCGGGGCATGAGACGCGGACGATGTCGGCGCCGGCTTCTTCGAGGCCGCGGATCTGTTCGATGGTGGCCTTCGCGTCCGAGGTCGGCGTGTTGGTCATCGACTGGACAGTGATCGGCGCATCGCCCCCGACCAGCACATTGCCGACGCGGATCTGACGCGACTTGCGCCGCGTGATGGTGCGCCAGGGGCGGAGGTGGTGGATGTCTTGGCTCATGGTGCGCCTGGGTCAGCCGATCGCAGACTTTTGGCCCTTCCTGCCTGCTCCGTAAAGACAACGGCCGCACGACATGGGGTCACGCGGCCGCCCAAAAGCGAGATTTGGTCTGGATTACTGGCCTGGCGCGGCCGGCTGGACCTGATCCGGATACGCATCGAGCGCCGGATCACGTACGGGAGGAGCGATTACTTCCGGCTTGGCCGGCGCGGGCGCGGTGTTGGTCGCCGGGGCCGGTTGCGAAGGCTTGGCCGGTTTAGGCCTGGCAGGCGCCGGTTTGGCGCCCGGGGTCGCCGGAGCGCCGGGCGTCTGCGGGTAGGCGGCCAGCGCGGGATCGGGCAGGCCATCGACCGTTGTGGCGGCCGGATCAACCGGCGGGGCGATGACGATGGGCTGGCGCTGGGCTGCGAGGTCGACGTTCTGCGAGTAAACCGGGCCGCCTTCAGGCTGCAGCAGGCCGAGCGACTGGTCGCCCAGGCGCCATTCGAAGGCTGCGCCGTCTTCGGCCGACACCGTGAACCCGGCGCCGACACGCACGACGAAGAACTCGCCGGGATTGTAGTTGCGGTGGACGTACTTGTCGCCCTTGGCGGAGCGCACTTCGAGCATGGAACGCTTCAGCGCGACGATGCGCAGTTGCGGGGCAGCGGGTTCGGCGGCAGCGCCAGCCCCCGGCGTTGTGGAAGATGCGTCCGTGAGGGCCGAGGTGGACTTGTCGCCATTGTTGAGCATCAGCATCGCGCCGGCGCCGACAAGCGCGACGACCAGAATGCCAAGCACGGGGGCCGCGACCGGCAGCTTGCGCGTCTTGGACGAGGCCGGCTGGACGATCTCGACCTTCTCGGGGTCTTTCAGGATCGCCGCGCACTCGGACAGGTAACGGTCGAGCGTCGTCTGCTCGTCCATGCCGAGGAAGCGGGCGTAGGATTTGATGTAGCCCTTGGCGTAGACCGGCGCGCCGAGCAGGCCCGGCGTCATCTCCTCGATGGCGCGCAGGTGGCTGAGGTGGACGCGGGTTTCGCGGGAGACCTGTTCCAGCGTGAAGCCGGTGTTCTCGCGAGCGGCGCGGATCTCGTCGCCGATGCGCTGGTGCACGACAGGACCGGCGGCGAGCTCAGCATCGGCATCGGTCACGACGCGGAGGTGCGGCGCGGACCGGCGCGCGCGCGTCTCGGCTTCTTCCTTGATGGAGGCGGGAGTCGGGATGGCGGATACGGTCGAGACCGGAGAATCGGGTGTCCCGGCTTCGTGTTCGCCTATCGCGGGAATTGTCTCATCCGCAGGCGAATTGGGGTTGGTATCGTCCTTGGCCACGCCGCTCATGTGTTTGTCCGACACGGGAAGGCAAATCCTCGAGGAACTGCCTTACCGCCTTAACGCCACCCACCCTAACAGATGATTAGCAAGTTAAGGCCCGGTGATTACTGCCACAACCTAAATCTTCAGCCCGAGCTCGTTCGCGACACTTAACAATGCGTTACGTATCGACGGTTCCGAACTGTCGAGCAGTCCTTGCACACGCGGCGCCAGCACCGACATGTCGATGGAACGGATCAGCAGCTTGATCGGCGCGACGCGGGCCGCCTGCATCGACAGCTTGCGATAACCGAGCGCGGCCAGGGTGATGGCCTCGAGCGGACGGCCACCCGCCTCGCCGCAGACCGTGATCGGGAGTTCCGCCTCGTCGGCGCGCTGGCGCATGCGGAGGAGGAGGCGGAGGGCTGGGCGGGAGAGGATGTCGTACCGGCCTGCGAGGCGGGCGTTGTCGCGGTCGGCGGCGAAGAAGAACTGCATCAGGTCATTCGTCCCGATGGAGAGGAAATCGGCCTTGCCCTTGAGCTGGTCGATCGAGAAGGCCAGCGAGGGGGTCTCAACCATGGCGCCGACCTGCAGCCGGTTGGGCAGGTCGCGGCCGAACTTGATCGCCCACTCCATTTCGCTGTCGAGAAGACGGCGGGCGGCTTCGAACTCCTCCACGGTGGTGACCATGGGGAACATGAGCCTGAGGGTCTTGCCGCGGGAGGCGCGGATAAGGGCACGGAGCTGGCGGCGGAAGAAGAACGGGTGGTCTAGCGCCATGCGGAGGGCGCGCCAGCCGAGCGCCGGGTTCTCTTCCCGCTCCCGCCGTCCCATGAACGGAGCGATCTTGTCGCCGCCAAGATCGATGGTGCGGAAGGTGACCGGGCGTTCCCCTGCCCGTTCGATCACGGATTTGTAGAAGGTCGACTGTTCGTCGAGGCCGGGCATGGTCTCGGACGCCATGAACTGGAACTCGGTGCGGAACAGGCCAACGCCCTTGGCCCCGACGGTATCGAGATGGTCCAGGTCGAACGACAGTCCGGCATTGATGTAGAGGTCGACCTCCACACCATCGGTGGTGGTGGCCGGTTCGTCCTTCAGGCGGCCGAGTTCGACCTGCGTCTGTTCGGACAGGGCGAGGCGGGCCTGGAAGTTGGCGGTGATTTCGGCGGCGGGCCTGATCTGGACGACGCCGCCATCGCCATCGACGATCATGACGTCGCCCTCTTCCGCGCGCGTCACCAGGCCGGTGAGGCCGCCAACGGCGGGAACGCCCATGGCGCGGGCAACAATGGCGGCGTGCGAGCCGGCGCCGGCTTCTTCCAAGGCAATGCCGGCGAGCTGGGCGTCGCGGTATTCGAGCAGTTCAGCGGGGCCGATCCGGCTGGCGACGAGGATCGAGCCCGGAGGAGCAACCCTGCCCTCCCCGTCGTCGCCGGCAAGCTGGCGCAGGAGGCGGTTCTCGAGGTCTTCGAGGTCGTGCAGGCGCTCGCGCAGCAGGCTGTCGCGGGCGCTTTCAAGGCGGGCGCGGTGTTCACGGCGGACCCGATCGACGGCGGCTTCGGCCGAGAGGCCGGTACGCACAGCTTCGACCAGACGAGCCTCCCAGCTCGGGTCGTGCGCAAACAGGCGGTAGGTTTCCAGCACGTCGCGGCTTTCGCCGAACAGGACCGGGCCGGCGCGCGTGAGCATGGCGTCGATATTGGCGCGCAGGGCTTCCAGCGAGTCGTTGAGGCGGCGTTCTTCCAGTTCCGCATCGGCAGCAAACAGCCGGGCAGGAGGGACTACCGGATCGTAGAGGTGGACTTTGCCGGAGGCGAGACCTTCGTTGAGCGTTCGGCCGCGCAGTTCGACCGGGCGGGTCTGGCGCAGGCCGGCGCTGAGCGTGTCGGCGGCGGCGGCGACGAGTTCGGCCAGCACCATCGCCACGGTCTGCAGCGCTTCGGCTTCTTCATCGTCGTAGGCGCGTTCGGTGCGGTTCTGGACGACCAGCACGCCGAGCACGCGGCCGCCGCGCAGGATCGGCACGCCAAGGAAGGAGTGGAACGGATCTTCGCCTGTTTCCGGCCGGTAGGAAAAGCGCGGGTGCGAGAAGGCATCGGTGAGGCGAAGCGGGCGGGCCGTCGAGGAAACAAGGCCAACGAGGCCTTCATTATCCTTCATTCGCGTGCGGCCTACGGCTTCGGGGCGGAGGCCCTGGGTCGCCATCAGAAGCAGGCTTTCGTCTTCCGTCCTCAGGTAGATCGAGCAGACGTCAGCGACCATGGTGTTGGCGATGAGTTCCACCACACGTTCGAGCCGCTTGGGGTCCTGCGCCTGATTGGCCATGAGGGCGCGCAGGCGCGACAGCAAAAGCTTCGCCCCGCCGCCCACATGGCTGCGTTGCTGGGGCCCTCCCTTGTCGCCTGGTCTGCCGCTTCCAGTCACTTAGGCCGCTCCACGTCTGCATCCGCAAAGCGGAAGTAGTGGCCGTTCTCGGGCCCAATTAGGGCGCCGCAGGGGACAAGACACGGGGAACGAATAAATAGTCCCCCCTGCGCACCGTCCCCATTCCGGGTTCGCCGTCGATCCCCCGATCCTGGCGGGGGGAAGACGCTCTACCTAGTCTGAGTCCAATCCATAGGCAGTGTGCAGCGCGCGCACCGCAAGCTCGGTATAGGATGCATCGATCAGGACGGAAATCTTGATCTCTGACGTCGAAATGACCTGAATGTTGATGCCCTTGGCGGAAAGCGCCTGGAACATCGTCTTGGCGACGCCCGCATGGCTGCGCATACCAACGCCGATGACCGAGACCTTCGCGACATCGCGATCGACGATCATGGCCTCGATCCCGACCTTGCCATTGAGCTTGTCCAGCACCGCCTTGGCGTGCGCGGCGTCACGGTCGGGGCAGGTAAAGACCATGTTCTGGCGGCCTTCGGCCTTGGCGGAGGCCTGAACGATCATGTCGACGTTGACGCCAGCGTCGGCCAGAGCGCCGAAGATGGTGGCGGCGACGCCCGGGTGATCATCAACGCCGATCAGGGTGAACTTGGCTTCGTCACGCGAATAAGCGACGCCGCTGACAATCTGCTTTTCCACGATCTGCTCCTCATCGCACACGAGCGTTCCGGTATTGGGTTTGGGTACAGCGCCCTCGAAGGACGACAGCACGCGCACGGGAACGCGATGGTTCATCGCCAGCTCGACCGAGCGCGTCTGCAAGACCTTGGCACCCAGCGAAGCGAGTTCCAGCATCTCTTCGTAGGAAATCTTCTCGATGCGGCGCGCTTTAGGCGTGATGCGCGGATCGGTGGTGTAGACGCCATCGACGTCCGTATAGATGTCGCAAAGCGAGGCCTTGAGCGCGGCGGCGACGGCGACGGCGGACGTATCCGAACCGCCACGGCCCAGCGTCGAGACGCGGCCATGGGCATCGACCCCCTGGAAGCCGGCGACCACGGCGATCTCGCCGCTATCGACCGAGCGGATGAATTCAGGGTTCTCGCAGCCCGTGATGCGGGCCTTGCCGTGGGCCTCGTCGGTGGCGAGCTTGAGCTGCCAGCCGAGCCAGGAACGGGCCTTCAGACCCTTCCGGCGGAGCGCCAGGGCGAGAAGCCCGGCCGTGACCTGTTCGCCAGAGGCGACCACCACATCGTATTCGTCGTCATAGCCTTCGCCATGGAGGTCCGGGCCGGCGGCGCCGCGGGTCCATTCGACAAGCTGGTTGGTCGTGCCAGACATGGCGGAGACCACCACCGCAATGGAGCGGGATTCTGCCCGACGCGCCGCGACGATGTCGGCCACGTGCGCAATGCGCTCGAGGTTGGCGACCGAGGTTCCGCCGAATTTCATCACCAGGCGATTCATGACCAGCGAACGTCCTTTGGCCGCCCGAAAACCGGAAGGGGGTCGGCGACGGAGGGCTGTCTAGGGGGTGACGGGCCGGAGGGCAATGCGGGGGATGGGTTAGCTGGCCTGAAGGGCGAATTTGGCGCTCAGGACCGGAATTCCGGCCGGTTTTCCAATTCCCCTTCCCTTCGCGTGCGTCGTTCGTTCGCCGGGCCATCCCGTTGCCGACAAGCTTGTGCGGGTCCAGATAGGGGACATGGCCAAGACACTCACACGCGACGAGACAATTCCGGAATCGCCCAGCGTCGATCCGGCGGAGATCGACAAGTTCCGCGCGATGGCGGCGGACTGGTGGTCGCCGACGGGCAAGTTCGCGCCCCTGCACAAGTTCAACCCGGTGCGTCTGACCTATATCCGCGATACCGCGACCAGGCATTTCGGGCTGGACGCCTCCCTGGAAAAGAATGGGGCGAAGCGTCCGCTGGAAGGCCTGCGCCTGCTGGATGCAGGATGCGGTGGCGGGCTGGTGACCGAGCCGATGGCGCGGCTCGGTGCGCACGCGGTCGGGGTCGATGCGGGCGACAAGAACATCAAGGCGGCGATGGTGCACGCTGCACAGGTTCATGTTGATGCGGACTATCGGGTTGGGACGGTCGAGGGGCTGATTGCGGCGGGCGAGCCGAAGTTCGACATCGTGCTGGCGCTGGAAGTCGTCGAGCATGTGCAGGACCCGGCGGTGTTCCTGAAGGACTGCGCGAGCCTTGTGGCCCCGGGCGGCTTGATGATCGCAGCGACGCTGAACCGTACGGCGAAGGCGTTTGCGCTGGCCGTTGTCGGGGCCGAGCATATCCTGCGCTGGCTGCCGGTGGGCACGCATGAATGGTCAAAATTCGTGACGCCGGACGAGATGAGCAAGGCGCTGACCGAGGCGGGGCTGACCATCGACGAGTCGCTGGGCGTGTCGTTCTCGCCGCTCTCCCGCAAGTGGAGCCTCACGCGCGACCTGTCGGTGAACTACATGATGACGGCGAGCCGCCCGAAGGCCTGATGCCGCGCCTGCCGCCCCTGCCCGATCTGGACTTCAATACGCTTGAAGACGGCGGCGTTGCGCCATTCGCGCGCGGGCATGGCGATGTGTATTTTTCGGGCGAGGGCCTGAGCGAGAAGCGCGCCGTTTTTCTGGTGGGATGCGGGCTGCCGGAGGGGTGGGCCGGGCGTGAGCATTTCACGGTTGGCGAGCTGGGTTTTGGCACCGGCCTGAACCTTTTGGCGCTGTGGGAATTGTGGCGGCGGCATCGACCGTCGCCGCTTGCGCGGCTGGATGTCTTATCGTTCGAGGGCTTGCTGATGCCGCGCGATGCGGCGGAGCGGGCACACGCAGCGTGGCCAGAGCTGGCGGAGTTGTCGGCACACCTGAGAAAGCACTGGCCGGAGCAGGCGCGGGGCGTGCAGCGGATCGTCCTCGGAGATGGCGTGACGCTGACGCTTTTCGTGGACGAAATCGCCGCGAGCCTGCCGCAGGCGCGCGCGCGATGTGACGCGTGGTTCCTCGACGGGTTCGCGCCGGCGAAGAACCCGGAGATGTGGTCGGCTGAGGTGCTGGAGCATGTTGCGCGGCTGAGCGCGGCGGGCGCGCGGGCGGCGACATATACGGTGGCGGGAGAAGTCCGGCGAAACCTGCAGGCGGTTGGCTTCGACGTCGCCAAGGTTCCGGGGCACGGACGCAAGAAGGAGCGGCTGGAGGCGCGGCTGGTTGAGGCGCGGCCTGAACGCGGGGTTACGCCGAAGCGCGTGGCGATCATCGGCGCGGGTATTGCGGGGGCATGGGCGGCGCGGGCCTTTTTGCGGCGCGGATGCGAGGCAACGGTCTACGATCAGGCTGCGGCGCCGGGTAGCGGCGGGAGCGGCAATCCGCTGGCGCTGGTGATGCCGCGTCTGGATGCCGGCGATGGGCCGGCGTCGAGGGCACTGCTGGAGGCGTGGCTGCTGGCGCGGCGGGTCTATCCGGAGCTGGGGCGTGATGCTGCGCAGGTGCTGGATGCGGTTCACCTGCCGCGCGGCGAACGGGAGGAGCAGCGGTTCGCGAAACTGCTGGGTGATCCGCCGCTGACGGAGGCATTGCTGCAGGCGGAAGGCGCCGGGCTTCGGCATATCGGCGCGGTAGCGGTGCGGCCGGGAGCAGCGCTGGCGCGATTGCTGGAGGGTGCGGACGTGCGGTTCGGCGCGCGAATGGGTTCGGTCGATGAGATCGATGCGGATCTTGTCGTGGTGTGCGCGGGGATGGACGTGAGCGAAATCAATGGCGTTGCAGCGCCTGCGGTCGAGGGACGGCTGGGACAGGTGGACTGGATGGCATCGCACGGGAGCCCGAGCGCGATCGCAGATGGCGGTTATGCCGTCGAGGCGTTCGGCAAGCTGGTGTTCGGCGCAACGTTCGAGGCGACACAGGGAGAGCCCGAGGTCAGCGAAGACGCGCGGACGCACAATCTTGGCGTGCTGACGCGGCTGCGGCCCGACATTGTTGCGGGCGACCTGTCAGCGCGGGCGGCGATACGGGCGACGACGCAGGATCGGTTGCCGTTTGCGGGACGCCCGCCACAACCAGGTTCTGCAAATGAAAAGGCGCCGGACGGCACTCCGGCGCCTTCAGGACGTAACCGCCTCATCGGCGGCCTCGGCTCACGCGGCTTTCTTTGGGCGCCGCTACTTGCCGAGCTGGTCGCATCGGAAGCCCTCGGAGAACCGCTGCCTGTTGAAGCGAGCGTTGCCGATTGCCTTGACCCCGGGCGATTCCTTGTCCGCGCGATGAGGCGCGGGAATTCTGTGTGACCTCACAACCGTGAACTTGTCTCCGTGCGGCGCAGGCGTTCGATTTCGTCTGCGAGGCGGCGGTCGTCATCGGTGACGAGCTTCTCGAGCACGCGGACACGATCCTTGAGCTTGGCGACGTCCTGATGGAGATCGCCAACGATTCCGCGCAGCTGTTCAGCATCGCCATCGGCGCCGCGGCTGCGGGCGCGGATCTTTTCGCGTTCGATCTTCATGCCGCCGGTGATGATGCTCGAGACCGTGCCCAGGATAACCAGGGCGATGACGAACTCGAAGACGCCGAGATGCATATGCTTACACCCTCTGTACTGACTTCAGCCGGTCGATGTCGCTGGCAAGCCTGCGGTCTTCGTCAGTGACAAGGCCTTCAAGAACCTGCACGCGGTCGCGCAGCTTGGCGGCCTCGGCCTGATGCGCGGTGAGAATCTGTTCGAGGGGGACAATGTCACCGGACGGTTCCCTGCGCCCGCGGAGGATTTCGAGGCGCCTCCGTTCATGCTTCAAGGCGGCCATCGTGATGATGAGCGAGAAGACGGGGACGATCAAGACGACCACCACGATCATGGTCGTGATGTCCATGGCTCAGATCCTCTCCGATGAACGGAGGCGATCGATCTCGCTGGAGAGCTTGCGGTCGCCATCGGTGAGCAGGCGTTCGAGCACGGCGACGCGATCCTTGAGGCGCTGAATCTCGTTTTGCGTTTCAGATGTGCTGGCGCCGGAGGCCCGCTCTTCTTTTGCGATCTGCAGCTTCAGCTGCTGCGACTTGATATGGGTGCCGCCAAGGATGGCG
This sequence comes from Hyphomonadaceae bacterium, assembly GCA_040398425.1. GTDB lineage: Bacteria > Pseudomonadota > Alphaproteobacteria > Caulobacterales > Hyphomonadaceae > UBA7672. Next base: position 13,589 of record JBBATZ010000023.1, read on the forward strand.
GCCAGGCCACACCCGATGCCTAGAAGAGGGACGAGAATTCCAATCGAGTCCATGATGTTCCGGTCCTGCTTTCTAGCTCTGTTTGCGATCAGTATCGCGCAGTCGTTCGATCTCGGCGGCAAGGCGAGCCTCGTCGTTGAGCGCCAGCCGTTCGAGCACGATGATCCGTTCGTTGAGCGACGCGATGGTTTTCTCCATCCTGGCGACCTTGTCCTGAAGCTCGGCGACGTTTTCACCGCCGGGCTGGCCGCCCATGCCATGCAGGCCAGCGCTCATTCCGCCGCCGGCGCCGCCGCCGAAGCCCCAGCACTTCATGCTTTCTGCGTCGAGGCCCCAGAATTTGGGATCGCTGAAATGGCTCCAGTCGCCGCGCCCGGCGTGACGCGCAGCGCGACGAGCGCGCCAGTCGCCGCGCTTGGCTTCGCGGCTGAAGGGATCGGCCCCGGCGCGGCGGCTGTTATGGCGCTCGTCGTCATAAATCATCGTGCCACTCCCCTGTCAGCGTAATGTGTTCAGCGCAGTTTTTCGATATCGGCCGCGAGGCGCGCTTCTTCATCGGTGCGCACCTGGCTCAGCGGCACGCGACGCGGTTCATGCGCATCGAGGAAGCGCGGGCGCGGGGTCGCCGGAGCGGCAGGATTGTTGGTAGGGGCGGGCCTGGTATCGTTTTTCATGTCTGTGTCTCCCTTGGCCGTCGCTCAAACCCTTATCAGGCAGGCGGGCGGTCCCGGTTGCGCAGGCCATCGATCTCGCGAGAGAGCCTGCGATCGTCGTCAGTCACGAGGCGTTCGAGCACCTGCACGCGCGCCGTCAGCTTGTCGATCTGCTGCTGCATGGAGCCGACGATGGCTTCGTCCTGCGGCGAACCACGCGACTGAAGCTCTGCGCGGTGATTCTTTCCTTTCTGGATGAGCCAGATAATGGCGACAACCATTGCGAAAGGCGCGAACACAACAAGCTCTGACAGGCCCATCTTACAACCCCGTAGCCGTCAGCGACGCCAGCGGGCGCCAGTCGATCGCAAAATTACAATCCGGCGGGCAGCCACGCGAGGCCATGTCGACCTGCAGTCCCTGTTCGCCGCCACCGAAGACAAGCGTCATTTCGCCAGCATCGAGATGAACCACGCCCAGGCGGGCGCCTGCAAGAAGGGTCGTCACGCCGAAGGCGAGGAGCGCTGCCGCGCAGGCCAACCTGATCCGCAAAGGAGTTAGCTGAATGCTGCGAGCCATTGTGTCCCTCTTTTGTTTTGTTTTTGGGGGCTTTGTTGGTTCGTCATTGGCGCAGCGGCTGCGGGAGGAGGAGGATCAGTCGCTGCGCCGGGGTGGTCTAGATGCCTTCCAGGTCGCGGAATTCCTTGCGCAGTTTCCATTCTTCGGAGGTGACCGAGCGTTCCATCTTGGCCAGCCGGTCATCCATGTCCTTGAACTTGTAGCGGATGTTCGAGAAGGTTTCGCGCGGACGATCCGACACCGAAGTCCAGAAGCGTTCTTCGTCCGGCGTCAGATTGCGCGGGCGATAGGGCTGGTAGGGCGTGATGGCCCAGACGACCAGGTAGACCGGGATAATGAAGCCGACGCCGCCGAAGAGACAGATCGCGGCGACGACCCGGGTGATCGTCGGGTCCCAGCCCATGCGCTCGGCGATGCCGCCGCAGACGCCGGCGATGACTTTGTCACGTGAGCGGTAGAGCCGCTTGGGGTTCGGAGAGGAGATGTAATCGTCGCGCATCAGTTGATGTCCCCACGGGTGGACTGGGTGGGACGCGGGCGCACTGGCGCTGCGTCAGGTTCGACAAGGCGTTCCAGGGTCTCGATCCGGCGCTCCATCGTTCGAGCGGAGCGCCAGAGGTCTTCGAGCATTCTTTCGTCGTCTTCAGAGAGGCTCCTGTTGGACCGAGCTTTCGAGATGTAGTGCAGGATCATCCAGGGAAGGATGACGAACAGGCTGACAATCGCAACCAGTCCAAGGCTCATCCCGAAGATCGTTTCGGCTTGCATCAGGCACCCTCACCTTCCGAGGTTTTGCGGCGGACCGGAGCGGGCGAAGCAGCAGCAGGAGCGGGGGCTCCGCCACGACGGCGCTTGATCTCGGCCAGTTCCTTTTCGATCGACTCTTCGGCGGCCAGTTCCTGGAACTGTGCTTCGAGCGAACGGTCGCCGACATTGATCAGATCGGCATAGGCTTCCATTTCGTCGACCTTGCGTTCGATCTGGCCGTAGCGGCGCATCGCTTCGTCGACCTTGTTGACCTCAATGCGCGAGCGCATCGCGATCCGTTGTTCAGCAGCTTCGCGGCGGACGACCAGCGCACGATGTTTCGTTTTCGCTTCGTCCAGTTTGGCTTGCAGCTTCTCGAGATCATCCTGGCGGCGGACCGAGACTTCTTCGATCGCTTGCAGCGCCTGGCGGCGGCTGTCGATCTCGCGCTCGGCGCGCTGCTTGGCGGAGAGGGCGCCGCGGGCGAGGTCTTCGCGCCCCTTTTCCACGGCGAGCTCGGCCTTGGCTGTCCAGTCGAGACGGGTCTGTTCGAGCGTCTTGATATCGCGCTCGTATTCCTTCTTGTCCGCCATCGACCGCGCAGCGGCGGAGCGGACCTCGACAAGGCAGTCTTCCATTTCCTGGATGATCAGGCGCGCGATCTTCTCCGGATCCTCCGCCTTATCCAGCATGGAGTTCAGGTTGGAGTTGATGATGTCGGACAGTCGGGAGAAAACGCCCATATCAGAACCTTTCGTCTAAAACTTCTCGGGGGGATGGTCTTCTTGGAGGGGGTGGTCTTGTGTGCCGATGAAGTGGAGGGAGGTCAGAAGAAGATCCGCGCGATCAGAAAGCCGGCAATGAAGAAGCCCCAGCTTTCGATCGATCTGCGTGACAGCCAGCTTCCGAACCGTCCCAGTGGGCTGGGCTTCTCGTAGGGGTCGCGGCTGTCGGTGTAGCGCATCACTGTCTCCTGTGGTCGCCGGTGTAACCCCGGCATGAAACATTGATTGCAACCGGCGTGCCAGTTTTTGGTAACCATTAGGCGCCCTGTATTTTATCGCTTTTTCTTGACTCGACCTGTGTACAAGCAAGTATTTTGGTGAAAAGCGCCACGGGCTTATTGGCGAATTAGGCTATCTGGTGGTAATTCTCGCCACATGGCGACACCCTCACCTCCCGACCTGATCGGCCAGTCCGCGACGTGGCTGGAAAGCCTTGAGAGGGTGTCGCTCGCGGCGCTCGTCGAGCGCCCGATCCTGGTGATCGGCGAGCGTGGCACGGGCAAGGAACTGATCGCCGAACGCCTGCACTATCTGTCGCCGCGCTGGGACAAGCCATTCGTTAAGGTGAATTGCGGCGCGCTATCGGAAGACCTTCTGGATTCCGAGCTGTTCGGCCACGAGGCCGGCGCGTTCACCGGCGCTACCAAGCGCCGTCAGGGCCGGTTCGAGCAGGCCAATGGCGGCACGCTCTTCCTCGACGAGATCGCGACTGCCTCCATGCAGGTGCAGGAGAAGCTCCTGCGCGTCGTCGAATACGGGCAGTTCCAGCGCCTGGGCGGCGAGGACACGATCACTACGGATGTGCGCATTGTTGCCGCGACGAACGTTGACCTGCCTGGCCGCGCCTCCGAGGGCCGCTTCCGGCCCGACTTGCTCGATCGCCTCGCCTTCGACGTCATCACGCTGGCGCCGCTGCGGGCGCGGCCAGAGGACATCATCCTGCTGGCCGAGCATTTCGGGCAGCGGATCGCGCGCGAGCTGGAGGGAGATTTCCCCGGCTGGTCGCGTAGCGCGCTGAAGGCGATGTGCGACTATTCCTGGCCGGGGAATGTGCGTGAACTGAGGAATGCCGCCGAACGCGCCACCTTCCGCATCATGGCGGCGCAGGCCAATGGCGCGCCGCTGGGACCGGTGACCCTGTCGCCCGACATGCTCGATCCCTTCAACTCGCCATGGCGACCGTCAAAGGAGCTGTTTACCCCCCTTGAAGCGCCGCGCGCAGGGCCTGCACCAGCGCCACCGGAACGAGCGCCAGTGACCTCCCCTGCGCTGCCGGAAGGCCCCGTGGACTTCAACGCCGTCGTATCCGAACTTGAGAAGAAACTGATCGCGGCAGCGCTTGAGACCTGTCGCGGTCACCAGAAGAAGGCGGCCGGGCATCTGGGACTCAGCTATCACCAGATGCGGGGTTTGCTGCGGAAATATGGCTATGGACGCGACGGTGCCTCCCTCGGACCAGAGAGCGGCAACGGTGGCGAGACCGAGACCGCTGAAGATTAATTTGGCGCCCGCAACATCTCCTCAACCAGACTTGCCTAGCCTGAGGACTGATCCACTGCACAACGGTCCCCACGCCCATGACCCCGCGCATGCAATTCCTGAACGTCGTTTTCGATCCGCTGACTGTTGAGGAAGCAGCAGCGGTGATCGCACGGCGCGCACGGACCCTGGGGCCCTTCGCCTATGTCGCAACGCCGAATGTCGATCATCTCGTGCGGATGGACAGTCAGCCGGCGCTGGGGAAGCTCTACCACAATGCGTGGATGAACCTGTGCGACAGCCGCATTCTCGAATCCTTCGCCAACGCGTCCTATCTGGATTTGCCCGCAGCGCCGGGCGCCGACATCGTGACCGACCTGTTCTGCAAGTACATCGCCCCTGATGACGCCGTGTTGATGATCGGCGGGACTGAGGTGATGTCGGCGGCCCTGCGCGAGCGCTTCGGGCTGAAAGATCTGCGCTGGTTCGATGCGCCGTCTGGCCTGCGCGATGACGGGGATGCGCGCGCAGCTTGCGTTCGCTTCATTCGCGAAAACCCGGCTTCCTATGTGTTCCTCGCGGTCGGCTCGCCGCAGCAGGAGATGATTGCTTATGAGGCGCGTCAGGCAGGCGACTGTTCGGGCGTCGCGATCTGCTGCGGCGCCTCGCTGGAATTCCTGACAGGCGTGACCGCGCGCGCGCCGGCATGGATGCGGGCCAACCGCCTGGAGTGGCTGTTTCGCCTGTGTGTCGAGCCGCGGCGCATGTGGAAACGGTATCTGGTCGATGCGCCCCGCATTTTCACCATCTGGCATCGCTGGCGCGTCGGCGACTACAGCGCTTCGGCAACGCCAGACAGCATGGCAGTGGCGTCCCGCTGAGGGGACGCTATGGCCGGAGACAAGCGGCTTTATCTGTACCGGGATCCCGCTCCCGACAGCGAATTCCGCCGCCGGTTTGAACGCGCGTTGGGCGGACTGAGGCTAGCGCCAGCAGCTGATCGACGTGTCCGGCTCTTCGAGAACCATCGCGTGCTCGGCGATGTAGGCGACTGTGTCCTCGCCGGAGAAAGCCTCGAGCTCTTCTTCGAGGGAGCCCTGCATCGCTTCCTTGGTATCGTCCGGAAGCTCTTCGCCATTTAGCCACGCACCGATCAGTTCGCTGTCCGTCACGTTCATGCTGATGACGGACCCGTCAAGCGTCCAGCCACCGGTAACGGTGAACCGCATAGCGATGGTGTCGTCCTCATCTGGGATTTCAAAATAGAACTCTCCGCTGAGCGATCCTGTGCGACCGAAGTCGAGCGTAAGGTCCCCGCCGGGCTCTCCGACGAGAGATGTCATGCGGCAGGACCACGCTCCACCCGACAACTCGCCTGCGGACTGCGCATAGGCTGGCGCGCCCAGCATCAAGGCGATCACCGTCGCGCTCATTGTACGATACATTCCGGTCCCCTTTGCGTGACGTCCAACTCGACATTTGCACGGTCGCCGTGGGCGTCGCCAGCACGAATGAAGCTTTGTCTGCAGTTTTCTGCAGAAGCGGGGTGGGCCGAGGCGAGGTCGGCCCCGTGGACACTGAGCCAGGCGGCTATTCCAGCGGCGAGGAAGATGTCAGGAACCGCACGGTCGCCGCGCCGGATGCTTCGGCAGGCTGGAACGTGAGTTTGCCATTCACTGACCGGCGAAACAGTGGCTGACAACCGGAGCCTCCCATGACCCTGCGCCTCTACATGCATCCACTCTCGTCGTTTTGCTGGAAGACGCTCATCGCGCTCTACGAAGCAGACGTCCCGTTCGAGAAGGAGATTGTTGATCTGCAGGATCCCGATGCGCGTGAGCGCTTTATGCGTATGACGCCGCTGGGCAAGTTTCCGGTGGTCGTGGACGAGGCGGCGGGCAAGGCCTTTCCGGAATCGACCATCATCATCGAATACCTCGCATCGAAGCATCTCTCTGCGGCCAAGCTGTTGCCGGCCGATCCCGATCTCGCACTGCGCGTGCGGTTGTCGGATCGGTTCTACGATCTTTACATTCACGACAAGATGCAGCGCATCGTCGCCAACCGCCTTCGCCCGGAAGGCCAGAAGGATCCGGTCGGGGTCGCGAAGCATCATGCCGAGCTGGAGATAGCCCTGGCGCTGGTCGATCGCGACATGGCCTCGGGCGGCTGGGCCACGGGCCTCACCTTCACAATGGCCGACTGCGCTGCGGCGCCTGCGCTGTATTATGCCAACCAGGTCGCGCCGTTTGGCGATAACCATCCCGGCGCCACGCGCTATCTCGACCGGCTGATCGCGCGGCCATCCTTCGCGCGCGTGCTGGCGGAGGCGCAGCCGTATTTCGACATGTTCCCGCGTAGCTAGTCGCGAAGGATTCCAGAGAGACGCGGCGGCGTCGGTTTCTCGACACCCTTCGCGGGCCTGCCGCAGGACCCGCCGCCGCCCTGCCCTGCGACCCGCATCAGACAGGTCGCCAGCACCGCAAGCAGGAAGGCCCCCCCACCCCCAAGAGCGCGAGGCCTGCCAATACGTTCGTGGTATGGCCGTGCAGGGAGAAAGGCGCGGTCAGCCAGCGCCACCTCCGCGCGACTGTTCGGCGCCCGACCGTCTCAACACTCAGCCCCCCGCTCTCGCCCCAGCCTGGCCTCGGGATTGCCGGCCAGCCGGGTCGAATCTGCGTGACCCCTCGCCAAAGGCGCCCAGCGACCCGGCCTTCACGATTTCGTTGGCGGGCGTGGGCGCGAAGTCGCACCCGGCCACGAAATGACCCGTTCTTTCCCAAATCCAACCCATCATGGGTGGAGCTGGTCACACAGCTGATCTATCGGAGAGACATGAGCGACCTGCCCTCCATCGGCCGAATCGTGGACCGCGAGCACCTGTTGCCGGTGCGCGTTTACTATGAGGACACGGACTTCACCGGCGTGGTCTACCACGCAGGCTATCTCCGCTTCTTCGAACGCGGACGCTCGGAGATGCTGCGGGTCATGGGCGTGCCGCCAGGGCAGCCAGACCACGGTGTTTTCGCGGTTACACGCATTGCCATCGATTACCGTGCCCCCGCCCGCATCCACGACGCCCTGCTCGTGCGCACGTCTTTTGCCGGCATGAAGGGCCCGCGCCTCAACTTCCGGCAGCGTGTAGAACGGGATGGGCAATTGCTGACGGAGGCCGAAGTCGTCGCGGTGGCGATTCATCCTGACGGGCGCGCCCGTAAGCCTTCAGCAATGGAATCGGCTCACTGGGCTGCTTATGCAACACCCACGCTGAATAGCCGCTGAAGCCCCGGGGAATCGCCCGTATTGACCTTCATGTCGCCCAATTTCGTAACCAGAAACCGTGCAAGACGCTTGTGTTAAGGGGCACTTTCGCAAGCCTTTTCTTGCCCCGATCCTTTCCATGAGGCCCTGAATGCCCGAAGCCCTTCCGAACGCGCTGGCGACGCAGGACTTTTCGCTGCTCGCGCTCTTCCTGCGCGCCGACCTGATCGTCCAGATCGTGATGGGCATACTTGCCCTGTCGTCGGTCTGGTCGTGGGCGGTGGCAATCGACAAGTGGTTCTCGGTTTCCGGCGCCCGCGCGCGCGCCAAACGCTTCGAGCAGGCCTTCTGGGCCGGCCAGCCGCTCGACGACATCAATGAGCGCGTGACGGAAAAGCCTGCCGAGGCGATGGCCCGCGTGTTCACCGCAGGCGCCCGGGAATGGCGTGAGAGCCGCCGTGGCGCACCGGGCGACGACACCAACAAGGCCATCGTCGAGCGCGCTTCGCTGCAGATGGACGTCGCGGTGAGCCGTGAGACCGCCAGGATGGAATCGGGCCTGTCGACCCTGGCCATTATCGCGTCCTCCTCGCCCTTCATCGGGCTGTTCGGCACGGTGATCGGCATCATGAACTCGTTCCGCGAGATCGCCTCGCAGGGCGAAACCAATCTGACCGTCGTCGCCCCCGGCATCGCCGAAGCGCTGTTCGCGACCGGCCTGGGACTCTTTACCGCCATTCCGGCGCTGATTTTCTACAACAAGTTCTCCTCCGACATCGGAGCCTTCTCCGAGCGGATGGGCAACTTCGCGCAGGAAGTCTCGGTGCGGCTGTCGCGTCGTCTCAACGATCGCCGGGAGGCCTGATCGCATGGCCATGCTGATCCGCAATTCGGGTGGACGTGGGAAGCGGCGCAAGCCGATGGCCGACATCAACGTGACGCCGATGGTCGACGTCATGCTCGTGCTGCTGGTCGTGTTCATGGTGACGGCGCCGATGCTGGCGACCGGCGTCACCGTAACGCTGCCGAAGACCCGCGCGGATCAGATGAAGACCGAGAAGGAGCGCCCGCTCGTCGTCACCATCGACAAGGCGGGCAAAGTCTATGTCGGGCTTGAGGATACGCCTGTTGAACTGAAGGACCTCGCGCCGATGCTGAAGGCGCTGGCGGAAAACAATCTTGAGAAGCGCGTCTATGTGCGCGCCGACGAAGCGGTCAACTATGGGGCAGTGGTGACCGTGCTCGCGCTGTTGCAATCGTCCGGCTTCACCAATGCCGGACTGCCGGTCGATCCAAATTCGGCCAAGCGCATTCTCCAGGAGAAGTGATCGCGGTTGATGCGAAGACTGCCCCCTCCTTCAGCAGCAACGCTTCCATCGGCATTCGTGTCGTTCCTCGTCCATGCGGGCGTGGTGGTGGCCGGACTGATGGTGATGCCGCTCGAGCAGCCGAAGGATTCTGTTGCGCAGATGATCGTGGTGCCGATCGAACTGGTGACGGTCGCCGACATGACCAATCTCACGGCTGTCTCGGCGATGGACGAAGACAAGCCGATCGAGGAAGAAGTGAAGGCCGAGAAGTCCAATCCAGCTGCGGGCGCGCCACCGCCCGACGAGGACAGCGTCTCGTTCGAGCCGCCGAAGGACAAGCCCAGGGAAGAGATCAAGAAACCCGATGCGAAGGCCTCGCCCGCGCCGCCGGCGAAGTCTTTCAACAGCGAGCTCGACGACATTCTCTCCAGCGTCGACAAGACCATGCCGAAACAGCAGACCAATTCCGCGGGCGTCGCGCCTGCCGCCTCGTCGAAGGAAGCCCCGCGCCTCAGCGCCGGCGACAAGCGCCGCATGACGGCGTCGATCGAGGATATCATCAAGTCGCAGCTGATCACCAAGGGGTGCTTTGCAGACCACAGCGACATGGCGGATGCCAAGCGACTGCGCGTGACATACCGGGTCTGGTTCGGCCGCAATGGAAAATTCTCGCAGGATCCTCAAAGGGTCGCCCCCACGCGATCACCTTCCGGCGACCCGCCCCTGCAGGCGTTTGACCTGCACGCCCAGCGCGCACTGAAGATGTGCAACAATCTCGGCTGGCAAGTACCGGATGACTATTTCCGCCTGCCCCAGCCGCAATACATCGACCTGGAATTCGTGCCCAAGATCGGAGCCAACCCATGACCAAGACGCAAAACGCCGGGGTAGTCGGGAGCCTGTTTGCCGGACGCATCAGCGCGGGGCTCGCCTCCGCCCTGCTGGCCGCTGTGACGCTGATCGGCGGCGCGACGCTCGCGCCCCCGCCCGCCCACGCACAGCTGCGCGCGCAGGTGGTCGGCGAGCAGTACATTCCGCTCCGTATCGCGGTGCCGGATTTCGACGCTGCCGGTCCGGGTGCGACCGAGATTGCAAAGCAACTGACCGGCGTCATTCGCGCCGACCTCACCTCCTCCGCACCATTCCGCGTGCTTGAGCCGTCGTCGTTCATCGAGCGCGACCTCGACATCACCAAGGCCCCGCTGTTCGGCAACTGGACGGTGTCGGGTCTCGAGGCGCAGGCGCTGGTCGTCGGCAATGTCGTGGTCGACGCCGGCACCAACCAGATGACCGTTCAGTACAGGCTGTGGGATGTCTACGGACAGAACCAGCAGTTCGCGATGTCCTACGCCGTGCCCACGCCGCTCAACTGGCGCAGGCTGGCGCACAAGGTCGCCGACGACATCTTCCTGCAGCTGACCGGCGATCCGGGCTATTTCGACAGCCGCGTGGTGTTTGTGTCGAAAACCCCCGGCGATGAACCCTATCGCGGCCGTCTCGCCATCATGGACCAGGATGGCGCCAATGCCGAGTTCCTGCTTTCAGGCTTCACATCCGTCATCAACCCGCGCTTCTCGCCGACAGACCAGGTGATCCTGTACGGCGCCTACATCCAGGATCCGCGCTATCCGACCGCGACCCTGCTGCGCACATACCTGTATGACATCGCCACGGGGCGTCAGGAGATCCTGGCCGAGGGACAGGGGCAGCTCGATTTCTCGGCGCGCTTCTCGCCCGACGGCCGCTCGATCGTGTTCAGCCGTGCGCAAGGTGGCAACACTGACATCTACATGATCGATCTCGCGACGCGGAAACAGACGCGGATGACAAATGACTCGGCGATCGAAACCTCGCCATCCTTCTCGCCTGACGGCAAGATGATCGTCTACCAGTCCGACCGTGGCAGCTCGAAACAGCTCTATATCATGAACGCCGACCGCTCTCCGATGGTGTGCCCGCGCGGCGGCGGCGCGAAAGCCGATTCCTGCCGCATTACGTTCGACGGGGGCGGCTACAGCTTTACCGACCCGGTCTGGTCGCCCCGCGGCGACTGGATCGCCTTTTCGCGTCAGGGCGGCGGTCAGTTCGTGATCGGCGTCCTGCAGAAGGATGGATCCGGCCTGCGCATTCTCACAGATGGTTATCAGGACGAAAGCCCGACCTGGTCACCCAATGGACGCGTCATCGCCTTCGAGAGGACGCCCTCGCGCGCCGCCGGCCCCAAGATTTACTCGATCGATCTGACGGGACGTAACGAGCGCAGGATACCGACGCCGCGGGACGCAACCAACCCGACCTGGGGTCCCGTGCTAAAAATGGAGTAGTTCGACAGCAAACCTTGTAAACTGGCGGCTGCGAAGCATCATGTTGCTGCTTTACTGTCTCATAAGACTGAAAAGATATCAGAATCGACATTACTTGATTGCAACGTAGCCTCGCCTTTGCCACAAAAAGCATGGACTTATATTGACGCCCGGCGGGTTAGAACGCTGACCCAGTCTTGCAATTCTTTCGCAATTCGCAGGTAATACCCGGGGAATTGGATACGCGCCTTCTTGGGGGGCGCGACGGGAACAAGGAGACTAATGACTATGCGGATACTCAGCCTTTCGGCTCTCGCTATTGCTACGTTCGCGGCTGCTGCCTGCGCCTCGAACCCGCCTCCGGAGCCGCCTACCCCTACTGAAACGGCTGTTGTCACGCCGCCCCCGGTCACGCCTCCGGTTGCGCCGACACGCCCGACGACGCCGCCTGTCCCCCCAGGCCCTGCGGCCGGATCGAAGGCTGACTTCGCGGTCAAAGCCACGGACCGGGTGTATTTTGACTACGACAAATACAATCTGGACGCCGACGACCAGCGCGCGCTGGCCTCGCAGGTCGCCTGGTTGAAGCAGTTCCCGTCGACGCGGGTTGAAATTCAGGGGCATGCCGACGAGCGCGGCACCCGTGACTACAACATCGCGCTGGGCGAGCGTCGTGCACAATCGGTGAAATCCTACCTGATGTCGCAGGGCATTGCGGACAGCCGCATCCAGCTGATCTCGTTCGGCAAGGACAAGCCGCTGGACCCGGGCCACGACGAGTCAGCCTGGACGCGTAACCGCAACAGCTACACGAACGTCATCGTCGAAGCGATCAGCTAAGACCCCAAGTGCAGTCTGCCGCCCGGTCCGCCATAATTTTGGCGCGGGCGGCAGATAGCTTTCGCACATGAGAGTCACACGCTTCACGCCTCCCTTGCGCCCCGTTAACCGGCATTTGCGGCCCCGGGCGCGCGCAATTCCAGTTTCACAGCACAAGAGCCACTCAGCAGGATCATGGGCTCGCCCCGTGATCTGGACGCTGGCGTGCGCCGGTGCGGCAATGGCGGTGCTCGCCCTGACGCCGCAGGCCCATGCCCAGGTGTTCAGCTCGACGCCCTATGTGGCCGCTCCTGACCCTGCGGTCGAACAGCTTCGCCTGCGCCTCGAGGCGCTTGAGGGCGACCTGCGAAAGGCCGTCGACCAGGCCGAGACGCTGGGCGCGCAGCTCAGCGACGCCCGCCGTATCGCCGAAGCGGCTGACGCTGGTCGCCGCCGCGCCGAAGCCGACATCGAACTCCTCAAGGACCGCGTCGAGACGCTGGAGGAGGAAGTTAACGGCATCCCAAAGAGTGACGCCGGCTTGACGTCTGCACCTGTCAAACCGGCGCAACGGACCTCAACAGCTGCAGCGCCTGCTGCAGCGCCTGCCCCTGCTGCCGCGCCTGCTTTCGACACGGCAGCCCTGCCCCAGGATGAAGAGGGCATGTTCACGGAATCCCACGCACTGCTGATCGGCGGAAACTTCGCCGGCGCGAAAAACGCCTTCACGGGATTTCTCGCCAAGTATCCGAAGTCGAAGAACGCGGCTGACGCCCAGTACTATCTTGGCGAGTCGCTGCTCTATCAGGACGACTTTCCCAATGCGGCCGGCGCCTATGGCAAGCTGATCAAGGATTATCCGACGTCGTCCAACGCGCCGACGGGTCTCGTGAAGCTGGCGCGCGCGATGCGATTGATGGACAAGCGCACCGAGGCCTGTCGCACGCTCGACCTGATGGGCAAGCAATTCCCGAAGGCGTCGGCTGTCGCCAAGCAGATGGCGGCCCAGGAACGCCAATACGCCAAATGCACCTGACATTCGTTCTCGCCTGAGCTGCGCGCACGCGTCTTGCTGTGTGCGGCGAATTGAGTCGCATCGTTTGCGCAGATGAACTGTTCCGCAAAAGATCGTGGGACGCTATTGCGTAGCGAGCTTCTGAGTCGGGGAAGACAGACTTGCGATTGATCCGCCAAGCCTCATCACTTCTCTCAGGCGCAGTCCTTGCGGCGTGCGCTGCGAGCCTGTTTGCCGTGGCGCTGGCCCAACCGCCATCGGCCGAGCGCGTGCGCGGCGGCATGTTTGACGCGTCGGACCCGGCCGGCATTGCCCGCTTCATGGAACGCACGGGCTATCGGGTCGAGCTGCGCGCCGACGCCAAGGGCGATCCGGTGATCGCGGGGCGTTTCTCCGGCTCGGAATACATGGTGCAGTTCTACGAGTGCGAAGGCGGCCAGTTCTGCAATTCCGTGCAGTTTATCACACAGGCGCAGCGCCCGGCCGCGCTGTCCACCGACACGATCAACGCCTTCAACGCCCGCTGGCGCTATGCGCGGGTGGTTTACGATGCAGCGCAGGTGAAGCTGTTGATGGACGTAAACCTCGATGCCGGCGTCACGGCCGACAATTTCGAGGATACGCTCGACATCTGGCGCCAACTGGTCGACATCTACGAGCGTGAAATCCTCGTCAAACGGTAGGCAGGCTGCGGTCTCGCCGCTGTCACAGCGGGCGATGAACGCGTTCCGGATTCTTGCCGACAGGCATGACCGCATCGGCGTCGCCGTTTCCGGCGGATCCGACTCCCTGGCGTTGCTGATGCTGGCGGCGGAATACGCTGCCCAATCCGGCGTCACGTGTCTTGCGGTCACCGTGGATCACGGCCTGCGCCCTGAAGCAGCCGGCGAGGCCCAACATGCGCATCGCGTGTGCGAAGCGCTTGGCGTCGAACACAGCATCCAGACATGGACGCATGCGCAGGACGGACCTGTGGGCCAGGACGCTGCGCGGCAGGCGCGCCACCGGCTGATGGCGGCGTGGGCGCACGAGAATGACGTCAAGATCCTCGCCCTGGGTCACACGCGTGACGATCGGCTGGAAACATTTCTCATGCGTGCGCGGCAGGGCTCCGGTTGGCATGGTCTTGCCGGCCTGATGCCGAACGGTGTTTCGCCAGTCTGGCCCGAGGGCCGAGAGCTCAACCTTGTGCGGCCCCTGCTTGCGTTTGGGCGGGAGGAGCTGCGCGATGAACTGCGCGCGCGCGGCATGTCGTGGGTCGAGGACCCATCGAACACAGCCAGCCGTTTCGAGCGCGTACGGATGCGGCGTCTTCTGCTGCGAATGGATCAGCAGACTCACCTGAAGGCGCTGCGTGTGATGGACGGGCTGATGCACATCCGCACCGCCGTGACTGCGGAAGCGTCCGCGCTGCTGGCGCTGACGCGGATCGACGCAGGGCGAGACACTGCGGAGATTGCTCTCGCGTCGCTGGACAGCGCCAGTGATGAGGCGCTGCGACGCGCGATCGAGGCGCTGGTGATGGCCGCCGGCGGAGCCGAACGCGGTCCGCGAGGCGACGCCCTGAACCGGCTGCTGCAGCGCATCATCACACATGACCCGGCGCTGGGGCGTGGGGTCACGCTGGGCGGCGCCAAAATCCATGTGCGGGCAGGGGCTTTCCTGGTCGTTTCGCAGGCTCCCGTCCGACGGGGAAACCCCGCACTCCAGCAGTCGGACTGGACACGGGCGACCAGACTGCTGGAGCCCCCTAGACTGGGGGTTCTCGCCGTCTGAGACGCGCAACGCCCCTGAAAGACAAAAAAGACGCACGAAAGTGACAGGCGCTTAACGGTTCAGCACTCGTTTTCGGGGATTATAGGCCCTATCTTACCGGGACGTATCTTCTCACCGGGACGTATCCCACACGAAAGGCCGCGCGAATGAATATGCGCAACATGGCGCTCCTTGGCGTCGTTCTGTTCCTCCTGATCGCGCTGGTCACCGTGATGACCACCTCGTCCGGAACAGCCGGATCCCAGGAGATTACCTACACGGAGTTCCAGCGTCAGGTCGACGCCGCCCGCGTGAAGGAAGCCGTGATCAAGGGCAACAAGGTTTCAACCGTCGTGGACGGCCAGAAACAGTTCGCCGTGTTCCGCGAAATGGAACTCGATTTCGCGCACCGCCTCGAAGAGAAGAACGTCAACGTGAAGGTGGAAGACGCCGAGTCCGGCGGCACCATCCTCAGCTACATCATTTCAGCGCTTCCCCTGCTCTTCATCGTCGGCCTCTGGTTCTTCCTGATGCGCCAGATGCAGGGCGGCGGCGGACGGGCGATGAGCTTCGGCAAATCCAAGGCGCGCCTCCTGACCGAGAAGCACGGCCGCGTGACGTTCGATGACGTTGCGGGCGTGGACGAGGCCAAGGAAGAGCTCGAAGAGATCGTCGACTTCCTGAAAGACCCGTCCAAGTTCCAGCGGCTCGGCGGCAAGATTCCGAAAGGCGCGCTGCTGGTCGGTCCGCCGGGCACCGGCAAGACGCTGATCGCGCGGGCCGTTGCCGGTGAAGCCAACGTTCCGTTCTTCACCATCTCGGGCTCTGACTTCGTCGAGATGTTCGTAGGCGTCGGCGCAAGCCGCGTACGTGACATGTTCGAGCAGGCCAAGAAGAACGCGCCCTGCATCATCTTCATCGACGAGATCGACGCCGTCGGTCGCCATCGCGGCGCAGGCCTCGGCGGCGGCAACGATGAACGCGAACAGACGCTCAACCAGTTGCTGGTCGAGATGGATGGCTTCGAGGCCAATGAAGGCATCATCATCATCGCGGCGACCAACCGCCCCGACGTACTCGACCCAGCCCTGCTGCGCCCCGGCCGTTTCGACCGCCAGGTGACTGTCGGCAATCCCGACATCATCGGTCGCGAGAAAATCCTGAAAGTGCACATGCGCAATGTGCCGCTTGGCAAGGACGTTGAGCCGAAGACGATCGCGCGCGGGACGCCGGGCTTCTCCGGCGCCGACCTCGCCAACCTCGTCAACGAAGCCGCCCTCCTTGCTGCCCGTCGTGGCAAGCGCTCGGTCGGCATGCGCGAGTTCGAGGACGCCAAGGACAAGGTCATGATGGGCCCTGAGCGCAAGTCCATGGTGATGACGCAGAAGGAAAAAGAGGCGACCGCCGTGCACGAGGCTGGCCACGCCATCGTCAACATCATGGTTGTCGGCAACGACCCGCTTCACAAGGTAACGATCATCCCGCGCGGCCGTGCGTTGGGCGTGACATGGTCGCTGCCGGAAGCCGACCGGCTGAGCTACACCAAGACATGGGCCGAGGCGAAGATCGCCATGGCGTTTGGTGGGCGTATCGCCGAGCAGCTGGTTTACGGCGAAGACCACCTCAACACGGGTGCCTCCAGCGACATCACGCAGGCGACAAGCATCGCACGCAGCATGGTGACCGAATGGGGCATGAGCGAACTGCTTGGACCGCTGCGCTATTCGGCCAACGAGCAGGAAGTCTTCCTTGGTCACTCGGTGACGCAACGCCAGAACGTGTCGGGCGAGACCGCGAAGCTGATCGATCAGGAGATCCGCCGCATCGTCACCGATGGCGAGAAGAAGGCGCGTCAGGTGCTGACCGACAACCGTCACCTGCTCGACCAGCTGGCGGCGGCGCTGATGGAATACGAGACGCTGAGCGGCGATGAGGTCAACGAGCTGTTCAAGGGCAAGCGTCCGGATCGCCCGGATGATACGCCGACGGGACCAACCTCCGCTGTGCCGGTCATCAAGAAGAAGCCGAAGTCCGACGAAGGATTTGGCGGCGCGGAACCAGAGCCGCAGGGCGTCTGAGGCTCCGACAAGCGAGACCAATCGAACGGCGGCTCCTCATCGGGCCGCCGTTTGTGTTTCTGGCGGCGCGTGGCATGACACGCCTGCGAGCGGCGCGGACGGGAGAGTATGATGAGATTTTGCGGCTGGACGTTGGCGCCACGTGCGACGGCCGTCGCCGTACTCGCTTTCCTGGCAGCTTGCAGCAATGCGCCCGCGGTTGCGCCCGCCCACAAGGGCGAGGCGATGGTGGCGGCTGCCGATCCGCTGGCGGTGGATGCGGGGCTGGAGATCCTGCGCGCAGGCGGCAGCGCCATCGATGCGGCGATCGCGGTGGAACTGACGCTTGGGCTGGTGGAGCCGGAATCGTCTGGCTTGGGCGGTGGCGGATTCCTGATCCACTACACGGCGGATGGCGCGGCGATCGACGCCTATGACGGCCGCGAGTGGGCCCCGGCAGGCGCGACGCCCGACATGTTCCTGGTCGATGGCAAGGCGCTGCCATTCGAGTTGGCGCAGGCGAGCGGCAAATCGATCGGCACGCCGGCGCTGATCCCGATGCTGAAGATGGTGCACGAGCACCATGGCAAGCTGGCGTGGGCGAAGCTGTTCGAGCCGGCGATCAAGCTGGCGGAGGATGGCTTCTTGGTGGGGCCGCGGCTCGCCGGGAGCCTTTCCGACAACAAGGCGATCTTCGAGGCGGATCCGCAGGCGCGCGCGATCTATCTCGATGCGGCGGGCAAGCCCTGGCCGCAGGGACACGTCCTGAAAAATCCGGACTATGCGAGCACGTTGCGGGCGATCGCTGCAGAAGGTCCGGGCGTTCTGACACATGGCGCGATCGCGGAGGGCATTGTGGCGGCGGCGCAGCGCCAGCCTCGCGCAGGAACGCTGACAGTGGCGGATCTGCAATCCTTCCGGCCGCGGCGGCTTGACCCCTTGTGCGCGCCATTCCGGGTCTATCGCGTGTGCACCATGCCTTCGCCGAGCTCGGCGAATGCGATGCTGTCCATCCTCGGCCTCTACGAACGCGCGCGGCCGGAGCCGGAGGGGCCGCAAAACGCGAAGGATTGGGCGGCGTATGTATGGGCGAGCCGGTTGTCGTATGTCGACCGCGACCACTACATGGCCGACGATCGTTTCGTGACGGCGCCCACGAAGGAGCTGATCGCTCCGGCCTATCTCGATGCCCGCGCGAAGCTGATCGACCTGTCGAAAGGTCCGGCGACGATACCTGTGGGAACGCCCGCGGGAGATAAGCTGCGCAACCGCTGGGGCAGCGAAGCGATGCAGGAGCATGGCACGACGCATCTGTCGGTTGTCGACCATGACGGCAATGCGGTGTCGCTGACCGCGACGATCGAGTCCGAGTATGGCTCGCACCGGATGGCGGGTGGGTTCTGGCTCAACAACCAGCTGACGGATTTCTCGCTGGAGCCGGTGATCGATGGCAAGCCGGTGGCCAATGCGGTTGCGCCGCGCAAGGCGCCGCGTTCGTCGATGTCGCCGTCGATCATCACGGACGGCCAGGGCAAGCTGGTGCTGGTGGCGGGATCGATGGGCGGCAGCACGATCATCGCTTCTGTGTCACGAACGATTATCGGCGTGCTGGCCTGGCGGCAGACGCCGCAAGACGCCGTCGGCACTGCGGCTGTGTTCGCGCGAACGCCGGATATTGCGTTCGAGGCTTCGCGGATGCCCAAGGAGATGGCGGAGGCGCTGCGTGGGCTTGGGTGGCGGATGACGCCGCAGCCACTCTACAGCGGGACGCATGTCATCCAGGTGACGCCGCAGGGTCTGGTCGGCGGCGCTGATCCACGGGAGGAAGGCAGAGCGCTCGTATTGCCGCCGGCTCCATAGAGCGGACCTGTCACGCACCCTCGCGGGCAGGACACTGGCTTGATAGTCTGCCTGCAAATCAATGCCGCAACGGGATTCCTGGAGAAGTGCGTATGAGATGGCTCACGACAATCGGCGCCGCGACCATAGCCACGACCATCACGGTTGCGCCAGCCTTTGCGCAGGGCAACTGGAACACCCCGACCGAGCCATTCCATGTGATCGACAACGTGTATTACGTCGGCACCGAGGGACTTTCGGCCTTCCTGTTCACGACGCCGGAGGGACATATCCTGCTCGATGGCGCGACGCCGCAGGGCGCGCCGATCATCGAGGCGAACATCGCGAAGCTGGGTTTCAAGTTGAGCGATGTGAAAGTGCTCCTGAACAGCCACGCTCACTTCGATCATTCGGGCGGACTGAAGCAATTGAAGCAGGACACGGGCGCCAGGCTCTATGCAATGGAGGGAGATGTCTCGGCGCTGGAGGGCGGCATCTATCTCGGCAGCGAAGACAGCAAGACGATGGGGGCGCCGCCGGTGAAGGTGGACAAGGTTCTGCACGATGGCGACACGGTGAAGCTGGGTGGCTTCACGCTTACGGCCAATCTGACGCCCGGACACTCGCGTGGCTGCACGTCATGGGGCGCAAAGCTGAACGATGGCGGCAAGGCCTATGACGCGCTGGTGTTCTGCTCGGCGACGGTGGCGGCGAACCGCATCACCCCACCGGTGCAGTATGAGGGGATTGTCGCGGACTACCGGTCGACCTTCTTGAAGACGAAGGCGATGCACGTGGATGTTCCGCTCGCGCCGCATCCGGAGTTCTTCCAGCTTCTGGAGAAAGCCGGCAAAGCCAAGGCCGCACCCAAGG
Organism: Hyphomonadaceae bacterium; assembly: GCA_040398425.1. Classification (GTDB taxonomy): domain Bacteria; phylum Pseudomonadota; class Alphaproteobacteria; order Caulobacterales; family Hyphomonadaceae; genus UBA7672. Next base: position 33,064 of record JBBATZ010000023.1, read on the forward strand.
GGCCGAACCCGTTTGTCGATCCGGCGGCCTTCCCTGCCCTCATGACCAGGCTGGAGGCGGACTTCGAGGGCACGCTCAAGGAGCGTATGGCGACCGCTACCAAGTCACGGTAGGCGGCCGCCATCCATCCTAGTTGCGGGGCGCGGGCGGTGGCAGCGTGCCGCCTTCGGCGAGGATCTTCATGTTCTTGAGAGCGCCGGTGAAGGCCGTACGCCGACGTTCGACGTCGGCGGTGCGCGCCGCTTCGTCACCCGTCACAAGCGAGACATCGTAGACCAGCGTGTAGAGAAGTTTCGTGGTCTTGGCGTCGATCGGGCGCGCTTCGAGATTGCCGTGGTACAGGTTGTAGAGACGGCCTTCGCGGACGGGTTGGGTGTAGGCGTACGAGTATTCGGTTTTCGCAACGAGGATTTCAGCGCCGACGCTACGGACCGACCCCACCTCGCCTTCCTTGCCGGATGTCATCGTGCAGCCAGCCGCGATCTGGAACCATTCGGCGATGTCGCAATACTTGCCGATCCGGGCCCAGACGTCTTTCACCGGCTTGTTGACGGTGATCTCCATCGGGATCGTGACGTAGGCAGGTTTGAGCACCTGAAGCGGCGCAGGGCCGGTTGGGGCGGGCGCCGCAACCGGAGCCACCACCACAGGCGGTGCTGCAACGGGAACAGGGGCGACAGGGGCGACGCTGGCGACGGGCGGAGCTTCCACCACTTCACGCGCATGCACCATGATGCATCCCGGCAGCAGCCCTGCCAGAATAAGTGCGCCGATTGTTCGAGGGTATTTCATAGCGTCCTCCCGTGATTATTGTTTTGATGACGGATAGACCGTGCGCACGCGCACGCCAAGGCCGCCCGGCAAGGTTCGGGGCTACTCGCCTTCGGGCTCGTCTTCGAACAGCGGGTTTTGGAACGCGGCGGGCGGCTTTAGGCCGACGCGTTGCCACGCCTTCGGCGTGGCAACGCGACCGCGCGGGGTGCGGGCGACGAACCCTTGCTGCATCAGGTAGGGCTCGATGACTTCCTCGATCGCGTCGCGCGCCTCGGACAGAGCTGCGGCCAGCGTATCGGCGCCGACAGGGCCGCCGGAATAGGTTTTCACCAGCGCATTGAGATAGCGGCGGTCGAGTGCGTCGAGGCCATCTTCCTCGACCTCCAGACGCGCAAGGGCGCTGGCGGCGCCGGCGCGATTGATCTTGACGCCATCGGATTCGCAGAAGTCGCGGACGCGACGCAGGAGGCGGATAGCGATACGCGGCGTGCCACGCGAACGGCCGGCGATTTCTTCCGCGCCATCTTGTGTGATATCGGCGCCGACCTTGGCGCCGGCACGTTTCACGATGGAGCCGAGTTCTTCGCGCGTGTAGAATTCGAGGCGGATCGGAATGCCGAAGCGGTCGCGCAGTGGCGTCGACAGCAGGCCGGCGCGCGTAGTGGCGCCGATCAGCGTAAAGGGCGGCAGGTCGATCTTCACCGAGCGGGCCGAGGGGCCTTCGCCAATGATGAGATCGAGCGTGTGATCCTCCATTGCGGGATAGAGGATCTCTTCGACGTGGGCGGGCAGGCGGTGGATTTCATCGATGAACAGCACGTCGCGCGCTTCGAGATTGGTGAGCAGAGCCGCGAGATCGCCCGCCTTGGCGATGACGGGGCCGGAGGTGGAGCGGAAGCCGACACCCATTTCGCGGCTGACGATCTGGGCGAGCGTGGTCTTGCCGAGGCCGGGCGGGCCCGAGAGCAGGACGTGATCGAGGGCATCGCCGCGCTTGCGGGCGGCGGCGACGAAGACTTTGAGGTTGGCCTTGGCGGCGGCCTGGCCTGTGAAATCGTCGAATGCGAGCGGCCGCAGCGCGCGGTCGATCGGCTCGCCGGGCTGGCGTTCCGGGTTCGTGATGTCGCCGTCTCGAGCCATGATTCCCTTGTCTACGATCCCGAACGAAAAGGAAACGTTGATATCGATGCCGCGCCCGGGCGGTATTGATTTGGGATAAGGTCGGGCGCACGACTAGGCCCGATTTTGGCTCGTTTTCGAGGAAGTTCGGCACATGGCGATCGATTTGCGCGGTGGGCGGTGCTGGCGATTGCTGGCGGGCGCGGCGGTGGGGCTGGCGCTGGCGGCGTGTTCGCCTGCGGCCGTGAAACAGGATGAACCGGCAAAGCCGGTCGCGTCGGCCGCGTGGACGACATTCGTCAATGACTGGATCGAGAGCGATATGAAGGCGAACCCTTCGAGCGCCTTCTATGCCGGACGGCAGGAATATGCGGGGGTGATGCCTGACTGGAGCGAGGCTGGTCTGAAGGCCGAGATTGCGCGGCTGCACGAATGGAAGTCGAAGGCCGAGGCGATGGATACGGCCGCCTTCAGCGATGCGCAGAAATTCGAGCGCGACTATTTTATCGCCGTGGTTGATGGGGCGTTGTTCTGGCGCGAGACGGCGGACTGGCCGCACAAGAATCCGACCTGGTACGGGCTTGACCCAGGCGTCTATCTCGACCGGCCGTATGCGGAGCTGCCGAAGCGGCTGGCAGATTATTCGAAGTGGGCGTCGGGCATTCCGGAGGTCGCCGAGCAGATCAAGGCGAACCTCAAAGGGCCGCTGCCCAAGGTCTATCTCGACATGGCGCTGCACACCTACAAGCCGATGGCGGAGTTCCTGAAGTCCGACGTGCCGAAGGTGTTTGCCGAGGTGAAGGACGATGCGGCGCAGGCCGAGTTCAAAAAGCAGAACGCGATCGCGATCGCAGCTTTCCTCGATCTCGACAAGTATTTCACCAGCCTGCGCAAGTCGCAGGTTGACGATTTCGCGATGGGCGCGGACCTGTTCGCCAGGATGCTCTACGCCAACGAGCGCGTGGATGCGCCACTGGACGAGTTGGAGCGGATCGGGCGCGAGGATCTCAAGCGCAATCAGGATGCGATGGCGAAAGCGTGCGCAACCTACGCGCCGGGCAAGACGATCATTGAATGCGTCGCCATCGAGGAATCGCACAAGCCGGAAGGCGGCGATTTCGTTGGCTATGCGCGCAAGCAGCTGGTGGACCTGCGCCAGTTCGTCATCGACCACAGTGTTGTGACGGTGCCGGGCCAGGAAGAGGCGATGGTGAAACAGTCGCCGCCGTACAACGCGCAGAACGGGGCGTATATCGATCCCTCCCCTCCCTTCGCGAAAAATCTCCCGGCATTCTACAACATCGCGGCGCCAGATCCGACGTGGTCGAAGGCGAAGCAGGCCGACTACATTCCCGGCAAGGCGAACCTGCTCTTCACGTCCGTCCACGAAGTCTGGCCGGGGCACTTCCTGCAGTTCCTGCATTCGAACCGCGCAGAGTCGATGTTCGGAAAGGTTTATGTCGGCTACGCGTTCGCGGAAGGCTGGGCTCACTATGCCGAGGAGATGATGTGGGACGAGGGTCTCGGCAATGGCGATCCGGAGACTCACATCGGCCAGCTCTACAACGCCACGCTGCGCAATGTGCGCTTCCTTTCGGCGATCGGCATGCACACCAAGGGCATGACGCTGGCGCAGTCGAAGCAGATGTTCATCACCGAAGGTTATCAGGGCGAAGGCACGGCGGACCAGCAAGCCGCGCGCGGGGCGTATGACCCGGCTTACCTGAACTACACGATGGGCAAGCTGATGATCCGCAAGCTGCGCGACGATTACTGCGCGGCGCATCCCGATCTGGTGAAGGACGGCGACGTGAAGTCATGCTGGAAGCCGTTCCACGACGCCTTCCTCGCATTCGGCGGGCCGCCAATTCCGCTGGTGCGCGGGGCCATGATGCAGCAAGCGCCGAAAGCCGTGTTCTAGCCTTTCACGCGCGAGGCGCGGGCGTCGGCAAAGACCGCCCGCAGCTTCATGGTGAGGATCGTGCCGGCCAGCACGAGCGTGGTCGCGTTGGCGATGGTGATCGACCATTGCGTTGTCAGGATTCCGTAAGCCAACCACAAGGCGACGCCGGTGGTGAACATCGAATACATGATCAGCGAAATTGCTGCGGTTTCGCGGGTGCGCAAAACCTTGATGGCCTGCGGCACGAACGAGCAGGTCGTCAGAACGGCGGCAACCACACCAATGAGATCCGCATTGTTCATCAAATTCGCCCCGCCGCTGCGGATCGCGCTATATCATGTCTTATGACAACGGCGACCCTTCACCTGCCCCTGAAATCTCCCGCAACTCTGGCGCGATCCGCGACGTAATGGCTGGCCGGCACAAACCCCTCCTTGTCGACGGAAAGCTCGGCCTTATCCGCATGCGGCGGCTGGCAAATGGCCTGCTCGCGGCGATCATGGGGCTGTTCATTTTTTCGCATCTTGTTGATCCGCCCGAGGGCTGGGGCGTGTTCTGGCGTTACATGCGAGCGTTCGCGGAGGCCGCGATGGTCGGCGGGCTCGCAGACTGGTTTGCCGTAACCGCCATTTTCCGTCGGCCACTGGGCCTGCCGATTCCGCACACGGCGGTGATACCAAACAACCAGGACCGGATCGCTGACGCGGTCGGCAGGTTCATCGCTGACAACTTCCTGCGGCCTGAGCTGGTAGCGGCGCGCGTGCGCGAGAAGGACCTGTCGGAGGCGCTGGGCAGGTGGCTGGCCGAGCCGGCGCAGTCGTCCGGTCTTGCCGGCGGTCTAGTGTCCGCTGTTCCGGCGATGCTGGACGCGCTCGATGATGAGACGGTGGCGGCGTTCCTGCGCGACCAGGCGGCGATTGCGGCGGATGGCGCCAGCATTGCGCCGGCGTTCGGGTCCGTGCTCGAGGCACTGGCCGAACAGGGGCGGCATCAGGCGCTACTCGATACGCTTCTCAAGCAGGGCTATCGGCTGCTCGAGGAAAACAAGGACATGATCCGCGAGCGGATCAAGGGCCGGTCGGGTTGGCTGATGCGGTTTGTCAGCGCGGACCGCAAGGTGGCCGACACCGTCATCAATGCGGTGAACGATCTCCTGTTCGAAGTTGCATCCGACCGCCATCACCCGCTGCGCGAGCGCCTGACGGAGATTGTCTCCGAGTTCGCTGACAATCTGCGGACGGATCCGGAGCTGCAGGCCCGACTTGGCAGCTGGATGCAGGAGGCCGCGCGGCACCCGACTGTCGCAGGCGCTGTTGAGGCCGGCTGGAAGGAGTTCAAGTCGGCGCTGCGGCGCGATTGCGCGAGCCCCGACGGTCGCCTGCGCGCCTGGGTGCAGACCGCGCTGGTCAATCTTGGCGCGGGATTGCTGAGCGAGCCGAAGGTGCGTGAAGCATTGAATGTCCGCCTGCGCTCACTGCTTGTGCAGCTGGCCGAGCGGCATGGCGAGGACGTCGCCAGGCTGGTGTCGGAGACGATCCGGCGCTGGGACTCGAAGACGATCGTCGACAAGCTGGAAATGAATGTCGGTCGCGACCTGCAGTACATCCGGCTCAACGGCACGGTGATTGGCGGGCTGGTCGGGTTGGTGCTGCACTTCGGGGCTGAGGTGCTTTAGGCGTCAGCTTGCAGGCGCCAGCGCCTTCAGTGCAGCCCGGATCAGCACGGACTCGGTCGCCTGTTCTCCCACATCGCGGGCGGCTGTGGCCACGGCGCGTGACGCGTCGCCCGGCGTGTAGCCGAGATTGACGAGGGCCGACGTCGCTGCAGCTCGGACGCCAGTCGCAGGTGCTGGCGCTGTTGCCAGGGCGGCGCCGAGGCCGGACGCGAACAGACCCATCGGCGGCGGCTTGCCCTTGAATTCGGTGACGATGCGTTCGGCCAGTTTCTTGCCGACGCCGTTGGCCCGGGAGATTGCAGCGGTGTCTGCGAGTGCGATGGCGTCCATCAGTTGGGCAGTGGTGAGTGTGTCCAGAATTGAAAGCGCGACTTTCGCGCCGACGCCGGGAGCATCCTGCAGGCGAGAAAACCAGGCGCGGTCTTCGGCAGCGACGAACGCGAACAGGCGGATGGCGCTTTCGGACATCTGGGTTTCGATGTGGAGTTCCGCAACCTCCCCCACTGCGAGCCTGGAGAGCGAACGTGAGCCGGCATGCACGAGGTAGCCGACGCCATTGACGTCGATCAGCGCCTGGCCTTCGCCTATCGCAGCAATAGTACCACGCAGCCTGCCGATCATGCCTTGAGCCTTTGCGTCGGAAGCGGCCGATGGTGGGCGCCGCATATCGCGACCGCCAGCGCGTCCGCCGCGTCGGCGGAAACATTGCCGGCCTTCGGCAGCAGGCGGCGCACCATGAAGGCGACCTGATCCTTGTCCGCACCGCCTGTGCCGACAACGGAGAGCTTCACTTTTCGCGTGGCAAACTCGTGAACCTTGAGCCCTGCGCCAGCGAGCGCGGCCATTGCGGCACCGCGGGCCTGACCCAGCAGCAGAGTGGATTTCGGGTTGATGTTCACGAAGGTCTCCTCGACCGCCGCCTCATCGGGCTTATGCGCATCGACGACGGCGCGCAGCTGGGCGGCGAGGTCGGCCAGGCGGTCGGCGAGATCAGCCTTGGTGTCGGGATGGATGACGCCGTGCGCGACCCAGGCGAGACGCGGTCCGTCCATCGTGATCACGCCCCAGCCAGTGTGGCGGAGGCCGGGATCGACGCCGAGGATTCGGATCAGCTGATTCATTTCGCCAGACTCATCTTGGCACTTTGGCAGACATCGAACGTATTGAGAACACGCCAGAAGTTAATGGGGCGGAAACCAACGCGCCCGAGCCTGTGCATATGACGTTTTCATCCTTCTCCCTGACGCGACGTTCGGCCCTCAAGCTGGGGCTTGGCGGGCTTGCCGCGGCTGGACTGGCACAACCGGCGTTTGCTGCGCCGATCATTTACTCGCTGAGGATTGCCTATGCGCGGCTCTCTCCCTCCGGCTTCGTGCAGATCCGGTCGGACGAGCAGGAGGCGTGGACCCGCATGGCGACGCGGCTCGGCGGGTTGATCTCGGCGCTCTCGCCATTGCAGCCGGCGGGCATGCTGGGCGGCGGACTGCCGAAGATCGAGGGCAACTCCAACTGTGTCCTGGTGGCGCGGCAGATGGCGCAGGACGCCGGGTATAACCAGCTGATCCTGTATGCGACGCTGGACGGGCAGCCGGCGCGCGGGAGTTATGACAACTGGTTCTCGCAGACGTTCAACGATCTGCTTGCAGAGATCGCGAAGGATGGCCGAGCCACGGGCGAGGCGCAGTTGCTGCTGACCGGCGGCGGCATGCCGCTGGCGAGCGCGACAGCCGATGCAGCGCCGCGCGACCTGCTCAACCTGTTCGATGGCGGGCGCAATCCAGAGCGCGAGGTTCTGGGCCAGCTGGTCGGCGCAATGGAACGCCAGCTGCAGGATATGGCGCGCAGCGCCTATGAAGGCAGCCGTTCGATCAGCGACTGATTCTTGCGCATCTCCATGATTTTTGAGTGAGACGGTCTAGCCAGTCCCTGCACCGCCGCTAAGGTCTGCCTTCGTTTCCTGGAGGTCTGTATGCGGCGCGTTCTGATGACATCACTTTGCGCGATGGCGCTGCTGCCGGCGTGCGGAACCATCGATCAGGCGTCGAGCGTTCCGCCTGCGGTAATCGATACGGCGACGACATCTCAGATCGCGACGAATCCCCTGCTCGCCAGATGGACCGGGCCGCATGGCGGCGTCCCGGCGTTCGACAAGATGAACCTCACGCAGCTGAAGCCGGCCATCACTGCCGGGATCGCGGCACACCTGGCGGAGATCGACGCAATCGCCACCAATCCTGCGAAGGCTTCGTTCGCCAACACGATCGAAGCGATGGAACGCGCGGGCGAGCCGCTCGACAACGCGATGACCTACTACAGCATCTGGGGATCGAACCTGTCGTCGCCGGACTTCCGCAAATTGCAGGGCGAGATTTCGACCATGCTGGCGGAGTACCAATCGAAGATCACTCAGAATGCGATGCTGTTTGCGCGCATCAAGGCGCTGCACGATGACACGGGACTGAAGCTGACGCCGCATCAGGCGCGGCTGTTGAAGCTTGTCCATGACCGCTTCCAGTTGAACGGCGCGGAGTTGACCGCCGAGAAACGTGACCGCTACGCCGCGATCAACAAGGAGCTGGCAGAGCTGCAGACGAAGTTCTCCAACAATCTGCTGGCGGACGAGGAAGGCTGGGTCACTTATCTGACGCCGGATCAGATCGGCGGATTGCCCGCGAGCTATGTCGCGTCAGCGAAGGCGTCCGCGGACGAGCTGGGCAAACCCGGAATGTATGCGGTGACCAATACGCGCTCGTCGATGGATCCGTTTCTTGCCTATTCCACCGAGCGCGCGCTGCGTGAGCAGGTATGGCGCAATTACTATTCGCGCGGCGACAATGGCGATGCGCACGACAACAACGCGGTGATCACGCAGATCCTGAAGCTGCGGAATGAGCGGGTGCACCTGCTCGGCTACGCTACGTACGCGGACTGGCAGCTGCAGGACAACATGGCGCCCTCACCTGCTGAGGCAACCAGATTGATGGAAGCGGTGTGGCGTCCGGCGGTGGTGCGCGCGAAGGAAGAAGTCGCGGACATGCAGGCGCTTGCCAATTCGGAGAACGCGAAACTCGTGATCGAGCCGTGGGACTATCGGTTCTATGCGGAGAAGGTACGCAAGGCGAAGTACGATCTCGATGGAGAGCAGGTGAAGCCGTACCTGCAGCTGGACAAGCTGCGCGAGGCGATGTTCTACGTCGCGGGAGAACTGTTCGGCTTCAATTTTGCTCCGGTCCCTGCAGGCACGATCCCGGTCTTCCATCCCGACGTGGGGGTGTGGGAGGTGACAGACAAGGCCTCGGGCCGCCATGTCGGCTACTGGTATCTCGACCCGTATGCGCGGGCCGGCAAGCGCTCTGGCGCGTGGGCGTCGGGCTATCGCTCGCATTCGACGTTCGATGGACCGGTGACGACGCTGGTGTCGAACAATTCCAACTTCGTGAAGCCTGCGCCAGGCGAACCGCTGCTGATCTCGTTTGATGACGCAACCACATTCTTCCACGAGTTCGGACATGCGCTGCACGGCCTGTCGTCAAGCGTCGAGTATCCGGGGCTGAATGGTGGGGTGCGCGACTACACCGAATTCCATTCGCAGCTGCTTGAGCACTGGCTGCTGACGGACAAGGTGGTGGCGACGTATTTCCGTCACTACAAGACGGGCGAGCCGATGCCCAAGGCGCTGATCGACAAGATCCACAAGGCCGCGACGTTCAATCAGGGCTTCGAGACGGTTGAGTTCCTCGGCTCGGCCATCATGGACATGCGGTATCACACGGTTGATCCGACCAATCTCGATCCGCGTGCGTTCGAGAAGGCGGAGCTCGGCAAGCTCGGCATGCCGAAGGAGATTCCCATGCGGCATCGCTCGACACAGTTCGGGCATATCTTCTCGAGCGAGGGATATGCGGCGGGCTACTACGGATATCTCTGGGCCGACGTCCTCACGTCCGATGCGGCCGAGGCCTTCGCGGAGGCGCCGGGAGGGTATTACGACAAGGCGCTTGCAGCGAAGATGGTCGCGAACCTGTTCACGGTGCGCAACGCGGTCGATCCGGGCGAGGCGTATCGTGCGTTCCGCGGGCGCGATGCGATGATGGACGCGTTGTTGCGGGATCGCGGCTTTCCGGTTCCGGCGCCAGCGGCGGGGCAATAGTTCTCCGCTATTTGCGACCGATCGTCAGCCGGCGTTTTGGCTTCTGCCTCGGGGCATGGAACCAGTCTATGACGTAGTCGAATGCGTCCTCGTCGGCGATGCCCTCCTCCGTGCGCGTCTTGTTGCGGACGGAGTAGCCCTCGCTGTGCACCAGCTCGGGATCGCCGCTGACGAGGTGGTGCCAGGCGTGCAGGTCCTTGCCTTCGTGCACCATGCGGTAGGCGCATGACTGGGGCAGCCAGTCGACCGTGGCGACAATCTCCGGCGTGAGCTTCACGCAGACGGGCACGTACTGCTTGCGGTTGGGATAGTCCTTGCACTGGCAGGTCTTGCCGTCGAGCAGCTTGCAATGAAGCTTCGTGAAGTAGAGCTCGTTGGTTGTCTCGTCTTCGAGCTTCACGAGGCAGCACTTGCCGCAACCATCGCATAGCGACTCCCACTCTGCGTCGGTCATCTCCGGCAGCGACTTGGTCTTCCAGAATGGCAGGTCGTCGGACATGGGCGCTTTATAGGGGAGATTTCCGATCGGCGCACGTGGGCAGGTTGGCGCGCTATTTCGTCCCGAACATGCGGTCGCCAGCGTCGCCAAGGCCGGGGACGATGTAGCCGATTTCGTTGAGGTGACTGTCGACCGCGGCGGTGAAGACGGGGACGTCGGGGTGGGCCTTGCGGAATTTTTCGAGGCCTTCGGGCGCGGCGAGGAGACAGAGGAAGCGGAGCTTGTTGGCGCCGCGCTGTTTCAGGCGCTCGACGGCGGCGATGGCGGAGTTGCCGGTGGCGAGCATGGGATCGACCACGATGATGAGGCGGTTCTCGATGTCGGCCGGGGCCTTGAAATAGTATTCGACGGGTTCGAGCGTGTCGTGGTCGCGGTAGAGGCCGATATGGGCGACGCGCGCGGCGGGCACCAGATCCAGCATGCCATCCAGAAGCCCGTTGCCGGCGCGCAGGATAGAGGCAAAGACCAGCTTCTTGCCCTTGATGATCGGCGCGTTCATCGGGCCCATCGGGGTTTCGATGTCGGTTGTTTCCAGCTCGATGTCGCGCGTGACCTCATAACAGAGCAGCGTCGCAATCTCGCGCAGCAGGGTGCGGAAGCCGGCCGTGGACGTGGTCTTGTCGCGCATCAGCGTGAGCTTGTGCTGAACCAGCGGGTGATCGACGACTGTCAGGCCAATGATGGGGAAGCCTTGCATGGCGGAGAGCTCCAAGTCTGGCAAACATCTGGTGCGGATGAGGCGGCGTTGCAACAGAGCGGACAGGCCGCCCGGGTTGCTAGACGGGCACCGCCTTTGGCGCAAGCTAACCAGGAAGGCTTCAGGACAGCGCGCCTGATGCGCTTTCTTCAACGGCGACATCGTTATATATGACAAACGATAGCGCTTCGGAGCTGTTCATGCGCCTGATTGTTATTGCCCTCGCTGCTTGCCTGATGGCGGGGCCTGCCCATCCGCAGGACCATGGGCATGACGCTCCAGCGTGTGCGGCGATGGATGTGGCTTTGCCGGTGGGGCTGGGCGAATGGAACGGGAAGGCTGCCCTCGGGACGACGTCATCGCCCGAACATGCGGTGCACGCGGCGCTGGCGCTGGGCAAGGGGTATGAGGCGCGGCTCGCGAAGAAGGCAGAGGTGACATTCGTCTTACAGCCGGAAAAGCCCGGCGGTTCGGTGTCATATTCGGGACTGTTTGCGTTCACGGTTGAGACAGCGGGCGAATACACGGTTGCGTTGGGGGCGGCGGCGTGGATCGATGTGCTGGAAGATGGCAAGGCGATGGAGCCTTCCACATTTGGTCATGGGCCGGAATGCACGACGATCCGCAAGATGGTGACCTTCGCACTGAAGCCCGGCGTGCACGTGCTGCAGGTTGCGGGCAATGGCTCGGAGGCTCTGCGCGCAATGGTGGTGAAAAAGCCCTGAGCGTGGTGCGTGGACTGGGTCTGGCGGCGCTGGGCGTGGCAGCGTTTGCAGGCGTGGTCGCGTGCGCAGGTGTGGCGGCGGCTCCGGCCGAACCGTGGATCGCGGCCGATGCGGCGGCGCCCTTCCCCGCCAACAATCCACCGACGCTGATCAAGATCGAGCTGGGGCGGCGGCTGTTCTACGATGGCGATCTTTCCTGGGACGGGACCATGTCTTGCGCGACCTGCCATGAGCAGAAGCGCGGCTTTACCGACCCAAACAAGACGCGCGCCGGGTTCGACGGGCAGCCGGGCGAGCGGAACATCCAGACGCTGGCGAATGTGGGATGGTTCAAGTCGCTGACATGGGGCGGGCCGCAGGTCGACACTCTGGAGCATCAGGCGCTGATCCCGATCGAGGGGCTTGTGCCGGTGGAGATGGGATTTGCCGGGCGGCCGGAAGGTACGCTGGCGCAGCGGCTGAAGGATCAGGCGTGTTATCCGGAATTGTTTACGGCGGCGTTTCCCGAGCGCGGCGGCAAGATCGACATGGACACGATCACGCTGGCGCTATCGGCGTTCCAGCGGTCGCTGGTGTCGCTCGATGCGCCGTATGACCGGTATCGGCGGGGGGATGCTGGTGCGATTTCGGAGCCGGCGAAACGGGGTAAGGCGCTGTTTGGCACGATGCAATGCGCGACGTGCCATGCGGGGCCGCACTTCACGGATGCCGCGCTGCCGGGCGTGAAGACGAAGGAGACGTTTCATCGGCTTGCGTGGCCGACGGAGGAAGGTGCGGATTCCGGGCTCGCGCGGATCACACAGAAGGAAGAGGACATCGGCAAGTTCCGCACGCCGGGGCTGCGCAATGTGGCGCTGTCGGCGCCTTACATGCACGATGGGGAGGTGGCGACGTTGGCTGAGGCTGTGCGTCATCACTACGCCGATCCGCTGGCAGGCGATGAGCGCCTGAAGCTGTCGGTGAGCGATGGTCAGGTGGCGGACCTGGTGGCGTTTCTGGAAACGCTGACGGACCGGGGGTTTGTGAGCAATCCGAAGTTCGCGCGGCCGGGTCGGGCGTGTCCGGTGGCGACGGACGCCGCGCGGGTCGCCCAGGAGGGGAACGGGCGGCGACAGCATAACTCGCTGGATGGCCCGTAGGCTGGGGAGTCTGGCGCTCGCCCTTCGACGGACAGCCCTGCGGGCCTGCTCAGGGTGAGCCCGACTTCTGGCACAGATGATCAGGAGCGCTCTTCCCCTGGAGGGTTCGAAAGGGCGCCCGGACTTTGTGCATTTGGCTTTCAGGACATGACAAATGCTGGCCCCCTTAACCGGATTGTGGAACGGTGCGGTCCATGTCGATCAAAGCTGCGATTTATCATCTGACCCACTATAGCTATGACCAGCCGGTGGTGCTGGGGCCGCAGGTCATCCGGCTGCGGCCGGCGCCGCATTCGCGGACGCGGGTGATATCCCACTCCCTGAAGGTGAGTCCCGAGAAGCACTTCGTGAACTACCAGCAGGACCTCTATGGCAACTGGCTGGCGCGGTATGTGTTTCCCGAGCCAGTGCGCGAGCTGAAGATCGAGGTCGATCTCGTAGCAGACATGACGGTCTACAACCCGTTCGACTTCTTCGTGGAGGAGAGCGCGGAAAACTGGCCGTTCGCCTATCCGCCGGAGATCGCTGACGATCTTGCGATCTATCGGACGACCGAGCCGATGGGGCCGCATCTCAGGAATTTCCTCGCGATGATTCCGAAGAAGAAACTGCGGACGGTCGACTTCATCGTGATGCTGAATGCTGCGGTATCGCGGGCGGTTGGCTATGTGATCCGCATGGAGCCGGGCGTGCAGACGCCGGAGGAGACGTTCGAGAGCGGCAAGGGGTCGTGCCGGGATTCGAGCTGGCTTCTGGTGCAGGCGGCACGGCATCTGGGGTTCGCTGCGCGGTTTGTCTCGGGGTATCTCATCCAGCTGAAACCGGACCTGGTTGCGCTTGATGGGCCGGCCGGCACAAGCCTCGATTTCACCGACCTGCATGCGTGGTGCGAAGTCTATCTGCCGGGCGCGGGCTGGATCGGGCTGGATCCGACATCGGGCCTGCTGACGGGCGAGAGCCACATTCCGCTGTCGGCGACGCCGCACTATCGCAACGCCGCGCCGATCTCTGGCGGGTATTCGGGCAAGGCGGAAGTCTCGTTCGACTTCGCGATGACGGTGAAGCGCGTCGCGGAGCATCCGCGCATCACAAAGCCGTTCTCGGACGAGAGCTGGGCCGCGCTCGATGCGCTGGGCGAAAAGGTGGATGCGGCGCTGAATGCAGGCGATGTGCGCCTGACCATGGGCGGCGAGCCTACGTTCGTATCGATCGACGATTTCGAGGGCGACGAGTGGAACACCGGCGCCGACGGGCCGACCAAGCGCAAGCTGGCGGACAAGCTGATCCAGCGTCTGCGCGATCGCTTCGCGCCGGGTGGGTTCCTGCACTACGGACAAGGCAAGTGGTATCCGGGCGAGACGCTGCCGCGCTGGACCTATTCGCTCTACTGGCGGCGGGACGGCAAGCCGATCTGGCATGATCCGACGCTGGTCGCAGGCGAGAGCGGCGACGGGAAAGCGACGAAGGTCCAGGCCGAAGAACTTCTGCAGACGATGGCGGAAGAACTGGGCGTTGGCGCCGAGATGGTGATCCCGGCCTATGAGGATCCGGCGGAGTGGATGCTCAAGGAAGGCAACCTCCCGGAGAATGTGACGCCGGAAAATTCGAAGCTCAAGGATCCTGAAGAGCGCAACCGGATCGCGCGCGTGTTCGAGCGCGGGCTGACAGAGCCGAGCGGATACGTGCTGCCGATCCAGCGCTGGCAGTCGAAGGCATCGACCCGGAAGAAAGTCGGCAAGGGTTCGCCCAAGAAGGCCGAGACGACACCGGGACAGGTCGCGACGGGACGTGCGGCGCCGGTGCGGTGGAAATCCGAGAAGTGGCAATTGCGGCGCGGGTACATGTTCCTGGCCCCCGGAGACAGCCCGGTTGGCTATCGCCTGCCGCTGGGCTCGCTGCCGTGGATTGCGCCAGAGGCGTATCCGCATGTAGTGCCGGCTGACCCCGCCGAAGAGCGCGGGCCGCTGCCGGACTTCGCACCGTCGACCGGGCCCGGCTCACTCGCGCAGGCGCGTGCGCGATTTGCGGCGGCGGAAAACGTAAGGCCGCAGACGCTGACAGAGCAAACCGTTGAGGTTGCGGGTACGGTGCGCACGGCAATGTCGGTGGAAGCGCGCAACGGACGGCTGTGTGTATTCATGCCGCCGGTGGAGCGGATCGAGGACTATCTGGAACTGGTCGCGGCGGCGGAAGCGGCGGCGAATTCAATGGGCGTGCCGGTGCATATCGAGGGCTACGCGCCGCCGCATGATCCGCGCATCAACGTCATGCGTGTGACGCCTGACCCGGGCGTGATCGAAGTCAACGTGCATCCGGCGACAAACTGGCGCGAGTGCGTGGACATCACGCAGACGCTGTATGACGAGGCGCGGCAGTGCCGGCTTGGCTGCGACAAGTTCATGATCGATGGGCGGCACACAGGTACGGGCGGCGGCAACCATGTGGTGGTCGGCGGCGCGACGCCGATGGACTCGCCTTTCCTCAGAAGGCCTGATGTGCTGAAAAGTCTTCTGCTGCTGTGGCAGAAGCGGCCGTCACTTTCGTACCTGTTCTCGGGCATGTTCATCGGGCCGACGAGCCAGGCGCCACGTATCGACGAGGCGCGGCATGACTCTCTCTACGAGCTGGAGATCGCGCTGTCGCAGATCGCGCCGCCGAACACGGGCACCTATACTCCGCCCTGGCTGGTCGACCGTCTGCTGCGTAACCTGCTGATAGACGTGTCTGGCAATACGCACCGAACCGAAATCTGCATCGACAAGCTGTACTCGCCCGATGGTCCGACGGGTCGGCTGGGCCTTGTCGAATTTCGCGGCTTCGAGATGCCGCCGGAACCGCGCATGTCGCTGGCGCAGCAACTGCTGGTACGCGCCATCATCGCGCGCATGTGGGCGTCGCCCATCTCTGGCAATCTGGTGCGCTGGGGCACGACGCTGCATGACCGGTTCATGCTGCCGCATTATGTGTGGGAAGACTTCCTTGACGTGCTGCGCGACCTGCGCACGCATGGCTTCGACCTGCGGCCGGAATGGTTCGAGGCGCAGCAGGAGTTCCGCTTCCCGTTCTGCGGCGAGATCGATGTCGAGGGCGTCAATCTCGAAATCCGGCAGGCGCTGGAGCCGTGGCATGTGCTGGGCGAGACTGGCGCGATCGGCGGGACGGTCCGTTATGCCGACTCCTCCGCCGAGCGCGTGCAGGTGAAGCTGACCGCGGCCGATCCGGGGCGTTATCGCGTGGCGTGCAACCAGCGGCCCGTGCCGCTGGCGGAGGCCAGCAATGGCATTGCCGTGGCGGGCGTTCGCTACAAGGCGTGGAAACCGCCGCTGTCGCTGCATCCGGTTCTGCCTGTGAACGTACCGCTGGTGTTCGATGTTTTCGACACCTGGTCGGGGCGCGCCATCGGCGGGTGTGTCTATCACGTGGCCCACCCGGGCGGGCGCAACTACGACACCTTCCCGGTCAACGGAAACGAGGCGGAGGCACGGCGTCTGGCCCGCTTCGAGCCGCATGGACATTCCCCGGGCATGTATCAGCTTGGCGCCGAATCGCCGCATCCTGAGTTTCCGATGACGCTGGATCTGCGGCGCGCGCCGGGAGTTTAGGGCGAGTCCAGAGGGGGCCGCGTGCCATCCGCGAAAGCACACCCTGCAGCGAGCCCTGTGGGCCGACTGCTGGCCGGCTATAGACCGCTCCCCGGCGTCGCCGACGAGCTGGTCGACGCTGCAGGACAGGTGCGTCCGGTGTGGCGCGATTTCGTCGAGTATCTCGCGAAGATGCCAGCGCCGGAGGTGAAGCGCAGGCTTGGGCAGGGCGACCAGTACCTGCGTGATGCGGGTGTGTTCTTCCGCCAGTATGGCGAGGAGGACACGGAGCGCGCGTGGCCGCTGAGCCATACTCCCGTGCTGATCCACGAGAGCGAATGGAAGGCGATCGAAGAGGGGCTGATCCAGCGCGCCGACCTGCTGGAGCTTATCACGTCTGACCTCTATGGCGAGCAGCGGCTGGTGAGCGAGGGCCACCTGCCCGCGTCGCTGGTAGCGATGTCGCCAGAGTGGCTGCGGCCAATGGTGGGTGTGCGGCCGCGATCGGGCCAGTATCTCAACTTCATCGCGTTCGAGATAGGGCGCGGGCCGGATGGCCGCTGGTGGGTTCTGGGCGATCGCGTGCAGGCGCCGTCGGGTGCAGGTTTCGCGCTTGAGAACCGGGTGGCGACGACGCGGGTGTTCGCCGATCACTATGCGAGCGCGAACGTGCACCGGCTGGCGGGGTTCTTTCGCGCCTTCCGCGACACGCTGAACGACCTGCGCGGCGATGGAGAAAGCCGCGTCGGGATTCTGACGCCGGGCCTGTTGAACGACACGTATTTCGAACACGCGTATATCGCGCGCTATCTCGGCTTCATGCTGCTGGAGGGCGAGGACCTGACCGTCGAGGACGGGCAGCTGATGGTGCGCACCATTGCGGGCCTTGCGCCGGTGAGCGTGCTTTGGCGACGGATCGATGCCTCCTATTCCGATCCACTGGAGCTGGATGAGCATTCGAGGCTGGGCGTGCCGGGGCTGGTCGATTCGATCAGGCGCGGCAAGCTGGCGATGGTGAACGCGCTCGGCTCTGGTGTGCTGGAGATGCGGGCGCTGCTGGCGTTCATGCCAAGGCTCGCCCAGGCGTTGCTCGGCGAGCCGCTGAAACTGCCAAACATCGCGACGTGGTGGTGCGGACAGGCGAGCGAGCGCGAGCACGTTCGCAAACATGCAGACCGGATGATGATCGGCGAGGCGCTGTCGACGCGCCTGCTGTTCGACTCGGAAGACTCCACCCTGCTCGGCTCGACCCTGAAGGAACAGGAGGTCGGGGTCGGAGACATGCTGACAAAGCGCGGTGCGATGCTGGTGGGCCAGGAAGCGGTGACGCTGTCTACTGCGCCGGTGATGAAGGATGGCCTGCTCGTGCCGCGGCCGATGAGCTTGCGTGTGTTCCTGGCGCGGACATCGCGTGGATGGCGGGTTATGCCGGGCGGCTATGCGCGCGTTGGTCGAACACAGGATGCCACCGCGATCGCGATGCAGCGCGGCGGATCGGTGGCCGACGTGTGGGTTGTGTCGGACAAGCCGGTGCAAACCGAAACATTGCTGCATCCTGCGTCATCGCCCTATCGCCGCAAGCAGCAGAGCGAATTGCCGAGTCGAGCCGCTGACAACCTCTACTGGATGGGGCGTTATGTTGAGCGTGCGGAGGGGCTGATCCGCCTGTTGCGCGCGTGGCATGTGAGGCTGGGCGAAAGCGGGCGCGCGGATTCGCCGTTGCTGGAGCATGCGAGCAAGTATCCGGGCTTCTTCGGCGCCAATCCGGCCAAGGGCGTGCCGAAGGACTTGCACATGGCGATTGCTGCAGCCACGGCGAGTGCAGGCCATGTGCGCGACCGGTTTTCGGTGGACGGATGGACGGCGCTGAACGAGCTGGCGGAAAGCACAAGGCTTGAGTTGTCGAACATCGCGCCGGGCTATTCATCGGCGCGAGCATTGGGATTGTTGCTGCGGCAGATCACCGGGTTCTCGGGCCTCGTGCACGAGAACATGTATCGCTTCGCGGGGTGGCGCTTCCTGTCGATCGGGCGGTCACTGGAGCGGGCGGCGGCGATGGCTTCGATACTGGCCTGGTTCGCGGACGATATGGCGCCCGAAGGCGCGCTCGACATGGCGGTGGAGATTGGTGACAGCGTGCTGACGCACCGTCGGCTGTTTGCTGTAGCGACGAGCCGGTCGACTGTCGTGGACCTGCTGGGGTGCGATGCGGACAACCCTCGCTCGATCCAGTATCAGCTTGCCGAACTGAAGGAACATATTGGCGTGCTGCCGGGCGCGCGCGAACAGGGCCAGATGTCTGCGCTTTCACGCGCGATCCTGAAGCTGCAGGCGGATGTCGCTGTGTCGACGCCGGAATCGCTGGGCTCGGTCGCCCTCCTCGACGTGAGAACGGAACTGACGCGCGTGTCGGACCTGCTGACGGCGGGCTATCTGAGATAGATGATGCTTTACGATATAGGCCTGCACATCCGCTATGCCTATCAGACGCCAGCTGCGGGCGGGCGACACGTTCTGTGCATGACGCCCGCGAACTTGTCCGGTCAGCGCATGATCACATCGCTTCTGGACGTGACGCCCGAGCCCGATGAACGGATCGCGCGGACCGATTTTTTCGGCAATACGGTGGTCGAAGTGGCGTTCCGCGCTCCGCACACGACGATCGAGCTCCGGTTGCGGGCGCGGGTCGAGCGTCTCGCGCCCGATACATCGACCACAGACGTTTCCGCGCCGCTGGCGTCGCTGGCGCAGTCGATTGGCGCGATCCGTTCGTTGAGCCACGACTCGCCGCATCATTTCCTGGCCGACAGTCCCCGCGTGCGGGCGACGCCGCAGTTCGAAACCTATGCGCTGGAGCAGATCGATCGGGCCAGGATGACGACGTTGCAAGTCGTGGAGGCGATCGGTCTTGCCATCGACCGCGACATGACGTTCGAGCCGGGTTCAACCCAGGTGGACACGCCGCCGGAAGAAGCTTTCGCGTGCCGGCGCGGCGTTTGTCAGGACTTCTCCCACATCATGATTGGTTGCCTGCGCGCGATCGGCATTCCGGCGGGCTATGTCAGCGGCTTTCTGCGTACGAAACCGCCGGAAGGAAAGCCGCGACTGGAAGGCGCGGACGCGATGCATGCGTGGGTGCGCGCGTGGTGCGGGCCGAGGATAGGATGGATCGAATATGATCCCACCAATGGCGTACGCATCGGGGACCAGCACATCGTGGTCGCCTATGGCCGCGACTATGGCGATGTTGCGCCTGTGCGCGGCGTGGTGCGCATCTCTGGCGCCCAGAAGAGCAGCCAGGCCGTCGACGTGATTCCCTTGCAGGAGACATGACGGTTGGCGACCTCGGCATGAATGACCGGAGGCCCTGTCCTGCTTCCATTCGGCCGGGGGGCGTCGGTGGACCCGATCTTCGCCGGCAAAGCCGGGGCTGGGTAGGATGCCAAGCCCTTGCCCCGGAAATGACCCATAGGGCCGCGCCCGTCCCTGATTGCGAGCCAGACCGACCCGACAGCACGCGCCGGGCTGCCCAGAAAGCCCCGGTTTCATTGTTCTACTTCGCCTCGAGAGCAATCGTTCGGCTCAGCGCCTTAGTCGCTTGCGCTTCACGCTTCGGATGCTATAGAGCCCCGCTGACTGTGGAGAGGTGCCGGAGTGGTCGATCGGGACGGTCTCGAAAACCGTTGTACCTTCACGGGTACCGTGAGTTCGAATCTCACCCTCTCCGCCAGA
>JBBATZ010000024.1:0-52399 GCA_040398425.1 Hyphomonadaceae bacterium
TTCGATCCGGCCGGGAATCCTTCCGATTCCGTCAAAAGCAGAAAGGCTCTAGGCGAAGCTGCCCGGTCAAGCAAACCCAGAGGCTGCCGACGTCATTCAAACAATCGTCAGTTGGACTTCATGCCGGGGTACAGTCTGCGGTTGTCTTCCTGGTCGCGCGCGCGATCAAGCATCGCCTGCGTCTTGGCCTTCTGGTCCTTCTCATAATTTGCCCAGTCTTCCGGCGACGCGCAGATCGTGCGGGGGATCGAGGAACCCGGCGGCTTGTCGCGCCGACATTCGAGGCCATCCATGTTGATCTCGCCGAGAGTCGTCTTCGTGCGGTGCACCGAAGGTGATGCTGCGCAACCACCCAGCAAAACCGCCAGAACCAAGACTGCACCAACTTGCTTCATGGCGTTCCCCCTATGAAACCAGGGTCTGCGAACAGACTGCGTCTGCAGCGACCGGACGCCGGATCATAGCATGCACGCGACGAAATTCACCTGTGTTGATGACGCCCGATGTTGACGTAGGGGCCGATGCTCAGCAGGGTCGCCTCCGATGACGGCAGCTATCTCCCATTCCAGCACGACAGCAGGCATGCAGCCCGGGCTCGCGCTCAGCGTGGCTCGCCAGCACCTGTTTGCGCTGACCTGCGGCGGGTTATGGTGGGAAGAGGCTGGCCTGTTGGTTGTATCGGATCTGCATCTGGAGAAAGCCTCGTCCTACGCGGCGCGCGGCCAGATGCTGCCGCCTTACGACACGCGCGCGACGCTGGCGCGGGTGGAGCGGCAGATGGCGGCCCTCTCTCCCCGCATGGTCATTTCGCTAGGCGATAGTTTCCACGATCGGCGCGCACGGCCGCGTATGGCGGCTGATGACGTCGCGCGTTTGCGGCGCATGACGGAGAGCTGCGACTGGGTCTGGGTCGAGGGCAACCACGATCCCGCTCCGCCGGATGATCTTGGTGGGCGGGCCGCAATCGAACTGGCAATCGGGCCCCTTACTTTCCGGCACATCCCTACCGCAGGCGAGGCGCGCGGCGAGATCGCGGGCCATCTGCACCCGTGCGCCAGGGTTGTTGGTCGCGGCGGGCGGGCCGTGCGGGCGCGCTGCTTTGCGACAGACGGCGAGCGTCTGGTCATGCCGGCTTATGGTGCGTTGACCGGAGGGCTGAACGTCCTGGACGCGGCGTTCGGGGCGGTGTTTCCCGGCGGGCTGCTGCGCGTAGGTGTGATCGGGCGCGATGCCGTCTATCGCGCGGGTCTCGACAGCTTGGCGCCTGACCGGGGATAGGTCGCGCTTGACCCTGCCCGCCGCCGCGAATAGGCGGGGCGCTCAGGAGTTCCTCATGTCTGTCGCCACACTCGCAGAAGCCGCAAAAGCATGGCCATTCGAACAGGCGCGCGAACTGAAGGCGCGCATCGACAAGCTTGAGAAAGCAGGCCGCCCCAAGGATGCGCCGGTTGTGTTTGAGACGGGCTATGGACCATCCGGCCTGCCGCACATCGGCACGTTCGGCGAAGTCGTGCGGACGACCATGGTGCGCCGGGCGTTCGAGGCGCTGACGGATGGCGCGTACACGACGCGGCTGATCTGCGTGTCGGACGACATGGACGGCATGCGCAAGGTTCCGGACACGGTGCCGAACCCTGAGAAGCTCCAGAGCTTCATGCAGAAGCCACTCACCTCCGTGCCCGACCCGTTTGGCACGCATGAGAGCTATGGCGCGCACATGAATGCGCGGCTGCGCGCCTTCCTCGATAGCTTTGGCTTCCAGTACGAATTTGCTTCGGCGACCGAACTCTACAAGTCGGGCCGGTTCGACGCGATGTTGCTGCGCGCCGCCGAAAAGTACGACGACATCATGAAGGTGATGCTGCCGACGCTGGGCGATGAGCGACGCGAGACTTACTCGCCCTTCCTGCCGATCTCGCCGACCACGGGCCGCGTTCTCTACGTTCCGATGAAGGCCATCGACGCGAAGGCGGGCACGGTGACATTCGTCGACGAGAATGGCGAAGATACGACACTCCCGGTCACGGGCGGAAATGTGAAGCTGCAGTGGAAGCCGGACTTCGGCATGCGCTGGGCTGCGCTCGGCGTCGACTTCGAGATGTTCGGCAAGGACCACCAGGCCAACGCGCCGATCTATTCCAAGATCTGTCGCATCCTCGGCGCGGAAGCGCCGCAGCAATTCGTCTACGAGCTCTTTCTCGACGACAAGGGCGAGAAAATCTCCAAGACCAAGGGCAATGGCATCTCGGTTGAACAGTGGCTGGCCTATGCGCCGGCGGAGAGCCTGTCGCTGTACCAGTGGCAGAAGCCGAAGACGGCCAAGAAGCTTTACTTCGACGTGATCCCGAAGGCGGTCGATGAGTACCTCACCTTCCTCGACGCGTATGCAAAGCAGACACCTGAGCAGCAGCTCGAGAATCCGGTCTGGCACATCCATGGCGGCAAGCCGCCGACGAAGTCCTCGCCTGTGTCGTTCGCAATGTTGCTGAACCTCGTCTCGGCCGCCAATGCGTCGAACAAGGAAGTTCTGTGGGGCTTTATCCGCCGCGAAGCGCCGAATGCTGCGCCGGAGACGGACCCGCTGCTCGATCATCTCGTTGGCTATGCGCTGAAATACTATGCCGACTTCGTGAAGCCGACGAAGACCTACCGCGCGCCAGACGCCAAGGAACGTGCAGCCCTCGAGGATCTCGCAGGCCGGCTGGAGACCTGGGACGGCGCCACGGACGG
Organism: Hyphomonadaceae bacterium; assembly: GCA_040398425.1. Classification (GTDB taxonomy): domain Bacteria; phylum Pseudomonadota; class Alphaproteobacteria; order Caulobacterales; family Hyphomonadaceae; genus UBA7672. Next base: position 2,731 of record JBBATZ010000024.1, read on the forward strand.
CGAGAGCCTGCAGACCATGGTGTTTGCGGTTGGAACCGAGCACGCGTTCGAGCCGCTGCGCGCCTGGTTCACGGCGATCTACGAGGTCTGCCTTGGGCAGTCACAGGGGCCGCGCTTTGGCGGGTTCGTTGCGCTGTATGGCGTGAAGGAATCGGTCCAGCTGATCCGGGACTCGCTGGCGCGCGGCTAGCCCGCAAGCTGCCTCTACGCACACGCGTGAGAAATCCGACACGGTTCCGGAATTTTTCGGGATCGAACCGCTGTGTCCGCGCGTATCCCTCGTGATGGCTGCGGAGATCACGATGGCCCTGGACACCTGCAAGCTGCGCTACTGCCGCCCCAGCGACACGGATTGGTTGGTGGAACGTCTCACACGCTCGGAAGCCCCGTTTCGGAAACAGACCCTGGAAGAGATGGGTTGCGTCGTCGAGATGATTGATTCACCCGGAAACTCGGTTACTTCGCTGCAGGCGCGTTTCGGCGGGATGCTCGATCCGAAGCGGATCATGAACTGAGTGCCGGCGGCTAGTGAAACGCCAGCACAGAGAAGATGACGGTCGCCAACAGCGAAAGCCCGGCCAGCGGGCTTAGACTTGCAAGAAGGTTCCCGGCCTGGCGCGTGCGCCCGGCCTGCACCATTTCGATTCCGAAAACCGCCATTGTGAACACCGCCGTGAAGGCCAGCTTCATCCAGAACATCGTGCCCGGATAGAACAGCCACGGCTTCACGATCAGCAGGCCGATGCCGCTGGGAACCATCATCACGACGCCGACGCTGGCTAACCGCGCATAAATGCGTCCCGGGCTGCGCTTGCCCGCTGCCTTGCCCCGCGCAGCCGGTCTTGCCGACGCAAGCGAGGCCAGCGAACCCACAACGCCGCTCGCCGCGAGCATCAGCCCGACAAAGTGAAGAATCAGCAGTCCATCCGCCATGGTTCGGGGCATAAGGTCTGCGCTGGTGGGGGGCAATCAGGCCGGATGTCTCCGGCTACTGGTCAGGTCCGCATCGGGCAGCGGATCAGGTCTACTGATTCGGAATCGTTGATCGTCACGCGCATCTGTTGCTTGTTCGGATTGATCCGGAAGAACACGAAATCATGGCTCTGACGCCCTTCAGCGAGGCAGCGTGCGCTGGCTGACCAGCCCTGTTCCCGGCCGCCGCTATTGGCCGTGGTGAAGATCCGCTCGAAGACACAGAAGCGCTCGCGCTTCATCCCCATGCGGTTTTCCTCGATGGTCCAGACTTCCCGCTGGTCGTTGCAACCGTCGGAACTCGGGGCCCATTCGCCAGCATAGGCGCGGTCCTGTGCCTCTGCGCGGAACGCGTTGCTGTCGCCGTCCGGCATCTCGGCCGCGGGGGCCGGTTCGTCCGACGGCGCCTCGCAGGCTCCGGCGAGCGCCAGCAGGGCGATGCAAACCAGGGTACGCACGTGAAAGCTCCTCGGTACTGGCAAGTTACCGACTCAGTTTGGGCCGTTGCGCAAGTGGCAAGCGCGGCGCATCATGCAATTTCCAGGAACAAGGGGCCTGCATGCGCAGTTTTCGCAGCGCATTCGGACATTTGCCCGCCGCGCTTGTCGCGTTGCTCCTGCTCGCCCAGCCCGCCTTGGCTCATCCGACATCGTCCGAACTCGCGGGCAAATTCGCGCGTGGCGAGTATCTGACCGCTGCCGCCGACGCAGAGACAGCCGCGGGCGCAGACGACCTGGCCTTTGCTGCTCGGGCGCTGCTGGCGCACTGCATGACAGGAAATTCAGACCTCGACGCCGCGATTGTGGAACGCGCCGTGCGCGATGCTGAGGCGGCTCTGAAGGAGGACCCCGGACACGAGGAAGCGCAGCTGCAACTCGCCATCGCACTCTCGCTTAAGAGCCGTGACATGGAAGCCATGGCCGCGTGGACAGCCGGCTATGGCGAGCGCGGCAAGAGGCTGGCTGAGGAAGTCCTGAAATCCGACCCGCGCAACTTCTACGCGCATGGCTTTCTGGCTGTTTGGAACATCGAGGTGGAGCGGCGCGGTGGTTCCATGGGGGCGTGGATGATGGGGGCGAGCCTCAATGATGCCCGCAAGCATTACGAGGCTGCACGCCAACTCGCGCCCGATGATGTCGGCGTGCACTGGCAGTACGCGCGTGCTCTCGCCGCGCTGGATCTCAAGCGCTTTCAGGGCGAGGTGAAATCGGCGCTTGAACGCGCAGCTGCGTCTGCTGCCTCCGATCACGTCGAACAGGTGATGCAGGATCGCGCGCGCGCGCTGCTAACAGCGCTGTCCGGCAATCAGGACGCGGCGCAGACCCTCGCGCGGACGATGCTGTGAGCCGCCCAGAGGCGCAGGCTGCGCGCGCCATCTTCAAGCAGGTGCAGGGCATCCTCCACAGCGACTGGGACCCGATCGGTTGCGGCGTCCCGCTCGACGAATACGACAGCTACGCCCGGCGGGTGCCGGAGCTTCTGCAGCGGAACGCTGCATGCGAAGAGATCGAAAGCTATCTCCGCTGGGCCGCGGACGAAGCGATGCAGTCCCCCGTGCCGGCGGAGCGGTTGTCAGCTGTTGTGGATCAGCTGTTGAACCTGAACCTCTGACTGTCGTTCCGGGCGAAGGCGCGAAAGCGCCATAGACCCGGAACCCAAGGGCTACGCTCGCAACTGTCTGGATATGCGACCCTTGGGTTCCCGCTCTTCGCGCATACGAGCTGCGGCGGGAATGACAATGAAGGGTTGGAGTCGAAGGCTTACTGCGCAGGCGGCGTCGGCGTGCCCGGGTCTTTCCAATCCGGTCCCGAGAGCTCGGTCTCAATCTCGAACGTTACTTCATCGCTCACGCCCATGGTCGAAGGCGGGACTGGAATGCCAACAGAGATGCCGAAGTCCGACCGTTTCAACGTGCCGTTGGCGGAGAAACCGATCCGCGCGTTCGGATCCATCGGGTGACCCGCATAGCCGCCGTTGAAGGTGGCGTGCAGCGTCACCGGCCTCGTCACGCCTTTGAGCGTAAGGTTACCCGCGATGTCAGCGGTGAGTGGCCCCGTCCTGGTGACGCTGGTAGATTCGAACTTCATCTGCGGCGTGGTCTTCTTGTCGAGCCACTGCGCGCTCAGCAGCTCATCCACGAAGCCCTTGGGCGGCGATGGCAAGGTCAGCGAGGACAGATCTATCGTAGCGGTCACTTTCGCGGTCTCCGGTGCCGCCGGATCGAGCGTCAGTTCGCTTTTTACGGTGTTTAAGCTGGCGGTATAATTGGAGAAGCCGAGATGGTTCACATGGAAGACCAGTGTCGAATGCGACGGGTCGGTCATGTAAACGCCGGCTGGAAGTTGTGATACGTCGGGAGCCGGCGCGGCAGCTGGCTCTGCCGGGGCCGCAGCTTCAGCCGCAGGAGCAGGTTCGGCTGGCGCAGGCGCGCTGGGCGAACACGCGGCAAGGGCAAGCGCAGCGAGTGCGATGACGGAAACCGATGCGGACGTGTCGTTCATGTTCGTCTCCAACCTTGCCGGCGGCTTTGCTTGTAGCGGGTCCAGACCTGCCAAACCCGCGCCTCCGTATCAAGAACGATCGCGCGCGTCGCATTCCGACAGGGTGTCGGAAAACATGTGGCCGCGTCCGGTTCGCGCTTGAGCAACGATAAAGTCGAGTTCCGGGAGCGTTATTGACTGAAGGTGTGAACCGTCACCCGGAGTGCTAGCCATTACGTGCGAGGTAATGGAAACGCGGAGGTGGCTGCGCTATTCAGGGCGGTATGGAACAGCAAACTCTTTCCGGGCCGCACCGCGTCGGCGATCTCATCCGCGACTGGCGTGCGCGCCGCCGCATGAGCCAGCTTGATCTTGCGCTCGAGGCGGGCGTGTCGCAGCGCCATCTCAGCTTCGTCGAAAGCGGCCGAGCGGCCCCCTCGCGCGACATGGTGGAAATGCTCTGCGAACACCTCGACCTGCCGCTTCGCGAACGGAATGTCGTTCTGCTGTCGGCGGGCTTCGCGCCCGCGTTTGCCGAACGCAAGCTTGGCGATCCGTCGATGGCTGTTGCGCGTGGTGCTGTGGAGCGCGTGCTGAAGGGGCATGAACCCAATCCTGCGTTCGCAGTCGATCGGTGGTGGAACCTGCAGATGGCAAACGCTGCCGTCGCCCCGATGTTGGCATTGGTCGAAGACAAGTCATTGTTGGCGGGACAGCCCAACGTGCTGCGCCTGTCACTGCATCCCCGCGGTTTGTCGAAGAGCATCCTTAATCTTGGCCAGTGGAAGCAGCACGTGCTGTGGCGGCTCGGCCAGCAGGTGGATGCGACGGGCGATCCAAAGCTCGCCGCTCTGGAAAAAGAGCTCGCGGCCTATCCCGCACCACATGCGCCCCGCCGCGAACGCACAGAAGCAGACGCCATCGCTCTCACATTCGAACTGAAAGCAGGCGACAAGGTGCTGTCCTTCATCACGACCACGACCATCTTCGGCACGCCAGCTGACGTGACGCTGTCCGAGCTTGCGGTGGAAGCGTTCTTTCCCGCCAACGCGGAAACCGCCGCGACGATGCAGGCGTTGATGGCTACTGGCTGACCCACAGGATGCGCGCAATCCACGCAAGATCAGCGCGCGGAAGTTCACGCGGGCCATAATCCGCATTGAGCGAGATCAGCTCGATCATCCGTTCGGTCTGCCGTCCGAGCAGCTTGGCGAGCACTTCGCCGTCCCGCGTACGCACGACGACGCGATCGCCACGGCGTACGGCGACGCTTGGCGCGACGATGATGCGGTCGCCACGGCGGTAGACGGGCTCCATGGAGTCGCCTGTAATCTCGAGCGCATATACGTTCTCGGTCTCGAGGCCGGGGAAGCGCACCTCGTCCCAGCCTTGTCCCGTCGGGAAACCAGCATCATCGAAATAGCCCTCCGTGCCGGCCTTCGCGAAGCCGAGCAGCGGCGCGGTATGACCCTGACGTCCCTCTGCCAGCGCGGCAAAATCCTCGAGGGAGGAGCCCACCGCCTGCAGCACTTTCGACAGGCTCTCCGTCGACAACCAGCGCGGCGTGCCGTCGGCATTGGCGCGCTTCGACTTGTTGAACGACGTGGGGTCCAGCCCGGCGCGACGGGCAAGGCCGGAGGCGGACAAGCCATTGCGCTCGGCCAGCATATCTACGGCTTTCCAGATATTGGTGTGGCGCATGGCGATTCCGCTTTCTAGGACGCGACGCCTTCATATAGGACTATAATCCTATTGGCAATCCTGGCGAAGTGGGCGCCCGCGCCCCTGATCGTGTCTCCACTGGGATATTCGCGGAGACTACTCACATGAAAAACAAGCATTTTTGCCTGAAACAGGTCGCTTACCCGCTGTTCGCCCCGTTGAATGCGGTAGCCAAGTAGAGCAAAACTGGCGTCTTCCGGACCTGACCCGGGCCAGTCGCACGGCCGTCCTGGCCGCGGAGTCCATGGAACTTCTGATCCTCGTACTGCTGATCCTGCTCAACGGCGTCTTTGCGCTGTCGGAGATGGCGATCGTGTCTTCGCGCCGGCCTCGCCTCAAGGCCATGGCTGACACGGGCAATGCCGGCGCCAAGGTCGCGCTGCGACTGCTGGAGGATCCCTCCAAGCTGCTGTCCACCGTGCAGATCGGTATCACCGCCATCGGCGTGATCGCGGGCGCGTACAGCGCGACGGCGCTATCCGACGATCTGGCTCCCGTCATCGCGGGGATCCATCCGGCCGTGATGCCCTACGCAGCAGAGATCGCATTCGGCGTCGTGATTGTCCTGACGACGCTGCTGTCACTCATCCTTGGCGAGTTAATCCCGAAGCGCATCGCGCTGGCCGCGCCGGAGCCGATGGCGGCGATCATGGCGCCGCTGATGGCTTTGATCGAGCGCGGCGCGTCGCCCGTTGTCTGGCTGTTGCGCATGACCACCGAGGGCGTTCTCAGCCTGCTCGGTCTCAACCGCACACGTCAGGAAGACGTGACGGAGGAAGAACTCCAGTCGCTCATCGTCGAAGGTGAAAAGGCCGGTGTGATCGAGGAAGAAGAGCGGGAGATGATCCAGGGCGTGATGCGCCTCGGCGATCGCACCGTGAAGACGATCATGACGCCCCGCACCGAAATGGTGTGGCTCGATCCCGAAACGTCGCGCGAAGAGTTGCTGAACGAAATCGGTGACAGCGGGCACGCGCGTTTCCCGGTGGCCAATGGCAATGCCGATGATGTGGTGGGAATCGTGCAGGGCAAGGAGTTGTTCACGCACCTTGCCCGCACAGGGCAGATCGACCTCAAGGCCGTGATGCATCCGCCGGTTTTCGTGCCGGACACCATGCCTGTGTTGCGCCTGCTGGAAGCGATGAAGGGCAATCCGGTGCGCATGGTGATCGTGTCCGACGAGTACGGCTCGGTGCTCGGCCTCGTCACAGCGGCCGATTTGCTGGAATCGATCGCGGGCGACGATGCGCTTGGCGATAATGAAGGCCTCTCACCGCCGGTGAGGCGCGACGACGGCAGCTGGCTTGTCGATGGCATGACCCCGGTGGACGAGTTTGAACAGCTGGTGGGCGTGCGTGGCCTCAATGGCGAAGAAGGGTTCTCGACGGTCGCGGGGCTCGTGATGCACCTGCTGCGTGCGCTACCCAAAGAGGGCGACAAGGTCGAACAGGCGCCGTTGATTTTCGAAGTCGTCGATATGGACGGCCGCCGCGTCGACAAGGTTCTCGTCCGCAAGGTCGAACCGCCAGACGACGATCCCAGCGGTTGAGATTTGGGAACGCCGGGCGGGAGCCCGGCGGACCGAAAACTAGAGTTCCACGCCCGCGCGCTTCAATCCTAGCGCCACGATCCGGTTCAGCAGGTCGGCATAGCTGACGCCTGCGTGCAGGGCGGCCTGCGCGAATTCCTGGCTCTGGGCGATCTCGGGATTCGGATTCGCCTCGATGAAGTAGGGCACGTTTTCCTTTGAAAGCCGGAAGTCGATGCGCCCGTAACCGTCCAGCTCCAGCGTATGTGCAATACGTTTGGCGAGGGTGCGGATCTTGGTGGCCACTTTAGGCGGCAGGTCGTGCGCCGGTCCCTGAAGGATGCCGCGCTTTTCCTGATAGATCGGATCGTGCTTCACCTTCTCTGTGGCGATGGCGTGTGCGCCTTCGGCAAGATTGCTGAAGCTCAGCTCCCAGACGGGCAGAACCTGGATGCGGTCATTGCCGAGCACGCCGACATATATCTCGCGGCCATCGATGAACTCTTCCGCGATCGCCGGCGTGTTGAGGCGCTTGTGAATGAAGGCGACGCGATCAGCCAGCTTCTCGTCCGTGTCGACGATAGACGCTTGCGCAATACCCAGCGAAGCATCTTCCCAGAGGCTCTTCACGATCAGCGGAAATTTCAGGCGGCCCGGACGGCGCACCTTTTTGCCGATCGGGAACACCGCAAACGCTGGCACTGGGACGCGGTGATACTTCAACAGCTTCTTGGAGAGGTCCTTGCCGCGCGCCAGCATCAGGCCCCGCGGATTGCAGCCCGTGTAGGGCACGCGCAGAAGTTCGAGCAAGCCGACAACGTTCTGCGCATACAGGGTTTCGCCGTGGAATTCCTCGAGCAGGTTGAAGACGATATCCGGCTTCCAGTCCTCGACGGCGTCACGGATGGGCGCCAGCTCTGTCTGAACGCCGATCATGCGCACTTCGTGCCCATTGCCCTGCAACGTCTTGATGACGTCGTACTCGGTCTTCCAGACATAAGCCTCGTTCTCCGACATCTCTGCGATGTTGTCGGGGGGGATCAGGTCGGGGTGCGCCAGACACAGGATACGTAGTGGACTCATACAGCGAACCATTGCCTGCGTGAGGCGTGCAGCTGGTGCGCCACCTTGGTGTTCAACAGGCGCACCATCGATTTGCGCAGCTCATATTCGCGGCCAGGCGCGCGCAATTTCAGCGCCCGCGCCCGGCTGATCAGCAGGTCGATCGTGTTGTCGAGCGCAAGCTGATAGGCGCCGGATACGCGCCAGGCGGATTCGCGAATGGCGACGCGGTTGTGGCGCAGGAACGAAGACGCCGGCGGCCGATGGGAATGGCGTGGCTCGTTTGAGAAGATGCGCAGCAGGTCCTTGTCGTAACGCGTGTCGGTGTCGACCGCATACCAGGCCAGCTTCTGTTCATAGTGCTGCGCCAGCGTCTGGTTCAGTCGACCGACCGGATCAACTTCCAATCGCCGCGTCAGGCCAGACCGGGAGCCCGCGATCTCCCCCATCAGCGTATCGACATATTCCAGCTTGGACATTGCGCCGGGCCATTCGGCATACTTCTGCCGCCAGTTCGAGCGCGGCGTCAGCCATACTGCGAAAGTCTCGGCAAAGTCCTCGTCCGGATGGCTCTGCGCATACCAGCGCGGCAGGTGCTGGACGAAATTCTTGCTGTTTGGATTGGGGCGATAGCTCTCGGGATAGGCCGTCGACGAGCGCCCGAACGTGTCCTGCCATTTGCGACGGCGGTGCAGGGCGTAGGCGTGCTGGACGATGTGCCCGGCCTCGTGCCGCAGGATCTGCATGCACTGGCGGCGTGTGCCGCCCTCCACGTCCTTGAACATCTTGCGCTCAAGGCGCGCAAGGCGCGGGTGGGCGAGGTAGAACGGAATAGCGATGCCGGGCGTCGTATCCGGACTGAACCACTCGTCGGAAATCCAGGCGTGGGCCTGAACCAGTCCCTTCCGCTTCAGCTCGCCGTTCAGTGTTTCCACGCTGCCTTGCAGCCATGTGCCGTCGAGCGAAACGTGTAGATCCTTGAGCCGCATCTGCAGGAGCTCGTCGTCCGGCAGGAAGGACCACCACGGTTGGCGCGTCTTCGTTGCCATTGACCAGAGTGTCCCGCCGGAGTCGCCCATCAGATATGTTCCCCCGAGGCCGTCATCGCTGGCAAAACGGGGCCGACGACCCTGACGGGCCGAACCACATTATTGTCGGGCAAATCGTGTGACGGAAGCAAGTGAACGACCTCTCCGCAGAGATGTGCGGATGGAACGCTTTCTAAACTATAAATCTCCGGCCGCACCCCCGAAAAAGACTGCAAAGGCGGGGAAACATCAGCCTCAGACCGGATCGTAAGGGAAGACGTCGGCCGAGGCGTCCAGCTTGAAGAAGTCCGGGCCCATGGCCGGGAGGCAGGTATCGAGGATTTTCTCGGGATTCCAGCCGGACAGGTCGGCCATAGACCGTATCGGGCGGGGCTGGTCGAACAGGACGATTTCGTTGCCCCGGACGCCGAAGATCTGGCTTGTGACGTGTTTGGCCCGGTCGGCGCACAGGGCGACCGCCAGCTGGGCCACCTGGTCCGCACGCATGGCGTCCCGCATCCGGCCGACCCGCTGGGCGCTGGCTTCGTCTTTTACGGGAATTGACGCGATCATCCGCGTCCAGGCGAACGGCGCGATCACGTTGGAGCGGACGTTGTTGCGAGCCCCCTCCATGGCGACGATCCGCGACAGGCCGACAATGCCCATCTTGGCCGCCGCATAATTCGCCTGTCCGATGTTTCCGATCAGGCCGGACGTGGAGGTGAAGAGGACGTAAGCGCCATCCTTCTGTTCACGGAATAGTTCGATCGACGCCCGCGTGACGTTGAACGAGCCGCGCAGGTGGACGGCGATCACCTTGTCCCAGTCTTCTTCGGTCATCTTGTGGAACATCCCGTCACGCAGGATTCCGGCTGGGTTCACGATGGCGTGGAGCCCGCCGAACGTATCCTTCGCCTGTTCCACCATCCTGGCCACGGCTGTGTAGTCGGCCACGCTGTCCGAGTTGGAGGCCGCCTCGCCGCCAGCCGCGCGGATTTCCTGCGCCACCTGTTCGGCAGGCCCCGCCGAGCCCTCGTCGCCGCCCGTCAGCGAGCCGCCGAGGTCGTTCACCACCACCTTCGCGCCCTCGCGCGCCAGGAGAAGCGCCGTCTCCTTGCCGATCCCGTTGCCGCCGCCAGTGACCAGAACAACCTTGCCCTCGAGCACGCCCATGACCGCTTCCTCCTGTGTTTTCGGCGATCATCAGCACAGGGCGAAGCAGGTGGGAAGGCGGCGCCGCACGGGCCAGGCAGCGCCTGCGTCAGAATAAATTCTTGCGCAGGGGGGCAACTATCCCTATTTGCACGCTCCAATAACCGGCTGCGCGAAGGGCCCCCGATTCCTTAAATGGGTTTGGGGGGAAGACGGCGACCAGCGGTGATGCGCTGACCTGGGCTGATCTCCGAAGAGAGAGGCTGCGGTCGTTGGTTCGTCACTCTCGCTCGGAGCCTCTGGCCCCATGAATACGCCTGTCTCTGCAATACCCGCCTATTCTATTGTGCTGGACGCGCCCGAGCATGCGGACGCTGTTGAAGCACTATACGATGACGTCTTCGGCCCCGGCCGCTTCGCCAAGACGGCCGAGCGTCTGCGTGAAGGCAACGAGAAGATCGCCGACGCCAGCCTCGTCGCCATCGACAGCGAAGGCGTCACCGGCGTCGTCCGCGTCTGGCCCGTGACAGTCGGCGAGAAGGGCCGCGCCGCCTTCCTCGGCCCCATCGCCGTCGCCGAGCGCCGCCGTGGCAATGGCGTCGCCTTCAAGCTGATGGAGCGCGCCATTGGCGTCTGCCGCGAGCAGGGCTACGCCGCCGTGATCCTCGTGGGCGATCTCGACTACTATGAGCGCTTCGGCTTCAGGCCGACCGGCGGTCGGTTTCACCTGCCCGGCCCGGTCGACCAGCGCCGCGTGCTGATCCGCGACCTCGCGGACCGCGCCGCTAAACTCGAAGGTCCGCTGGGCGTTCCGCGCTAGTTCTGGACCGCCGGGCTGGCTCCCCCTGAGGAGCCGACGGAGGCGGCGTCTCGAAGGGCCAGCAGCGCGATGTGTCGCCCGCCAAACTCCTTGCAGCGGCGTGTCGGTTTCCGGTTAGCCTCTGCGTCGTTCCGATGACGTACGACTCAGGGATCCGGCCATGAACCCGACCATCACCGCATTCGCAAGCTCCCCCGATCGCGGCCGGGGGCTCGCGCGCGATATGCGTGTGCGCTGGGCGCTGGAAGAAGTTGGCCAGCCCTACGATGTTCGCCTGCTGTCGTTCGCCGCCATGAAAGAGCCCGCGCACCTCGCACTTCATCCCTTCGGACAGATCCCGACTTATGAAGAGGGCGATCTCGTCCTGTTTGAATCCGCCGCGATCGTCTTCCACATCGCGCAAAACCACGCAGGCCTCCTGCCGCAGGACGCCAACGCCCGCGCCCGCGCCGTCATGTGGATGTTCGCCGCCCTCAACACGGTCGAGCCGCCCATCGGCGAGCGCTCCATGGCCATGATCGTCGAGCGTCAGGAGCCGTGGTTCGAACCGCGCCTGCCGATCCTCGATCGCAATGCGCACAAGCACCTCGGCGAACTCTCCAGACGCCTCGGCGATGCCGAATGGCTCGACGCCGATTTCAGCGCGGGCGATCTCATGATGGCGAACGTGCTGCTCCGCGCCAACGCGATGGGTCTGCTGGCGGACTATCCGAACCTCGCAGCCTATCTCGCCCGCAACGAAGCCCGCCCCGCTTACCAGCGCGCTTTCGCCGCCCAGCTGGCGGTCTTTACGGCAGGCCAGGCAAACGGCTGACACGCGCCGAAAACTCGATTAACCTGGCGTTTCGTTGGGGAAAGCCATGTCGGACGACAAACCTTTCCAGCCCGAATTTGGCCCGAACGGCGCTGTCCTGAACGCGCATACGATGACGCCTGGGATGCGGGAAAGGATCAACAAATCGGCACGGCCTCCCACGAAGTCAGAGCTGGGGCGCGGTTTCATCGAGGCCTTAAGCCCGGTCTTGCTTATCGCATTTATGATGCTTTGTACGAAGGGCGTTGGTGAAGTGCTGAAGCTGTCTGGCTGGTGGGCTGGCGCGTTAGCGGGGGCCACGACCGTAATCGTTTTCCTACAGATTCGCCGCACCGCCCAATTCAGCTTGAAGCGGTGGGAGTTGCGTGCGGATCAACGCGAGCATCGCGTGCTCGATCTTCCGGAATGGAGCCGCTGGCTTTTTTCGATTGCAGACACGTTTACAATATCAGCTTTCGTCGTCGCTTTGGCCTTCTTCTTGCTGGATGCCAATACAGATATCCCGTTTGCGTCACTTTCGACAATGCTCGCTGCAGGCGTCGTTGCTTTGTGGGGACTTGCATTCCGTTGGTATGCTGACAAGCGCGGTTGGACTTGGCGGACAAGGCCCGCCTAACGCCCCTCGCGCCGCCACGCGAGCATCATGAACGCGCACGCCAGCAGCATGCCGATCACGCCGGGCAGCAGCGTTGTGCTCTCCGTGGCGCGCACCGCATAGGCGTTGCGTTTGCGCAGGCCGAACCAGTCGGAGCCCGAGGCGTTGCCGCGCTCGTCCACACGCTGCAAGCGGGGCAGGTTCGGCGTGCCGTCGGCGCCGAGACGATAGACGCCGCCCAGTGTTGCCGTCGCCAGCGGCTGGATCTTGTCCGCCGTTGCACGCAGGTCGAGATACTCGCGCGGGTGCGTCGGCCCGCGCAGCGTGACAGCACTCAGCTTGCCGCTCTTGGCGCGATAGAGGCCAAGCCCGTTCGCCGGCAGCGTCGCCTGATAATGGCCGGGCGAGGTCAGCGACCAGTCTGTCTCGACATTCTTGCCGTCCGGTCCCGTCAACACCAGCTTGCCCGGCGTATCCGACATGGTCTGCAGCCGCGCCTTGATCTCGGGCGACGCGCCGGCTTCCAGCTTCAGCAGTTCTTCCTCAAGCTCCGGCTCCTTCATCAGCCAGTGCGCCGCGCGGCGGATGAGTTCGGCATACGGTCCGCCGCCGTCATAGCCGCGCGCCCACAGCCAGAGTTGGTCCGACATCACGCTCGCGACGCGGCCCTTGCCGACGCGCTTGAGCAGCAACAGCGGATGCCCGTCAGGCGTCTGCATAAGCGCTTCGGCGTTGCCCGCCTCCATCTTCATGTAGCGCATCCACGGACCCCAGCCGTCCGTCGAAAGCATCGCCGTCACCGAGTGCCGCTTGCCGAGCGTGGTAAGCTGCGGGACGAATTTGCCATCAACGATCTCGCCCGTCGCGCGCCCCGGCAGCACGCCGCCGAGCGGCGTATTGTACAGCATGTAAGATCCCGGATAGGGCGGGCCGGCCGCAACCAGTAGCGCGCCGCCCTGTTCGACATAGCGCGCGACGCGATCGAGATACGCTTCTTCCAGAACCTGCGGACGCAGTTCGTGATCGAAGATCACCAGATCGAACTCGTCCAGCTTCTCGCGGAACAGCTGGGCTTTCGGGAAGGCGATCAGCGCGATTTCTTCGGTCGGCACGTTGTCCGATTTCTGCGGCGGCCGCAGAATGGTGAAGTGCACGAGATCGACCGCCGGGTCTGACTTCAACAGGTCGCGCCACACCCGCGCGCCCGCATGCGGTTCGCCCGTAATCAGCAGCACCCGGAGCCGGTCCTGCACGCCCGACAGACGGGCCGAGGCAAGGTTGTTGGCCAGCGTCAGCTCGTTCGGAATGCCGTCCACAGACAGAACGACCAGGTTCTCCCCACGCTGGTCCAGCGTGAACGAAATCATCTGTGGCTCGCCCACCTTCACCGTCTGGATCGGCTGCGCCTCGCCATTGATGGTGATGCTGACCGGCACGGTCGTCGCCGACGGATCATTGACCTGCACACGCATCTGCAGGCGCTGCCCGATGATCGAGAAAGACGGCGCCGACTGGATCTCGATATTGCGGTCGATCTCATCGTCGCCGCCGACGATCATCGCGTGGATGGGGCCGAGCTTCTGCGCGTCCTTCGTGTCCTGCGGAATGTCGTGGATCTGGCCGTCGGTGATCATCACCGCGCCAGCAATACGCTCGCGCGGCGCATCCGACAGCGCCGACTGCAGCGCGATATACATGTCGGTGCCATCAGCGCCGGGATCGGTCTCTGCGATGCGCAGTTCCAGCGTATCGTCCGCCTCGATCTCCTTGCGGATAGCGTCATAGGCGGCCTGCGCCGTCTCGGTGCGGCCCCGGAAATTCATGCTCTCGGAGCGGTCCATCACTACCGCGACGATGTCTTTCAGCGGCTCGCGCTGCTCCTGGATCCATTGCGGATTGGCCAGCGCAATCGCCAGCACCGTCATCGCCAGCGCGCGGAACAGCCACGCCTTGCCGCGCAGCGCCACGTAGACGCCCCACAGCACGACAGCGACGCCAACCAGACCCCACAGCGCCAGCCAGGGGATCAGCGGATCGAAGCCAAGACGGGATGCATCCATCATGGTCCGGTCGCCCTGTCGCGAGAGGTGCCGAGCCGTTCAAGCAGATCGGGAATGTGAACCTGGTCTTCCTTGTAGTTGCCGGTGAGGATGTACATCACGAGGTTGATCCCGAACCGGTACGCCATCTCGCGCGCTTGTTCGCCGCCATCCATGGTCAGCAGCGGCTTTCCGGTCGTCTGGTCGATTGCCCACGCGCCGGCCCAGTCAGATCCGCTGATGAACAGGCCGGAGACGCCATCGCCCCGCCGCGTATCGCGATCCGTCGCCCCGCTCTCGATCCACAAGCGTCCGTTGAGACGCCCCGGGAAGGAGCGGATCAGGTAGTAGCTTTTGGTCAGAACATGGTTCGCCGGTGCAGGGATCATGCGTGGCGCGTCGATCCCCTTCAGCAGGCGCTGCAGATCCTGCGAAACATCGCGTCCCGGCGCTGCATCTCGCGTATCCACCACGAACGCCCCGCCGGCTCGCAGATAAGCATTCACCTTCGCTACAGCTGCTGGAGGCAGAGCTTTCGCATCGCGCGGCACGGCGTAATAGATCATCGGATAGAGCTCGAGACTGTCACGCGACAGGTCGACGCCATGAGGCATCTCGGGCTCGACCGAGGTGCGCTGGCCGAGCTGGTAGGACAGGCCGAACAGTCCGGCCTTGGTCGTATCGTCCAGCCTGCGATCGCCGGTTTTGACATAGGCGAAGCGCAGGTGCGCCGCCGCCTCGCGCGCCAGCTGGTCCGACGTCTGTGCCGATGCCGGCGGCGAGTCGAGCAACGCGCCGCCAATGACGAACATCAACAAGGCAGCCGCAGCCTTCTTCCCGAAGAATCGCGGAATGCGCCCGGCAAACGCCAGCGCGATCAGCAGGTCCAGAGCCACGATGCCAAGCGCAATCCCGATCATCCAGCCGCCAAGTCCAGCACGTTCCACAATGGCGGCTTCCTGCGTCACAGAAACCTCCGCCGGCCATGCATCGAACGGTTGTGGCGCCGGCGCACCCGCATTCAGCGCTCGCTCGCCGCCCGGTCCAAGATAGATGCCCGGCGGCGTCGTTGGGCCGGGCCGAGTTGTCAGGAAGGTCGCGGCCGGAATGGGCGTTGCAGACGATTGCGGCGGCGTCAGCACGCCGAAGCCGTCGAGAACGCGCGCTGGCGTCAGTGTACCTTCCGTGCCCAGCGCAGACGGGCCGGCGCGTTCTCCACCCGACACCACCGACCGGCGCAGCATTTCAACGAACGCGCCTGTATAGGGCAGGTCCGACCAGTCGGGATCGGCCGTGACGTGGAACAGGATCAACTCGCCGCGCCCCATGCGCTTCGCGGTGACCAGTGGTGTGCCGTCTTCGAGCTTGGCCCATGTCAGGCTTTCGAGTTCGGACGAAGGCTGGGCGAGAACCTGCTGGCGAACGGCTGCATCGGCTGGTCGTGGAATGCCGAAGAAGGGCGAGCCCGCCGGGAAATCTGCAATCTTCTGTGGCGTCTCCCACGACAGCGACGAGCCAAGCGAACGCGATGTCGGCCGCAGCGCCACAGGCGCCAGCGCGCCTTCCTGCGCGGCCAGGCGCGGACCAGCAAATCGGATCAGCACGCCCCCCTTATCGATCCAGTCGACCAGGCGCTGCCGCGTGGCGTCGTCGATATTGCCGCGATCACCCATGATGATCGCATCGATCGGCGTATCCAGCAGGTTGGCCAACGGCTTTTCGCTCAGCTGTGCATATGGCTGCAGCGCCTTACGCGCATAATAGTGTTCCGCCAGCAGCGGCTGCGCCTCGTTCTGCGTATCGGCAAGACCAACATGCGGCCTGCGCGCCGTATCATCCCACAGCCATACGCCGCCCGCCGAAGGCGATCCGCCGATGCGGAACCGCGCAACGCGATTCAGCGCCGCCGCAGGTATGGGGAAGGTCGCCTGCGCCGTCGTCGATCCACCGTCGAAGGCGATCCGCGTCGAGGCGATGGACGCGCCCTCGGACGTTTCAGCGATGATGTCAGCCGTGATGCCCGGCGTGGTGTCGGCACGCACAACGGATACGCGAGCGCCTTCTGCGGAGGAGTCAGCAGACGTGATTGCAAACGCACTCTTCGGTCGCGTGATCCGCACATCCGTCGCGCCCTTGGCCGCAAGACCGCGCGCGAAGGCCGCCGCGCTGTCATGGTCGAATCCATCCGTTACCCAGATGATCCGGCCCGGCTTCACCTGCGACTTGTCGAGCGCCGCCAGTGCCGCGACCCGATCCGGCAGCCATGCCGCCGGGCGTTCGTTGAGCAGCAACTGTCGTGCCGTTTCTGCATCAAGCGCTTCGGAAGGATCGCGCGCGACTTCGCGCGGCGCCGAGAACATCACGTGGAGCGCGCCGCCCTGCTGCGAGGCTTCGTCCACTGCGGCCGTCGCCGTGCGCACCACATCGCGCCAGCGTTCAGCGCTGGTCCAGCCATCGTCGACCACGATCAGCGTGCCGCCCGTCGTGCTGGCCTGTGCGTTTGGCGCCCAGGTGGGCCGGGCAAAGCCAAGAATGGCCAGCGCCAGTGCAATCATCCGCAACAGCAGCAACCACCAAGGCGTCCGCGCAGGGGTCTCTTCTTCCGGCTTCAGGTCTTCCAGCAGCGCCAGCGACGGCAGCGCAAAACGCTTCGGCTCCGGCGGCGTCGCGCGCAGCAACAGCCACAGCAGCGGCAGCGCAAGCAAACCAAGCAGCGCCCAAGGCTGCAGGAACAGAAACGGACCCAGGCTCACGCGGCGACCCCGCTGGTGAAGCCATACGCAAGCTGTCCAAGCGGCGTTCGCGACGCTTCGCTGGTGACATGGCTGACGAAGCGCCAGCCAATCTCCGCCGCCAGATCCGTCATGTCCTTCCGGCGCTGTGCGAACTTGTCGAGATAACCGTCGCGAATGGACTCCGCGCGACCGATCAGGCGCTCGCTATCCTGTCCCGGCCGAAAGAAACGCACGCGGCCATTGAACGGGTATGTTTCTTCAATCGGGTCGCAAACCTGCAGCAGCACGCCATCACGGCACTTGGCTGCGACAGGCGCCAAGCGGGCGCGCCAGTCCGCCAGCGGCGAATAGAAGTCGCTGCACACCACCACCGCTGCCGTGTCGCGCGGCGGGCGCGGGAAGGGTGTGTCAGCACGAATGTTGCGGATGTCCTCGCCCACACGCGCCGCTGCACGCGCGCCAGAGACGGGGCCCCGTCCGCCGCCCAGCGCGCCACACCGCTCGCCTGAGCGCGACAACGCTCCAGCCAGCGCCATGCAAAGCAGAAGCGCCCTATCAGCCTTCTGCGGCAGTGCTTCGCTGCTCGACCAGTGAAAGCCCTGGCTCGGATCAGCCCAGAACAGGAAAGTGCGCGCAGTCTCGAGTTCGGTCTCGCGCACGAACAGGTTTTCCTCGCGCGCAGACCTGCGCCAGTCGATGCGGTCGGCGCCATCTTCCGCCGTATGCCGTCGATACTGCCAGAAATTCTCGCCTATGCCCGACTTGCGCCGCCCGGCCGAGCCCAGATGCGCTGCGCTCGCCGCGCGAGCGCGCGTGGTGAGCGTGCCGAGGTCGCCCGCGAGAGCGGAGGCTTCGGCTTTCAACTGCGATAGGGGCGCCTGTGGCACGTGGGGGAGTCCTGGGGGGAAAGTCCTTGGGGATTAGGCGACTTTGGCGACAAGTTCCTGGATCAAAGCCGACAGCGTGCCCCCTTGGCCGGTCGGATCGTAGGCCAGCGCCATGCGGTGGCCCAGGGCGGGCTCCGCCAGCGCCTCGATATCGTCCAGCGACGGCGCCAGGCGTCCGCGCAGCAACGCACGCGAGCGCGCCGCCAGCATCAGCGACTGGCCTGCACGCGGGCTGGGACCCCAGTCGACGCGCTTCTTCACCTGCGGATTGTCCGTCTGCTCCGGCCGCGCCGAGCGCACCAGACGCAGGATGGCCTCAAGCACTTCCTCGCCAACTGTCATGCGCCGCACCAGCGACTGGATCGCGATGAGTTTTTCAGCGTTCAGGATCGGCCGCACCGTCTGGTCGCCGGAGCCCGTGGTCTCAACAAGAATGCGTCGCTCGGTTTCGGCGTCCGGATAATCGACATCCACCTTCAGCAGGAAGCGGTCGAGCTGCGCTTCCGGCAGCGGATAGGTGCCTTCCTGCTCGATCGGGTTCTGCGTGGCCAGCACGTGGAACGGCTTGGGCAGGTCATAGCTGGCCCCCGCAACTGTCACATGCCGTTCCTGCATCGCCTGCAGCAGCGCCGACTGCGTTCGCGGCGAGGCGCGGTTGATCTCGTCGGCCATCAGCAGGCTGGTGAAGATCGGGCCCTTCACGAACCGGAAAGCGCGGCCCGAAGCGGTCTCGTCCAGGATTTCCGAACCCAGGATATCGGAAGGCATCAGGTCGGGCGTGAACTGCACCCGGCCCCAGTCGAGGCCCAGCGCCCGGGCGGTCGCTTCCACCAGCTTGGTCTTGGCAAGACCCGGCGCGCCAATCAGCAGGGCGTGGCCCCCGGCCAGCACGGTCGCCAGAACCAGCTCGACCACGCGCTCCTGGCCGAACACAACCTTCCCGATCTCGGCGCGAACCTGCGCCAGAAGCTCGACCGCGGCGTCGGCTTCCTTGACGATATCGGACGATGGGGCGATGGCGACTTCACTCATGCGGCGCATTTACCTATCTGTGGGGAGAACCCGGAGGCCGAGCTGCCCATGTCGAACGCTGTAGCCCCGAACGTGAACTCGCTCGCGGACCTGATTTCCACCTTGCAGGTGGAAGCGGGTTTGGAAAAGCCCCGATCCCTCCCGCCCGTACATTTGTGGAACCCGACCCACTGCGGGGATATCGGCCTGCATATCCGCCGCGACGGCTCCTGGTGGCAGGAAGGCGTGCGGTTCAGCAGGGAAAAGCTGGTTCGGCTGTTCTCGACGATCCTGAGACGGGACAGCGACGGCTACTACCTCGTCACCCCTCACGAAAAAGTGGTGGTGAAGGTGGACGACGCCCCGTTCGTGGGCGTCCGCGTGGACCGGCATGAGTCGGGTGGCCATCACATCATACTGGTTACGACGAATGTGGGCGATGTCGTGGCGGTTGATGCGGACCACCCGATCCGCGTGGTGACAGATCGCCAGACAGGCGAGCCCTCCACCTACGTCCTGGTCCGGGGCGGCCTCGAGGCCCGCCTGGCCCGTCCCCCCTATTATGAGCTCATAAGCTGGGCCGAGCCGGACTCCCCGGAACAGTTTGGGGACGGAAAACCCACCATGAGCGTGATGTCATCCGGCGTCCGCTTTGCGGTAGGAGAGGTGGCCTAGACTATGAACTACACTGGCAAAGCCGATTTCCTCGATCGCGCGACGCGCCTGCTCGCGCCTCTCGACGCCGTCTTCAACCAGCCTCTCCGCACCGATTACGATCTCAATCCAGACTGGCGGCTCCCCCCGAATAGCGAATACCGCCGCGCCGCCGTGCTGGTCGGCCTGATGGATCGTGGCGATGATTTTGGCGTCCTGCTGACCCTGCGCCCTGAGACGATGCCTAGCCATGCCGGGCAGGTGGCCTTTCCCGGCGGCCGGATCGAGCCCGGCGAGACGGCGCTCGCGGCCGCCCTGCGTGAAGCCAACGAGGAAGTCGGGGTTGATCCGTCCACGGTGAAGCTGCTGGGGCAGGGAGACGCCTACCTCACGGGCTCCGGCTTCGCGATCGCGCCCTTTGTCGGCCTGCTGCCGGACAGCTTTGTTCCCCAACCCCACGCGCGGGAGGTGGCCGATGTGTTCGAAACCCCGCTCAGCTTCCTGATGGACGCTGCCAATCACCAGCGCCACGAGAAGGAATACGCGGGGGTCTTGCGCGCCTATTACGCCATGCCCCACAACGGGCGCTACATCTGGGGAGCGACGGCCGGAATGCTCAAATCGCTCCACGACCGCCTGTACGGACCGCAAAGCCTGTCTGGTGTGAAGTGAGGCGTGTGATACGGACCTGTCATGACTCAGCGTATTCTTGTCGAACTCCTCCTTTTCCTCATCCCGTTCGCGGTGTTTCTGGTCTATCGCGCCGCCTCGCGTGACCTGAAGATCAAGGACCGCTGGCCGCTGACGCGTCTGGTGATCATTGGCGCTGTCATCGCAGTGCTCGGACTGATCGTGCCGCCCCTGCTGGAGCCGCGCGAGTCCGACAAGTGCTTTGATCCTGTGCGCTACGACGCCGAGGGCCGCGTGCTGTCACCCAAGGAAATCCCGTGCTCGGAGACCCCGCTGCCGGGCAGCCAGAACACGCCGAGCCAGACGCCTACACAGATTCCGGTCGCTCCGCGCGACACGGGCAACTGAACCATGCCTCAGCTGGCGATCCAGCCATGGATGATCGCCGCGCGACGGGTGATGGACGCGCTTGAAGTCGCGCGGCCCGGTTCGGCGCGCTACGTTGGTGGCTGCGTGCGCAACGCCCTGCTGGGGGAGCCGGTCTCCGACATCGATATCGCGACGCAGCTGGTTCCTGATGAGGTGACCAAGATCATGCTCGCGGCGGGCATCGCGGTGCATCCGACCGGCATCGAGCATGGCACGCTGACTGTCGTCGCCGATCACCACCCGTTCGAAGTCACCACCCTCCGACGCGATGTCGAAACCGACGGCCGCCGCGCCGTTGTCGCTTTCACCGAAGACTGGGCCGAAGACGCCCAGCGCCGCGATTTCCGCATCAACGCGCTCTACGCCGACCGCGAGGGCAATGTTTTCGATCCCACCGGCGGCGGCCTCACCGATCTCGCGGCCCGTCGCATCATCTTCGTCGGCAACCCTGAAACGCGTATCCGCGAGGACTATCTCCGGATCCTGCGCTTTTTCCGCTTCTACGCCTGGTATGGCCGGGAAGCGCCTGATGCCGCGGGCCTGACTGCCTGTTCAAACCTGCGCGCCGGGCTCGACGGGATTTCGACCGAGCGGATCTGGATGGAGACGAAGAAGCTCTGCGCTGCGCCCCAGCCCATCCCGGCTCTTGAGGCGATGGAATCCTCTGGCGTCATGGCGCAGATCTTCCCCGAAGCGCGCGGACTCAACCGCCTGCGCAAGCGCGTGGCACTCGAGGCTGCGAACGGCGAGGCGCCGGAGGCCATACTGCGCTTCCTCTCGCTGTTCTGGAAAGACCCGGCCGCAACGCGCGCGATCGCCAACCGCCTGAAGCTGTCCAATGACGAACGCAACCGCATCGTCTGGTCCGCAGAAGACGAGACGCCGATGACCGCGGATATGACGCCGCACGATGTCCGCGTCGCTGTCTACCATGTTGGCGCGCAGGTGGTGTCCGACCGCGCGAAACTGGCCTGGGCCGAAAGTGGCGATCCCGCGTGGGCTGACGTGATCGCACTCGCCGAAACCTGGCCGACACCGGCCATGCCTCTTACTGGCGCAGACCTGATCGCCGCCGGCATTTCACCCGGCCCGCAAATGGGAGCGACGCTTCGCAAGGCCGAAGCCGCGTGGATCGCCAGCGATTTCGCGCTCTCGAGAGACGCGCTTCTACGCCTCGCCTAAGGCCACGTAACAACCGGCGGCATTGACGACAGGATGCTCGCGACATTGCCGCCGGTCTTCAGGCCGAACGTGGTGCCGCGATCGTAGAGCAGGTTGAACTCCACATACCGGCCACGCCGCACCAGCTGTTCCTCGCGCTCCTTCGGCGACCAGCTCTCCAGCATCCGCTTCTTCACGATCTCCGGGTAGACCTTGGCGAACTCGCGGCCGACATCCTGCGTGAACGCGAAGTCCGCCTCCCAGTCACCCGAGTTGTAGCGGTCGTAGAAAATTCCGCCGATGCCACGCGGCTCGTCGCGATGGGGCAGGTAGAAGTACTCTTCGCAATGCTTCTTCATTCCCGGATAGTCCGTACCATGCGCATCGCAAGCGGCCTGCATTGCGGCGTGAAACTCGATCGCGTCAGGAAATTCCTGCTCGCGCTGATAGGCGAGCAGCGGCGTCAGATCCGCCCCACCGCCGAACCAGCTTTCATCCGTCACCAGCATGCGCGTGTTCATGTGCACCGCCGGCACGCGCGGGCTCACCATATGCGCGATCAGCGAGACGCCCGCCGCCCAGAACTTGCCGTCCGACTTGTCGGCGCCGGGAATGGTCTTGGCGAATTCGGGTGCAAAGGCACCATAGACGCAGCTCACATGCACGCCGACCTTCTCGAACAGGCGGCCCTTCATCACGGCCATTGTGCCGCCGCCAAGGTCTTCAGCGCCGCCGCCCCGCTTCCACGGCGTCTTCTCGAAACGCCCGGCTGCACCCTTGTAGAGCGGCGGAGACGCAGCGTCCTCCAGCGCCTCGAAACGCGCGATGATGTCGTTCTGCAAGCTCTGAAACCAGGCATAGGCGCGCGCCTTGCGGGTTTCGGTCAGGGATGCGTCGGCAGCTGCAGTCTTTGTCATGACGCTTAGCTAGCCGGGAGAAGTGGGTGGCGTCCAGAGACTGTAAATCTCAGCGCTTCAACGCGCGATCTCGCCACGCTCACTCCTCTCCCCCTTGCGGGGAGGGGGCAGGGCGAGGGGGGGGGCGGTTCAATCGGCGAGATGCTGCTTGATCTCAGACTGCAGGAAGCGCTGAGAAGCCCCCCACCCCTGCCCCCTCCCCACAAGGGGGAGGAGGTGAGCAACAGCAAACTCACGCGCTCCAAGTGATCAGCGCGGCGCGAACAGCCGCACCTCAACCCCATCCACCACAACCGTCTCCATCACCCGCGTCCCGCCCTTGCGCGCCACCGCCGCGAGACAACGCGGATAGAGCAGGTGCTCCGCCTTCAGCACGCGCGCCGCCAGCGCGTCCGGCGTATCGCCCGGCAGCACATCGATCTCGGCCCGACCAATGGCCGGCCCTTCATCCACGCCCGCCGTCACCTGATGCACCGTGCAGCCATGCACCGTGTCGCCCGCAGCCAGACACCGCGCATGCGTATCCACCCCCGGATACTTCGGCAGCAGGGACGGGTGGATGTTGATCAGCTTGCCCGCCCACGCATTCACGAACCACGGCGTCAGCACGCGCATGAATCCTGCCAGCGCGATCAGCTCAACGCCCGCCGCGCGCAACTCCGCATCGACAGCGCGCTCGAACGCCTCCCGGTCCTTGCCATGGATCTTGTGATCAACCGCCGCCGTCTTCACGCCGAACGCCGCGGCTCGCGCGAGCCCACCCGCATCCGGCTTGTTCGACAGCACCAGCACAGGCTCGCACGGCCAGGCCGGATCAGCGGCCGCCTTCAGCAGCGCTTCCATGTTGGAGCCGCGCCCCGAAATCAGAATACCGAGCCGCGCCCGACTCACCTGCCGATCCTCACGCGCTTGCCAGTTCGCCGATGACGAAGGCGTTCTCGCCTTCATTGGCCAGACGCTCCATCAGCGGCATCGCGACCGCCGGATCGACCGCCATCACAATGCCGATGCCGCAATTGAACGTGCGCCGCATCTCGTCGTCCGTCAGCCCGCCGACTTCCTGCAGCCATCCAAACACCGGCGGCAGTTTCCATGCCTTGTAGTCGATCTTCGGTACGAGATGATCCGGCAACATCCGCGGCGTGTTCTCGGTCAGCCCGCCGCCCGTGATATGCGCCAGCCCCTTGATGCGCTTGTTGCGGATCAGCGGCAGCAACGCTTTCACATAGATCTTCGTCGGGGCCAGCAACGCTGAGCCCAACGTCTTGCCTGCCTCGAACGGGGCGGGATCTTCCAGCTTCAGCCCGCTCCGCTCCACGATCTTGCGGATCAGCGAATAACCATTCGAATGCGGACCGGACGAAGCGATGGCCACGAGCAGGTCTCCGACCTTCATGTCGTCAGTCTTCGGCAGGATGTCCTCGCGCTCGACACCGCCGACCACAAAGCCGGCGAGATCATAATGACCCGGCGCGTACATGCCCGGCATCTCGGCCGTCTCTCCGCCCACCAGCGTGCAGCCTGCCTGACGGCAGCCTTCTGCAATCCCGGTCACAACCTTCGCGCCCGTACCCTTGTCGAGCTTCCCCGTCGCAAAGTAGTCGAGGAAGAACAAAGGCTCCGCGCCCTGAGCCAGCACGTCGTTGACGCACATGGCCACCAGGTCGATCCCGATCGTTTCGTGTCTACCGGTTGCAAAGGCGAGCATCAGCTTGGTGCCGACGCCATCAGTACCCGAAACGAGCACCGGGTCCTTGAACCCCGCCGCCTTCAGGTCGAACAGCCCGCCGAAACCGCCCAGCGCGCCATCGGCACCCGGCCGGCGCGTCGAGGCTGCCAGCGGCTTGATCGCGTCCACAAGCGCGTCGCCTTCGTCGATGTCGACGCCAGCGTCGCGATAGGTCAGGGGCGTCTTGGAATCCGAGCCTGTCATGCGCCGCCACTAACACGATAACTCGGGGTATCGCCAGCATGGCAAAGCGTTCATGCACAACCTGCCTTACAATGGCCGGAAGCCGCTGATACGTATGCCCGCCATGAAGAAAATCGCCAGATTCGTTGCCCTCGCAGTTGCGTCCGCCGTCGTGGCGGGCAGTGCATTCGCCCAGAACCCGGTCTACCGGGTTCGCGACCTTGTGGTCGATGCTGTGGCGCCCAGCGCCGCCGACGCCAGTCTGCAAGGCAGGAACGCCGCCCGCCTCGTCGGCGCACAGCGCCTGATCGAACGGCTGACCCTGCCGGAAGATCGCGCCTCGGCCCGCTCGCCCCTAGAAGCCTCCGCTGTCGCCCAGCTCTATCGCAGCTATCAGACGCAAGGTGAAATGAAGAGCTCGTCGGTCTCGGGCGGCATCCGCGCAACCGGACTCGTCACGTGGACATTCGAGGATGACCGCGTCCGCGCCTATCTCGACCAGCGTGGCGTCGCTTACGTCGACAACCAGGCCGCCACGTCCCTCATCGTTCCGGTCGCGGCCTCCAACGTCAACGCCGCTGACTGGGGCGCGCAGTGGGTCACGCGCGGCGCATCCGGCATCACCGGCAAGTCGGACGAAACCTCGCTCGCGCCGTATGTGGGCTCCACCCAATCGTGGACCCAGCGTCCGACCACCAACGATATTCAAGCCGAACTGACCCGCACCCGCACCGAACATGGCGTCATCGCCGAAGCCTACATGCAGGGCCCCCAATACTATGTCCGCCTGACTGACATGCGCCCGACGGTTCCCAATCCGGTGATCGGCGTCGTCGGTCCGTTCATCAGTCTGTCGTCCGCTCAATCCGGTGCGGTGTCAGAGCTCGAACGCGCCTGGAAAATGGCGTCCGTCGTGCGATCCGTCGGCGCGACCAGCGTCTCGCTGACCGCCCAGTTCGAGGACATCCAGCAGTGGACCCGCATCCGCAAGGGTCTGGAAAACTCGCGCCTCGTGCGCGACCTCAATGTCGAGTCGATCTCGATCTCCGGCGCCGACATTACCTTCTCCTATGGCGGCCGCCCCGAGCAGCTCGCGTCCGACCTGCGCTCGCGTGGCGTCGACCTCCGCAATGCGCCCGGTGGCGGCTGGGTGCTTCTGGTAGCTGGAGCGCAATGAGTAACGGCCGGCACGCCAGCCAGCTGTTCCTGGACTTCCCGAAGGCGGATCCTGACAGCCGTCCCGTGATCGAAACGGGGTCGTATGCCGGCGCGCTCGTCGCGCTGCGCCGCTGGCGTCACTGGCCCGGCCAGCAGTTCGCGCTGATTGGCGAGCGGCAATCAGGCCGCACGCGTCTCCTCACCGTATGGGCCGCCGACGCAGGCGCCGCCCTCGTGACGGGCGCGGCCCTCGCAGAAGCCGGCATGGACGAGATCGCCCGCCTATCCGTCTCCGCGCTTGCGATCGACGACGCCGATCATCCCGCCGCCAGCCTTGGCCTCCTCGCCGCACTCAACCTCTGCCGGGACCGGGGCGCCCCCGTCCTTCTGGCCGGGCAGGCGGAACCCGCTGGATGGTTCACCACCCCGCCGGATCTCCGCTCCCGCCTCGCCGCCATGCCGGTCGCTCGCATTGAAGCCCCCGATGACGCAACGCTCGCCGCCCGCCTGCGCGAGGAATGCGCCCTGCGACACCTTATTTTACCAGCAGAATCAGTTAATTACCTCGCCCAACGCATGGAGCCGTCGTGGGAGGCGGTCACGCGCGTTGCCGACGAAATCGCCCGAACGCCGGGCAGGGCGGAGGGGTTGCGGTCAGCCCGCGCGGCGCTGGTCGCCCTCGGCATGGACCCCGGCTGAGTGAGTTCGGCTGACTGGCCGCAAAACATCCGTAATGTGTTGATGATAAACAGCTTGCTCACGACCGGCACAAGACCGGCCGAAAACACTGGGCGATGATGGCAAAACGATCGGTCAAATCCGAACCCACCGTACGTATGCGCAAGACAGCGCCTCGACGTGTGCGCAAGACGGCTTCCAAACCGGTCGCA
This sequence comes from Hyphomonadaceae bacterium, assembly GCA_040398425.1. Taxonomy (GTDB): domain Bacteria; phylum Pseudomonadota; class Alphaproteobacteria; order Caulobacterales; family Hyphomonadaceae; genus UBA7672. Next base: position 29,327 of record JBBATZ010000024.1, read on the forward strand.
AGACCTGTCGACAAGCATGTCGGCGTTACTTCGCCCCTCGCCAACGCGCCCGAGCGTTTCTTCAACCGCGAACTCAGCTGGCTGAAGTTCAACTCCCGCGTCCTCGAGGAGGCTGAGAACCGGCGCCATCCGCTGCTTGAGCGCCTGCGCTTCATCTCGATCTCTGCCAGCAACCTCGACGAATTCTATTCCGTGCGCGTGGCCGGCCTGCGCCAGCAGGTGCGCGGCGGTATCACCAAGATCAGCTCGGACGGCCTTTCCGCCCAGCAACAGCTGCAGCAGATCGACGCCGAAGCCGGCCTTCTCATGGCCGAGCAGCAGCGCATCTGGACCTCAATCCGCGCCGAAATGCGCCACGCCGGTCTCGCCGTCCTCGACGCCATCGAACTCAGCGACGTCGATCGCGACTGGCTGCGCGCCCGTTTCTTGGAGCGCGTATTCCCGGTCCTGACGCCGCTCGCCATCGACCCGTCGCACCCATTCCCGTTCCTGCCGAACCAGGGTTTCGCCGTCGGCTTCTCGCTTCACCGTCAGTCCGACAGCGTAAAGCTGCGTGCGCTGGTCCCGATCCCGACATCGGTCGAGCGTTTCATTGAACTGCCGGCCGACGGCGCCACCCGCCGCTTCATCGCGCTTGAAGACGTCATCACGCTTTTCCTCGATGCCTTGTTCCCCGACTGCGTCTCCAAGGGTCGCTGTATGCTGCGCGTCATCCGCGACAGTGACATCGAGATCGAGGAAGAGGCGGAAGACCTCGTCCGCGAATTCGAGATCCTGCTGAAACAGCGCCGCCGCGGCCGCATCGTCCGCCTCAAGATCGAACGCAGCGCGCCTGAGGACCTCAAGGCCTTCTTCATCGCCGAGATCGAAGCCGAACCCATCGACGTCGTCGAGGTCGAAGGCATCATGGGCATGAACCAGCTGCGCGAGCTGATTGTCGATGGTCGCCCCGAGCTTGTCTTCCCGCCCTTCGAGCCGCGCTTCCCCGAGCGTGTCCGCGAACACAACGGCGACATCTTCGCCGCCATCCGCGTCAAGGACATCCTCGTCCACCACCCCTATGAATCGTTCGACGTGGTCGCACAGTTCTTGCGCCAGGCCGCGCGCGACCCTGAAGTCGTCGCCGTCAAGCAGACGCTCTACCGAACGTCCAAGAACTCGCCCATCGTCGCCGCCCTGATCGAGGCCGCCGAAGCCGGCAAGAACGTCACCGCGCTGGTCGAACTCAAGGCCCGGTTCGACGAAGAGGCCAACCTCCGCCTTGCGCGCGACATGGAGCGCGCCGGCGTGCAGGTTGTCTACGGCTTCATCGAATTGAAGACGCACGCCAAGGTGTCGCTGGTCATCCGCCGCGAGCAGGGATCCTTGCGCGCCTACACCCATGTCGGCACTGGCAACTACCACCCGATCACCGCGCGCATCTACGACGACCTCTCGCTCTTCACCGCAAATGAAGCGATCGGTCGGGACGCCGGGCGTCTCTTCAACTATGTCACCGGCTATTCGAAGCCGGCTCACATGGAAGCCATGGCCATCTCGCCTTTCGGCATAAAATCGACCCTAGTCGCGCTGATCGAGGACGAGATTGCTCACGCGAAGGCCGGCCGCCCGGCGCAGATATGGGCCAAGCTCAACGCGCTGGTCGACGAGACGATCATTGATGCGCTCTACAAGGCGAGTCAGTCGGGCGTGCAGATCCAGCTGATCGTGCGGGGCATCTGCTGCCTGCGCCCCGGCGTTCCCGGCCTGTCGGAGAACATTGAAGTCCGCTCCGTTGTGGGCCGCTTCCTCGAGCACGCCCGAATCGTCTGCTTCGGCGCGGGCGCCGGCCTGCCGTCGGACGAGGCGAAGGTGTTTATAACTTCCGCCGACTGGATGCAGCGGAACCTCGATCGTCGTGTCGAAACGCTCACACCGATCAGGAATCCGACCGTGCACAATCAGGTTCTCGACCAGATCATGCTGGCGAACCTGAATGACACCGCACAAAGCTGGACGTTGCGCCCGGATGGAAGCTATGTGCGTAACGCGGCGGGCAAGGGCGCACAGCCCTTCTCGGCGCACGACTACTTCCTCGAAAACCCCAGCCTCTCTGGCCGGGGCAACGCGCTGCGGCTGGCGACGCCACCGGAGCTCAAGCCCAGGGACTGACGCCGGCCCGATCCGGCGCAGCACTGGGACCAGACAGGGACCAGTGGCCTCACGTATGACCTTGCCTGCAATCACCCGATCGAAGAGCAGCGGCAAACCTGTCCGCTGGCGGCGCGTCGGCGTGATGGATGTCGGCTCTAACTCCGTGCGTCTGGTGGTCTACGATGTGCGCGGTCGCGCCATGCAGCCGCGTTTCAACGAAAAGGTTCTCGCCGGTCTCGGCCGCAGTCTCGGCGCCACCGGCCAGTTGCACAAAGAGGGCGTCGATATCGCGATCGCCGCGCTCTCGCGCTTTGCCTCGATCACGCGCGCCCAGAAGGTGGAAGCACTGTTCCCCTTCGCGACCGCTGCCGTGCGCGACGCCGCTGACGGGCAGGAATTCGTTGACCGCGTCAAAAAGGAAACCGGCGTCACGCTGCGCATTCTCTCCGGTGATGACGAAGCGCGTTTCGCCGCCGAAGGCGTGCTCGCCGGAACGCCGGGCGTCGATGGCGTCGCTGGGGATCTCGGCGGCTCCAGCCTCGAACTCGCGCGTCTCACCGCTGGCAGATACGAAGGCGGCTCCACCTATCCGCTCGGCCCCTTCGCCCTCGATACCGGCGCGGGTTTCACCGAAGACAAGATCATGTCGCGCGTGAAGGACGTGCTGTCCGGCTCGCCCGAACTCAAGAAGTCCGGCGATGTCTTCTTCGCTGTCGGCGGCGCATGGCGCGCCATCGGCACGCTGCACATGGAGCTTACGCGCGCTCCGCTGCACATGCTGCAGAACTACGAGATGGACGCGCCGGAACTCCTGAAACTGCTGGGCGACATCATCAGCGGCAAGAAACACACCGAACTCATGCAGGAAGTCGCCCGCAAGCGCGCCGCCACCATTCCCTTTGCCGCCGCCGTGCTCAAGAACGTCATCGAGATCGGGAAGTTCAAGACCGTTATGATCTCGTCCTACGGCGTTCGCGAAGGCATCATCTTCGACAGCCTCGACATGGCTGAACGCCAGGAAGATCCGCTCGATGCCGGCATCGATGTGCTGATCCCCGACGAACAGGCCGCCGAATTCGGTCGCGCCCTCGCCGAATGGACGTCTGAAGCTGCACCTTACACGCTGAACCCGCGCCTCTCGGCGGCCGCCTGCCGCCTCGTCGATATCGGCGCGCTGTTGCACCCCGACCACCGTGCGGACCTCGCCTTCGATCTCGTCGCCCGTGCGCCACTTCCCGGCCTCAGCCATCGCGATCGCGCCGCTCTCGCACTTGCAGTCGCCTCACGGTTCAAGCGCGGCGTGCGCAATGATGTCAGCGAAAAACTGCTGGACCCGAACCTCGCGGGCAGGGCGCGCGCCCTTGGCGCCCTCATGCGCCTCGCTGCAGATTTCTCGGGCCGCTCCGCCGCCCTGCTCAAGCATGCAAAACTCACCTGCGACGGCGATACTCTCACGCTCCGCGTCGCCGCACCCTATCGCGCACTCGTCTCCGAGTCCGTTGAACGACGACTCGAACAGGCTGCCGACGAACTCGACATGGACTACGCGCTCATAAGTTGAGGGGCGTCGACGCCCGCCCAATCAGTGCTTGTCATCCCGCGCGCGAGCGGGAACCCAGGAGCGACACGCGCCGCCGCATCTTCATCCGCTCATCCCGACGAACGTCGGGATCCAGGAACGGTGCTACCGCAGGAACAAGCTTGAAGCTGCAAGCCGGGATAAGTTTTGCCCTCCGCACTGGATTCCGACGTTCGTCGGGATGAGCGGCTTTTGCGACGGCCCAAACCAGGCTTATCCGCCGAATCTGCACACGCGCATTTTGACAGACCTCAGCAATTCCAACGGCTTACCGCGAAAACAGCCCCGAAAATCGTTCTCTCAATCCTGCACTTTCGATTCCGTAGGATACTTCGCTCATCCATCTCGCAGGAGGGCAGTCGCGCAACTGTTCAACGGCGCGGGATTTGACACAGATGAGCGTGAAGAGCCCGTGCGTGTTGCTGTATGGCTAAGGATGGGAGTGTTCGAGGGATCGCGGCTGAACATCCGCTACCTCCACGTCGGCTGCGACAATAGGCGCAGGCGGATGAAAAACCCCGATGCTACGCCGCCACCGTAGACCATCTGCCGGGGACGCGGGATCCGCGCTTTCCCTTGTCTACCGGTAGCTCCGAGCAATCGGTGCAGCCGAACCACGCGGGGCATCCCGCGTCCCCGGCCCTCCATCGTTTCGGAGACCCAGAGCTACAGCATCCCTGACGGCATGGCCGGTCCGAGTGCGGGCTTGTGCGCGTGTACCGCCGGGCTCCCGCCCGGCAGTCGCTGCAAGGCAGCGAGCCTGTTGGATCAAGTGCGCGGCATACGCGCCCAGCTGCCGGGCGGGCGCATCAGCGCGCGGTTTGAGAACTCAGCCGTCTGAGCGGGGCGTAACAGCGAAGGTGATGCCCAGTTCTGCGAGTTCGTCGGCATCGCGCCAGCGGACATTTTCCGCGATCAGCGCGACGCCCTCGGCCGCAGCGACTTCGAGACGCGTCATCGGGATCTCGAGCGCTTCGCAGCGCGATGGATCAAGGCGGACGGCTTCAAACGTCATGCGGGCGCGAGCGCCCATCGGCGTGCGCCACGATTTGCGGGCGTCGAGGCCGACCCGGAAACCACGGCGGCGAAATGCATCAACGCGATCCAGCGCCATGTCTTCCAGCGAGCAGACCGACGCGTCGCAGAAGTCGAGCCGGATTTCCTGCGGCAGCAGACCCGCGCGGGCAACGCCAGCTTCGGCAGCCATCGGCGCGTCCTGGTCGGATAGCGCCGCCATGGGCGCGAGGATCGACACCGGCCGCAGCGTCTGGTTCGTTTCCTGCGCCAGGCGTCCAGTGCGCTCGATCAGATCGCCGAGCCATGCCGCCGCCGAGGGAAGCGGCGCGCCAGTCAGGTGCTTGGGGTGGAAGGTGTCCTCGAAGTTAATGTCTGATTCAGCATGCGTGCCAAACGCTTCGCCATCAGACAGGCGCACGACCGAACGGAAGCGGATGCGCGGCTGGCGCACGGCCAGCGGCATGGGCTCGGTCTGGACGAGGCGCAGGTGAGTGGCGCGCGCTTGGGTCATTGCTTGGTCCCGGCTGAGGTGATCTGAGTTATCCTCCAGATACCAGAGCCGCCTGAAGGTCAGCCGAAATGCGATCGGTGAATTTTCATCAAATCGGCCATCAATTTCGAAGATTTACGAGGGGCTAATGACGATCGAATCCGACAAGCCAAAGCCCGCCTCTACCGTCCTGATCGTACGCGACGCACCTGGATTGGAAGTGCTGATGGTTCGCCGCAGCGCTGGCATGGCCTTCGGCGCTAGCGCCTGGGTGTTTCCCGGCGGCAAGGTCGCCGCGGCCGACGCCGATCCGGCCTGGGACGACTTGTCGGACGGCACTTATGATCACTATGCGCGCTCCCTACGTATTGCTGCAGCACGCGAAGTGTTCGAGGAATCCGGACTACTGCTCGCCACACGCGGCGGAGAAGAATTGAACGCCGCCGGTTCCGCCGCCTTCGACGAGCAGCGCGCCAAGGTCGAAGCCGACCCGACAGTTTTCATCCAGCTGATCCGCGACGCAGGTCTGCGTCTCACGCTCGACCGCCTCGTGCCGTTCGCGCACTGGATCACGCCCAGCTTCGAACCCCGCCGCTTCGACACGCATTTCTTTCTCGTCCGCGCGCCTGCCGGCCAGGTCGTCCGCCACGACGGCCACGAAGCCGTCGATCACGAATGGGTCTCGCCCGCGAGCCTGCTGCAGCGCCGTCTGACGGGCGAAGCCAAGCTGATGTTCCCGACGCGTCTCAACCTGCAGGTACTTGATCGCTCCAAGACGGCCGCCGAAGCCGAAGCCGCCGCACGGCTCCAGCCGGTCGTCACTGTCGAGCCGCGTGTCGAGGAGCGCGCCGATGGCAAAGTGCTCGTCATCCCGGAAGAAGCCGGCTACGGCCTCACTGAAGAGCCCATGAAGGCAGTAATGGCGTAGTCCCGAGGGCTCAGCCCTTAGCGACGATCAGCGCCTTGGTCTGCGCTTCCAGCTCTGCCGCCAGCGCCAGTCCAACCGGATGCTCCGCGCCCATGATTTTGCCCGTCACTGCGGCCTTCACCGCATCAACATGCGCTTTCAGCAGCTTGTCCGACGGATTGAGATTGCCGTGCTCATCCCCCGTCAGCTTGCACAGCGAAGCGCACATCCGGCCGACCAGCGGATAGCCATAGGTAGGCGCGAGGCCCTTGAGGTCATGCGCGCGGCGGTGAAGTTCGTTGCGCGATGACTGCGTTCCTGGAGCCTGTTCGTACGCGGCCCACGCTTCGAGCAGGCGTGCGAGTTCCTCGTTGATCCACTCGGCGAACTGCGAGGACATGCCATCCAGCGCAGCTTCGGCCCGCGCGATGGCTTTCTGGTCGAGCGCCGGCAGGGCTCCGCCAACCTTCGATTTGAGGGTGTTCGGAGGTGTGATGACCTCGATCGGCTTCTGGTTCGACATGTCCCAACCCTTCAGCGGCCCGGCTGCGACCGGAATCGCACTGTTCGAGACAGAATCATACCAAAGCCGAGCCCGTGCGCCAAACCCTACGTAAATCGAAGCGTAGCGCCTCAGAAACGAGTCTGCGCCGAAACCATCCAGCCCTTCGCCTCGAAATCTCCCGAAATCTCCTGCCGCCAGTCGACCCCCACAAAGCCGAGATCATAGCCGATGTTTAGTTCCGCGTTGGCGCTGCCATCTGATCCGCCGTCCTGCCACGCCTTGAGACCGAAGTTCCAGGAGGGCGCAAACTCCAGCCCCGCGGCGACCTCGAACACATTCCGCTCGCAGTCATCACGTGCGCGATGACCTGCTTCGATAGTCACATAGCCGTCTCGGCCCGCCAGCGCGAATGACCGTCCGATCGCGGTATCGATTTCATCGTCGCCGCCGGCGCACTCCGCGCCGTCGAGCGACTCTCCGTCCATGCAGGACGCCCAAAGCGAGAACGATGTGCGGTCGTCGATGGCGAACGCCTTCTGCACGCCGACCCGAAAGCCCGAGCGATCGTCATATGTGTCGCCAATGCTGATCTGGCTTTCGAGCTTCGTGACGACCTGCCAGCCATCGCCGACCCCCACCTCGGTGAAGTCATCCGCGCGCCAGGCCTGTCCGAAGTCGCCGGTCTCGCGCGAGACGGTGGCGTACCACTGCTGCTCGCCCTCGGGCACGCTCCAGGCGCCTGCTTGTGCGACGGGCTACAACGGCGAAGACGCCGCCAACAACATTACGCCGCGCTAGCGGACGCCACCCCCAACCATTCAGTCCCCCCAGTCTCAGAAACCTACACGTCGTAACCCGGCGACTCGCGGTCGAGCTTGCGCAGGCACCCCGGCCACGCCAGCATCGCCCCGACGCCGCGCGCCATCGCCTGCTGTTCTTTCACTGTCTCGATCGCATCCTGTGGCGCTATGCGCAGATGCTCGCGGCCGCCGGCCGCCGCCATCACCTGCATCTGGCAGGCGCGCTCGAGGAAGAAGATCTGCGTCCAGCAGGCCGCCGCCGTCTCGCCCACGGCGAGCGTGCCGTGGTTCCACAGCATGAGCGCATTCTTGTCGCCCAGGTCCGCCACAAGGCGTTCCCGCTCATCAAGGTCCAGAGCAATGCCTTCATAGTCGTGGTAGGCAAGGTTCGGCAGGACGATCAGAGCGTGCTGGCTGATCGGCAGCAGACCCTCCTTGGTCGAGGCGATAGCGACTCCAGCGTCCGTGTGGACGTGCAGGACGAACTTCGCATCCTCGCGGGCGGCGTGAATGGCGGAGTGGATCGTGAAGCCCGCCGGATTGATCATGTATTCGGTCGGCTCAACGATATTGCCGTCGAGGTCGACTTTCACCAGCGACGAGGCTGTAATCTCGTCGAAGAAGAACCCATATGGGTTGATAAGGAAGTGGTGTTCCGGCCCCGGCACGCGGGCGGAAATGTGGGTGAAGATCATGTCGTCCCAGCCATACAGGGCGACCAGCCGGTAAAGCGCCGCGAGTTCCGCGCGGGTTTTCCATTCTTCGGCGCTGACGCGGGATTTTACGCTGACGGTTCTGAGGTCATCGGCCATGACAATTCTCCCTATGGGGGCAATCTATAGCGCCCGGAACGGAAAGTCATTCTGTCGTCATTTACGGATTTCAGCGCTATAGCGGGGTGCCCTGGGAGACCAAATGAGCGCCGATCTCAGAATTCACTTCACGGCCTCCCAGAAGCCGGAAGCTCTCCAGGCGCTGGAGGCGATGTCGCGCCGGTATGGCCAGGTTCCCCTCGAAAAGGCCGAAGTGGTCGTAGCGCTGGGTGGCGACGGGTGGATGCTCGACACCCTGCGCGAGCGTTTTCAGGACCGTCTTCCGGTCTACGGAATGCACCGTGGAACGGTGGGCTTCCTGATGAATGACTACGTCGAGGACGGTCTGCCCGAGCGGATCGATACCGCCGTGAAAGCCGTGATCCATCCGCTGGAAATGACGGCGACGCAGGTGAACGGTACGGTCACGACACGGCTGGCGATCAATGAAGTGTCGCTTCTACGCCAGACATCGCAAACTGCGCGGCTGCGCATTCTGGTGGACGGCCGCGAGCGCCTCGCCGACATGGCGGCTGACGGCGTGCTCGTAGCCACGCCGGCTGGGTCGACGGCTTACAACCTGTCAGCTCACGGGCCGATTATCCCGATCGGCGGCAACCTGCTGGCGCTGACTCCCATTTCTCCGTTCAGACCCAGACGGTGGCGCGGCGCGTTGCTGCGCGGCGACGCGCGCGTGGAGATCGAGGTACACGAACCCGAGCGCCGCCCAGTCGCTGCATCGGCAGACACGCAGGAAGTGCGTGATGTAGCGAAGGTCTCAGTCCGCGAAGATCGTTCGAGCCCCATGACGATGTTGTTCAACGAATGCCATGCGCTCGACGAGCGTATTCTGCGCGAGCAGTTTTCGTTCTGACGCGCTGCGGCATTCAACCGCTGACAAGCATGTCGACAAAAAATCACTGCGGAAGGCGCCGGCCTTACCTAAGGGGATGACTTGCGCGTCAGCCTGAGCACGCGCAACGTCCTGACCACAATCACGAGAGTTGGCGAGTCATCCCATGCAGTTGATCAGCCAGACGGCTGTCGAAGGTCGTCCCGGGCCAGGTTTTCCGGAGGCGTATCCGCGCATCGAAGGACTGTCGTTCCATGATCCCCGGGCATTCATCCAGGGGCAGCCTTTCGACACCTTCGCGAAGTTGCGCGCGGCGTCGCCTGTATGCTGGCACCCCGAGCCCGGTGATTTTCCCGGCTTCTGGGCCGTTACGCGCCATGCAGATGTGATGCGCGTGAACGGCGATCCCGCGACTTTCTCCTCGCAGCGAGGCGGCATCCTGATGGACACGCCGAAGGAAGAGATCCGGCACGTGCTGCTCGGACGCGCGTCTTTCGACACCATGATCAACATGGATGCGCCGCAGCACCTGCAGCTCCGCCGCGAACACATGCCGTTTTTCACACCAGCGTATCTGAATGGGCTGAAGGTGAAGGTGCAGACCGAAGTCACGCGCCTGATTGACGCCATGGCGCCAAAGGGGACATGTGATCTGGTCGAGGATTTCTCCTCGCGGCTGCCGCTGTTCACCCTCTGCGAAATCCTGGGCGTGCCGGAAGCGGATCGCGGCAAGTTCCTTCATTGGATGCACTATCTCGAGCTGGCGCAGAACATGGCGGCGGACCAGGCTGCGATGCAATCAGCGCCCAGCATGGAACTGATCCAGTTTGTCGCAGACTTCAACGCCAACGTGCAGGAGATGTTCGACTACGGCCTGCACATGCTGCGCAAGCGGCGGGAAGATCCGCAGGCTGACCTGTTGAGCGCCATCGCGCGCGCGCAGGTGGATGGCGAGTTACTCAGTGACGAATATCTCGATGGCTCGTGGCTGTTGATCGTGTTTGCGGGCAATGACACGACGCGCAACACTCTGTCGGGCGCGATGAAGCTGCTGACGGAGTTTCCGGATCAGAAGACGAAGCTTCAAGCTCAGCCGGATTTTCTGGGCAATGCGGCGGACGAGTTCATCCGCATGGTTAGCCCGGTGATCTACATGCGTCGCACCGCGCTTCACGACACGCAGATCGCCGACCAAAAGATCGCAGAAGGCGAGAAGGTGATCATGTATTACGGCGCCGCCAACCGCGATCCGACGGTGTTCGACAATCCCGACACGCTCGATGTGGCGCGCGCTAACGCCAACAAGCATGTCGCGTTCGGCTATGGTCCTCACGTCTGTCTCGGCAAGCGGGTGGCGCAAATCCAGTTGGAGGAGGCCTATCGCCAGCTGCTGACGCGCCTGCCGGACATCAAATGGAATGGCGCAATCGACATTGCCCCCAATAACTTCGTGCATGCCATCCGCAGCCTGGGCGTGAGTTTCACGCCGCAAGGGTGAGCGACAAAGACAGAGCATCCGGGTCCACCGGATCGGTCAGGGAGATGTGCCTTGGGTGAAATCATCAGCGGCAAGCGCCGCCTCAGCACCGCCGAACTCAATATGCGCGCGGCGAAGGCCGCCACTGGTCTCGACAGCATCGGCGTGCAGCCTGGCGACATCATCGCGCTCTACCTGCGCAATGACTTCCCGTTCTTCGAGGCGAGCACTGCGGCCGGCCTCCTGGGTGTCTACCCGACGCCCGTGAACTGGCACGCGACACCGGAAGAGGCCCGCTACATTTTCGAGAATTCGGGCGCAAAAGTCATCGTCATCCACTCGGATCTTTACGAGCCTGTCCGGTCAGCAATCCCGGCGGGCGTCCAGGTGCTTACGGTGCAGACGCCGCCGGAGATTGCCGCCGCCTACGGCGTTGCGATTCAACAGGGAACGCCTGCGGGCACGCTGGACTGGTCTGCCTGGCTTGAGAGCTTCGCGCCGTGGGCGGGCGAGACGCGCCAGAGCCCTGGCACGATCATCTACACGTCGGGCACGACGGGCCATCCCAAGGGCGTACGCCGCGCTTCGCCGACGCCGGAGCAATTCGAAGCGTCGATGCGCAGCCTGCTCACCATTTTCGGTCTGACGACGCGCCCGCCGGACCAGATCGTCAGCGTGATGGTCGGGCCGATGTATCACTCGGCGCCCAATGCCTATGGCACGGTCTGCGCGCGCATTGGCGCGAACCTGCATCTCGAAGCCCGGTTCGAGCCGGAAGACCTGCTGCGGATGATCCAGGACTACAAGGTCACGCACCTGCACATGGTTCCGATCATGTTCAACCGGCTGCTGAAGTTGCCGGAAGATGTCAGGAACAAGTACGACCTGTCATCGCTGGAGTTCGTCGTCCACGCCGCGGCGCCGTGCTCGCCGCCGGTGAAGCGCGCGATGATCGAGTGGTGGGGTCCTGTGATCATGGAATACTACGGCTCCACTGAGACGGGAGGCGTTGTGTTCTGCAACTCGGAACAATGGCTCTCGCACCCCGGCACGGTGGGCAGGGCAATGCCCAGCGCCGATGTTCGTGTTGTCGATGCGGACGGAAACTCCGTCCCGGCAGGGGAGGTTGGTGAGGTGGTGGCCATGTTCACCAACATTGCGGACTTCACCTACCACAAGGACCACGCCAAACGCGTCGCCTCGACCAAGGTTGGCCTCGTAGCGACAGGCGACATCGGCTACTTCGACGCCGACAGCTTCCTCTACCTGTGCGACCGCTCGAAGGACATGATCATCTCGGGCGGGGTGAACATCTACCCGGCAGAGATCGAAGCCTCGCTGCACCGGATGCCAGGCGTTGCGGACTGCGCCGTGTTCGGTATCCCGGATGACGAGTATGGTGAGGCGATCCACGCCGTGGTGCAACTGCAGCCAGGCGTGACGATCACGCAGGAGCAAGTGCGGTCCTATCTCCGCGAGCATGTCTCGGGGTTCAAGGTGCCCAAGTCGGTGGACTTCAGCGCCGAACTGCCGCGTGAAGACTCAGGCAAGATTTTCAAGCGGAAGCTGCGCGAGCCCTTCTGGGTTGGCCGCTCCGCCCGCATCTGATCGATCAAGAAGCCCAGGGAGGGCGCCCGTGAATTTCGACTTCTCCGACGACCAGAAGATGCTACGCGAACAGGCGCGGAAGTATCTCGACGAAAAATCCAGCCGCAAGGTTGTGCGCGGCGTCCTGAATGACGACGCCATCTCGTTCGACAAGGCGCTCTGGAAGGGCGTGGCTGAGCAGGGCTGGCTCGGCGTCAGCATTCCCGAGGAGCATGGCGGTCTCGGTCTCGGACGCCTGGAGCTGTGCGTCCTCGCTGAAGAAATCGGCCGGGCTGTCGCGCCAATCCCGTTCTCATCGACGCTGTACTTTTTCACCGAGGCTCTGCTGACCTCCGGCTCATCCGCCCAGCAGGCCAAACTGTTGCCCGGTGTCGTCGCTGGCGGTGTCATCGGCGCATTCGCGGTGTCCGAAGGTCCGGGCACGCCGTCGCCGTCTTCCATCGAGGCGCAGTTCGACGGATCCAAACTCTCCGGCGTAAAGATCCCGGTGACGGACGGCGACATCGCCACGCACGCTGTCGTGCTGGCACGCGAGGGGCAGGGGCTGTCGCTCGTGCTTGTCGATCTGAACCAGGCTGGCGTGAAACGCGAAACGCTTAAGACGCTCGACCCGACACGCGGTCACGCCAAGCTGACATTCGACAAGGCCAGCGCCGAGCGGATCGGCAAGGCGGGCGAGGGGTGGGATCTGGCGGAGGCGGTGCTGGATCGCGCCGCCATCCTGATCGCGTTCGAACAGATCGGCGGATCGCAGTCCTGCCTCGACATGTCGGTCGACTACGCGAAGAGCCGCTACGCCTTCTCGCGCCAGATTGGCTCGTATCAGGCGATCAAGCACAAGCTGGCGGACATGTATGTCGGCATCGAGCTCGCACGCTCGAACGCTTATTACGGGGCGTGGGCGCTCTCGACCCAGTCGTCGCAGATGCCGATTGCCGCCGCCGCGGCGCGCGTGGCTGCGAGCGACGCTTACTATTTCGCAGCCAAGGAAAACATCCAGGCCCATGGCGGAATGGGCTACACGTGGGAGGTCGACTGCCACTTGTTCTATCGCCGCGCCAAACTGCTCGCCGTTCAATGCGGCGGACCCGGTGTGTGGAAAGAAAAGCTGGTGCGCCGGCTTGAGCTCAAGAACGCAGCCTGAGGAGATTGATCATGGACTTCAACGACAGCTCCGAAGAAGCCGCCTTCCGCGCCGAAGCCCGCGCCTGGCTTGAGAAGACACTCGGCCCGCCGGCCTCGCGCCAAACTGCGCGTTCGGAGGGCGATGGCATACCGGCAGCGAAAGCCTATCAGGCCAAGAAAGCCGCTGCTGGTTATGTCGGCCTGACCTGGCGCAAGGAAGTGGGCGGCCGCGAACTGCCGCCGATCTTCCAGGTGATCTTCAGCCAGGAAGAACAGAAGTTCCAGGCCCCCGTCGCCCCGTTCGGTATCGGACTCGGCATGTGCATTCCGACCGTGATCGCTTTCCACTCGCCGGAAAAGATCAAGCGCTATGTTGGTCCCGCTCTGCGAGGTGAGGAGATCTGGTGCCAGCTTTTCTCCGAGCCAAGCGCGGGCTCGGACGTTGCCGGCCTCAAGACCAAAGCGGTCCGCGACGGCGACGACTGGGTCGTGAACGGCCAGAAAGTGTGGACCTCCGGCGCGCATTATTGCGATTATGGCATCCTGCTGGTCCGCACCAATCCGGAAAAGGAAAAGCACAAGGGCCTCACCATGTTCGTCGTGAACATGAAGGCGCCCGGTGTTGAAGTGCGTCCGATCCACCAGATGTCGGGCGGGTCCAACTTCAACGAAGTCTATTTCACGGATGTGCGCATTTCGGACTCAGAGCGCCTGGGCGAGATCGGCAATGGCTGGAATGTCGCGCTGGTGACACTGATGAACGAGCGCCTCGCAGTTGGCGGATCGGCGGGGCCTGAGTACGGCGAGATTCTGGAACTTGCGCGCAACACGCCGTCTCCGTCCGGCAAGGGCTCGCTGCTGCAGGATCAGGCGTTCCGTGAAAAGCTCGCGGGTTGGTATGTCAGCGCCGAAGGATACACCCTCGGCAAGTATCGCACGATGACGGCGCTCTCGAAGGGGCAGACGCCCGGGCCGGAGAATTCCATCGGCAAGCTGCTCAACGCCAACCGCATGCAGGATCTCGCCAACGGCGCCATCGAGGCAGAGGATCATTTCGGCATCATTTCGGATCCCGACATCGCACCTCTCCAGGGCGCTTTCCACAATGCCTATATGTGGGCCCCGGGCCTTCGGATTGCGGGCGGCACGGACGAAATCCTGCGCAACATCATTGCGGAGCGCGTGCTCGGTCTTCCACAGGACGTTCGTGTGGATAAAGGCATTGCCTACAAGGACCTGCCGACGGGCCGCTGAACACGTACTGTTTCGCGTGCGGCCCATTAACCGCTCGGATACCCATCGGATGTTTGGTGGCAGGGCAGGCTGAACAACCTGCTTGCGGCGCGCGCGAACTGCGTTACCTGCTGCGGTGGATTTGAGGAATATTGCATGGCGGATGGACCGGCCTCTCGGGATCGGAATGTGACAGCGCGTGCCGAATGCGAAGTCGGCGTCGCGGTCGCGCGCATCGCTGAGGCATTGGAAAAGCGGGACGTGCTCGCCATCATTTCGGGTGAGTACCGTGCGCGGGATATTCACGCGGCTCTGAAGGGCGCTGCGCCGGATGTCGTGTCGATCCTGCTGCCGTCGAGCGACGCTCTGCCGGGCGACGCACAGCCGCCCACCGCCGCCAACATTGGCTCTCGCATGGCTGCGCTGCGCCAGGCGCGACGCACGCAGAAACAGAAGTCCCGCGCTCGTCTCGCATTCATCACGACGGCCGAAGCCGCGAGCGAAATGTTGCCGGATCCGGCTACATTCGATCAGCCCCTGACGCGCTATGTCACCGGTGGCAAGTTGGAGGCTCAGGCGTTCCAGGCTGCCGTGAAAGGCATCGGTTACTACGAGGATGATCGCGTCGACGAGCCGGCCGAATTCGCCATGCGCGGCCGCGTGATCGACATCTTCCCCGTCGACGGCGAGAACCCTATCCGTATCGAACTGAACGACGGCGTGATCATCCGCATCCGCGAGTTCGACAGCGTCAGCCAGCGTGGCGTACGCGACTTGCCATTCGTTGAATTTGGCTCGGCCGCCATGCCCGTGTTCCTCGGCAAGCGCTCGACGCTTTTTGACTATTTCCCGACCGCGTCGCTCGCCATGGATGTCGGCGTCGACGCAGAGCGCGGCCGCTTTCTGGCGCTCGCGGCAGACGCCTCGCGCGGGCCGCAAGGCAAGAAGGAAACGGCCAGCCACAAGCTTGTGCCGCAAAACATCTGGGACGCCGCCGTGAAGGTGCGCCGCCCGGTCGATGTCGCGGCAACCGCTGGAACGCGTGTGGTCCGCTTCACCGGAAACCCCAATCCCGTGCGCGCGATGAATGCGGAAATCGCCGATGCGCTGAAGAAAAAATCGCGCGTGGTGGTCGCCGGCTCGGAACATGATTTGCGCCTGATCCGCAAGCGGTTGAGCAAGGAGACGGCAAAGGGTGCGCGCCCGGCCGACAGCTGGCTCGACATTGATCGCGGCTGGGGCAATCGCGTGAAGCTGTTGGCGATGCGGCTGGAACGTGGCTGGCGCGACACTGATCGCCTTGTGATCTCGGCGGCGGATGTGCTGCGCAGCAATGCCGGACTGGCCGCGGCTTCAGGCGACAATGGCGAACACCTGTTGGAGATTGGCGACGTCTGCATTGGTGACGTTGTCATTCACGAAGACCACGGGATTGCGGTGATTGCAGGATTGAAGCGCACGTCGGCCCCAGGTGAGGATCGTGGCGGTGAATCGATCGAGCTTGAATATGCAGGCGGGGCCAGGCGCCTCATCGCCGTGGAGGATGCGGACCGCATCTGGAAGTATGGCGCAGACCGGACAGCAGTCACGCTGGATGGACTTGATGGAACAAGTTGGCGCAAGCGCCGGCTGGTGATCGACAAGGCGATGTCGGAGACGGCGGCGGACATGTCGCGCCTCGCCAAGGAGAGCGCCAAGCGCAAGGCGGTGAAGATCGAACCGGATCCGGCGGCGTACGATAACTTCTCCTCCGGCTTCCCGTTCTCGGAAACGCCGGATCAGGCGCGCGCGATCGTCGCGGTTCGCGAAGACCTTGCGTCTGGCCGCCCCATGGATCGTCTGGTGATCGGCGATGTGGGTTACGGGAAGACGGAAGTTGCGCTGCGTGCCGCCGCGCTGGTGGCTCTGGATGGAAAACAGGCCGTGATTGCCGTGCCGACGACTGTGCTGGTGCGCCAGCATCTCGAACAGTTTCGCAGGCGGTTCGAGAAAACCGGCCTGAAAGTTGCGGCGTTGTCGCGCCTGTCAGATGCCGCCGAGAAGAAACGTGTGCGCGCGGGGCTGGCCGACGGGTCGATATCCGTTGTCATCGGCACAGGCGCGGTGGCGGCAAAGGGCACGGAATACAAGAACCTCGCGCTCGTCGTGATTGATGAGGAGCAGCGGTTCGGCGCGGCCGACAAGGCGACCCTGCGGGCGCTGGCTGAAGAAGGCCATCTGCTCAGCCTGACGGCGACGCCCATCCCCCGCACCCTGCAGAATGCCCTATTGGGCCTCAAGCAGATGTCGGTGATTGCTACGCCGCCTGCGCGACGCCAGCCGATCCGTACCCTCGCGGGTGTGTTCGATGACTCGCAGGTGCGAACGGCGCTGTTGCGAGAGAAGGATCGCGGCGGCCAGAGCTTTGTGGTCGTGCCGCGCATCACGGATCTCGCGCCACTGGCGGAGCGAATCCAACGATTGACGCCTGAACTGTCGATGTTGCAGGCGCATGGCGACATGCCTGTAGGCGAGATTGATGACTCGATGGTGCGATTTGCGGCGGGGCTTAGCGACGTGCTTCTCGCCACGAACATTATCGAGGCAGGTCTGGACGTGCCGCGCGCCAATACAATGATCGTCTGGCGGGCCGATCGATTTGGCCTGGCCCAGCTCCACCAGTTGCGCGGCCGTGTGGGCCGAGGCAATCGGCGCGGTCATATCCTGCTGACGACTGAGCCCGGCGTTGCGCTGACAGAGGCGACGCGCAAACGCCTGCGCACGTTGGAATCGCTGGACCGTCTCGGCGCTGGCTTCGCGATCAGCGCGCGCGATTTGGATATCCGCGGTGCTGGCGACCTGGTGGGCGACGCGCAGAGCGGCCACATGAAGTTGATCGGAATCGATCTCTATCAGCACCTGCTGGAGCGCGCCGTGCGCGAGACTCGCGGCGAGAAACTGGATCGCTGGACGCCGGTCATCAATGTGGGTCTCGGCGGACGCATCCCGACCGACTGGATTCCTGAGGCGGATACGCGCCTGTCGCTCTACCTGCGTCTCGCGCGCCTGACGACGAAGGCTGAACTCGACGCTTTCGAGGAAGAACTCGTCGATCGCTTCGGCAAGGAACCTGAGGAGTCGGCCATCCTGATGCGCATTGCGCGCCTGCGTGTGCTCGCGCGTGAGGCGGACATTGCGCGTGTGGACGCGGGGCCTGGCGCCATAGCTCTCACGCCGCGCAATGAGATGACAAAGAAGGCGATCGCAGCTGCAGACCTCACTCCCAGGAACGGCAGACTGCTTCTCGACGCCGCGATTGCCTCTCCGGTCGATCGCCTCACCCAGACGGAAAAGACGCTGCGCACCGTGGCGCGCTGATCGATCTCACGCTGATGCGCGCGTCTTGGCTAACATGATCCCGCCAGCCATCGCATCCGCTTGTGGTTCGGTGAGACGGGCGGCGGTCGCGGGAGGAATGTAGGGGCGAATGAATTCCACAAGTCCGCCGACCAGCGCTACGCGCGGCGCGCCGCGTTCGAGCACGGCCTCAGCCAAACCGGCAATGTGAACCGCCGCGTCGCGTAACAGGTTGCTGGCGGCGGGCTCGCCTGCGGCGGCATGCTTGATTACGACCGCTGCGAAAGCCGCATAGTCGGTCGGGCTGGCCGTCTCCGACCAGCGGATGACTACCGCCGGGTCTGACGAGAAGCGCTCAAGCACTTCCTGCGCGAAAGCGGTCTTCCGGGCGCGGCCATCCAGCGTGCGCAGCGAGTACCGGATGGCGTTGAGGCCGATATGCGCGCCGCTGCCTTCGTCGGAGACAGGAAAGCCATAACCGCCAACGCGGATCGTCTGGCCCTTGTAGGTGATGCCGATGCTGCCCGTGCCGCACACGACGATTCCGCCTTCATCTCCGCCGAATGCGCCGAGCCATGCGAGATAGCCGTCGCCCTCGAACCAGGCCTTCCTGAACGGGTGCTGCCATGTCTCGAGCGCCTGTCGCGCGCCGATATGGCCCGTGCCGGCGAGCCCGATGCCAGCGTAGGTATTGGCCAACGCCTCTTCATTCAGCCCTGCCTGCGCAAGCGCCTCGCGCGCCGCGCCCAGGATTGACGCGCTGGCCGCCTGTATGCCGAAACGCATGCTCGCGGGGCCTGATACACCCTGGCCCAGCACGCGGCCGTCGGCCGTTTCCAGCCGCGCGCGGCATCTCGTTCCGCCGCCATCAACGCCGAGGAAAAGCGCGTCTGTCATTTCCCTTGTCTATCCTGCTTCGCCTGCCATTCAATGGGCTCAGCTAATCAGAGGCGGACAGGCGCATGAGCACGGAAGACATCAGCCCGCGCTATCTCGATCTCGACACATGGTCAGCCGGCGAGCAGGTCGCAGCGCTGCACGACAGCCAGATCGAAGCCGTGGCGGCGGTCCGACCCGCGCTGGCTGCAATCGCCCTCGCCGTGGAAGCCGCTGCGGTGCGGCTGCGTCAGGGCGGGCGCATCATCTACGCCGGCGCCGGAACCTCAGCCCGCATCGGTGTGCAGGATGGCGCAGAGCTGCTGCCGACATTCAGCTGGCCTGCCGATCGGGTCGCGTTTGTGATCGCAGGCGGGGAGGCGGCGCTCCTGCGTGCTGTCGAGAACGCGGAGGATTCCGCCGAGGATGGCGCGCAGCGCATTGAAGCGCTTGGCGTGGGCGCAAACGACGTTGTGCTGGGCATCGCCGCCAGCGGGAATACGCCGTTTACGGTTGCGGCCGTGAAAACAGCACGCGATCTAGGTGCACTGACCATCGGCATTGCCAACAACGCGGGCACGCAACTGCTTGCCGCTAGTCACTATCCCGTGCTGATCGAGACGGGACCAGAAGCAATCGCCGGCTCGACGCGGCTGAAGGCCGGTACGTCGCAGAAGGTTGCACTCAATCTGTTCTCGACCGCGCTGATGGCGCAACTCGGGCGGGTCTATCGCGGCATGATGGTGGACATGCGGCCGACCAATGCGAAGCTTCGCCTGCGCTCCGAACAGATGGTGGCAAAGATCGCTGGGTGCGCCGTGGAGATGGCAGCGGATGCGCTCCGCAAGGCTGACGGCGACATCAAGGCAGCATCACTGATTGCTTTGGGACTTGGCGTCGGCGAGGCGTCCGCATTGCTTGCAAAGCACGATGGCAACCTGCGCAAGGCGCTGGCTGAATCCGGGCGCGCCTAGCGGATAGTGTCGCCGCCAACCCAGACTTTGCGTACCTGCAGGTCGTGATCGAGCAGGATCATGTCGGCGCGTGCGCCAGCCGCAAGCTGTCCACGCTCGCTATCAATACCCAGGAACTCAGACGGCGTGAGGCTCGCCATCCGGAGCGCGTCATCAGATGAGGCGCCCAGCATGGACACCGCGTTGCGAACCGCCTGCGCCAGGTCGAGGTGCGCACCGGCGAGCGTTCCCGATGGTGTCCGCAGCGCGCCGTCGCGGACCGCGATCGGTTCGCCGAACAGTGTCATGGAGGGCAACGTTGAACCAACCGTCGACATCGCGTCCGAGACCAGCATCAGCCGTCCCGCTGTCTTGGCCGCGAACGCTGCGCGCGCAGACACGGGATGAACGTGGATGCCGTCCAGGACCAGCCCTGCCCAGGAATCGCGCGTTGCCAGCGCAACGCCGACCGGCCCCGGCTTGCGGCCCTCCAGCGGTGGCATCGCATTGAACAGATGCGTAAAGCCCGTTGCTCCCGCATCAAGCAACGCCTCGACGTCTCCATGGTCCGCCGCCGTATGACCGATGCTGACCGTTACGCCCGCTGCGACCAGCGCCTTCACATCATCGGGCGAGGCCTGTTCAGGCGCGATAGTGATGAGCAGCGGAAAGGATCGCTTCTGCGTCAGCAGCGCCATGTCCTCTGCATCCATGCCGCGCAGGAAGCGCTGAGGGTGCACCCCCCGTCTCGGTTCAGATAGCCAGGGCCCCTCGAGGTGAAGGCCGACTAGGCCCGGCATGTTCTCGCGCATGCCATGCGCGACTGCCTCAAGCGCACGGAGGATGCTCGATCGCTCATCGGAGATGAGTGTCGCCATAAGGCCGGTCACCCCGAACTGGGCATGAGCCGCCGTGATCGTGCGCAAGGTGTCGATGGTTGGTGCGTCGTTGAACAATGCGCCGCCGCCGCCATTCACCTGAACGTCCACAAGGCCGGGCGCCAGCGTGCCGTCCAGCACTTCGGCTCCGGGCGCTATGCCTTGCATGACCCCCGCGATCCGGCTTCCGCTGATCTGGACGGTCGCGCCTTCCAGCATCTCGTTCCCGGTGAACACACGTGTTGCCGCCAGCATCTGCACGTCAGCGGGTCTCCGTGATCTTGCTAAGCATCGGCGGCCGGTCCGGTGAGCGACCGCGGCGCAGCGCGGTGTCATTGGCGAAGAGGTAGAAGCGCAACAGCATTGAGATCAGCTCCAGGACGGGCTCATCGTCGGCCGGAATATGAACGCCTTGTAGCGTGGCGTCCGGCGAGATCAGCAAGACTGACGTCCCGCGCTGGGCGAGATCAGCCGCTAACGTCTTCAGGCCGGCGAAGGATGCGTCGCGCTGTACAAAGATGATCGCGCGAAGGTTGGGACCTGCCAACGCATAAGGACCATGCCGGATTTCGGCTGCGCTGATGGATTCTGCGTGGAGCCCACTTGTCTCCTTGAGCTTCAGCGCCGCTTCCGCCGCAATAGCGAGACCGGGTCCGCGACCCACAATGTAGACAGGCCCGTCGCCGTCGAGAAAGTTGGCGATTGATGACCAGTCCGCGCGCAGGGCGCGAGCCAGCACATCACCCGCGCGGTTGAAGGCGTCGATCATGGTGGCATCTTCGCGCCAGTGACCGGCGAGTCCGAGCACCAGCGTCATAGCAGCAATGCAGGACTTTGTGGCGGCGATGCTGGTCTCCGGCCCTGCCATCAACGGTAGCGTGACGTCCACCGCGCTGGTGAGCGGCGAAGATATGTCATTGACCATCGCGATGCGCAGCACGTCCACGCCAGTTGCGTTGCGACAGAACTCAACCAGATCCGGGCTGCGACCGGATTGAGAAATTGCAAGCACCAGCGCGCGGTCGAGCTGAAGCCGGCCGCCATAGATGGAATGAACTGACGGTGCGACAGACACCGTTGGCAAGCCGAGTCGGATCTCGATCACATACTTGGCGAGCAGGGCCGCTGCATCAGAACTGCCGCGCCCAGCAGCAAGCACAAGACGCGGTGATATCTTGCGAAGCCGGGCGCCAAGTTCCGCGAGCTGAGCGCCGCTCTCCGCAGCAAGCCGCCTTGCCACAGCAGGTGACTCGCGCGCTTCGCTTTCCATGAGGGTGGGGCTGGCCATCTCTGCGACCATGGATCAAGCCGCCGCGTTGGACAATGTTGATCTGCTCGCAGGCTTCAGTGTGCGCCAGCCAGCACTGTTTCCAGCTTCTCCAGGAATTGCCGCCAGCCGTGCTGCGCGCCGCCGAACGCCTGTTTCTGGGTTGGCCGGAAGCCATTCTGCTCCATGCGCAGATGCGTGCCAGCTCTTGTGGGAGTGAGCGTGAACGTGACGACACTTGTGAGATTGTAGGCTGCGTCTTCGTGCTTGAAGTCCCACGTGTAGGAGAGAGTCCTGCCGGGGTCGACGGTCAGAACCTCGCAATCAAGAACGCCGCCCCCGATCGCCGCGAAGGTTGAACCTGTGGCTCGCTCATTTTGCCGTTCCTTTCGCGGCTTTCTTCTTCGGCGGTGCTGCGCGCTTGGCTGTGTTGAGTTCTATAGCGGCCTTGATGAGCGCCTTGAAAGCCTTCTCGTTGATCTTGTCGCCTTCGCGGAAATCGATGGCGCGGCGCGTGTTGCCATCAAGGCTCGAATTGAAAAGGCCTGCCGGATCGGGAAGCGAGGCGCCTTTGGCGAAGGTCGTCTTGACCACGCTCTTGTGCGTCTCGCCCGTGCAGACAATCCCATCATGCTCAAACACGGGGACGCCGCGCCACTTCCATGTCTCCACGATTTCGGGATCTGCTTGATGGATCAGCTCTCGCACACGGGCGAGCATGTCGCCGCGCCAGTCGCCCAATTCCTTGATCCTGGCGTCGATTAGCACGGGCGGAGGCTCTTCCGGCTTTGTGGCTTTCGAGACGCTTTTCGTCATCTTCATGCGGGCCTCGCCTTGTTCATCTTCCGGGGTGGTATGTCAGTCACAGCCGCTCACCGGGCAGCTGGCTCGCTTGCTTGATCCATCTCATGAACTGCCGTTCGTCGATCACGTCATCCTCGTGGATGTGGAGGTAGCGCACGTCTTTCTGTTTGGAATCGCCGGGCGGCGGCGGTCGCAGCAACACCAAACGCAGCGACATCGCGCGGCATCACCGAACCACAGCAGCTGCACACGTTGTATAGATTGAGGACCAGCTTTCTAAGTTCGCGTGTGAACCGCCCCGAACTTTTCATGGTCGCGTACCCCACACGAAAGCCGAACCGAAATTGGCTAACCTGTCCCTTGCGCGCTGGCCAACTTGTTCGGATTCAAAGCCCTCTAGGGGCCGTGGTGGAGGGGACT
>JBBATZ010000025.1:0-52018 GCA_040398425.1 Hyphomonadaceae bacterium
TGACCCAAGGTCGTCAAGAGTTTTCCAAGCCTGTTGGAGAGGCGGAACCTGTTCCAGCGTTAGATTTTGGAACTAATTCGTTGCAAATGTTAGACGGCCCGGTGAGAGCGCATCGCGTGCCCTATGTCCGGGTATATCGGTCAGCCTCCTTTCGGCGGCGTCCGGCAGAGAGATGCGTGTGCTCCCCGCCGTCATCGGGATTAAGCCATGCTTCCTTCAAGCCAACCTGAAATGAAGAACGCCATAATCACGCGCCTGCTGGCGGAGGAAGCAACCGCGTTGCGCGGGCAGATGGAGCGCGTGACGATGCGCTCCGGCGATATTCTGCAGGCGGCTGCCAAGCCCGCGAAATCTATCTACTTCGTGAAGTCTGGGATCATCTCGCTGCTTGCGCCGTTGGAGCAGGGCGGGCGAATCGAGATTGGCCACGTCGGGCGCGAGGGTGCCGCCGGCATTCATGCCGCGCTGGGCGCCGAAACGCTGACGTCCGAAATCATGGCTCAGAGCGACGGCGTCGTGCTGCGGGCGGATGTGGCGCTTGTGCGTGGAATGATGGAGCTGTCGCCGCGGCTCCGAAAGGGGCTGACCGGCTTTGCCAATATGCTGCATGCACAGGTTGCACAGACAGCGGCGTGCAATGGCGCGCATGAAGTTGTGCAGCGGCTCGCGCGCTGGTTGCTGATGGTGCACGACCGCTCGGATGGCGATACGCTGCTTCTGACGCACGAGCTGATCTCGCTAATGCTGGGCGTGACGCGGCCCGGCGTGACGATCGCCGCGGGCGCGCTGCAGAAGGCGGGGCTTATCCAGTATTCGCGCGGCCGGTTGACGATCATCGATCGCATCGGACTCGAGGGCGTGGCGTGCGAGTGCTATGGGATCGTGGCGGCGTATTATCGGTCTGAGCTGGTTTAGGCTTCTGACGCCAGTTTTAGTCCGACCATGCCGGCGACGATGAGCAGGGCAGAGCCGAGGCGCATCGGAGTTGCCGCTTCACCGAGCACGACAATGCCGAGGATGAGAGCGCCAACTGCGCCGATGCCGGTCCAGACCGCATAGGCGGTGCCGAGCGGAAGATCCCTCATCGCGAGCGACAGAAGCCAGAAGCTGGCGATCATCGCGACGACCATGCACGTGGTTTCAAGCGGTTTGGTGAAGCCGTTGGAGACCTTCATCAAGTAGGCCCAGACGACTTCCAGAAGTCCGGCGACGCCAAGAAATACCCAGGCCATGCGGCCCTCCAGTTCAGGGTCGGGCCGTCCCGCGCGTTTCCCGATATGGGGGAGGTCGTCCTCGCCGCGGGTGTGTGGGACAGGCACGGGCGGAGGTCAACCGACGCTTTGACATGGCGGTAGGTAGGCCTATCCCTTCCGCATGGCCGAATGGACGGACCGGGCGATATCGCTGGGCTTGAGGCGTTTCGGGGAGACCGGGGCGATCCTTGAGGTGTTCGCGCGCGAGCATGGGCGGCGCAACGGGATGGTCTATGGTGGATCGAGCCGGACCAAGCGCGCGCCGATGCAGCCCGGGAATACACTGTCGGTGACGTGGAAGGGAACTGAGGGAAATCTCGGTTTCTTCACGGCCGAGGCGGAGGACGAGCGCGCGGCGCGCGTGATGGCGAATGCCGAATCGCTGGCGGGGCTGTCGGCGATTACGGAATTGCTGGCGGCGGTGCTGCCGGAGGGCGAGGCAAAGCCGGCGCTGTTCGACGCCAGCGAAACCCTGCTGGACCTGCTGAGCGAGGAAGAGATCTGGCCGGCGCTGTTTGTCCGGTGGGAGCTCGGCCTGCTGTCGATGATGGGGTATGGGCTCGACTTGGAGCATTGTGCCGTGTCCGGCTCGAATGACGGTCTGACCCATGTGAGCCCCAAATCGGGCCGTGCTGTGCGGGGATCGGAGGCTGAAGCCTATCTGGACCGGCTATTGGTGTTGCCGCAGTTCCTGATTGATCCAAGGGAGCCGGCGACGCCTGTGGATATCCGTGCGGGGTTCCGCCTGACCGGTCACTTCCTCATCGAACGGTTGTTCGCAGATCTTAACCGCTCGGCGCCGGAAGCACGCTACCTGATGATTGACCGGCTGGAGCGGGCGGGGCGACTGTCCGCTGGTTGATTCGTACTTCGTGCAGGAACTGGCATGTCCAAAGACAAGACCATGGAACCGTCCGACAATGGCGGGGACATCATCGACGAGCCGATGAACGAGGCGCTGTCGCGGCGCTATCTCGCCTATGCGATGTCGACCATCACGGCGCGGGCTCTGCCCGATGCGCGCGACGGGCTGAAGCCTGTGCACCGCCGCGTGCTGTACGCGATGAGCCAGTTGGGGCTGACCCCGCAGGGCGGCCACCGGAAGTCTGCGACCGTGGTCGGCGCGGTCATCGGTGCTTACCACCCGCACGGCGATCAATCGATCTATGACGCGATGGTGCGCCTGGCGCAGGACTTCTCGACGCGCGCGCCGCTGGTGGATGGGCAAGGCAACTTCGGCAACATCGACGGCGATTCGGCGGCTGCGTTCCGCTACACCGAAGCGAAGCTGACGCCGGCGGCAATGCTTCTGCTGGAAGGCCTCGACGATGACGCGGTGGATTTCCGCGACACCTATGACGGCCAGAACAAGGAACCGGTGGTGCTAGCCGCCGGTTTCCCCAGCCTGCTGGTCAACGGATCGTCGGGCATCGCGGTCGGCATGGCGACGTCGATCCCGCCGCACAATCCGGCCGAGTGCATCGATGCGGCGATCCATCTGCTCGATCATCCCAGGGCGACGGTTGATGACCTAATCAAGATCATGCCCGGACCGGACTTTCCAACCGGAGGCGTGGTGGTGGAGACGAAAGAGGGCCTGCGCGAAGTCTATGCCACGGGACGCGGTGGCGTCCGCGTGCAGGCGCGCTGGCGCAAGGAAGACCTTGGGCGCGGCATGTGGCGCGTGATCGTCACCGAGATTCCCTACCAGGTGCAGAAGTCGAAACTGATGGAGCGGCTGGCCGAGCTGATCGAGACGAAGAAAACGACGCTGCTCGAAGACGCGATGGATGAGTCGACGGAAGATGTCCGCATCGTGCTGACGCCGAAGTCGCGCACCGTGGAGGCCGACGTGCTGATGGCGAGCCTGTTCCGCCAGTGCGAGCTTGAGACGCGCTTTCCGGTCAACATGAACGTGCTGGACCGTGGCGTGCCCAAGGTGATGGGGCTACGCGACCTGCTCAGCTGCTACATCGATCACCGTCGCGAAGTGATCGTGCGGCGTAACAAGCATCGCCTCGGCAAGATCGAGAACCGTCTCGAAATTCTCGATGGCTTCCTGAAAGCCTATCTCAATATCGACGAAGTGATCCGGATCATCCGCTACGAGGACGATCCGAAGGCGGTGATGATCAAGCAGTTCCGCCTGAGCGAGATGCAGGTCGACGCCATCCTCAACATGCGCCTGCGGGCCCTGCGCAAGCTCGAGGAGATCGAGATCCGGCGCGAGCACAAGGAGCTGTCGGAAGAGAAGGCCAGTATCGAGAAGCTGCTCGGCTCGACCGACCGCCAATGGACCGAAGTGAAGCGCCAGCTGAAAGCGGCGCGCGACGTCTTCGATCCGGGCAAGAAGCTGGGCAAGCGTCGTTCGAACTTCGACGTGGCGAAGGACATCGACACCGACGCGGCGCTCGAAGCGCTGATCGTGAAGGAGCCGGTGACGGTCGTGCTCTCCAGCATGGGCTGGATCCGGGCGCTGAAGGGTCACAATCAGAAGCTCGAAGACCTGAAGTTCAAGGAAGGCGACGAGCTGGCTAGGGCGCTGGAGTGCCAGACGACGGACAAGGTCGTGCTGATGGCGTCCGGCGGGCGCGCGTTCACGCTGGGCGCGGACAAGCTGCCGGG
Organism: Hyphomonadaceae bacterium; assembly: GCA_040398425.1. Lineage (GTDB taxonomy): Bacteria > Pseudomonadota > Alphaproteobacteria > Caulobacterales > Hyphomonadaceae > UBA7672. Next base: position 3,879 of record JBBATZ010000025.1, read on the forward strand.
CGGGCGCGGGCATGGCGAGCCCATCAGGCTTCAGCTTGAAGTGCCGGAGTCCGAAGCAATCGTCGACATGTTCGTGCCGCAGGACAAGGCGCGGCGCGTAGTGGGCTCGAACAAGGGCTATGGCTTCATCGTGACGGACGCGGAGCTGATCTCGTCGACGCGCAAGGGCAAGATCATCCTGAATGTCGGGCCGAAGGAAGTACTGGCGATCTGCGTCAAGGTTGAGGGCGATCTCATCGCGTCGATCGGAAAGAACCGGAAGCTGGTGATCTTCAAGTCCGAAGAACTGCCGGACATGGCGCGCGGCAAGGGCGTCAAGATTCAGTCCTTCGCTGATGGCGGGCTGCTTGATCTCACGACGTTCAAGCGCGCCGATGGCCTGACCTGGACCGACACAGCGGGCCGCCAACAGTCGGCTGACGATTGGAAAGACTGGATCGGCAAGCGCGCGCAGGCGGGCAGGCTGGCGCCACGCGGGTTCAATAAGAACGGGAAGTTTTCGGGCGGCTGACGCTAAGGCGCCCGTTGCTGTAGCGACGCACGTTGACCTAGCCTCGCTCAAAAGGCGGGGAGGCCATCATCACAACTGACTCGCCATCGCTTGGTTCGCCAAGTCTGGGCACGAAGCTGGCTTACGGTTTCGGCTCGGCAGCATTCGGTATCAAGGATGCCGGGCTGCAGATCTTCCTGCTTGCGTTCTACAGCCAGATTGTCGGTGTGCCCGCGCCGATGGTGGGGCTGGCGCTGACGATCGCGCTGGTGGCGGATGCGATCCTTGATCCGATCGTCGGCTACTGGTCGGATAATTATCGTTCAAAGTGGGGCCGTCGGCATCCGTTCATGTATGCATCGGCGATCCCGGTCGCGGTGTCGTTCTTCCTGTTGTGGACGCCGCCCAAAGGTTGGAGCACCGACGCGCTGTTCTGGTATCTGCTGGTGATGGTGCTGGCATCGCGCACCACGCTTGCCTTCTTCGAAACGCCGAACGCGGCCTTGGCACCAGAGCTGACGCGCGACTACGACGAGCGGTCGAAGCTGCAGGGGTGGCGCGGATTTTTCGGATGGACGGGTGGGAACGCGATGACCGTCCTTATGTACTTCTTCGTGTTTCGCGCATTTGCCACCGCAGAAATTCCCAACGGCCAGTTCAATCCGGCGGCCTATGTTGTCTACGGCGCGGTCGCGGCAAGTGTGATGTTCATCGCAATCGTGGTCTCGTCGCTGGGGACGCACGGGCAGATTTCGCGCCTTGTCGCGCCGCCGGTTCGGAAAATTTCGCTGGGCACAGTGTTCAAGGAAATGTTCGAGACGCTGGCGAACAAGTCCATGGGCGCGATCTTCCTGACTGCGATCATCGCCAATACAGCGCTGGGGTTGGGACAATCACTGTCGGTTTACATGTCCGCCTTTTTCTGGCGGCTCCTGCCGGAGCAAATCGCGCTGATCACGCTCGTGATCTTTGTCTCGGCGACCATCGGTGCGTCGCTCGCGCCCGTGATGACCAAGCGCTTCGGCAAGAAGCGCGGGGTCATCATCATGGGCGTGCTGGGACTGGTGACCTTTCCGATCGCGATCATGCTGCGGCTGACCGGCATTCTCACGCCAAGCACCAATGCGGCGTTCTGGGCCGTGATGGTGCAAGGGCAGGTCGATGTGATCCTGCTGGTCTGCCAACAGATCCTGCTGATGTCGATGGTGTCGGACCTTGTCGAGCAGGGCGAGGTGAAGACAGGGCGCAGGTCCGAGGGCGTGTTCTTCGCGGCCAACACGTTCATCATGAAAGTGACAACAGGCGTCGGGCTGATGGCGGCGACGGTGGTATTATCCCTAGCGAATTTTCCGACGGGCGTTGCGCCGGACCAGGTGCCAGATAGTGCGTTGATCACGCTGGGCTGGTGGTTTGTGCCGGCGATATGCCTGCTGCGGTTCCTGATGATCCTGTCGATCCTGCCCTATGCGGTGACCCGCGAGAGCCACGCCGAGAACCTGCGCAAGCTCGGCGGCTAGGAGAATTTCAGGAAGACGCGGGTGGAGAGGTCAAGGAAGCTTGCCTGGGCGGATTCCATCGCGGTCATCCATGGCAGGTAGTCGGCGCGGTTGACGTCGGTGAAACCAATGCGGCGGTAGAACGGCGCGTTCCATGGCGGTGAGCGAAACGTCGAGAGGTAGATCGCGGCGGCGCCTTTTGCCTTTGCGGCCTTTATGTAGGTGGTCACGAGCGTCGCGCCAATGCCGCGGCGTTGGTAGGCTGGATCGACGTCGAGTTCGCGAAGATAGGCGACGTCGGCGTGGATCTCGCCCATGACGAAGCCTGCGATGCGGCCATCGACCTCTGCGACGTGGGAGATGCCGGTTTCGACCGAGGCGATGTGATCCGCCATGGGAATGACAGCCATGGTGTCGATGTCGATCAGGTCGCTGTCGCGGAACAGTTCGGCGGCAGCGCGTTCGATCTCCTGCAATCGAAACATGTCGGCGATGCGTGTTTCGCGCAGGATACCCGTCACGAGGCCATCGATCCCTGCAGGGCGGTGAAGAAGCGGATGCCCATCGCGCCTTGCTGAAGTGCTGTGGCGTTCTCGATCATGTGCAGCAGTTTGTAGCGCAGGATCCGGAAATCCTCGTGCTGGTCGGCCATCTTGCGCAGGGTGGCGGCGACGGTGCGGCTCATGGCGAAGTTGGAAGGGCGCTCGCCTTCCGTTTGTGGGTACACGTAGTCGGAATTGATCGACAGCGACCAGGCGCGGCCGGAAATCTCGCCGGCGACGGGCAGGTATTCGGCGGCGACGCCATTTAGGTCATTGCGCCTCGCGAGGATGGCCTCAAGTGCGTCCGCTTCGCATGCAGCGACGGTCATGCCCTGGCCGTAGGTGGGGTTCACGCTGCTCATGGCGTCGCCGATCGGGATGAGGGCGGCTGGCCATTTCGACGCCTCCCAGATCAGGTGGCGCGTCGCAGAGGGTTTGCGGAAGGTGCGGAGGTCGCCGATGACTTCGGCGTCCTTGATGCGGTCGTAGACGTCCGGCGCGACCAGGCCCCTGGCGTAGGCCTTGAAGCCATCTACGTCGCGCGATGGCGCGTCGCCGCCACGGCGGCCGAGGGAAAGGATCCACTGGTCATTCTCGATCGGCAGGAGCAGGCCGAATTCATTGTGCGGTGGAGAGGGCAGGATGAAGAAGCCGAGCTGTTCGCCGCGGCAGGCGTCGGGCTTGCGGAAGCGGGCGGTGGTGTAGGCGACGTTGATGCGGATGTCCTCGGTCGGGAATTCGGCGACGCCATCTTCGACGAGCTGTTTCATCATTGGAGCGGTGAGGCCGGTCGAGTCGACGACGAGATCGGCGGCGAGGTGCACGCTATCTTCCAGTTCGACGCCGGTGCATTTCCCATCTGCGATGGTAAAGCGGCGGACGGGGGTCTCGCCACGCAGGGTGACGTTCGGCAAAGCGGCGACGCGGTGGCGCAGGACGCTTTCGTAGGCGGGGCGTGAGAGGCTAGTGACAGAGAAGCCCGCATCGCAGTCTTCCATCCAGCCGCCGAAGTCATAGACCTTCACGTCCCTGCCGACGCGCATGGATATGGCGCCGGCGGCGATGAAATCCTGCGTGATGCCGGGAAGGAGACGCTCGAGCGCGAGTTCCCCGGCCTTGAGCAGCTGGTGCGTGTGGACGCCCTGACCGACCCCAAGTCGCGGCGCGATCTGATCGGGCAGGCTGTCGCGGTCGATGATTTCAACGGTGGTGAAGTGTTTCGACAGTGCGGCGGCGGCGGCGAGCCCGCCAATGCCGGCGCCGACGATGATGGCCTTTGAACCCAGAGCCATGGCGTTTCCCCTGCAAGACGCTGCCGTGATCAGACGTTAGCGGCCGGTATGCCGTGCGTTTATTTACCCCGGGTATCTTTCGCCGGGCGCGGCCTGGGCCGCAAGTCGTCGGGCGAACCAAGCCAGACCGCTCAATTCGTGTGGATTTACCCCGCCCTTGCTGTAGGTTCCGTACGGGCCGGGAATCGACCGGACGGACAATACGGGGCGCTGAACCTTGGACATGCTGCCGATCTATGTCGTTCTGGGCGTAGTCGCCCTGATCATCCTTTCCGTTATTCTCATTTACAACGGGCTGGTCGCGAAGCGGCAGACCGTGAACGAGGCGTTCTCCGGCATCGACGTGCAGCTGAAGCTGCGGCGCGAGCTGGTTCCGAATCTGGTCGAGACGGTGAAGGGCTACGCTGCCCACGAAAAGTCGACGCTGGATGCCGTGATCTCGGCGCGCAATGCGGCGACAGCGGCGTCAACTCAGGGGCCGGCGGCTATGGGCGCGGCTGAGGGCGTGCTGGGCGGAGCTCTGGGGCGGATTTTCGCACTGGCGGAAAGCTACCCGGACCTGAAGGCCAACACGAACTTCCTGCAGCTGCAGACCGAATTGTCGTCGATCGAGGACAAGGTCGCAGCCTCGCGCCGGTTCTACAATTCAGCGGTGAATGAATTCAACACGGCGGTCGAGCAGTTCCCGGCGTCAATGATCGCAGGCGCGACGGGCTTCACCAAGCGCGAGATGTTCGATGTGGGCGAGGCGGAGCGTGTGTCGCTGAACGTGGCGCCGACGGTGAAGTTCTAGCCTGTGGCCATCGTCGTCCGCGCATTTGAGCCCGGCGATGAGGCGGCATTCCGGGATATCAATCTCGAATGGATCGAGCGCTACTTTGCCGTCGAGGCGAAGGATCGCGCGGTACTGGGCGATCCTCAAAAGTACATACTCGATCCGGGTGGAGCGATCCTCATTGCGATGGACGGTGAGGCGCCCGTGGGGGGCGTCGCGCTGATGGTGATGGGAGAAGGCTCGATCGAGCTTGCCAAGATGGGTGTACGGCCACAGGCGCAGGGCAAGGGCGCGGGGCGGATGCTGGTGGGGGCAGCGGTGGAGGCGGCGCGGGGGATGGGGATGAAGCGCGTCTACATCGAAACAAACTCGGCGCTGGGGCCGGCGTTGAAGCTGTATCGGGATGCCGGGTTTCAGCCCTTGAAGGTGGCGCTACCGTCACCTTATGCGCGGGCCGATGTGCAGCTGGAGCTGTGGCTGTAGGCGCTAGATCTCTTCGTCCCGAAGCGGGCGCCATTGTTCGCCGTCGAACACTTCGAGCGGGGTGAAGTCGGCCTTGTAGCCCATCTTGTCGGAGCCGCGGACCCAGTAGCCGAGGTAAACGTACGGCAGGTCGAGTTCGGCGGCGAGGCGGACATGGTCGAGCACCATGTAGGAGCCGACGCTTCGATCAGCGAGTTCCGGTCGGTAGAAGGAGTAGACCATCGACAGGCCATCGCGCAGCACGTCGGTGAGAGCTGCGGCCTGAAGGGCGCCATCGTCGCCGGCGCCGGCTTCGAGCTTGTTGCGGTATTCGAAAACCACGGTTTCAACCGGGCTGGCATCGACCATACCTGCATAGTCGCGGATTTCCATGTCCGTCATTCCGCCGCCGGGATGACGGACATCGAGGTAGCGCTTTAGCAGGCGGAACTGTTCGCGCGTGGCGCGGGCCGTGCTGGCTTCGCGTTCCATCATGGTATTGCGCGCCAGAACCTTGCGCCAGCGACGCGACATCTTGAAGGCTGCAACATCGATACGAACCGACCGGCACGCGCCGCAGGTCTTGCAGGCCGGGCGATAGGCGATCGTCTGCGAGCGGCGGAACCCTGAACGCGTCAGGCTATCATTGAGACCGACCGCGCCATCCACAGCGAGATTGGCGAACACTTTTCGTTCCATGCGGCCAGGCAAATAGGGGCAGGGTTGCGGAGACGTCAGATAGAATTTCATCTTGCGGACGAAATCCGCCGGGATGATTTCCTTGGTGTCGGTCTCTTTCATCGTGATTCGGCTGCATCCAGCGGCGAGGGTGCCCCACCACAGGAGAATACCATGCACTGCTTTGGGGCGTTGGTCGATGCATCGCCATCAGAGGCGATGCTGCAGGTCACAGACCGTTGTCCGCGGGCATCACCGGGGCTTCGCGCAGCAGAACGATGCTGATGCGGCGGTTGGCCGGCAGGTCCGGATCATCAGGATAGAGCGGCTCGCGATCGCCCTTGCCGGAGACCTGATAAATGCGGTCACCTTCGACGCCGGATTTTTCAAGGATGCGGCGGGCGGCGTTGGCGCGGTCAGCGGACAGGTCCCAGTTGGAATAGCCGGGCTTGCCGGGTGCAACGGAGTCGGTGTGGCCGGAAATGCTGATCCGGTTCGGTAGCCGGTCGATGACTTTCGAGACAGCTTCGAGCAGGTGCTGCGTGCGGGCCAGCGGTTCGGCCGAGGAGCCCGTGAACATCGCGCGGCCCTCCTGGTCGACCAGCTGGATGTTGAGGCCTTCGGGCGTTTGTTCGATGATCAGGTTGCGCGAGAGTTCGGCATAGTCCGGCAGGTCCTGCAGCGCCTGACGCAGGGAGGCTTCGGCGCTGGCGAATTGGGCGTTCTCGCGATTAGCCATGGCCTGGGCGAGGGCATCCTCGCTAGGCTCCTTAGAGCTCTTTTCGCCGGTGGCGGCGCCGCCGGATTTCGTCTGTTGAGAAGCTTCGGCAGATTCTTCGTCGATCTTGCGGTTGGAGCCAGACGAGCGAGCGCCGTCTTCCTGAAAGGCCGTACCACCAAGAAGGCCATCCGAGCCTTGCGACGACCGCGACACGCTGGCAGGCGCAAAATAGTCGGCGATGCCGCGTTTCTGCTCTGGAGATGTTGTGTTGATCAGCCACATGAGTAGGAAGAACGCCATCATGGCGGTCACAAAGTCGGCGTAGGCGACTTTCCAGGCGCCACCATGGTGGCCGCCGCCAATCACCTTCTTCACTTTCTTGATGACGATTGGTCTATTGCCACTCATGGCGGAATTCTTCCTGCGGTATTAACGCCTTCTTTTGCCAGATCACGGTTAAGGCTACGTGCACATGAACGAACCCGACGCCCCTTCAGGGTTCGACCCCCGCGAATATCGCCGTGCGCTCGGCGGTTTTGGCACCGGCGTGGCGCTGGTGGCGGCCCACGATGCGAACGGCCTTGCGCACGGGATGATCATCAACTCGATGACCTCGGTGTCACTGCACCCGCCGATCATGCTGTGGTGCCTGGCCAACGCCAGCGCGGTGTTCAACATCTACACGCAGGCGACAGCTTTCTCGCTGAATATCCTGCGTTCGGACGACGAAGAGGTGGCGCAAAGGTTTTCGCGCAAGGGCGACCGGATCATTTCGCCCGAGCAGGTGAGCACCATGGAAACGGGGGCCCCTGTGCTGAACACCGCGCTGGTCAGCCTGGATTGCCGGATGCGGCTGAGGCAGCCCATGGGCGACCATGAGGTCATCTATGGTGATGTCGTCGCCTATCGCGCGGATCCCGGCGTGGATGCGCTCGGCTTTTTCCGGGGAAGGTTCGTCACCCTCAGATCGGAGGACTAGGCCATGGCGGCAATCTCCGCCTTCATCGCGCTCAGCCGGATGGCTGCTATGCGGACGCCGACGGCGACATGAGCTGGGCGCACAGTCAGGATCCTGAGCAGACGGAGTTCACCAGCAGCAATGCCAACGGCGGAGGCCGGCTGATCTTCGGGCGGGTCACCTATGAGATGATGAAGTCGTTCTGGACCAGTCCGCAGGGGGCCCAGATGATGCCGGATGTGACGGCGGGCATGAACGCCATGCCGAAGACAGTAATATCCCGCAGCCTGAAGACCTCCGACTGGCGCAATACACGGATCGCAACGGAGAGATTTTGTCTCTGAGCTGGAGGAGATCAAGGCGGGCCATTTGGATGCCTCGATCCTCGGCAGCGGGTCGATCGTGGCGCGGGCAGCGACGGCCGACATTCTGGATGAGTTGCAGGTGATGCTGGTGCCTGTGACGCTCGGCGGCGGCAAGCGGTTGTTCGATGGCCCCCCCCCGCGCGATCAGCTGGCGGCGCGAAGGCGTGCGCCAGTTCAGCAATGGCAATGTGTTCATCTGCTACCGGCCGGGCTGACTCTGCGTTGCCCGGCTTGTTTCCGCGACGACGGCGTCGAAGAAGTCGCCGAGGCGCGAGATTTCTAGCTTGCCGATACGCGTTGCCAACAGCGGCGTTTTCTGGTTCCCGAAGTAGAGGAACAATCCGTCGCTTGTTTCATTTGGAAGCTCGTAGCCATACTTGGCAAGAACCGCAGCGATGGCTTCCCATTCACGATCCTGCTTCCAGCGCCCGCCCCGATAACCTCCTTCTGGCATGTCGACGAAGACGGTTCGTCCGATAAGCTCGGCACGGGCCAGATGCTCGATTTCCCAAAGGGTGCCGGTCTGTTGCGAGGGGCAGATCACGATGAGTTTTGCAGACGCGCTCAGCGTTGTGACCGCTGCCTGCCAGTCATCATCCGGAACCTCGATACGTCCGGCTCCGATATGCTCCAGGTTCTTGCCGAGGCATATCAGCGGGGCTCGCGTGGCCAGGGCCGCCATGACAGCCCCCTCGAACTCAAGATGAGTCGCATCGACTGCAACAGTCACCGGCATATCGGGCGCGCGCTTGAGGCGAGGTGAGCGACCCACGCCTCCACCGGCGACAACCCGCAACATATCGGCAGCCTGGGCAAGCCTTTCGGCTTCGTTGGGATCAGTCAGCCTCAGATCATTCGTGCTCTTGAAGGGGCGAAGATAGAGCGAATAAGCGTCGGGACACTCGCCACCCTTCAGGCGCCTGAAAAGTTCTGCTGCCTTGATGTCCCGGATGTGCTGATCCACGAGCGGCAGGTGACGGGCGTAGCTGCGCGCCGATAGCGCGATATTCAGACTCACAAGGAAGACGACGGCCAGCGCCGCGCATGTCAGGACTATGTAGAGAGGCGGCCAGACGCCTATCCCCAGAAGAGGGCTTAGTGCAGCAAGACCTAAAGCTCCGGCAGTAGCCATCAGCGATTTCGCCGAAATCGCCCTGACACGATAAAGCGCCTTCAAGTTCGCAGCCGCGCCGACACTAGACGTCGCGAGAACTTCCCGAATCCGCCGGCCCGACTTAGGCTTGCTTCCTCGCATTTGCGCCCCCGGCAGCCGGACCAGACCCCGATCGTCCGGCCCTCCATCTCTCATAACACGACGGGCAGACTCCGGGCAAAACGATCCGTATTCGGGAGTTCAGGATTGGGTTAGAAGCCGGCAAGCGATTTGGCGGGTGGTTCCTATGGCAGCATGCGCATTTCTTGGGCTTGGCGTGATGGGTGGGCCGATGGCGCGCCATCTTGCGCAGAAGGGCCATGACGTGACCGTGTGGAATCGCACGGGGGCGAAGGTCGACGCATGGGTGGCCAAGGTAGGCGCGGGCAGGGCGGGGGCGTCGCCTGCCGAAGCGATCACCGACGCTGAATTCATCTTCATGTGCCTCGGCGATGATCCGGATGTGGAGGCGGTGTTTGCCGCGATGGCGCCGGCGCTGAAGGCCGGGCAGGTAGTGGCGGATCACACGACGGGTTCGGCTGGGCTGGCGCGGAAGCTGGCGGCGGAAGCGATCGCCAAGGGTGCAGGGTATATCGATGCGCCGGTTTCGGGCGGTCAGGCGGGCGCCGAGAATGGTCAGCTGACCGTGATGTGCGGCGGCGACGCCGCGACCTTTGCCAACGTTGAGCCGGTGATGAAGGCGTTCTCGAAGCAGATCACGCTGATCGGCGATGTGGGGACAGGGCAGTTGGCCAAGTCGGTGAACCAGATCTGCATAGCGGGTGTGGTGCAGGGCGTGGCCGAGGGGCTGCATTTTGCCCGCGTCAACGGGCTGGACGAGGCGAAGGTGATCGAGGCGATCTCGGCGGGCGCGGCGCAAAGCTGGCAGATGCAGAACCGCTGGAAGACGATGGTGGACGGCAAGTTCGACTTTGGCTTTGCGGTCGACTGGATGCGCAAGGACCTGCGCATTGCACTGGAAGCGGCGCGGGCAACAAAGGCATCGCTACCGCTGACGGCGCTGATCGACCAGTTCTATGCCGACATCCAGGCGGACGGTCATGGGCGCTGGGATACGTCCAGCCTGATCTCACGATTGAACAGGTAAGGCCCGAAACGGAAAGTCATGGCCAAGGTCTTCCTGCATACGTTCGAGCACGAGTTGGATGAGAAGTTCGTCACCGCCGGAGGTCCCGGCGGGCAGAACGTCAACAAGGTGGCGACGGCGGTTCAAATCCGCTGGAATGTGAAGACCAGCCATGCCTTCGACGACGAACAGAAGTGGATGATCCGGCGCGCGCTGGCCAACCGGATCAACGATGAAGGCGAGCTGGTGCTGTTTATCCAGACGCACCGCAGCCAGGCGCGGAACCGCGAGGAAGCTCGCGAGCGGCTGGTCGAGCTGCTGGAGAAGTCCCTGGTAAAGCCAAAGCGGCGGGTCGCAACCAAGCCGAGCAAGGCGGCCAAGCAACGCCGGCTGGATGGAAAAAAGACACGCAGCGATGTGAAGAAGACTCGCGGCCGGGTCGATCAGGACTGACGCCATTCACACGACTCCGGGTTATCCCGTCATTGTGTATCGCGTGCTCGAAAAGACAACCCTTAGTTGTGCTTTCGGGGCTGCGTATGGCGGATACTCCCAAGACAAGACTGCCTGCGCCGGTCGAGGAGGCTAAGCGTCTGCGCAATTTTGTGCGCGCGGCGGTGCTGATGAACGGAAGGATTGCGGGCGCACGTGTGGCGCGGACGGGGGATGCAGCTGCGCTGGCTGGTCTGTTGGCACATGAAAACATCCGGCCGCGCATCTACACGATGCCCAACCCAATCAATACCGAGACGATGATCGCCTTCATTGCCGACCATCTGGAACAGCGGGAGAGGGGGGAGGGCATCCTGTTTGCGTCATTCACTGCCGCGGGGGAGGCGACGGCCTATTTCGATGTCGAGCTATGGCCGCAATGGTCGGTCGCGAAGTTCGGCGGCGCGGTGAAGGTGGAGCGGCAGGAGCGTGGATTTCGCGGTGCGTGCGGGCTGGCGGCGGTGGAGTGGTGTTTCGATCAGCTGGGCGTCCTGCGGATCTGCGAGACGATGGCCCGGGACAATGAATGATCGATCCGGCTGCTGTCGCGGCTGGGCTTCCGACGGATGGGCGAGGTGATTTCGGTGCGACCGGACGGCACGACGCGGCCCTCTCTTTACTGGGAAATGTCCCGCGAAGACTGGGTTTCCGCCCGCACGATGCGTCGCGCTGGTTAATGGGAGCGTGCTGATTTTGTGCGAAATCACGGGGATCAGTGGTCCAAATCCTAAAATTGCGGTGTTCAGCTTTCAGGTGAACAACGGATTGGATCGCGATGACACTTGCCGCCAACACGGTCGCTGCCCCGGATCTCGCCGCCAAGACTGCGGCCTCGAAGTTGGTGCAGCCTTCGATTGACCGCAAGGTCGCGCAACAGGTTCGCCGCGATCTGCTGATCTTTTCCGGGTTTATCGCGGCGGGCTTCATCCTGTCCGTGAACCTCGATGTTGTCGGTCTGCTCTATGGCTGGGCCAACGACTTCCAGCAGCTGCATATGTCGAAGTTGCTCGGAACGATCATCGTCGCGTGCGTTGGCCTGACGCTCTACATTCTGACGCGCTATCACAGCCACATCTGCGACCTCCGCTCACGCCTCAACACAGAGGAGCGCGCGCGGCGTGTTGCGATGCACGACCAGCTGACAGGGTTGCCGAACAGGCGCCATCTGAAGGGCGTGCTGAACTGGCTGCTCAGCGAGAATGACGGCGGCAATCCCCTTGCGGTGGTGATGCTGAATCTCGACAAGTTCGCCGACTTCAACACGGCCCACGGTCGGCCGGTTGGCGATGAGATGCTGATCCAGGTCGGCAAGGTGCTGAACCTGCGCGCGGGCGTGGATGGCTTTGTGGCGCGTCTGGAATCCGACGAGTTCGTCGTGCTGCTGCCTGACCGGGCCGAAGAGGAGCTGATGGACTGGCTGTCGGCGACGTTGACAGCGATCGAGGTGCCGGTCGTGTCAGGAGATAAAACGTATACTGTAAGCGCGTCGGCTGGGGCGGCTGTTGGTCTGGTCGACGGGCGCGATGCGGAGACGCTGTTGCACCGGTCGAGCCTGGCATTGGGCCGTGCGAAGGACAGCAATCGCGGCTGGTTCGCCTTCTTCAAGGCCGGTATGGACGAACTGGTGCGCCAGCGCGCCATGTTCGAGAGCGATCTGTGGGCGGCGGTACGCGAAGATCAGATTGCGCCGCACTTCCAGCCGCTGGTCAGCCTGCAGGACGGCCGCGTGCGCGGCTATGAAATCCTCGCGCGCTGGACGCACGCTACGCGAGGACCTATCCCGCCCGACCAGTTCATCCCGGCAGCGGAAGCCAGTGGCGCGATCTGCGACCTGACGTTCAACCTGCTGCGCAAGGCGAGCAAGGAGGCGGCTGGCCTGGATGGCGCCTTGCACCTTTCGCTCAACGTCTCGCCGGTGCAGCTGGAAGAGCCGGGCTTTGCCCAGAAGCTGCTCAAGATCCTGGAAGACGCCGAATTTGATCCGTCGCGTCTGGAGATCGAACTGACCGAGGCGGCTCTTGTGACGGATCTGGCGGCGGCGCGCGATGTCGTGGATGCACTGCAGAAGAAGGGCGTTCGCGTGGCGCTGGATAACTTCGGAACGGGCCACGCAAGTCTGATGCAGTTGCGCCAGTTGCCGTTCGATATGCTGAAGATCGATCGATCCTTTATCCGCGCGATGTCGACGGACAAGGAAGCCGCGATCATGGTGCGGACCATCATCTCGATGGCGAAGAGCCTGAGTCTGACCGTGGTGGCGGAGGGCGTGGAGACGGCCGAACAGGCCCGCACGTTGGCAGGCCTCGGTTGCGACATGGCGCAGGGCTATTACTTCGGTCGCGCAGCGGCGGTTGCTGAAGCGCGCCGCAGGGCGGCGGCTGCGAAGAGTGCAGCGGTAGGCGAAATGATCGCTGCGCCGACCGCCGATTAAGCGCTACATCCGGAGGCCGATCTCGCGCAGGCGGATTTCCAGGAAGTCCTGTGACGTCAGCGGATCTGGATAGCGGTCGGGCCGCTCGGCCGATATGCAGGACGACAGGGTCTTGATCTCGTAGTCCGGGTTGAAGTGCAGGAAGAACGGCGTGGAATAGCGCGGAAAGCGCGAGCGCTCGGGCTTTGGGTTCACGACGCGGTGCGTCGTTGACGGCAGCACATGGTTTGTCAGTCGCTGCAGCATGTCGCCTACATTCACCACCAGCGAGCCGGGGGGCGGGTTGACTGCGAGCCAGCTGTGATTGCGGTGGAGCACTTCCAGCCCGCCTTCTTCAGCCCCCAGCAGCAGCGTGATGACGTTGATGTCCTCGTGTGCGCCGGCGCGGACGGATCCCTCCGGCGGCGGTTCCAGCTGCGGCGGATAATGGAGCAGCCGGAGGATCGAATTACCGTTGTTTACCGTCCCATTGAAGAAGTGCGGCGGCAGTTTCAGATTCATCGCGATAGCGGTAAGGATATCTAGCCCGAAATTGTCGAGCGCGCTGAACATCGAATAGGTCGCTTCCTTCCAGCCCGGAACCTCAGCGACGTAGACGTTCGCACCCATGATGTCAGCGTAATTGTGGTCGCGCGGAATCTCGCGACCAACATGCCAGAATTCCTTGAGGTCCTTCGCCTTGGCGCCCTTGGCGATTTCGGTAGCGAAGGGGGTGTACGCGCGCTGGCCGCCGCCGCCGGGGATGAAGTAGCCGCGCTTGGTCTCCTCCGGCAGGGCGAAGAACTTTTTGCCCGCATCGACGCCGCGGTCAATCACAGCCTGGTCGATGGGGTGATCATTGATCACCGCAAAGCCCGTTTCGCGAAAGCTTACGCCGAGGCGATCCGAGAACGCCTTGGGGTCCTGCTTCCAGAGTTTGAACGAGATCGGCTCGAAGAGACCGGCTGTTGTGGTGGTCATTGATCGCTCGCAGAAATCCGGTGACATCGTTTTGCAGGTGCAGTCGTCATGCGTCTGTCTGGCGTCCTCAGGACTGCGCCGCTACACCTCTATTATACAATGAGAGTTGCGGATGCCCATGGCCTCGGTCGGTGCGAAAAGTACTGGATTTCCGCAAGTTCCGGCGGCGGCGTGATGGCGCAATCTTACATTCTGCGCATGCGCAAGGACCTGACCGGCATAATCGAGCAGCCGCTCCTGCCGGCGGGCGTTGGGCTCAAGAAGCTGGGGCCGAATCCGAACATGGCGCTGGTGAAGGGCATGCACGGCGTGCTCGAGGCTGGGTACTGGGAGGGCGGGGGAGGCGCGCCGATCTTCCCTCAATGGTGGAAGGCGCTGCGAAAGGATTACGAGTTTGATCCCGCGCTGGTGCTACTTGCAGTCGACGCGGACGGCGTGGTTGGCATGGCGCAATGTTGGAAGTCCGCCTTCGTCAAAGACTTGGCGGTGCATCCACGTGCGCGGCGAAGCGGTGTTGGCCGCGCTCTTATGCTCGCGGTGTTCCATGAATTCGCGGGCCGGAGTGCAACGCATGTCGATCTCCGGACGCGCGAAGAAAACTCCAATGCACATGCGTTCTATCGATCGCTGGGCATGACGCTGGTCGCGCGGGAACCCGGTTGAAATCTGAATCCGCGCTAATGTGTGTATACTGACGATTCAGAGTTCTGAATCGAAATAAACACAATAGTTCGAAGAATACTACCGAAAATCTGCAGTATTAACCACGGCGCAAGCCTTCTCCGCTTCACTGACACATGAGGCCGCGTTTGCGGCGGTGGGTTCAGGAAGCCGGGCGTCCATAGAGACGCGACACAGCTTCCACAGTCAAAGGGATGCCAGAATGGCGTACGCAGATATCCGGATCGAAGCCCCCGAAGCCTTCCTGACCAAGGATGCAACGGCGAATGATTTCTACGGCGTGGCCCTGATGTATTCGGAGGGCTCGGATGTCGCGATCGACCTGATCGCAGCGCACAAGTTCTTCAACCTCGCCGCGGCGCGCGGCCATCGCGATGCGAAAATCTGCCGCCAGGAGATGGCCGACATGATGTCGCAAGCCGATGTGCTGAAAGCGCAAAAGGCCGCGCGCGACTGGATGAAGAAAGCCAACTAGAGCGCCATCAGTTTCATTCGAAACGTCTACACCCGCACAAGCGCTCTGGATTCCTTTTTGAGAGTCGGATTCACGCCTTCGGTGGAACGCCGGGGCGATTCCTCCTCAGGCGATCCGGCTCTAGGTTTATCTCAGCCCTTGAGTTCGCCGCCAGCCAACAGGACCGTCCGCTCCACCAGGGCGTCCGTTGAGCTGACGAGTTCTCCCTCGATGTCGTCGGCCGTCAGCACGAGCGGAATTTCCGTGCATCCAGCGATGAGGACCTCGGCGCCCTGCGCCTCGAGCCGTCGCGCCAGCGTGGCCATTGCCCGCCTCACAGTTTCGCCGGTATCGCCAGACTTGATGCGATAGATCAGCTCCATGAACGTCTTCTGCGAGTCCGCTGGAAGCAGGATCGGCCTGACGCCAGCTGTTTTCAGCGCAGACTGATAGAGATCGGCTGAAAGACAGGCATCGACCGCGAGCACGCCCGCTGCCTCCGGGCGCAGGTCGGCGACGGCCGCGACAGTTGTCTCGATCATGCTGACAAAGGGAACCGTGATCGCGGCGCGAACATCCGCTTCCCAGGCATGGGCGGTGTTGCAGGCCATCACGATGAATTCTGCGCCGGCCGTCTCCAGGCCCCTGGCGCTGGCGGCGAGCGCGGGAGCTGGTGAAGGCCCTTCGCCTCGGCTGTAAGCGTTGCGATCC
This sequence comes from Hyphomonadaceae bacterium, assembly GCA_040398425.1. Taxonomy (GTDB): domain Bacteria; phylum Pseudomonadota; class Alphaproteobacteria; order Caulobacterales; family Hyphomonadaceae; genus UBA7672. Next base: position 19,627 of record JBBATZ010000025.1, read on the forward strand.
GGCACCTTGGTATTGTTGTCGATGATCAGCCGCAGGTGATCCTCTTCCTTGTAGGTGCGGGTGCGCCTCAGGACGCGCTCGAAGAAGTCCAGCGTGGCGAGCGGGCCGAGGCCGCCGATCACGCCAACCGTCTTCGTGGGATTTGTCATCGGTCTACCTGCGTCGGAAGATGAAGAGCGGCGCCAGTGCCAGTCCGCCGATCGCCACGGCGACGGCTACGACGACATACTGGCCGGGTGGTCTCGGGATGCCGGCCAGATCAGCGATCAGGTGCCGACACAGGCCTGTTACTAGAGCCGCTAGTCCAAGCACCAGCAACCAGAGTGTCCTAAACGTATTCATGTTCAGCTGGCCAGGACGCTCTGGTAGGCGAATAGCGATGGGGCGCCGCCGGTGTGGACGAACAGGATCTTCGCGTCCGGTCGGAAATGCTTGCGGCGGATCAGGCCAATCAACCCGGCCGCCGCCTTGCCGGTGTAGACCGGGTCGAGGAGCACGCCTTCGAGCTGGGCGAACAAGCGCACGGCCTCGACCATTTCATTTGTGGGCAGCGAATAGCCGGGGCCAACCCATTCATCGAGCGCCACCACGCTCTCGCGCGATGGCGTGGGGAGGCCAGCGAAATCTGCGGCATCGACAGCAAGCTTGTGTACATTGCCTTCCTGCTCTGCACGGGGGCGGCGCACGTTGATGCCGGTCAGCGGCACGCATGCATTTGCGGCGTTGAAGCCGATCAGGAGCCCGGCATGTGTGCCTGCGCTGCCGGAAGCGACGACGAAATCGGTGAAGGCGAGGCCCATGTCGAGCGACTGGTTCAGGATTTCACGGGCGCAGACGACATAGCCCATGGCGCCCAGCGCGTTCGATCCGCCGCCGGGAATGACATAGCCCTTGCGGCCCAGCGCCTTCAGCTTGTCGGCTTCGACCTGCATCGCAGCGGCGAGGTCCGTCCCGCCTTCCACGACGGTGGTCGTCTCGGCGCCCAGCAGGTCGAACAGGAAGTTGTTCCCGCTGGCATCCTTGCGGTAACTGCCGGCCACGCGCTGTTCGAGCACGAGGCGGCACTTAAGGCCTTCATGCGCTGCGGCCGCCAGCGTCAGACGGCAATGGTTGGATTGTACCGCGCCTACGGTGACGAGCGTGTCCGCGCCTTGGGCCAGCGCATCGGCGACGAGGAATTCCAGCTTGCGGGTCTTGTTGCCGCCGCCGGCGAGGCCGGTGAGATCGTCGCGCTTGATCCAGATCTCGGGTCCGCCGAGATACTGCGACAGGCGTTCCAGCTTCTGGATCGGCGTGGGGCGGGGTGTGTAACGGCGACGGGGCAGGGCTTCGATTTTCATGGAAGCTTTGTAGGCCGACGCTAGGGCCGAGGAAAGGGCGCGATCAGAACCGCGCGACGTCGTAGAATAGCGAGAAATCGATCGGCAGGGCGTCGCGGACATACTGTTTCACGAACAGGTTCTCGTCCGCGATCGGGCTGCGGGTGACATAGATCACGTCGAAGCGGCGCAGGGGCCCGATGTCGTAGAGGTCGCTGTGGGAGAGGCCGTTCCGCACATCCACCACGCGAGTCATCATTTCGCCGCCTGGCTGGCGACGCATGACGATGACCTTGGTGGGCTGGCCCTCATTGGTCCAGCCGCCTGCGAGCAGGATGGCTTGCAGCACGTCGATTTCTCCGGGCAGCTCAAACACGCCCGCCTGTTTGACTTCGCCGCCGACGAACACCTTCTGGGAGCCGAATTCGGTGGGGGTGATCACAAGGGCAGGATCGCGCAGTTCGTTGCCGTAGATGTTCTCCAGCGTGGTCTGCAGCTGGCGCACTGTCTGACCGCCGGCCATGACCGGGCCGATCGTGGGCAGGGTTATGCGACCGTCCGGGGCGATGGTGAGTTCGGCGGACAGTTCAGGCACCGTGCGCACATCCATGCGGAATTTGTCGCCGGGATAGAAGCGGTAGGCCTCGTCTTGCTCGCGCCAGTAAGGGTAGGACGCGATTGAAAAGTCAGGGCTTTGTGCGGGCAATGGGTCGCCCATGCAGCCTGAAAGCGCTGCCAGTCCGGTCAGGCCGGAGAGGGCGGAAAGACGCAGTCCCGACATAACGCCTGTCTCGCCCAGAATGGATAACCGCTTCTTAAGCGGCGCGGGCCAAAGCTGGACCGTTAACAATGGGATAGTCGTCCCTTGAGCGTCGAGACCTGGACAGAGCGCGCGCTGGAAAGCGCGCCAGACCGCCCTGCCGCGCCAACGCGTGTCGGACGCGTGCGTCCAAAGCTGGGCGTGGCCGACCTGCTGTTGCAGCTGTGGCGCGCCAAGTGGCTTATGCTCCTCGTCTTCCTCGCGATCATGCTGGTCGGGCTCGCCTTCACCTTCCTCGCGCCGACGAAGTACGCCGCCAGTACGCGCCTGCTGGTGCGACTGGGGCAGGAGTACGTATTCGACCCAGTGATGAGCGAAGCCGGCAAGGGCGCCTTCCCGCAGCAGGAAGACGTGTTGCAGTCGGAGACTGAACTGGCCCGCTCGCCCGTGATCGCAGAGCGGGTGATCAACGGCATCGGTCTCTCGCAGCTGTATCCGAAGCTTGCCGAAGCCAAGCTGCGCGCGCGCGACGGCGCAGGCTATGTGATCGACCAGGACGCACTGGAAGCTTTTGCAGAAGGGCTCGACGTCAAGACGACGCCGAAGTCGTCGATCCTGCACATGACATTCGCGCACGAGAATCCGGAGCTTGCCGCCGCAACGCTTAACCGCTTCGTCGCCGAGTATCTGAAATACCGGCAGGAAGTCTTCTCCGGGCAGGGCGTGCAGGGACTGAGCGACCAGCGCAAGCTGATCGAGGAGCGCCTCGCGGCAGCTGACAAGGCGCTGCAGGACTATCTCGCGAAGAGCAATCTCAGCGACTTCGAAGCGGAGATCGCTGCGGCGATCAAGCAGCTCAGCGACATTACAGACGAGCGCGCGAAGGTGGAAGCCTCGCTGCGCGAAGCGGAAGCCAAGGTGGCTGGTCTTGCACGGCAGATGAGCGCGACGCCCCGGGAAGTCGATCTCTATGTCGAGACGACGTCCGAACAGGAGCTGGTCAAGCTGCGGCTTGAGCGCGAAGACCTGCTGACGCGCTATCTTCCCGATAGCCGCGCGGTGAAAGACGTAGAGCGCAAGATTGCCCAGATGCAGGGCTTTCTCGCGACAGCGCCGAACCAGGGCCTGCGCCGCATCGGGCCCAACCCGACATGGCAGGCGCTGGAAGCCGACCGCGCTGTGCAGACCGCGACCATCAGCGCGCTTAACGGCCGCGCCGCCGCGCTCGCTCAGCAGAAGCAGGAGGCGGATCACCGCATCGTTCAGCTGGGTACGATCCAGCCCGATTACCAACGCCTCAAACGCGACCGCGACGCGCTGGAAACCTCCGCCGCCGCCTATGCTGCGCGCGAACAGTCAGAGCTTGCACGCAGCGAGCTGGCCTCGCGCAGTGTCGACAACATCAGCGTCTATGAAGCAGCGCGGGCGCCAACGCGCGGTGACAGCACCAAGCGTACAATCGCAATCGCTGCCGCCATCTTCGGGCTCCTGTCGGCGCTCGCGCTCGGCCTGCTACGCGCCTGGTCGGCTACGGGCTTTGCGACCGCCGCTTCGCTGGAGCGCACGCTTGGCATGCGCGTTCTCTCATCGGTACGAGAGCGCTAGATGAAGGACTTGCGTACTGATCTCCGCGATCTCCACCGCTCGCTAGCCCAGACGCCGGCTTCGGATACCGGTCGCAGCGTGATGTTCATCTCGGCGCGCACGGGCGAGGGGGCTTCCAGTGTCGCCGTGTCCTTTGCGCTGCTGGCAGCGGAGCAGGCGCAGCGCGCAGTATGGCTGGTCGATCTCGATCTCAAGCGCAACAACCTGTTCAACGCCTTCGCGGTCGGCCCGTTCGCGCAGGCGTTCGGCGGCGTCGGGCCGCCTTACTCCGCCGCCCTTAAGACCGAGCCCTTCTTCACGGTCGAGCCCGAAGACCCCGCCGCCAGCGAGGGGCTGGGCCTGTTCACGGCGCACCGCGTGGGTGACACCCGTCTCATGGTGACGCAGTTCGACGCTGCACGGTTGAAGCCGAACCAGTCAGTGCGTATCCGCACGCAACCATCTTACTGGCAGACTGTGCGGTCCGTCACTGACTGGGCCGTCGTCGACGCCCCCGCGCTGGAGCTGGCAGGCGCGGGTCTCGCCATCGCCTCGCAGGTAGACCGCGTTGTCATCGTCGTGCGCGCCGATGAGACTACACCAGCGGAAGTTGAAGCCCTGCGTAGAGAAATTGAGGCGCATGGCGGCAAGGTCGATGGTGTTGTTCTCAACCGCCAGAAAGGCGATGCGCGGGTTGCCGACCGCTTCGCGCGATGATCGCACAGAGCAGCATCGCACAGCCACGCATTGGCCGTCTTGAATACGCGCTGGCTGGCCTCACGCTCTTCATGTTCGCCGAAGCATTTCTGCCCCGCCTGCTCGCACCCGGCCCTGTTGATGCGTCCGGCGTCGTGCCGGAGAGCACCTTCCTTCGCTTCCTGTGGTTGCCATTCTATGGGTTGATCGGCGTGGGCCTTGTGCTGGCCGCACGGGATGCGTTCCGAACGATGCTGCGGTCGCCCTGGCTGGTGATGCTGGCGTTGTTGGCGATTGCATCCGCGATGTGGTCGATCGATGCGGAGTTGAGCTTCCGGCGTGGTATCGCTGTGTTTGCGACCACGCTGTTCGGTATCTATCTCGCGGCGCGGTTTGACTGGCTCGGCGCGCTGCGCCTGCTTGCCGGCGTCTGGTTGCTCCTGATGGCGGCGAGCTTCATTGCTGGCATCTTGGCGCCCGGCTTTTCGCATGCTGGCGAGATTCATCCGGGCGCATGGATGGGTGGCTGGAGCGAGAAGAATGCGTTGGGTGGGCATGCAGCCCGCGCGTCCTTCCTGTTTGTTTTCCTGGCCTGGCGCGATCCCGAACCGCGCAGATGGTGGCTTGGCGGTCTAGCGCTCTCCCTTGTGCTGGTCGTGCTGTCGAAATCCGCCACAGCGCTGCTTGGCGCGGGCGTAGGCATAGGCGTGCTGCTTGCCGCATGGTGGATGCTGAAGGGCCGGCGTTGGTCGCTGGCGCTGGTTTGGGGCGGGGTAAGCGTCGGCAGTTTGCTGGTGCTGATCTATCTGACCGCACCCGGGCTTTTGCTTGGGGTGCTGGGCAAGGACGAGACGCTGACGGGGCGCACGGATATCTGGGTCGAGTTGCTGCGCGCCATCGAGCAGAAGCCCGCGCTGGGCTATGGCTATCTCGCCTTCTGGGGTCTGGATTCTGAACCACGCTACTGGCTACAGCGCGCCGTCCACTGGAATGCGCCGTCCGGTCACAATGGCTGGCTTGATCTTACGATCTCGCTTGGTCTTATCGGGGTGGCGCTGTTCCTGATCGACATGCTGGTCAGCCTGTGGCGCGCGGGTCGACTCTCACTGGCGTCGCCAACGGGCGTCTTCGCGGTCGGCTTCCTGGCGCAGTTCCTACTGTTCGCGATGTCGGAGAGTATCCTGCTTGCGCAGAACAGCATCCTCTGGGTCACGTACGTGTTCATCTCGGCCAAACTCGGCCAGCGCGCGGTTCAGTCGATCACGCCACACAGTGCAGCCGCCAATGTCGGGGGCGCCAGAACTGCCCCGGCATCCGCGGCCCGCGCGGCGAGCTCTTCAATGAAGTCTGTCGGCGCGCCATAGTTTGTCGGCGATGCGCCAACGTCGTGGGTGAAAAAGAACAGCCAACCCTTCTGCGCCAGGCACAATTTCAAGGCCACAAGTGCGCGGCGGCGATGCATCTCGCTCGCGCCCAGTTCCACCGCATGCAGCTGGCTACGATCGACTTCGCCGCGATTGACCCCCGCCAGCACGCCGCGCCCAGTCGCGAAGACATCGCCGACCCAGCGTTTGGCCGCATAGCTGGTCTCGCCATAGGGAAAGGCGAAGGCGGAGACCGTCTCGTCATGCCCCGCTTCTGACAGGCCAACCAGATTCTCGCCAATGTCGCGCTCGATCTTTGACAGCGGGTCGCGAGCGCAATCGAGATGGGTGTGCGAGTGGGCGCCGATCTCGTGGCGACGCTCACGCAGTTCTGCCAGCGTGGCGGCGTCGAACATCTCGCCCGTCACGGGGCTACGTTGACCGAGGAAGGAGGTGCAGGCGTAAAAGCCTGCGCGGCCATTGTGCTTCTCGATCACATCTGCGCCATTAAGCGCGGATTTGGGAAAATCATCGAACGTAAAGGTCACGACGGGCCGATCGGGCGCAACATTCGCCGGGCACGCACGGCGCCATTGCACGACGCGGCGATGAACCTTGGCGGCAGGTCGCCGCGAAGGGGCGTAGTTCCACGCGGGCATCTAAAGCGCTTCCGAATAGACGAGCGCGCGCCACGCTTTCAGCGCATGTCCGCGCAATGATAGCGGCAGAACAGGAGAGCGCGCAGCCACTGCGGCGGTGGCGGTAAGCGCCTTGCGCATCGGCAGTTTGCGCAGGCGTTTCGCGTGACGGAAAAGCGCCATATTTTTCACAGCGCCAGGATGCCGGATGGCCATGCGGGCAAAGTTGGGGCCCGACCGCGCATACTTCGCCATCAATGCCTTGTCGGAATCGAGCCCGAGATGCGTCGCTGTGTTGTCGATGTGGACCACCGGGAAATGCTTCTCGAGGCGCAAGCCCCAGTCAGTGTCCTCCCAGCCCCAGCCTGCGAAGGCTTCGTCAAACGGGCAGGCAGCGAGGACGTCGCGGTGCACAAGCACGTTCGACGAGAACACGAAGCGACCCGGGGCCTGGGCGCGCGTTTGGGCGTCGATGCATTCCGATGTAGCAGCCTGCCAGCGATGCAGATTGGTTGCTGCCGTTCTGGGCGCCGACGCGAGCGAATAGCCGCCGACGATGACGGCGGGGCGCCTGACGGCTTCCACGGCATCGAAGTACGCCTCCAGGAAGTGCGGACCATCCGGCATCATGTCGGCGTCGAGCAGCAGGATCCATTCGCCACGGGCATGCCGCGTCGCCGCGTTGCGCGCAGCTGAGCGGCCGCGATTGAGCGCGCCGGCGACAATACGGACCGCCATGTTTGTCTGGCCCGCGCGCGCCATCAGGGCTGTCAGCATTTCGGTATCGGCGCTGCCGTCGTCATAGCAGACAAGCTCGACCAGCGCCGAGAGTTTACACGCGGCGATCGCATCCAGCAGCGCCGATACGTCATAGCGGTAGATCGGCACACACACCGAAATGCATGCGGCAGCCCCGCGCCAGTAGACGTTATCGTGTACGTGTTCGGTCGGAAGCCCGGGCTTCGGTTGTTCAGTCACAGATTGGGTGGCGGCTAGCATCAGCGGCTCCTGTCGCGGTCGCCAAGCAGGCAGGGGATCGTCTTCAACGTGATCAAGAGGTCCAGCCATACCGAGGCCCGGTTGACGTATTCCATGTCGAGACGCACGCGTTCGCGAACTTCGTTCGGCGTATGGCACGGGCCGCGCGAACCGTTCACCTGCGCCCAGCCGGTCATGCCGGGCTTCATGCGGTGACGGTGGGCATAGTCGCCGACCGTACGGGTAACTTCGATCGAGCCCGCGGTCATGCCGACAGCATGCGGACGGGGACCGACGATCGACATCTCACCCTTCAGCACGTTGAAGATCTGCGGCAATTCATCGAGGCTGCTCGCGCGCAGGAAGCGGCCGATGCGCGTAACGCGCGGATCATTGTGCGTTGTCTGGCGAATGATGCCTTCTTCCGCCGCCTTGTCCGGACGCATGGTACGGAACTTCCAGACGCAGATAGTTTCGTTGTTGAAGCCATGACGCTTCTGCCGGAACAGCACAGGCCCCTTGCTGTCGAGCCGGATCAGCAGGCCGATGAGCAGCATCGGGATCGCCAGGATGACCGCAGCCAGGCTTGCGATGCAGAGGTCGAAAGCGCGCTTCACTGCGGCGCGACGCGTATCCTTGGGCGCGCCGGACACATAGGCGGCCGGTGCGTCGACTACGCGGGCGAGCGATGTGTGCTCGGGGTTGAAGCCATCCAGATCGAGTACGAGAATTATCTCGTGGGGCAGGTTGCGGATGCGGTCGATCAGTTCGCGGACGCGGGCCTGGGCCGTCGAAGTGACGGTCACCACGATGCGGTCGATTTCCGGCAGGCGCTCCCAGGTGAGCAGGTCATCCACTGCGCCGAGGTACGGCGTGTCGCCCATCATGGTTGCGACCAAACGGTTGGCGCGGTCATCGAAATAGCCGACGATGTTGAGTTCGCGCTCGCCGACATTGCGGGACACGATGCGTGCTGCCGCCTGCGTCGCGCCAACGATCACGATATTGTCCGACAGGTGCCCCTTGCGGGTCGCAGCCCTTACAATGCCGAGATAGTTGGCGTGCATCGACACAAGCGCCACCGCGTTGACGGCGCAGATATTGATCAGCAGCGCAGGCAGCGGAAAAGAGATGATAAACGCGAGCAAGACGGTCGCGCACAGGCCCAGTGCTGCCCCGGCCACGGCGCGTATCAGATGTCCCGCGACCGCCTCGGCGTAACGGAAACGGTAGGCGCCCGCGATCCAGACGCCTGCAACGACAGCTGGCGGCGCCAGGAATAGCGGCAGAGCGAACAGTACCGGCGTTCCCCAGATATCCAGCCCGGCCGAAAAGGCGAGTGACAGTGTGACCGCATACAGCGCTGTGACATCGATCAGGCGCGCGATGATGCGGATACTGCTGCGATGAGCCAGGCGCTTGCGGCGCATCATTCGTACGGCCGCACCCGCCCCGGCGTCGCTTTCACGACGTCCCGCGGTTACCGTCCTCGGACGGTCCGCCCACGCTAATCTTTCTCCACGCATATGTCTCCAGTGGTCCGAAAGGCGCTCCCAAGCGTCGAAACTTAACGGAACAGGGTCAAAGCAGCCTTCAGACGATCGGTGAAATTCGATCGATCCCGTATGCCAGATGGCACTAGCAAACCGGCGCGGGTCAGGATCAGGCACACAAGACCGGTCGCGAGGAAACAGTCCCGAAACGCCAGCACTTGCGCGCTCGCCCAGATCGATGCCGCCATCTGGTTGATCGCGCCGGCCGGGTTGGCGTTGGGAATCAGTTCGAACTCCGCCATCGCCGCCGCGCCGATGCGTTCGACGGTTCCGTGACAGGCCTCACGCGCCGCATCGAGATGAATTTCGACGGTAGCGCCCGCTATAATGCGCGGCAGGTCTGGCTCCGTGATGCGCGCTTCCAGCCACATCGCGCCTTCGTCGTGGGCCAATGCGAGTCGAGCTCCCGGGGGCACGTGCTCGCCGGGTTCGGCGTGCACTTCGTCGATGACGCCATCGAGGGGGCTCAGCACGTCGTGCTGGTGCAGTTCAACCTTCAGCAGGGCGATCCGATGGTGCAAGGCGTGAGCGGATGCAGCCATGTTTTACGCGTTGGCCGGTGCAAGGTCAGCTTCCCGGCTCTCCGACTGCGCCGCGCCAAGACCGGCGCGCCGCTCCGACATTTCCGCAAGCGCGCGCCGTGTGCTGCCGCGCGACTTCAAGCGCTGTATTCGAGCGCCCCATCGCTGCTTGAGCAATCAGGCCGGACGCGTGCAGGGTTTTCGTGCGCGTTTGATCGGCTTGGCTGCGGGCTAGTATTGCGTTTGCTACCGCCATGTCGGCCACCGCAGCATCCAGAGCCGCACGACACGATGCGATGCGCTCGCCGCTGCTCGCCCGCTTCATCGTGGCGTTCAGTTTTTCTTGCTCGATTTCGATCTCTAGAGCTTTGAGCTCAAGCGTTGCACTGGCTAGCGCCAGTTTTGCCCTTTTTATTGTCTAACCGCGCCAGCACATCCCTGCGCTTGATCCGGTCGCCGGCGTTAACGGGCATGTCGATGATCTGCCCTGCGATCTCGTGGGACGGCGTCACCATGCGCGCTCGCACGCGTGCGTTGCTGGTGATCACGAATGCCGCCTGATCGGCCAACCACAAGCCCGCGCCAAGCGATGCGCCCACAAGGGCGAGCGTGATGCCTAAAGTCAGCAGTCTGGGATGCGCCATGCGTCCACGTTTGCCGTGGCGCAACGATCAGAGAATATGGGACAACCCTGAGTTGCCGATCGCCCGTGTTTAGCTCTTGCGGTTATCAAACACCAGGATGCACCCTTCCGGTGCGATGTAGGACGGCGTCACCGACTTGCCCGTCAGCATCGCGTCCAGCACCTCTCCGGCATACTCATGCTCTGCCCTCGCGCGTGCGCGGCCATAGGTGACACGGTCGTTTATTGGGCCCTGATAGAGAATTCTCCACGTGCCCGGCTGGATCACCAGAGTCTCGGTCGCGCGCTCCACACCCAAAGGTTCGCCCACCGACTGGTCGGTGTCCTTCAGCACCGGAATCGTCGATCCGAAGCTTTTGACTTCTTCCGCGATCGCTTTTGGCGTGTCGTAAAGGTTGGAGTTCAGCATCAGGAACTTGACGCCCTTGGCCTCGTACTTGGCCTGCATGTCCTTGAAGTCGGGCTGGAGCTGCTGGCCGATGGGGCAGCCCTTGGTGTGCATGGTCAGTACGATCGCCTTGGCGTCCGTCATCTTGTAAAGTTCGTAGAGCTTGCCGTTCTGATCGGCGAGCTTGAAGTTCTTGATCTTGTCGACCGGCAAGGTGTGGCCGGTCACCGCCGCGGCGTTTACAGGCTGCTTGACCTCAATCGGTGCTACGACAGGGGCAGGTGCTGGGGCCACGCCCGGCCTGGCTGCCTCAGCGGGCGCCATGGCGTTAGCCGAATGATCCATCCCGGACATGTCCGCAGTCGCTGCGGGTGCTGCGGCCGCCATGGACACCGGCTGGGCTTCCGTCGCCGGGGTCGCTGCAACCTGCGTTGCGGGCTCCGCTGCGGCCGTCGTGGGGGCGCTGGGCGAGCAGGCGGCGATGGCGAGGGTCAGGGCCGAAACAGCGGTGGTTGAGAGGATCCGGGCAAGCATGGGGTGATTTCTCTGTGTTTTGCCTTGGGCAGCAAGTACCCATTATCCGGCAATGGCCTGACAGCGTCAAACGACCGGGGCATCTGCACACTGCCTTGTGTTCCGGATTGAACGTGCCGCCGATGCGTTCCGGGCGGCATTGACCTGCGTCAAAAACGAAAACAGGCGGCCGAAGCCGCCTGTTCCGTCGTCTGTCCAGCGAGAGAGTAAGTCTAGTAGGTCGCTTTGATACCAAACTCGATCGTGCGGCCAAGCGAGCTGCCGAGGCGGGCGTCGTAGCCGTACTCGATCTCGTACTTGGGCGGATCGCGATCAAACAGGTTCACGACGCTGGTCGAGAAGCGCAGGTTGTCCGAGATGTCGAACATGTAGATCAGGTCGATATAGACCGGGTCTTCGCCGTTTTCGCCATACTGTGTGCCGGCACGATCATCGACCACTTTCGAGCGCCAGTTGGCCTGGAGCCGGAGGAGGTGATCACCGTAACGGTAGCTGGAGAAGCCGTTGACGGCCCATTCCGCGGCGGCGCGAGCTGCGCCCGCCACGTTGAGCTCGCCAAGGCGCTGGTCACCATTGTTAAGCTGGAAGCCGTCAAGGAAGGAAGGCGTGTCTTCGAGCGAGAGGATCTGCGTGGCAGTCGCACCGATGGAGAAGTCGCCATCGAAGATCGGCATCGAGTAGTCGATCTGGTAGTCGATGCCGTCCGTGATCACGCCAGGTCCGTTGCCGAACACTGTCGTGACGGTACCCATTGCCGTTGCAGGCGTTCCGGTTGCGACGACGCCCGGCGTTCCGGGAGCAGCGCACACGCCGCCTGGCGAGTTAGGGGTGTCGAAGTAGGTGACGCGGCCAGCCAGCGGGTGGTTGCACTGGTTGAATGCGTCCGTGGCGGAGAAAACCGAGCCGAGGATCTGGTTCGTGGTCGCCAGCGAGCGGAATTCCTTCTCCGTCTCGATGTTGAAGTAGTCGACGATGAGCCGGAAATCGTGATCCGGCGCAAAGCCTTCAGACTGCCAGATGACGCCGACGTTCCAGGCTTTGGCCGTGGAGGCCTGGATGCCCGAGTCCGTAACCGTTATGGACGGGAGCCAAGCGTTTCCGGCGAGAGCATAGTTTGCAACGCCGTTGGTGACCCGTCCGGGAGAGAGGCCAAGCGGCGGCGCCAGGAAGTTGGTACCATATGAGCCGCGCACCGACAGCGGGCCCCAGACATCCCACTTGCCGGACACCTTGTAGACGGTCGAGCCGATGCCGCCGGAGAACTCCTCGCGACGCACAGCAGCCGACAGGTTGAGGGTGTCGAGGACCGGCATCTGGAGTTCGCCGAACAGCGCACCTGTCGTCTGCGACAGTGATTGCGGCGGATCGGGAGCGAAGAACACGAAGGGACCAGCGCCCTCGCAGCCCTGGAAGCCAGGGTTTCCGACCGTGGCCAGGCTCTGGTTAGGCCACTGGCAGGTCAACGAGCCATTATGGAACTGGCTCGGCACAACCTGACGTTGCTCGGTCCGGCGAGCCTGACCGCCGAGACCCCAGGCGACTGCGCCGCCCGGCAGATCGATGCCCGTTTCGCCGCTGAAGATGGCGTCGAGCGTCAGGCTGGAGACTGTGTCTTCCGTCTTGCGTTCGTCATAGAGCCAACGCTGAAGTTCGGTCGAGTTTTCCCAGCCGGTCGTGCCGGCCGGAGCTGCCAGGTTCCGGTTGGCGCCGCTCTGCGGGTTGGCAAGGTTCAAGGCCGGGTTCTGACTGAACGACGTCATGAACGGGTTGAACCAGAGGCAACCGTTCCGGCCGGCGGCCGAGGGATTCTGCGTGCCGAGGCGGTTTGGGTTCTGGTCGACGGCGTTGCAATTCGGCCCGCCGAAACCGTTGAGGGCCTGCTGGATCTGGTGACCGAGCATGTCAGGGCCAGTCAGGGTCGTGCGGGTTTCGTTGTAGGTGAAGCCGATATCGAAGTTCACATCCTGGCCGACGGGTGCCCAGTCGCCGACGCGACCATTGACACCGCCGGACATGCGGAAGCCCTGATACCCGTACTTGTTGAGCGTTGTGTCGTCGCCCCACGCGCTTGTGCCCTGGAAGGCGAACGTGCGGTAGAGCGGTGTCGCGGCACCGGAAATCGTGTAGCCGGTGGTGCCCGGCAGCGCTGTTGTCCCTGTATCGGTCAGGAACTGTGCGACATAGGGGTTGGTGACCGGAACGAAGAGTTCCGAAGTGTTCTGGTTCATCGCCGGGCCGCGAGACGTCGGCAGTGACGGCGAAACGTGCGTAGCGGAGTCAACCTGTCCGTAAGCAACGTCCAGGTGGAAATTCCAATCGTCGTTGATCGACGAATTCACCTGGGCAAAGGCGCGCCAGATGTTCTGATCTTCAACCAGATTGTAGAAGGGGAAGTAGCCAAAACGACAGAAACCAGAGTTCGGATTGGTTGCCGAAGACCATGCGCCGCCGACAGCGACGCAGTTGGCAGCGCGGGTGCCGATGGCCGTAGCGTTGTCGTAGACCGCAGTGCCGTTCGTGGGGCCGTATTCGTCGGCGAGGGTGAACTGGCCGCCAGCGCCCGTTGGCGTAATTGTCGTGGGAAGCGTGCCGCGCGGCGTGTAGACGCCGATGTTCGACAGGGCTGACCATGGGGACAGGTTGGTCGAGAAGGGTAGTTGGGCCCAGTCGCGCTTGTCGGGCGTAAGCTCCGAGCGATGTTCGTACTCGACCGACCAGAGAAAGTTCGTTCCGTCCTCGCCTACGCCGCCGAGAATGCTGGCGGTGTAGTCGCCGTCCGTTCCGTCGATCATCTTGTAGGTAGCGTTGGCTTCCAGGCCGACGAAGTCATCGCGGGTGATGAAGTTGACGACGCCGCCGACCGCATCAGCGCCGTAGGTCACCGCAGCGCCGTCTTTCAGGAGTTCGGTGCGCGCCAAGGCTGCGCCCGGGATGAAGGACGTATTTTCCGCAACGCGACGGCCGTTCAGCAGGGTAAGCGTCTTCTCGGCACCGATGCCGCGAAGGTTGAAGCTGACCGCGCCCGGGGCTGAGCCGCCCTGGAAGTTCGCTTCGCCTTGCGTGAAGCCGGAAATGGTCAGGTTCTTGGCGAATTCGAGCGCCGTAGGGGCACCTTGCTCTTCAAGCTCTGCGCTTGTGTAAACCTCGACCGGAAGAGCTGAGTCTTCAGGCGTACCGGCGATCAGCGATCCCGTTACGATGACGCGATCGCCACCTTCCTTGTCTGCCGCTGCCGACTGCGGTCCGGCTGGGACCGTGTCTTGAGCCCAAGCAGGAAACGCTCCCGCCAAGCCAATCAAAAGCGCAGCGCTGGACGCGCCGCGGAGCGTGAACTTCATAACTGTAACCTCCCCGTCATGAGTCTGTTATCTACGACTCTTGATGCGAGGTTTGGCCCCTTCAATTTGAGAGGTCAACCATAGGGAAAGCACGAATAGCCGTGATCGCAGCGGTTGATAACTCGCTAGATGTTTTTGCAATTGCGAGCGCGCCCGGCGAACCGATCCTGGGCTCCCTAGCATTTTCCGTCGCGTCATTAAAGCGTTCGACCCCTTCGCATCTGCGGAAAATCCCTCCCTGCGCGTGTCATGTGGGAGTGCGGCAACACTGGGGAAATCTTGGAAAATTTTTTCGTGACGGGCCATTCAGGGCCCGTGGCGCGCCATCCATGGGCGGAACGATACCTGCCTGAGCGAGGCGGCTGACGGATCGTCAGCCAGATCGTGCGAAGCAGTCGCTAGCGCGCAACGCTCAGAATTGACGTAGCGCTCGCCGGGGCTAACGCGCTCGCGCAAGCGTTTGACGGGATAGGGTTTCGCAGTGTTACTGGCTGTCGGGTCAGGGCAGTCACGGGTTCAACGCATGCTGGAACTGAAGGAGGTGTCGCGTCGCGTGGCGGGCGTTAATCACCTTGCGGGCATATCCTTGCGTCTGACGCCAGGCGTGATGAACGTGCTGCTGGGCCCTGCGCGCGCCGGCAAGACCAGTCTGATGCGGGTGATGGCGGGCCTCGACCGGCCGGGTTCCGGCGCGATCTGGTTCGACGGGACGGACGTAACGGGAAAGCCGGTCGCCAAGCGAAATGTGGCGATGGTCTACCAGCAGTTCATCAATTACCCCGGCTGGACTGTACGCGAGAACATCGCCTCGCCGCTGAAAGTGCGGCGGATGCCGAAAGCCGAAATCGCCCGCGAGGTGGATCGTGCGGCCGAACTTCTGCGCCTGATGCCGTATATGGACCGTAAGCCGCTGGAACTGTCGGGGGGACAGCAGCAGCGGGTGTCGCTGGCGCGGGCGATCGTGAAGAAGGCGTCGCTGGTGCTGCTCGACGAGCCGCTGGCGAACCTCGACTACAAGCTGCGCGAAGAGCTCCGGGCTGAATTGCCCAAGCTATTCGCGGATTCTGGCGCTGTCGTCGTCTACGCGACCACCGAACCGCTGGAGGCGCTGCTGCTCGGCGGCATGACAGCGACGATGAGCGAGGGCCGGGTCACGCAGTTCGGAGCAAGCCAGGATGTCTATCGCCAACCGGCCGACCTGATCACCGCGAAGACCTTTTCCGATCCGCCGCTAAATGTGTTGCCGATCGCGGTGGCGCCTCAGCCTGGGCGGTATTCCGGCGCGCAGACGCTTGCATTTCGCGCTCACCATCTGCGGCCGCAGCGCAAGACTGCGGAGGCGCACGCATTCAGCCTTGAGGTCGTCTCGACAGAGATCACCGGCTCGGAAACCTATGTGCATGTGAAGTATGCCGATCAGGTCTGGGTCATGTTGACCCATGGCGTGCAGGTCTTCACGCCCGGCCAGACAATCTTGGTCTATCTCGAGCCGGCCGATGTCATGCAGTTCGACGCCGACGGCCGCGCGATGACAACCATACGCAAGGTGGCCTGAGCCATGGCGCGCATTGATCTCGACAATATCCGTCATGCCTACGCGCCGAATCCAACTCAGGAGTCCGACTACGCGCTACGGCGTGTGAATCATGCGTTCGAGGATGGCGGCGCCTATGCGCTGCTCGGCCCCTCGGGGTGTGGTAAGACCTCGATGCTCAACATCATCTCGGGCCTCGTCGCGCCGACCGAAGGTCGCGTGCTGTTCAATGGCGAGGATGTCACCCAACGCTCGACCGAGAAGCGCAACATCGCGCAGGTGTTCCAGTTTCCGGTCGTCTATGACTCCATGACCGTTCGCGAGAACCTCGCTTTCCCGCTGCGCAATCGCGGTGTGAAGAACGCCGAGATCCGCAAACGGGTCGACGAGGTGATCGATGTTGTTGGCCTCGGGGCGCTGGCCAGCCGGCGTGCGCGGGGTCTGACAGCGGACGAGAAACAGAAGATCTCGCTGGGCAGGGGGCTGGTGCGGCCCGACGTCAGCGCCATCCTGTTCGATGAGCCGCTGACCGTAGTCGATCCGCACATGAAGTGGCAGCTGCGTGCGAGCCTGCGCGAAGTTCACCGCCGTACGGCGACGACCATGATCTATGTGACGCACGACCAGACGGAGGCGCTGACGTTCGCATCGAAAGTCGTCGTGATGTATGACGGACTGATCGTGCAGGTCGGCACGCCGGCCGAACTGTTCGACAAGCCCAGCCACACATTTGTGGGCTATTTCATCGGCTCGCCGGGGATGAACATTGTGCCGGCCAGCCTGAATGGCGCCAGCATGCAGATTGGCGCGCATGTCGTGCCGCTGGCATCTGCGCCACGTGTCGATGGGCAGCGGAAGTTGGAATTCGGCGTGCGGCCGGAATTCGTGCGGCTAGGGGCGCAGGGGATTCCCGCCACAATCTCGCGAGTCGAGGATGCCGGGCGCTATCGCGTGGCGCACCTCAACATGGATGGAAACGCAATTGCAGCGTTGCTGCGTGAAGGCGAGGAGGTACCGGCATCGCCACACATAACCTTCGATCCGATTGGCGTTCATCTCTACGCGGACAGCTGGCGCGTTGATGTTGCGGGGGCAGGCGCACAATGAAGCCGGTCAATCACAGAGCCTGGTTCCTCGTCGCGCCCATGCTGGTGCTGGTAGCGTTCACCGCCGTCATCCCGCTGATGACCGTGGTCAATTATTCGGTGCAGTACGTTGCCACAAACGCGCAATTTCATTGGGTGGGCGATCTCTGGTTCCGCGAAGTGCTGCACTCGGAGAAGTTCTGGAACGCGCTGTGGCGCAACCTCGTCTTCTCTGGCTTCATTCTAGCCATCGAGATTCCGCTTGGCGTGCTGATCGCGCTGAACATGCCGCGCAAGGGCTGGGGCGTGCCAGTCTGTCTCGTGCTCATGGCGCTGCCGCTGCTGGTGCCATGGTATGTCGTCGGTATGATCTGGCAGATGTTTGGCCGCGTCGACATCGGCCTCATGGGCGTGATGCTGCGCGATCTCGGCTACAACTATGAGGGCGATCCGATCGATGCCTGGTTCACGCTGATCCTGATGGACGTCTGGCACTGGACCAGTCTTGTGGCGTTGCTGGCCTATGCAGGCCTCGTCTCGATTCCCGATGCCTACTACCAGGCCGCGCGCATCGACGGCGCCTCGAAATGGTCCGTGTTCCGCTTCATCCAGCTTCCCAAGATGGCGCGCGTGCTGACCATCGCCGTGCTGCTGCGGTTCATGGATAGTTTCATGATCTTCACCGAGCCGTTCGCTGTCATCGCGGGCGGTGATCCGGTCTTCCTCTCGACCGAGCTCAAACAGACCGTGGAACTGGGCCAGAAGGCAGCGATGTCGCTGATCTACTTCCTGATCATCCTCTTGTTCAGCTGGATCTTCTACACGGTCATGACCCGCGATGATGGCGAGCCGCAGAGCCCGGGAGGCGCGTCATGAAACAGGGCCGCTTCGCCTGGATTGTTCCGGCGCTCTACATCCTGTTCCTGCTGACGCCGATCTACTGGCTCATCGCGATGAGCTTCAAGACGAACGTGGAAATAACCACGCGCTTCACGCTGCTGCCGGAGACGTTCAACTTCAACAATTACGTGAAGGTGTTCACTGACGAGCGGTGGCGCTCGGTCTTCGCGAACTCGCTGATCTATGTGGGGCTGAACACGGTCATCTCGGTCGCGGTGGCGCTTCCCGCGGCCTATGCGTTCTCGCGTTACAAGTTCTTTGGCGACAAGCATCTGTTCTTCTGGTTGCTGACCAACCGCATGGCGCCGGCGGCGGTTTTCACCCTGCCATTCTTCCAGCTCTATTCAGCGTTCGGCCTGTTCGACACCCATATCGCCGTCGCGCTGGCGCACTGCCTCTTCAACGTCCCCCTGGCGGTGTGGATTCTTGAAGGCTTCATGAGCGGCGTGCCACGCGAGATCGATGAAACCGCCTATATCGACGGCCATTCCTTCCAGAGTTTCTTCATCCGCATTTTCATGCCGCTGATCGCCTCGGGCATCGGTGTGGCGGCTTTCTTCTGTTTCATGTTCTCGTGGGTGGAATACCTGATCGCGGACTCTCTTGCCCGTTCCGCCGTCATTCCGATCACCACGCGGCTGCAGGCGCTATCGCAGGCGTCGGGCACAGATTGGGGCGTGCTCGCAGCAGCCGGCACGCTGACGTTGATCCCCGGCGCCATCGTGATCTGGTTCGTCCGCAACTATATCGCCAAGGGGTTCGCGCTCGGGAGGGTGTAGCTTCAATCATTGGGGAGGGTGAGATCCATGAGACGCCTCGCATGTATCGCACTCGTCGCGGCGCTCCCGCTTAGTGCCTGCCTCACAACGGTCCCGGACCACGTCGGCTACGAGATCAACGACGGCCGCGTAAGGTGGGTAGGTGTGTCGCCGGGGAGCTTGTTTCTGGATGTCTATCGCGCGGAGGTGCGAGAGGCTGACGTCGCCACCTTCCGCATCATCGACACCGATTACGCCGCAGATGTGCGTCACGTTTTCTTCAGGGGAAGCATCCTCCCCGACGAAAATCCTGCCGTCTTCCGGAGCTTGCCGGAGAGGTACGCCATTGGCTCGGCCCACGTTTACTATTGGGGAGATGCCCTGCCGGGCGCTAACCCATCCACGTGGCGCCGCCTCGAAGGCACGGATTTCAGCATTGACGGTGCGCGCGCCTATTACAGGAGCGTCTTCTTGGAAGACGCCGACGCAGCGACATTCCGCTCGCGCGCCTTTGCCGTCCGATGGAAGAACCATTCCAACGACTTCGTCGCACGCGACGCGTACTCTTTCTATCGGCAAAACATCCGTATTGGGACAATCGCTGATTGCGGTCGAAAGATTGGAGATGGGCCGTTCTGGACGGAGAGCGTGGATGCCAGCGACTGGCACCGCTACTGGGGCCAGGAAGAACTCGACTATCTCTGCACCGAACTCAAGTTGCCCGGCGAAGCGCGCGGATAGTCGGCGTCTTCTCGGAAGGTATGTAATACACATCGCGAAGGGCTTTGCTCCGGGAGGGTGTGATGGCCATGATCGAGGACGTCCGCCGCATCGCGCTCGCCCTGCCGGGCGCGGTTGAACTGCAGGATCATGGCGGGAACTGGTTCAATGTCGGCAAGAAGACGTTCGTGCTCTACGGATTCCCCAGTGCGCGTTGGCTCTTCAAGCTACCCAAGCCGCGGCAGGAACTTCTCTTCGAAGTGCGGCCAGATGTGTTCCAGCCCTACCGCGCTGGCGCGATGCTCTGGAGCTATGTCGACGTCGACGCACTGGAAGTCGACGAGATCAAGAGCCTCGTGACAGACGCGTGGACAACCATCGTGCCGAAGAAGGTCGCCAAAGCGCACCTGAGCCCCGGCCCGTGAGCACGCACTCGTCCTTCGACGGACGCCGCTTCGCGGCTGCTCAGGATGAGCGCTCCGTCTCACCGTCGTCTCCCAAGCGCTCATCCTGAGCAGCGCACGCAGTGCGTGTCCGTCGAAGGGCGAGCGCGCTAGGTACGCTGATGCTGCATGAGCGAAATCGCCCCCAAGGCGCCCCACTGTGACTCCCCCGCAAATCTGCTATTGTTCTCGCGTCACCATCCCGGCACGGCACCAGGGGTGGGGCGTCGATACGAGTAGAAACGCGACAAAAATCAGAGCCAGGAGAAAAAAATGGCCAGATACGGATACACTCCCCCCGAAGCCATCAACGCCCGCAAAGAAGCCCAAGGACGTCAGATGACGCTGCTTGGCACCGTCCTCGTTATTCTGGGCGGTATTGGAATCATTCTCTCGACAGTCCTCAAAGCCGTTTGGCTGGGCATTCTCGGCGGGCCGCTGGGCGGCCTCGCCTGGCTGGCGCTTCTCGTCGGCGGCGGCGTGTTCTGGTGGGGTTTCACCACCATCCGCGACGCTCGGGCCACGAGGCTCTGACCGGATGACGGTTGAGCCTGCCGTTGCTTCCCAAGCAGAAGCCGATCGCCTCAAGCGAGGCCAGACCCGGTTCATGACCGGGCTGGCCATGGTCATGTTCGGTATGGTGTTCGGCGGCGGGCTCGCCATCGTCTTCTACTTCCTCGGCCAGCGGACCGGCGCGATCGTTTGCGCTTCGGCAGGCGTCGCCGTGATGGGGGCAGGCATCTTCATGCAGGCCTCGGCCGCGAAACTGCTGCGGAGCAAGGCGCCATGACCTTCGCCTGGATGGGATGGACGCTGCCGACCGCACTGTTCTTTGGCTTTATCGGTCTGGCGCTGGTTACCCTCGGTATTCTCGCGAAAGTCGCCCCCAACAACGAACCCCGCGTGGGTGTTCTCGGCGTGGCCACCCAGCGGGGCGACCGCTTTTTCCTCAGCCTCCTCGGCGCCGCTTTCATCCACCTTGCCTGGATCGGTCTTGCCCCCAAGGATCTCACGCTCTGGATCGCCACCGCTGCGTCAGTTGTTTACGCGGCGCTCGTTTTCCGATTTGCTTGACCCGGTAATGACGAAACCGGCGACGTAGACACGCCGGACAGGGAGGACTTCATGTTCAGGACGCGCTCGCGCGGGCTTTCGCTCGCCTTCGCATCGACTTTGATGGCATCGGCATTCGCGCTTGCGGCATGCGGCGGGCCACAGGAGCCTGCGGCGGCAAAGACGCCAAATCCGGCCGCCGCCGCCGAGATCAAGAAATTCCTCGACACCGAGATCAACGGTCTGTCGACGCTGGATCGCCCTGCGCAGGAGGCAGAACTCACCTGGTTCGCCAATGCCGCCGCGCCGTTCCAAGGCATGGAGATCAACGTTGTCTCCGAGAATATTGCGACGCACGACTATGAATCCCGCGTCCTCGCACCGGCCTTCAGCGCCATCACCGGCATCAAGATCACGCACGAACTGATTGGCGAGGGCGACGTCGTGGATCGCCTGCAGCGCCAGATGCAGTCGGGCAAGAACATCTACGATGCCTATGTGAACGACTCGGACCTGATCGGCACGCACTGGCGCTACCAGCAAGTGCGAAACCTCACCGACTGGATGGCGGGCGAGGGCAAGGACGTCACAAGCCCGACGCTGGACCTGCCGGACTTCATCGGCGCCAGCTTCACGACAGCGCCGGACAAGAAGCTTTACCAGCTGCCGGATCAGCAATTCGCGAACCTCTACTGGTTCCGCTATGACTGGTTCTCGGACGCAAAGAACAAGGCCGACTTCAAAGCCAAGTATGGCTACGACCTTGGCGTCCCGGTGAACTGGTCCGCCTACCAGGACATCGCAGCGTTCTTCACCGGCCGCACGATCGACGGGAAGAAAGTCTATGGCCACATGGACTACGGCAAGAAAGACCCCTCGCTCGGCTGGCGCTTCACCGACGCCTGGCTTTCGATGGCCGGCGCCGGCGACAAGGGCGAGCCAAACGGCCTGCCGGTCGATGAATGGGGCATTCGTGTCAACGAGCAATCACAGCCGGTTGGCTCGTGCGTTGCGCGCGGCGGCGACACGAATGGACCTGCAGCTGTCTACTCGATCACAAAGTATCTAGACTGGCTGAAGAAGTACGCCCCGCCGGCCGCGCAAGGCATGACGTTCTCCGAATCTGGTCCGGTGCCGTCGCAGGGCGACATCGCGCAGCAGATGTTCTGGTACACCACCTTCACTGCCGACATGGTCAAGGAAGGTCTCCCCGTCGTGAACGCTGATGGCACGCCGAAATGGCGGGTCGCGCCTTCACCACACGGCGCCTATTGGGAGCCCGGCCAGAAGCTCGGCTATCAGGACACGGGTTCGTGGACGCTGATGACCAACACGCCGGCCGAACGCGCCAAGGCGGGCTGGCTCTACGCCCAGTTCGTCACCTCCAAGACAGTCGACCTGAAGAAGAGCCACACCGGCCTCACCTTCATTCGCGAGAGCACGATCCAGGATCAGTCCTTCACTGAACGCGCGCCGAAACTCGGCGGTCTGGTCGAATTCTATCGCTCGCCCGCGCGCGTGCAGTGGTCGCCCACCGGCACCAACGTGCCTGACTATCCGAAGCTGTCGCAGCTCTGGTGGCAGAACATCGGCGACGCCGCCGCCGGCACCAAGACGCCGCAACAGGCGATGGACGCCCTTTGCAAGGCGCAGGAAGACGTGATGGCGCGCCTCGAGCAGCTAAGCGTCCAAGGAGAAAAGGGTCCGAAACTGAACCCGGAAGAGCCCGCGCAAGCCTGGTTTGATCGCCCGGGCGCGCCCAAGCCCAAGCTCGCCAACGAAGAGCCGAAGCCGGAAACCATCGACTACGACACGCTGATCAAGAGCTGGCAGAAGTAAGCCCGCGCAGGTATCCCGACAAACAAAGGCCTCGCGGAAGCACCGCGAGGCCAGTTTCCGGGTAGAGATCAAAGCTCGATCGCCAAGGGACGGATCCCCGCGCGGACGTCATGAATCCACAAGTCCTTGATGCATGCTGAGCTAACTTTCCTCAGTACCGGCTGGCCGGATTGTTTTTGAAAGCTGGCAAAAGTGATGTGCTTTCAGGTGCCTTCCCGAGCTTTCAAGGCATGCCCGAGGGCAAAAGATGGGCTACCCATCAGAAATGAGCTGCCGAGACCCCAAGCCTGACAGAAGCTGGCAAGCGTTCCGGGTTTCAGCTTGCACCCGCCCCAAATCCCGGTAGGAAGACCGCTCTCGCGACTGCGGATGCGGTGCGGGGAGGTGGCCGAGTGGTCGAAGGCGCACCCCTGCTAAGGGTGTAAGGGGGTAACCCCTTCGAGAGTTCGAATCTCTTCCTCTCCGCCAGCGTCCGGGCGCGGGGCTGCGGCCTTCACTTGAGGGTGGAATGCCAATAACCCGGCATGATGAGCAAGAGCCCGACTCGCCGCGACCCCTACGACGCGTTGCCTTACGTCTCGATGCCTATCACCTATAGCCAACCAGCACTCCTGGCTGCGCAGGCTCACCTTCGTGGCATTGAAGCGCCGCCTGCGGAGACTGCCTTCGTTCTCGAGATAGGTGCAGCGTCTGGCGGCAATATCATCCCGCTCGCAGCGCGCTTTCCCCGTGCACGCTTTCACGGTGTCGATCTGGCCGCCGCCCATATCGAGATCGGTCAGCGCCGCATTGCCAAGCTGGATCTTACCAACGTCACGCTGGAGCAGGGCGATATTGTCGATGCGGATTTCGGCGAGCGTCGTTTCGACTACATCATTTGTCACGGCGTATTCAGCTGGGCCCCACCGGAGGCGCGGCGCGCTATCCTGAAAGTCTGCGCCGAAACCCTTTCTGACACTGGCGTTGCAGCGATCAGCTATAACGTCTTTCCTGGCTGGCATGCGCGCAACGTCATTCGCGACATCTGCCTCCAGCACACACGCGAGGGCGGCCCGCCGCGCAAACAGGTCGAGGCTGTGCGCGCCTTGCTGAAGGACATCGCGGAGTCGTCCAGCGACAAGGATCCCTACGGCGCGATCATCCGCGCCGAAGCTGCACGCCTGAACACACGGCCGGCCTCCTATATTCTCGGCGAATTGCTCGCAGCCCATAACCAGCCCTTCCACGTGCGTGACGTCATCGCTCAGGGCGCTGAACAAGGGCTGGCATATCTGTGCGAAGCTGACTTGATGTCCTCAGCGCCCGAGACGTTTGCGCCTGTCGCCGCCGGACGCATCCGCGCGATGGCAGGTAGCGATCCAGTGGCCGTCGAGCAGTACACCGATATCTTCTCGGGTCGCACGTTTCGACGTTCGCTCTTCACGCACGCTGGAGCTCGCGCGCAAGCACAATCGCCGCAACGCCTGATGCCCCTCCACATGACGGCGAGCGGTCGGGCGGTTGCGCCCGACGCGTCCGCCGATGCATCAGTTGCAGCAGCCCAGGCGATGCTCACGAAGGCTTATCCGGGCACAGTTGCGGTCGCCGACCTCGTTGCTGAATCTGGCAGCGCCGTACTTCCTGTGCTTTACGAGATGCTCGCGCGGGGGCGTGCGTCCGTCGCCACCGTGCCCGTTACATTGGGGCAAGACGACCAAGCGCGGCCCAGACTCTGGAATGTGGCGGGCGCGGATGCTGCATCGGGACAGCCGTGGATCACGAATCTCGTCCATGCGCCGGTGCTGCTCAATCCTCTTCTTCGTGTCCTGGCGCCGCTGATGGATGGCGCGACAACGCGCGACCAGTTCGCTGACGCTCTTGAGGCAGCCCTTCGCTCCGGCGCGCTTTCGGATGCGGAGCTTCCGCGCATCGAGAACGGCGGTGCGGCGAACAGAATTGCCTCCGCGGTCGATCGGCTCATCGCGCACTGTGCGCGCAATGCCCTGCTGGTTCCCTGACCACCAAGCAAAGCCGGCCCCCGATGCGATCGGGAGCCGGCCTTGTATCTCGTTGGATGTGAGTTGCAGCGATCTCTAGAGCTGCAGCAGCCCGTAGTCGGCGGCAATCTGGTGATCGCCAAGTCCGTTGGTGTCGACACCCGTCAGCAGATCGCGGGCGCTGACATAGATGTCGGTATGAATGGCCTGACCCGCGCCAATCATTTCATGGCCTGACTGGAACAGCGTGAACTGATCGAGAAGGTCGTTGGCCGACACGGTGTTGTGGTTCATGAGCTCCATGAGCTGGAAGTCGCTCTCGACGTTGGATCCGAAAGCGTGGTTCAGGTCGTTGGCGGTGATGCCCGGGATGCCGGTCACCACATCCTGCGGACGAACACCGCCGATGAAGCTGTCCGTGCCGCCATTGGCGTCGAACACGATCCGGTGCGCGGAGGTGAGACCGGAGATGTCGACCGTATCGTTGCCATTGCCGCCTTCGACCCGGATCGTGCTGTAGTGCAGGCTGGTCTGCGTGAAGTCTCCGATCACGATCACCGTGTCGCCCACCGTGCCGCCGCTATCGACAATACCGTTGCCGTTGTTGGCCGTAGTCAACAGTGTGTTGATCTTGATCTCTTCGACGTTATCCAGCATCGCGACGACATTCGAAAAACCGGTGCCGTTGCGCGTGATCACGATCTCGGTGTTGGCGCCGAGTTGCGCGTTGGTAAGTCCGGCGGTGATCGCCGCACCGCGGGTCATGATGGTGAAGATTTCCGCCCCAGCAACACCGCTCAGGATGTAGGTGTCGGTTCCAGCCCCGCCATCGATCAGGTCGCGACCATCGGTCGAGCCCTGGAAGATGAAGTCGTCGCCATTGCCACCATTGACCGTATCGTTGCCGCCGCCGCCGATCAGCAGATCGCTGTCGTCGTCGCCGTTCAGCGTGTCGGCGCTCTGCAGGCCAAAGATGACCTGCGAACCCGCTCCGCCATTCAAGGTATCGGCATTGGTCGTGCCGAACCTGACCGAATAGTCGGTCCCGCCGATCCGCAGCGTCTCGAAGTTGAAGACGGCGTCGACGCCCGTGCCGCCGGACACATCAGCCACGGTGAGGTTCAGGCCGCTCGCCGAGAGCGCGTAGTTGGTGACAGGACCCGTGAACACCGCCGTGTCATTGCCCGCGCCGCCGGTCAGCGTGTCATTGCCAGTGCCGCCGGTGATGACGTCGTCGCCAGCGTCGCCAGCGAGGACATCAGCGCCGCCGCCGCCATTGATAGTGTCATTGCCTTCATTGCCGCGCAGTGTATCGGCGAAGTTGCTACCAACAAGAATGTTGTCGCCGCCATTGCCGTTGAAGGTAACGCCAGTGGCTGACCCGGACGCATCATAGTTGAACCCGACCGGGCCCGTTGTTGCCGAAGAGAATGACGACGCGTTGCCAAGCAAATCGCTGACATTGACGACAACGCGGATGAACTTGCCAGCGAGCGCGCCAGCCGTGGTTCCCGGCGCATCCGGCACCGCGAACGAGGCAGCCGTAGCGCCTGCTAGATTTGTCCAGGTCGTACCGGTGTCCGAACTCTGCCACTGGAAGCTGAACGGTCCGAGCCCATCAGCATCTGTGACGCCGGACGTGTTGACGGTAAGCGTCTGACCTTCCGTGGGCGTAGTGTCGTTGAGCGAGATATCGCCAACGGTCGGGTTGGTGATGAAGCCAGCGTCGGTGTTGACAGTTTCTTTGAAACCCTGAGCATCCGTGTAGACGGCGCGAACGGAGATGTCGTGCCCGGCATCGATTGCCTTTGTCGTGTAGCTGGCCAAGGTTGCGCCCGTGATGACGTTGCCATCGCGCAACCACTGGAAGGCGTAGTTCGTGCCTGCCTTTAGCCCGCCGTCCGGATCAGGCGTCGCCTGGGAAGCGGTGAGTGTGTTGCCGGGTGACCGAGTTCCCGCGATGTTGAACGTCGCCTTGCCATCGTTCTGCGGCAGGACGTTGACCGCAAACGTGTCGGTGACCGAAAGGCCCGCTGCGTCAGTGACCGTCATGCGGATGTTTACGATGCCCGCAAAGTTCGCGCCCCCGACCCCGCCATTCAGCGAGTAGAGGTGCCCGACCTGGTTACCAGCAGCGTTCGTGGTCAGCGTATCGAAGAAGAGGCCCGCGGGGTTTGCAGCGCCGCCCGGCGCGTTGATGGCGATGCCATCGACGTTGATGCCGTTCAGCGTGCCCGCCAGCGTCGCCGTGAAGACGAGTCCGCCGGGAGTGAGTGGGGTGTTGTCATCCGAGAACACCTGGTCTAGCGCCAGGAAGATACCTGCGCTCAGCCCGGCCGGTCCGCCAGCGACGTGCGGGCCACCGAGACCGCGATCCTCGAGAACGCTCGTATCAGGCAAGCCAACGGGGCTTGTCTGCTGGTTGATGATCGGCGCGTGGTTGACGGCCGGCGTGGCCGCAACCGCAACCGTGGCGTTCGAGATGATTTGTTCGCGAATGCCTTTACCATCCGTGTAGCTGGCGACAAGGCGAATACTCTCGCCAAGCATCTGGTCAGTAAGCACGAGCGTCGCAGCGTTGGCCCCCGTGATGTTGATATAGCCGGGGTGAGCAACGTCCTGCATCTGCCACTGCAGCGAAACGTTTCCGACGATGCCGTTGGCATCCGAGATGCCGAAGCGCGCAAGCGCCGCGTCGTTGAACGACAGGGTGTCGCCAATGACCGGAGCCGCGATGGCGCCAACCGGTCCCGTGTCTGTCACCACCAGCGCGCCGCCGACGACGGTCGGCAGGCGGTTCGATCCGAGGCCGCCGGGGATGCCGACGACCGCCGTTGTCAGGGCCACGTTACCCCGGACGTTGAGTTCAACTGACTGGTCGAAGAATTCGAGCCGCTCGATGTTGCGGACCATGTCCGTGCCGTCGTTTGCAAGCGGAACACCGGGGACGTTGCCGCCGCCGCCGATGATTGGCGAATGGATGATCTGTACGAAGCCTTGTGCATCACCCTGCAGGCGCGCCTGGCTCGCATTGCTGGCGCTGATCACGTTGTCGATGATGGTCAGAACGCCGTCGCCATCCGAGTCGTACCGGATCACATAGTTGGCGATCACGTCGTTGTAGACGGCCGTGTCAACATCCGTTGCGCGGTGGTTGGCCGAGCCATCGAGAGTTCCGAACACGATCTCGCGGAGAATGTTGGATCCGGCCTGATAGCCCTGCATCAGCTCAACGTGCAGCCAGGCGTCGCCATCAATGATGTCGTTGCCACCGTTCAGCAGAGCTGCTGGCGTAACCTGACCCAGAGCGGCCGCCGTTTTGAAGCTGTCGCCGGTGATACGGTCGCTGCCTTCACCGCCGAGCATAATGTTGCCAGCGGAGTAGTGCACGTCCGTTCCCGGGGCAAAGAAGTTGTTTGCTGCGCCGTTCCAACTGTCCTGCAGGCCGAAGATCAGGCCGGTGTTGGCCAGTTCGTTCAGCGTGTCTCCAGCGACAATCCGGCCGGCTTCGCCCTTAAGGTCGTCGTTGAATCTCGAGCCGCTGACGGCCTCCGTGCTGACCCAGAAATCGCGTACCGCATCGCCCGCCGGTTGGTTGGCATTCGGAACGAAGAGGCGCGCGTTCTGGTCGACGTCAACGCCGTGCGCTTCGTTTTCATAGGAACCCCAATCGAAACCGAGTTCGCCCATGAACTTGTCGAAGCCGCCCGCGCCGAGCATGATGTCGTCGCCGGAGAAGCCCTGCATCTTGTCGCCGTTCTCGCCGCCGTCGAGAACGTCGTTGCCGCTGATCAGCGGTACCTGGCCGGTGGGCGCGCCCTGGTCGCCGACAAGTCCGTCGCCGCCCGCCCCGCCTTCAAGCCAGTCGTCGCCTTCGCCGCCGATGAGCGCGTCGTCGTCTTCGCCGCCCAGAATGATATCGTTGCCGAGGCCGCCATTCGCTTCGTCGAGGCCGGCACCGAGTTCTACGAAGTCATTGCCGTCGCCACTGAAGGCGAGGTCGTCGCCGATACCCGCGTTGATTGTATCGTCGCCTGCGTCGCCGTGGATCACGTCATTGCCAGAGCTGTCGGTAATCGTGTCGTTGCCCGTGCCGCCGAAGAGGAAGTCGTTTCCTCCGCCGCCGTCGATCACGTCGTCGCCCGCATCACCCCAGACCGTGTCGTCATCGGCCTGGCCGGCGAGCAGCTTGTCGTTGCCGTCGGTTCCGCCGAGCACCATCGTGTTGCCGAAGAAGTTATCGTCGCCGATGAAGTGGACGGTATTGTCGGGAAGAACTTCAACGAGAAGAGCGCCTGTCGTCGTGTTGTGCAGCCATGTGGAGGGGTCGGGAGCGATGCGATTGCCGTTGGCGTCGAGCACAAAGTTGCCCGCCGCATCGCGCCGGAAGTAGTTTGCCGATTCGACCACATACTCCGGCGTCAGGAAGATGCTGGCCGAGAGGTGTTTGATCTTGGTGTTCGCGGCGATCAGCTCGGCGAAAGAGTTGTTCTCGATCTCGGCGCCGTAATCCATGCCTTCGATGCGGGGCAGGTAATACAGACGGTCAGCGTCCTGCAGCGACTCGAGCTGGGTTTCGAAGATGTAGTTGAACGTCGTGCCGAGCAGGCCACCGAACAGCGCCTGTTTCTCGGCGAGACCGCCAATCCATAGATCAATCGCATCGAGGCCAGTGACCGAGCCAGTGCTCCACTGCGTCTGTACCGCCTGGGCGCTGTGAATGTCGTTCACGTAGGCGCCTGTTGAGTGCATGAAGTCGTACGCGTCCTGAACAAAGTCAGGGTTGGCCAGAACCACTGCGTGACCCAGCCCATCGACCGCGGGCTGCCCAGCGTTGGCGTCCGGATTCGTCGCGTTGGCGACGTTGGCCGTCATGCCTGCAACTGTGCCAAATCCACCGTTCACGACGGCCGCGTGACCTGCAGCGTCGAGATAGCCATAGTTTGTATAATGACCGGCGGCGTCCTTAAACGCAAAGCTGGTGTGTTTGCCGGCGGCATCAGTGTATTGCAGGTTCGTCAGATGACCCAGTCCATCCACAAACAGTGGGGTCGTGCTGAGCGAAGTCTGCGCTTCCGCGACCAGGTCGTAGGCTGCCATGCGCTTGTCGATGAGCGTCGTCTCGCCCTTCACGCTGGCGTGGTTACCGTAGGCGGCAACGAAGTTTATCAGCGAGCTTGAGTGTTTAAGGAACTGGCCGAACTCATCCCAGCTGGCGTAGGGCTTGAGTTGGGTGTCGTGGAATGCAGCGTTACCAGCCGTAGCGGTTGGCGCCTGATTGTAGAGCTGGTTGCGGATGACGTTGAGGCCGGCGACGCCGACATCACGTCCACGCGCAAGGTTCAGCGCAGCGAGGTCGAGCGGCAGGCCCAGCAGGTTGTTGCGCAACGCGCCCGTGATGAATTCGTCGATCTCGTTGCCGACCTGGTTGGCAGCGCCGAGGATGATCTCGCCGGCAGCGTTGCCACCGTGCGCAAGGTATTGCAGCGGGTTTGTGAACGCTTCAATCAGGCTGATTTCATTGAGAACCGGGGTGCCAATGATGGCGGCGGCGTTGGCGATATTCGCAGTTCTTCCGTCACCGGCGACGGCAGCGTTGGTCTGCTGGCCTGTCAGAGCGTCGGTAAACGCCTTGTACATTTCTGTCGTGCCGTTGAGCGGATCGCCCGCAGCGCCCTGGTGGATGACATAGCGGTTGACGTTCTCGTCCAGCATCGAGTGACCGAACCGGTAGACGACGTTGGCGAATTCAGAGGTGATTGCCGGGTTCAGCGTGATGTCGTTGTTGCCGAACAGGTGGATTGTCGGGGCAACCTTGCGGGCGAATTCTTCGAACACCAGGTGCTGGTATTGCGTTTCGGTGCCGAACTTGGCCGCCTGGAACAGGCGGGCGCCGTTCCATTCGGTCGCCTGAATGCCGTCGGCGAGGTTCGCGCCGGGGACGACCCACTGTGCGGCGAACGAGGTGTCGCCGTTCGCAAGCTGTGCGAGGACCGTATCCTTGATGTGTTGGACGAGACGATTGTGTTCGTCGTGGAAGATTTCGTGGATGGCGGTCAGGCCGATGTTCTCGTTCACACGACCGTCACCCGCGATGTAGTGTGCGTTCAGCAACTCGTTGTCATAGCGGCCAGCGACCTGCGCGACTTCGGCGCCGTCGATGACACCGTTTCCGTTGAGATCGCCGTTGATGACGTTGTCTGCATCAGCAGTGAGGAAGCCCGGACCCTGGTGGTTGACCGGGTCGGCCGCGGCGGCGATATCATTCAGGAAGGCGTGACCCGTGCGGATCGCGGCGCCGGCCGGGCCGGTCGTGATCGCGTTGATGCTGCCATCCGGATTGATGGAGCCCGACACCACGGTGTCATCGGCCGTGCCCGCTTTGCCGTCGGCGCCCACGCCGGTGACGATCTGGGCGAGGCCTTGCGCGTTCGGAATCAGATTTCCGTAGTCATCGACGCGCAGCATCGGCAGGTTGACGAGATCGGTCGTGTCATTGAGCACGATGCCGATGCGCAGCGCGTTGGCTTTTACGTCGGCCCATGTTGCCTGCGTGTGCGAGCCGTCAACGTTGGTGTGCGAGAGCAGGTTGCCCGTGATGTACGGCCGGCCGTTCGGCAGCGTGCCGTACTCGCGCAGGAACACCTGGTGCGAGGGCGAGGAGGAATAGGTCTGGTTCTGGTCTACGAACGGCGTGACGATGTTTTCCGCGAAGTGGACGTCGTCGGAGGTTCCGAGAATGCCGTCAGGCCCGGGCTGTACGACCTTGTCGGTCGCGCGGGTCAGCACCATGAAAGCCAGGCTGTCGGGAACTTCATCGCCAGTTCCCGCGATTCCATCAGGTCCGACCGTGCGCAGCGGATCGTCCGCCGCGAGCGGCACGAACACCGTGCCGTTGCCGCCCTTGGAGATCAGGTCAAGGCCGTGATCGAAGAACTGGCCGAAAAATGTGAAGAGGCTGTTGAACGGCGCAGACAGGCCGGCATCCGGCGTAACGTTGTTGATGAAGAGACTGCCGTCGCCAGCGATGGCCGAAGGCTGTGTCGCATTGTTGGCTTGCTGGTAGCCGAAACCGAGCACGTCGAAGGCGGCCTGCTGGGCCTGGAGAGCGGCGGGGTTGTTCGCGGTCTGGTCGGTGATCAGGTTCGAGATGATGCGGGGATCGGCGTCAATGACGAAGCTGTTCGGAGAGGTCGATGCGTAGGTCGTGGTGACCGTGCCATCCGGCGCCGCAAACGCTGCAAAGGCGCCGAGTGGACCGCTCAGCATGCCTGCGCTTACTGTGACTGTGCGGAACAGCGAGTTGGTTGTGTGCGGGAATAGTTGGTCGGCTGAACCGAACGTCCCTTGTCCGGGTACGGAGTTGTTGTCAGTGCCGGCGACTTCCCGGAGGCCGTATGCCAAGTGGGGGCTGACGGGTGGCTGATTGTTCTCAGCCAATTTGATCTGCTCAAGGATGAATTCGAGATCGCTACGCGTAAACTTGACGGCCATTGTGGTCCCCACCAGCATGAAGTTATCGGGGACATGGATGCAACAACGAGGCCCAAGCGACAGGACCTTCTCCAAACGCATGTCGTGAGCGCTTCGGGTTGTTACTTGTTGCTGCGAGTTCAATTGCAAGCGAAAGCGCATCTAGCGTTGCGAGACTCTCAATTCAAATCGGTAACCGTCGATGAAATCCAACTCACGCGCGTCGATCGTTCGCACCATTAACGCAGCGATTGCGTGGATTGCGATGGCCTGCCTGATCGAGTGTGAAATGATG
>JBBATZ010000026.1:0-51774 GCA_040398425.1 Hyphomonadaceae bacterium
GCAGAACTGGCCGCCTACTCAAAATAGCCGTGGGCCGAAGAAACGAGGCAGGTCAACCGAACGCGACTCTCGGGCGGAGACGCCCCCCTCCTGCTCGGGGGACGATAGCGGTGGGCCCTCCTCAACCTGATCCCGCTCTGAAGGACCGCTGGACAACCGGTCGGCTTCGGCAGACCCTGCCGGCATTCACCAGTGGGGACTGATAATGCGTACCGCCGCCCTATCGCTTGTTGCGTTGCTGACAGCCTGCGCCAGCGCTCCGGACACACGCCCGATCAACGCGCCTCTCGCCATGGCCCCGCTGTCCTTCGCAGCGACCACACCGGCCGAGATTGACGTGGGCATCGACGGCGACGCCATCGCATTCGCCTTCTCCGGCGGTGGCGCTCGCGCGGCGTCCTTCTCGCTCGGCGCCCTGCATCAATTGCGGGACATGAAGGACCCGGGCGGCAAGCCGCTGATTGACCGCGTGGCGCTTGTCACCGCCGTTTCGGGCGGCTCCATCACCGCCGCCTGGTTTGGCCAGCACGGCGCGGCCGGTCTCGATGACATGCGCGCGGCCGTACTCGACAAGGACTGGCAGGCCCGGCTCAACACCAATTGGATAATGCCGGACAACTGGCAGCGCCTTCTGCAGGGCGGCCTCAACGGTCCGGACAAGCTCGCCAACTGGCTCGACGACGAAGTCTTCAAGGGCGCGCACATGCGCGACATGCCGAACCGGCCGCGCATCATCATCAACGCTGCCGATCTCTACACGGGAACGCCCTTCGCATTCGCCGCGCCATGGTTTGATGCGATCTGCAGCGACCTTGGCGCCGTGCGCGTCGCAGACGCCGTTGCTGCGTCCATGTCCGTCCCGATCGCCTTCCGCCCGGTCGTGGTGAAGAGCTACGCGAAGGACTGCCCCACGCCCCTGCAACCGTGGGTGCGCGCCGCCGAACTCAACCGTGCCTCGCCCCTGCTGCTCCGTGAAACGGCCCGCGCTTTCCGCTTCTATCGCGATGACAGCAGGATGCAGTACCTTCACCTGACCGATGGCGGCGCCGCCGACAATTTCGGCGTCTCGAGCCTTGTCACGCTGCGTGCGGCGACCCAGCAGCCCTATGGTCCGCTGTCCGCACGCGACGCCGTGAAAATCCGCCGGCTCGCCTTCATCATCATCAATGCGGAGCGCAATCCCGAAGGCGACTGGGCGAAAAAGGAAGCCGGTCCCGATGGGCCGCAGATGATCGAGGCGGCGCTCGGCATTGCCGTTAACGCCCCCAAGCGCGCCGCCGCCGACGCCTTCGCCGGCACGCTGGACCGCTGGCAGCGCGACATCATCACCTGGCGCTGCGCGCTGACTCCGGCGCAGGCGAGCGAGCTGGGCGCGGGTCCAGACTGGAAATGTGGCGACGTCGATTTCCGGCTCGACATGATCTCGTTCGCCGACCTTGCCGACAAGAAGTTCGCGGATCTGGGCAAGGCAGCAACCGCCGTCAGCCTTCCGAAGGAAACGATCGACGCGCTCATCGCTGGCGGCCGCGAAGCCATCGCGATGAACCCCGAGATCCTGAAGTTTACGCGCTAGGCGTGATCAACTGTCCGGGCTCATGATCCGCACCCGCGCCTTGGACGTCAGTCCGCCCGCGTCGACCACCGAGACGGTGTAGAACCCGGCCACGCCTGGTCGCCATACCGTGTCGCCCGCCACATTGCGGCCCAGCGGTTTGCCGTCGACATACCAGGCGAGGTGGCCGCGCCCCTCGGCGACGAGCACGAACGACGTATGCTCGCCATCCTTCCAGACCTCGGCGCCGTCGGGCGGGAAAAGGATTTGCGGCGGCACATTTTCGCGCTCGAACCGGGCTAGCGCCGATGGCGGCAGGTGGTCGTCGGGATTTTCCTCGAGCAGGCTGGGTCCGGCGTTTCGCTTCGGCATGATCCGCGAGATCAGGTCATAGACCTCGAACAGCACCGGCAGCGCCGCCTCTCGCCCCGTCACCCCCGGGCGCGGCGCCGAATCCGCCCGCCCGATCCACACCACCACCGCCTCCCCCGCCCCCACCCCCGCCCCCCACGCATCCCGAAATCCATAGGACGTGCCCGTCTTCGCGGCGATCACGGGCGCGTCCTGCGTGAGCTGGGCGGGCATGCGGCCGGGGGGGGAGGGGGAGGAGGCGAGGATGTCCATGATCTGGCGGGCGGATTGGGCCGACATGATCTGGGTGGATTTCCGGGGGATTTTGGACTCGGATTGTAGCCAGTTAAGGGGCAGCGCGCGGCCTTTGTCGCCGAGGGCCGCGTAAAGGAGGGCGAGTTCGCGGACGGTGAGGCCTGCCCCGCCCAGGGCGATTGCGAGGCCGGCGTCGTCGTCTCCTGAGAGAGGCATGGAGAGATCAGCGCCGGCGAAGGCCAGCGCCGCCGCGAAGCGTTGTGCGCCCACTGCATCCAGCGCCGAGACGGCGGGAATGTTGAGCGAGTGCTGCAGCGCCTGCGCCACCGTCACGTCGCCCCGGAAGGAGCGGTCAAAGTTATCCGGCCGGTAGCTGGAGAAGCGCCGCGGCGCGTCGGCAATGCGGGTGTCCGGCGAGGCGACGCCATCGTCGAACGCCAGCCCGTAGATGAATGGCTTCAGCGTCGAGCCCGGCGAGCGCGGCCGGTTGGTGAGGTCGATCCAGCCGCCCGCTGTGTCGCGGTTGGACGATCCCGCCACAGCGCGCACTTCGCGGGTGGCGATGTCAACAACCATGATCGCGACCTGCACGCCGTCCCGCGCCGGCCCCGCCGAGCGCGTTGCGAGCTCCTCGACTTCCTTCTGCAGGTTGAGGTCGAGTGTCGTTCGGATGTTGTCCGGCGACTTCGACCGTGTCAGCGCCTCTTCGGACGCGTGCCAGGCCAGCGTCGGGAAATCGCGACGCTTGGGCGCTGGGTACTCCGCAGACTCCTTGGCCAGGTCGCGCGCGAACACACCCTCGTCCGCAAGACGCATCAGCACGCGCTCGCGCGCGACGATGGCAGCCTTCGGCTTCAGGTCCGGCCGGCGCGCCTCGGGCGATTGCGGGAGCGCGATCAGCATGGCGATCTGGTCGGGCGACAGGTTGTCTGGCTCGCGCCCGAAATAGGCCCACGAGGCCGCGCGGACGCCTTCGAGGTTGCCGCCATAAGGCGCCAGCGTGAGATAGAGTTCGAGAATCTGCTCCTTGCTCAGACGCCGCTCAAGCTGCCAGGCGCGAAACGCTTCGATCATTTTCGAGCCGACATTTCTGGGTCGCGGTTCTAGCAGGCGCGCCGTCTGCATCGTGATTGTCGAGCCACCCGACACCACCCGCCCTGCACTGGCCAAAGATCCCGTCGCCCGCGCCATGGCCGCGAAGTCCACGCCGCCGTGCGACATGAATCGTTTGTCTTCGTAACTCAGCAGAGCCTCGATGAAGTCCGGATCGATCTGGTCGAGATGCGCCTGCATCCGCCATTTGCCGTCATCGACCGGAAACACGCGCAACACTGCTCCGCGCCGGTCCATCACAACACTGGAGACATGCCCTGCCCGCTCCAGCGGCGGCGGAAAGACGAAATCGACAAGGTAGATCGGCGCAAGACAATAGAGGATGACAAGCGCTACGCGCCGCCACCATTCGGCCGGCCACCAGAAGCGGAAACGCCACCCTTTCGGGGGGCGAAGCGCTTTCAGCTTATCAAGCCAGTTGGCGATCATGCCCTATCCGCTCGTCCCGACGAAAGTCGGGACCCAGTAAGGCCGCCGAAACGTGCCTTGAATTCCAGCCGCAGCCGCGATCCCCATCTGCCTCACCTCCCGCCCTGGATCCCGACTTTCGTCGGGAGGAGCGGTCAAAGATCAGCAGACGGGGCGCAACATACAGGTCCTATCGCTTCGAGACCGTGATCGTCCGCGAGGTCGTCCGCGCGAACGTATCCGGCTTGTACATGTGTTCTGCCACCACGCCCGGCATCGTGAACGTACCAGGCGTCACGGCGCGAACCATGTAGGCGACGGTCATGCGCTTCTGGTCGTAGAGGTTGAACGAGGCGACAAACCTGTCGTCACGCGCCTCTGCGATGTCCGGTTGCACCAGTTCGCCGAGGAAGCGGTACGGACCGCTCGCGCCCGCATCTTCCGGACGCAGCACGGTTTCGATTTCGAAGCCTGCGGGCAGCAGGTCCGCGATAACCAGCGGTGTGGTCCGCATTTCGGTCGAGGCAACAGTGACAGCCACGATGATACGATCACCCTGGCGGAAGCTGGTTCCGTCGATCGACTGCCCAGACGGGCTCCACAGTTGCTTGTTGGCAAGCATGCCGTCGAAGGCCGGGGCCGGCGCCGTAGCGGGCGAGCCGCGCGAGATCGCTGTCACCCAGAGCTGACCCGCGCCGCGGTTGGTGAACACGGGAGGCTTCGCCGCCTGCGCTTCGGTGATGCGGAAGACGCCGACCGACTTGCTGTCGGCCTGGCCCTGCACGGCGACATTCACCGCCGTCTGGCCGCCCGAGAGCGCGTTCGCTGCGAGCAGGAGGAAGGCTTTCTCCTGCGTCGTCAGGCGATCCGGTTCAGGCAGGTCCTGCGCAACACGTTGCGACAGGCGCGTGACCAGCGTCGTCTGTTTGGCTTCCTGCGCCACGGCCAGCACACCCGCGAGATCGCGGCGCGGCGTCTGGTAGTAGTCGCCGGTGTTGGTGTAGCCGAGCGCCTGCTCCGCCTGCTCGAAAGCAGACTTCGCGCGGGCGTTGTCGCCGATCATGTAGAGCGCGGCGCCAATCTGCGCACGGGCGAGCGGGCTCGCGATCTCCTTAAGCTTGTCGTCGTGGAGATAGCGGAGACGCGCCTTGTCCATGCGGCGGGCCTTGGCCAGCACATAGGCGGCGTAGGCCACGGAACGGTCCATCATCGCTTTCGCGGTGTCGTTGTTCCAGCGGCTTTCATAGACTTCGAAGTCATAGCCAGATGAGTAGCGCGACTCCCGCTCGGCGAACTCTTCAAGAGAGTCATACGCCTTGTCGAGCGCCGCAGCCGGCACGACATAGCCGGCCGCTTTCGCACGGAACAGGAAGTCAGTTGCATAGGCGCCAAGCCACGGGCTGGAGAGCGCGTCGCCTGTACGCCACAGACCAAACGCGCCATCGGCGCCCTGACGGTTCAGCAGCGTGTTGACCGCTTCCTGAACCTGGTTCTTGAGATCGCCCGGCGTCTTGCGTCCCGCCAGCGCGGCGATCTGCGAGGCATAGAGCAACGGCAGAGCGCGGCTGGCGATCTGCTCGGTGCATCCGTACGGATACTGGTCGAGCGAGTCGAACAGGGCCGCCGCGTCCATCGGAATGGGCGAGAACGAGACCTGCAGGTAGGACGACCCCGGCACGAACGACGAGAGTGAGTTCGCCGCAGCCGAGAAAGTCGCCCCCGGCTGGATCGTGGTGCGGATCATATTGCTCGCGGGCAGCCAAGCCGACCGTGTCTGGATCGGATACGAACGCGAGACAGCGTAATTGCCAGGACCCGTGAGGTTGAACGAGACGGTCGAGATGCCTTCAGCCGCCGCCGAGAAGCCGGCATCGAGATCGACGCGTTGGCCTTTCGCAAGGTTGGTGGACAGAGTGCCACTGGTTGTCTGCACCGGCGCGAGGGCCTGGAGGACAGCTTTGTAAGCCCCCGCCTGACCTTCCACGTTATCCAGTGTCAGTGTTGCTGTGGCCGTATCTCCGGGCGAGAGGAAGCGCGGCAGGGCCAGCAGGGCCGGAACCTGATCGCGCACAGTCACCGGCTTGGACGCAGAGCCAACACCCGAGTTGGACCATGCCACAGCCATAAGGCGCAGTTCGCCGTTGAACGCAGGCACATCGAACGTGATGGCAGCTTTGCCACCATTCAGCTTCACGGGCTGCGAGATCATCACGACGGATTGCGTCGGCACGACCGTGAGACCGGCGCCGCCAATCTGGTCGCCGCCCTGACGGATGTTGCCAGCCGCGCCCTGGTTGGGATCAAGCAGACGACCATAGTCGTCGCGCAGTTCGACACCGAGACGGCGCTTGCCGAAGAAGTAGTCCGCCGGGTCCGGCGTCTTGAAGCCGGTCAGAAGCAGTATGCCTTCATCGACGGCCGCCAGCTGGACATAACCATTATCGTTCGGACCAGCCGCCGTGATGTTCACGGTCATCTTGCTGTTCGGCCGTTGAAACGGCGGGGCAGCAATATCGAGCTTGAACGTGCGCGGGCTGACGTCGACCGCTACGTGAGCAACGCCCACGGCGCGACGTGGTTTCGGAGTCTTGGCGGCATCGCGCGGCGTATAGACCGTCGCCATGACATAGACGCCGGCGCCCCACTCCTTGGTGACCGGTAGTTTGATGTGTGCGCCCTCGTTCGCCTTTACCGTGACCGTGCGCGTGGTGATGACGTTCTCCGACGCAACAACGATTTCAGCTTCGCCCGAATAGGGAGGCATGATGGTGACATCGACATCGCCGCCAACGGCCGGCAGCGAGTCCGGGACCTGCACGCGCACGCGATCCGGCGCCTCGACGCCATCCTGCGGCTGGCCGCCCCACCCCGACCAGAAGGCGTAAGAGGCTTCGCCGCCATTCGCTTCTTCGGTCAGGTAGATTTCAAAGTCGCCGTAGTCGAGCTTGCGCGTCTTGAGCGTGCCTGTCTTGCCGTCGGCAAGTGCGAGGCGGCCGCTTTCAAGTTCGACGACACGGCGCGACTGACGCCATTGCCAGGCGCCGCCATCCTCGCGGTACCAGTCATACTTCCAGTCGATGCGGACGAGGCGCCAGTTGATGTTGGCCGCCTTCAGCGCGCCGTTACGATCAACGGACGCGACTTCGAAGCTGGCCGAGTCGCCCTCCTTCGAGGACTGGTCTTCGAACGCGGGCTTGATACCGACATAGCGTTCCGACGGACGGTAGGCGACACGCACGTCGTCCCGCACCGCACGTCCGCCCGGCTCGATCGCCGAGATGACAGCGCGGAGGCGCAGCGGACGGGAGGACCCAGCATTCTCAGCCGCGCGCGGGTCGAGCGAGATGATCGCACGGCCCGATGCATCGGTTGTCGCGGTCGCGAGGTCGAAGGTCGACTCGCGGAACTGTTCGTCATGACGGCCGAAGGTGAACCCCTTCAGATCGGGAAACGGATTGTTGTCAGGCTCGACGCGGGCATTGCCTTCCACCGGAAGGTCAGCGCCCGGCGCGCCATAGAGGAAGCGGACATTGGCCGTGATCGGGCGCGTCTCGTTCGCCTTCATCGGAACCTTGTCGTCGGCCTTGATGTCGAGCGCGATGCGCTGCGGCACGAAGTCCTCGACCGAGAAGGTCTCAGCTCCGACTTCGCCGACGCCGTCGACTTCAGTCGCGATGCGCCATGTGCCACGCGCAGCCGTTTTCGGGACGGGGAAGGCGTAGATCACGGCGCCGTTGAACTGCTTGGTATCCTTGAAGCGCAGGCGCCCGGCTTCGAGGCCGTTGGGTCCGAACACAGCGACAGAGCCAGCACGGTTGCCGAGCGAGAGGGCCGCCGCATCGCGGATGAGCGACGTGATCTGCACCGACTCGCCGGGGCGATAGACGCCACGCTCGGTGTAGACAAAAGCGTCGGCGGCTTGCGCCGGCGCACGTCCGCCGATGTCGCGCTCGGTCAGGTCGACCGGCGTGCGTTCGAGGTCGAGGATCGCGAAGTCGCCATTGGGCGCGTAGGCCATCAGCATGCGCGGGGCGACATTGCCCTCGCCGCTCATGATCGGGCCAGTGAAGTTCACGCGGCCGGAATTGTCCGAATTGCCGCGGGCGAGGATCTCGTTGTTGCGCGCGATGAGCTCGAGCTTGACGCCTGACACGGTCTTGGCGGACTGCAGCGACCGCACAGTGGCCGACATTCCGGAGTTGCCGGTGTAGGTGGTCAGCGCGAGGTCGGTGATGACGAGCCAGCGCTTGGCGTGCGCGGCATCGTCCGGCACCTTGCCTGTTCCATCAAGCTGGTCGAGCTCCACGAAATAGGCGCCCGGCTGCAGGCGCGGGATCGCTTTCGCAATCGGGAACACAGTTGTCTTCGACGAGTTGGCGGATCCCGGCGTGTCGATCTCGCCGGTCCACAGCTGCTCGGCCACGTCAGAGACGTCCGAGCCGTAGTCCATATAGCCCCAGCCGCCCTGGCTGTGCGAATAGCCTTGCGAGATGGTCTTGAACGCCAGCGCGCGATCGGTGATGCGCGAGATCGTCACCTTCACCTTGTCGACGTTCACCGTCTCCAGTGCGAGGCCATCGGCGTCGATGCGCGGCAGGATCACGCCGTCGCCTTTGAAGCCGACATAGGAGGGCCGGTCGCCGAACGAGATCGCCACATCTTCATCGAAGGGCAGCGTACGACCGTCCGTTGCGGGAAGACCCGAGCGAATCTTGATGCTACGATCGTCGCCGAATTTCAGGCCGCCGAGGCAGAGGCTCGAGCCTTCGACCGACAGTGCGATCTGCGGGCCGTCGCCCATGTCCACGAACGGACGGTAATCGGTCGCCGGGTTGAGGCTGGACGAAAAGGCCAGGCAGGCGCGCGGCAGGTCCTTGGTGACGTCGATCGTATAGCGGACGAACTCGAACTCGTCCGAACCGCCCGCCCGAGCAGAATTCGCCTGTCGGGTTTCGAGCTGCGGACCCTGGTCCTTGCCCATCACCGCTGAGGCGTCATTCCCGCCGCCCGCCTGGCCGCAGCCGACAAGCGCAATCGCCGAAAGCACGCCTGCGGTCGCAACCGCGACGGCGCGCAAGATCTTGATCGACCCCACCTAGTCCCTCCTGAGTCCCCACCCCGAGTATGTGTATGGATTCACCATATCCTGTCCCTGCCGCGATGA
Source organism: Hyphomonadaceae bacterium (assembly GCA_040398425.1). Lineage (GTDB taxonomy): Bacteria > Pseudomonadota > Alphaproteobacteria > Caulobacterales > Hyphomonadaceae > UBA7672. Next base: position 8,844 of record JBBATZ010000026.1, read on the forward strand.
AAGGCGCCGCAAGGCTCAAGCTGCTGAAAAAGGGTGAGTTTCGTCGGATGCCGGATCCCTTTGATGGAACCCGCTCGCGCGCAGCGCGAAGCCGATGGGGAAGATGCTGGTGCCGGATGAGGGGATTGAACCCCCGACCTTCGGTTTACAAAACCGCTGCTCTACCGCTGAGCTAATCCGGCGCTGAACGCGTTGCCAAAATTGGCATACAAGTTCCGCCGCGAGGGAATAGGCACCCCCAGCCTTCCTTGCAAGCCTCTCGCGCAAGCGGCCACCCACACCCACAAATGACCCCGGCCCCGCCACAATCCGCCCGGTTCCCGCCCATGCGACGCCCCCGACGGAACTAGACTGATCTGCGGGCCGTTAGGGCAATGGGCATGGAGGGCAATATGCAACGTCTCACACTTATGACCTTGGGCGCGCTTGCAGTCGGCCTAGCTGGCCACGCCCATGACGCCTCCGCCCAGACATCCGCCAGCAAGGCGTCCGCCTGCCCGGCATACGAGTCGACGGTCTATTTCGCCCCGGACTCGACCGAGCTGAACACGTTTTCCGATTACACTATTGTCAGGATTGCTGAAGAAGCCCGTGCTTGTGGCGCTAAAGGCATCGTCGTGCAGGCAGCGGCGGACGGCGCGCGCGCCCAGTCGGTCGCGTCCGCCCTACGCTCCAAGGGCATAAAGGCTGTCGTCATACCGTCGCCCGCGCTGGCGCTCTCGGGCGAAACCATTGTTGCGCGCTCGGTGACACTGCGCGTCGCGGAGCCTACTGCCCGCTTCAGCTAACGCCAGACGACCATCGCGCCCCGCTAGCGCGGAAGCCGTTGCGTGTTACAAGCCCGGCAAAAGCGTACCAGCAAAAGCGGGATATTGATGGACAAGCGCATTCTGGGTCGCGCCTACAGCCGGCTGATTCACAAGTACTTTCTCAACGACATGTACCTCGACCTGCGCATGCGGGCGAAGAAAGACACGGTCGACTACATCGAGGCTCACCTCAACGAGGCGATGCTGGTGTCCGGCCGCCGCCCCCTGATCGAGCTCTGCATGAAGCGCGAGAAGGAAGCCAGGCTCAACGGGATGATCCTCGAGTTCGGCGTTGCCGGCGGCGTCTCGACCCGCATCATCGCCAAGAATGCCGAGCCCCGCACCGTCCACGGCTTCGACAGTTTTGAGGGCCTGCCCAGCGACTGGACAGGCACGCACGAACAGAAGGGCCGCTTCACGCAAAAGGGCAAGCTGCCGCGCGTGCCCGCCAACGTCCAACTCCACAAGGGCTGGTTCGACGCCACTCTCCCCGGCTTCCTGAAATCAAACCCCGGCCCGGTCAGCTTCATCAACGTCGACTGCGACGCGTACGACTCGAGCAAGTACGTCCTCGACCAGCTCGCCGACCGCATCCGGTCCGGCACGATCATCATGTTCGACGAATACTACAATTACCCGAACTGGCGCGAACACGAGTTCAAGGCCTGGCAGGAGATCGTCGCCGAACACAAGCTCACTTATCGCTACATCGGCTTCTCGACGATGCGCTACCACGCGGCGGTGCAGGTGACGGCGGTGGGGTGATTTCCGCTAACGCTGCGATCGAAGCTCAACGGCAAACGGCTCGGCAAATTCGACTCCTTTGCTGCCTTTCGGAGCATCGGGGTCTGTCAAATGGTACGGCACGTATATGAAGCGGGCGTAGTCCTGTGCTGCGAGCGTCACCCGCAAGCCATCGCGAAATGGCGCATCATACTGAGCGGGGATCGTCACGTCCGCTGCGACCGCCAGTGCCAGCGCGTTTCCAGATTTAACTTCAGTCTCCAAAGCGCTGAGAATGAGCTCATAAATCTCACCCCTCTTTGGATGCTCCTCGCCGTTCCAGCCACCAACGGCTTCCAATTTTCCGGTCGCATTGATCTTCGCGCCGAAGGGAATGAACTCGCCACCGTCCTCCAGCATGGTCCGCGCAAAATCAACGCAATACATGAAGGCGCTATCTAGCTGTTCCGCTGTTGCGGGCATGTTACTTGGTGCTCCCACCCCAACGGCGCCAATGTAGATTAGCAGAACAGCCAACTTCAACCACGGTCAATAGCGAGTCTGGCGTTCCGCCCCGCCTGACGCTACATCGCGGCCATGGCCAGAATCCTCATCACCTCCGCCCTGCCGTACATCAACGGCGTCAAGCACCTCGGCAACCTTGTCGGCTCGATGTTGCCCGCTGACGTCTACGCCCGTTATTGCCGCGCGGCGGGGCACGAAGTGCTATTCATCTGCGCCACCGACGAGCACGGCACGCCCGCCGAACTCGCCGCCATCGAGGCCGGCCAGACGGTCGCAGATTACTGCGCCGAACAGCACGACATCCAGAAGACGGTCGGCGCCGGCTTCTCGCTGTCGTTCGACCATTTCGGCCGCTCGTCCAATCCGCAGAACCGCAAGCTGACGCAGCACTTCTGCGAAGTCCTCGAAGCCAAGGGGCTTATTGAAGAACGCACGTCAAAGCAGGTCTACTCTGTCGACGACAAGCGCTTCCTGCCAGACCGCTATGTCGAAGGCACCTGCCCCAATTGCGGTTACGAGAAAGCGCGCGGCGACCAGTGCGACAATTGCGGAACGCTGCTCGACCCCATCCAGCTCATCAACCCGTACTCGTCTGTCTCTGGGTCGCGCAATGTCGAGATCCGCGACACACGCCACCTCTATCTCCTGCAGACCAAGATGCAGGATCAGGTCCGCGCCTTCGTGGATGCGCGCGCCGCCAACTGGCCGAACCTCACCACCTCGATCGCCTACAAATGGCTCGACGAAGGGCTGATCGACCGCTCGATCACGCGCGACCTGTCGTGGGGTATCCCCGTCACGCAGAACGGCAAGCCACGCCCCGGCTTCGAGGAGAAAGTCTTCTACGTCTGGTTTGACGCCCCGATCGAATACATCGGCGCCACGGTCGAATGGGCGGAAGCCAACAATGGCAACTGGGAGCGCTGGTGGCGCACCGACAAGGGCGCCGACGACGTCACCTATGTCGAGTTCATGGGCAAGGACAACGTCGCCTTCCACACCGTCTCATTCCCGGTCACGATCCTCGGCTCGCAAGAGCCGTGGAAGCTCGTGGACAAGCTCAAGGCTTTCAACTGGCTCAACTGGTATGGCGGCAAGTTCTCGACCAGCCAGAAGCGCGGCGTCTTCATGGACAAGGCGCTCGAACTGCTGCCCGGCGATTACTGGCGCTGGTACCTCATGGCCAACGCGCCGGAGAGCTCTGACACCGCCTTCACGTGGGAGAGCTTCAAGGCCTGCGTGAACTCAGACCTCAACGACGTGCTCGGCAACTTCGTGAACCGCATCACGAAATACGCCGCTGCAAAGTTCGGTAGCAAAGTCCCCGAAGGCGGCGCGCCCGGCGAACACGAAGCCTGGATGGCGAACGAACTGGCGACCCGCCTGCCCGCGCTCATCGGCTACTACGAAGCCATGGAATTCCGGAAGGCAGCCGCCGAAACCCGCGCCATCTGGGCCGCCGGCAACGAATACATCACCAAGGCCGCCCCGTGGACGGCGTACAAGACCAGCGTCGATCAGGCTGCCGTCGGCATCCGCACCGGCCTCAACCTCGTCGCCCTGTTCGGCGTGATCGCCCAACCGATCATCCCGGAAACCACGAAGAAGATCCTCGACGCGCTCGGCGTTCCCGAAGACCGCCGCAGCCTTGACCTCGCAAAGCTCAACGCCGCTGGCATCCTCGATGCCCTGCCCGTGAACATGCCCATCAGCGTCCCGCCGCAACTCTTCACCAAGATCGAAGACGCGCAGGTCGCGGAGTGGACGGCGCGGTTCGGCGGCGGCTGATCGGGACGTCGCGCAGCGCCTATTCCACGGAACAGAACAACTCGTCGCCCGAAGTCTTGCGCCCGGACTCACACGCAGCGTCCGTGAAGGGCGACATCGTCAGGCTCAACCAGTCGCTGCGCTTCTCGATTTCCGCGATCGGCGTGTCGCCCGTCGGCAGCTCTCGCGTCCAGGCCGGCCATTCCGGCAGCGTGCACGCCGACCCGGTCACCAGACCCTTGCCGCAGACATCGTTACGGAGCTCGATCAGCATGGCTGCCCCGCGCTTCAGCGCTGAATCAGCGCGATACATATCCGTCCGCTCGGCAGCGCCCGGCGGATCCGGCGCCTCACGCGCGCCCTCCAGCGCCTTGTCGAGGATTACCGTCCAGCGCTCCGCCCCGATCATTACGACGAAGGGGTCCAGCGGTTCGGTCGGCGTCGTCGGAGCGGCTGCCTCAGGCGCGACAACCGGCGCCGGCGCTTCGGCCTTCTTCTCCGGCGGCGCGCAGGCCGAGAGACACAAGGCCAATCCAGCCCCAACACTCAGACGAACCCGCATCGTGCTCTCCCACTTGTCCGGTGCGAGCATAGCAGCCCCGCACGCCGTAACGAGCGCGAAGTTCAGCAGAGAAGCAGTTGCAGCGCCTCAAGCCGGCTTTGGCGCGACCGGTAGGGGCTTACGCTCGGGGCCGACATAGTCCGGCGTGTCGACGAAGGGGCGGTTCGATGTATGTGCCGCAAGCACTTTCTTCATCAACTGCTCGCCCGAGGCAGGGAACAGTGCGTACTCGTGGGCTCCAGCATTCCCCACCGCCTGGATCGTCGCCATGTCGCGGCCCTGCGAGACGACGACAACGGGAATCGCCCGGTCGGGGCTGGTCGCCGAACGCCGCGCGAATTTGAGCGTCTGCATGCCCGGATCGTCCTCGGCCGCGCTGTCGATATAGATCATCAGCACGTTCGGCTTTATAACGCCGAAGGTCTCCATGAGCTGTGCCGCAGTGGTAACGAGCTGGAGGGTACGCGCGCCTGCGCCTCTCAAGGCCATTCGCAGATTGTGACCGATCCCTGGAACGTGGGTGCTGATCACGATGCGGACGTCGGCCGGACTGGTCATGAGCTACCCTCGATTAACGTAGGGGTGCCCTGTCGGCATTAACGTAAGCCTACTAACGAATAACCGTTGGCGGTTAAGTGAGCTGTTGCTGCACCATCCGCGCGTAGGCCTCACCCGTGGCGAGCAAATCGTCGTGCGAACCGGACTCGGTTGCGACACCGTCCTCGATCACAAAGATCGTATCGGCGCGCCGCACCGTGGCGAGCCTGTGCGCCACGACGATGATCGTGCGCTGGCCAGCGAGCCCTGCCAGCGCCTGCTGGATCCGGGACTCGCTTTCGGAATCCAGCGCACTGGTTGCTTCGTCCAGCAGCAATACCGGCGCTTCGGAGATCAACGCCCGCGCCAGCGCGATCCTCTGCCGCTGGCCGCCCGAGAGATTTCTCCCGCCCTCGCCCGCCGGGGCATTCCATCCGCCTGGCAGCCTGTCGATGAAATCGCATGCCGCCGCCTTCGCTGCGGCTTCAATCTGCGCCTCGGTCGCGCCCGGACGGCCTAGGGCGATATTCTCACGTATGGTCGTATCGAAGAGGAAAGCGTCCTGCGAAACGAATGCGATGTTGGCGCGGAGGGAGGCGAGCGTCAGTTCGCGCACGTCCTTGCCGTCAATCCGCACTGCCCCGCTTTTAGCTTCGTAGAGGCGCAGCAACAGACTGAACACGGTCGACTTGCCGGCGCCCGATGGACCGACGATGGCGACCGTCTGACCTTGCAAGGCTTCAAGGCTCAGTCCCTTTAAAACGTCATCCGAAGGGCCATACCCGAAAACAACCCGATCAAACGTGATTTCACCACGGGCCCTGCCGATCGGAACAGCGCCCGGCTTGTCGCCGACGTGCTGTGTCTCATCGATCACCGCGTAGATCCGCGTCGCAGCCGCCATGGCTTCGTTCAGCGCGCCATTCAACGTGCCCAGCGCCCGTATCTCTGGAGAGGCGACGCCAATCGCGACAATGACGCCAAGCACTTCGCCGACGCTGATGTCGCCAGTCAGTGCCCGCCAGCCCGCGAACGCAAACAACCCTGCGAGGGCTACGCCACCCACGATCTCAAGCAGCGGATCAACCAGCGCCTTGGCGCGCAACACCTTCATGTAGAGGCGAGCACGCTCGAAGAAACCTTTGTGAGCGCGCCCCTTCTGATAGCCCTCGAGACCAAACGCCTTCACCGTCCGCGCGCCCTGAAACGCTTCGTTCAGAACGGCCGTCAGCGCGCCCGCCTGTTCCTGCGCTAGGCGCGAGGAATTGCGAACACGGGCGCCAAGACGCACAACCGGAATGAAGGCGATCGGGTAGACGATCAGCAACAGTACCGTAAGCAGCCAGTCGGTCATCAGCATGTAGACGACAGCCGCGACTATCGTCAGCGACGATTTTGCAAGGCTGGTGGCGACGCGCAGCGCCGCGTCGCGGATAAGGATCATGTCGTTGGCGAACTGCGAGACGTATTCGCCGGAAGCCTTCGACTGCAGGCGTGCGAAGTCGCCGTCGATCAGGCGCGCGAACAGCGTCTCCTGAAGCTTCACAACCGCGTTCTGCACGCCGCGATTGTTTGTCTGCGTCTGCCAGTACATAGCCGGCGCCCGCAACAGCACGAGCGCCATGATGACCATGGGCGCGATGGTGAAGATGCGCGGGTCACCGTCCTTCAGCCAGTCGGTGGCATGCGCCGTGATCTGCGAATAGCCGCCAGCGCAAACCGCAGTGATCGCGGCGAACACCGCCCCGAGCAAAAACCACTTCCACTGGGGCAGCAGGTAATCGCGGGCAAATCTGGAAAGTAGCCGATCCCGTCGGGGCGCCCCGGCGCGATCAGGCGCAACACCTTCAGGCATCGTGTTGCTTGCCCGTCTCCGGATCGAGCAGGCGATGCGCGTGCAGGATGAAATAGCGCACGTGAGCGTTGTCGACAGTCCGGTGAGCCGCTGCTTTCCAGGCATCGTAGGCAGCGCGATAGCTTGGGAAGGCGCCGACGAAGTCGATGTCCTTGAGGCTGCTGAATTCGACCGTGCCGGGATGCCTCAGCTCACCGCCGATCACGATGTGCAGCAGCTGCTTATCCGGATTGTTCGCCGTCATAGAGTATTCCTGCCGTCAAGTCTGAGCGGGTTTGCGAAATTGTCTGGCACATTGCCGCATCTGTTCCATTATCAGCGGGTGCAAACGGGCGCCAGCAGCGATGGCCCCTTTCTGGATGACTGATTCCCTGTTGAAAACGAAGGGCTGGCCATGCCGGTCGGTCACGACCCCGCCCGCTTCCTGAACCAGGAGGACAGCCGCAGCGAGATCCCAGTCGCTCTTTTCATTGAGCGCCACCGTCGCATCCCAATGCCCCGCCGCAACCAGCGACATACGCCACGCCATCGCATTCGGCACGGCGTCGATCAGCCGAAGATCGGGCCAGTAATGCGCGTTGCCGCGCGCGAACACGTCTGGCTGTCCGATCATACTGCAAGCCAGGCTGTCCACGTCGCTCATCTCGACCCGTGCGCCATTAAGGTGGGTTCCCCCACCGATGCGCGCACCAACGAGTTCGTCGAAGTTCGGATTATAGACGACGCCGGCGATCGGGGCTCCGTCCTCGACGATGGCGATCGAGACGCAGAAGCCAGTCTCGCCATTCACGAACGCCTTGGTTCCATCAATCGGATCGACCACGAAGATGCGTTTTTGCGAGCGATCCTGCGCGCTGTCGCGCGTTTCTTCCGATAGCCATCCATAGTGGGGCCGCGCGGGGCGAAGCCTGCCAGCGATCAGGTCATTGCAAGCGATGTCGGCCTCGGTGACGGGATTGTTGGGCGACTTGTCCCAGCTCCGCGCGCCCTTCTTCAGCCAGTGCATGGACAGCTCGCCGGCCTCGCGCGCCACTTCGGAAATCAGCGCCAGATCGGCGTCGAGATCTCTAGCGTCCGGCAAGCGCCATCCCATCAATCAGGATGCTGGGGGCGTTGGTCGATCCGCGGATCTCCAGGTCCGACCCCGGAACGGCGCGCAGCAACATCGCAGGAATGTCGCCCGCGATCGTCACCTCGGAAACTGGATAGGCGCGCTCGCCATTCTCGAACCAGAATCCGGATACCCCGACCGAGTAATCGCCGGTGTTGGGATTCAGCGATGGGCCGAACATGTCGGTCACCAGCAGACCTTTGCCCGCATCCGCCATGAGCTGTGCGAGCGACCGTTCGCCGGGCTGCAGGTCGAGGTTGGACGTCGTGACGCCCGGCGGATCGCCAAACGCCGTGCTGGCGAATCCGTTTGGCGTCAGGCCAAGCTGCCGCGCCGAAGGTCCGTTGAGCAGCCATTGGGTAAGCATGCCATCCTCGACCAGCGCGTTGCGACCAACCGGCCGCCCCTCGCCATCGAACGCGCGCGATCCGAAGCCGCCAACGCGCAACGGATCGTCGATCAGGTTGACGCCCCTGGCGAACACCTGCTTGCCCATCTTGTCTTTCAGGAACGAGACGCCGCGCGCCACAGCTGGGCCCGAGATCGCGCCAATGAAGGCGCCGATCAGCCGGCTCGACAGCCGGTTCTCATAGATGACGGCGGCGGTCTGGCTCTCCAGCTTGCGGGCGCCGAGACGGGCAGTCGCCCGATTGGCGGCTTCGCGACCAACCCACTCCGGCGATTTCAACCGCGCCTTGCGACGCTCGGACGAGGACTCATGATCCCGTTCCATCGCGCCATCGCGTTCGGCAATCGCGACCGCAGCCATGGAAGAAATGCCCGAAGATTTACTGGCCCGGAAACCGTTCGAGGCAGCCAGCCAGGACCGCGACGTATTCCAGGAGGCGCCGCAGTGCGCCATCTGCTTAACGCCCGGCACAGCCATGGCGACAGCTTCCATCTCGCGCCCGCGCCGCTCCAGTTCGTCAGCTTCCGGCATGTCGTCGCAGTCGAGCTGCAGGTCGATAAGATCGCGTGTGATCTCGTCCGCGCCGGCAATGCCGCAGAACTTGTCCTCAGGGGCCAGCCGCGCCATCGCCACGACACGCTCGCTCAATGCTTTAAGCGCATCGGGAGACAGGTCAGTGGCCGAGACGGTCGCCTGGCGCTTCCCAACCAGCGCCCGCAGGGCCAGCCCGCGCGACTCTTCACGCTCGACGGTTTCAAGGTCGCCATTGCGAACCTCGACCGACAGGCTCGCGCTTTCCGCAATCCGGGCGTCCACCGCATCCGCGCCCGCCTTCAGCGTGGCCTCAATCAGCGATTCCAGCAGGTCGGCGGAGGGAGCGGTCATGGACCCTATGTGACGTTGCGCGACTGAATCGCCAAGCCCTGCCTCAAAGATGAGGCAAAGGGCGCCAGGCGTTGGCCCGGCGCCTCGATGTGTTTTGCCTGGCCCGCCAGCCTATTTGGCGCGCGGCAGGCGGTCGTTGATGTCGTCACGAATGTCCAGCAGCGTGACCAGAACGCCGCAGATCAGTGTCGCCGCAACCCAGCCCACGATCAGGCCGATCACGATGGAAAGGGCAGAAAGCGCCGGCTGGGACAGAAGCATCCCGGGATCCAGCTTCTGCTCAAGCGCGACCAGACCCGTCTGCGGATCGACCATGCCACGCTCAACCAGCACTTTCCCGCTGGTGGTAAACTGCGAAATCACCGCCTGGATCTGCGCCCGCTCCAGAAACGCGCCGAACGTGTATAGCGCGATAATTCCGAAGTATGCGTTGTAGACCAGAAAGCGGAAGCTGTTGATGATAATGAACTTCATAGACGACCCCTCCACGCGAACCACGTAAGTGTCTAGCCTGCAGCAAGACAACAAACGAGCAGTTTTTTTGGCTCAACTGGCCGGGAGGCCCAAACGCGACTATTCGCGGCGCAGCAACTGGTCGAGATCAATCTTCGACTTGCGACCCCTGAGGAACCGGGCCTTCATGGCCTTGTGGTCGTAACCCCGGCTCACCCAGTCTTCGAAGGATAATCCAGCCGGTTTACCCTGCGCGAGGTACGTCTCGAAGAAGTCGTCCAAGACACCGGTTTTCCCGTGGCGGACATGCAGATACTTGCCCGACAGCTGCTCCAGAGCCTGATCGATAGGCAGCCCCTTGCGGAAATGCTGGTACAGAACCGACATCACGCCGGCCCTATCCGCGCCTGACTTGCAGTGCATCAGTGCCGGGTAAGCGATTGAATCGAATAGTTTTTTCGCCTGCAGAACGCTCTCGGCCGTCGGGACTTCACGCGAAAACACCTGAAAATCGACCAGTTGGATGCCGTGCCGCTCACAGGCTTCCTTCTCCAGCAGGTAGTAACCCTTGGGGCTCTGCCCGCGCAGGTTGATGATGGTCTTGAGGCCAAGCTCCTTGGCATACCGGGCGATATGCTCGGGCGACGGCTGGTTGGCCCGATACATTTCATCGGAAATCCTGTGCAGGTTCCGGAACTTGACCCTAAGGAACCCATGATCGCCCCACACAAGTTCTTTGCGGGCGCGGCGGCGGCCTCTTGGCGTCGTCAGGTCGGTGGCGGGGGAGCCGGTCATGCCCGCTAGATGCCGTTTCCACAACGGATTGCAAGGCGGCTGGGCGCCGCTGCTCAGGTCTCGCCAGCTGCGTCTGGCGGCGCGCTCATCAGGGAGTATATAGCCTCCATGTCGAAGCGTCGTTCCCAATCGCCCGTGATTCCCTGGGTCGGAGGCACCCTTATCTGGGCCTATATGTCGATCCTGGCGCACACCATGCGCTGGCGCGTCGAGGGCGTGGAGCATATGCGCAAGCTGTGGGACAGCCCCCAGGGCTGGGTGGCCGCGACGTGGCACTCCCGCATCCTCCTGATGCCTTACATCCAGATCATCCAGCGACCCAAATGGCCAAAGCCGCCCCACCCGGCAGCCCTGATGGTGTCGCCCTCCAAGGATGGCGAGTTCACCAAGCGCGCCGGTACCTGGCTTGGCCTCTTCATCATCCGCGGCTCGTCCTCTGGCCGCAGCGACAAGAGCAAGCGCGGCGTCTCAGCCGCACGCGAGTGTATGGAGGTCATGAAGAAGGGTGCCTGCGTCGTCATGACGATCGACGGACCTAAAGGTCCCCGCGAAGTCGTCGGCATGGGCACTATCAAGCTTGCGCAGCAGATGGGCGTGCCGATCGTGATCTACGGCCTGTCGGCAAACGCCAAGCGCCTCGACACCTGGGATCGCCTTCTCTGGCCAAAGCCATTCTCGCGCGGCGCGGTGGTGATTTCCGAACCTATTCCAACATCCAAGAGCATGGACTCTGAAGAGCTTCGCCTCCGCGTCGAAATTGCACTGAGAGCCGCAACGGCGCGGGCTGATGAACTCGCCGGGCTTGCGCCAGATACAGCACCGGCGGCAAAGCCGGTCGAAGTTACGTCCGCGCCCGAGGCCGAACGACAAGGCGCGCTGGAGCATCGCGGCACGTGACCGCAACGCTTGCGCTTTACCGCATTGCCACCACACTACTTGAGCCGTTCGCTCCCGCTCTCGTCCGCAATCGCGTGAAATCCGGCAAGGAGCGCGCTGAGCGTACTGGGGAGCGCTTCGGTCGAACCGGCGTCGCGCGGCCCAGCGGCCCCCTGCTCTGGATGCATGGCGCCAGTGTTGGCGAGTCAAAGCTGTTGCTTGACCTGTTTGAGGCGGTGCGCCGTCGCCGTCCCGATACGCACGCGCTGGTCACGACCCAGACGACGACCTCAGCCGACATGATCGCTTCGAAATCGGCAGCTGGCGTTATCCACCAGATGGCGCCTGTAGATGCTCCTGGCGCCGTCGCTCGTTTCCTCGACCACTGGCGACCCGACGCGGCCGTCTTTGCAGAGGGCGAGATCTGGCCGAACATGTTGTTGGGTTTGAAGCGCGCTCGCATTCCGGGCGCGCTTGTGAATGCCCGGATGACGACGAAAACGCTAGCCAGCTGGAACGGTCGTAAGACTTCCGCGCAGGAATTGTTCGCCACGTTCAACTTCATCGGGGCGGCGGACCTGCAAACTGCAGACGGCCTTGGCGCAGCGATCGGCCGAACGATAGCACCCGTTGGCAATCTGAAGATGGCCTCGCGCGTGACGCCTCCGCCCGCCGATCAGGTGACCAAATTCCGGGACGCCATCGCACGACCCGTCCTGCTCGCTGCGTCAACGCATCAAGGCGAGGACGCTTTTGCACTTGATGCCTTTGAGCAGGTGCGCAACTCGCATGCGCAGGCCTTGCTTGTGATCGTCCCGCGTCACCCCAACCGCGGCGACGAGATCGTTGCGCAAATAGGCGCACGGGGTCTTGCCTGCCAGCAATGGTCGAAAGATCGGGCATCACCGAACTCTGCCATTGATGTGCTCGTTGCAGATACAATCGGCGAGTTGATCTTCTGGTTTGCGGTTGGCGACGCCATCTACCTTGGTGGCGCGACAGCCGAGCGCGTTGGCGGGCACAACGCGATCGAGCCTGCCCAACTCGGCCGGCGCGTCTTCACAGGTCCTCATGGCTTCAACTTTCGCGATACGTTCGAAACTCTGGCCGGAGCGTCCGCACTCGTGATCGGGAGCGCACCCGAAGAACTCGCTGCATACTGGCGCGGCGAACTCGCAGGCAATGCCGACCCTGTGTCGACGGGCGATCTGTTCGCTGCCTTTCAGGCGCCCTTCGACGCCACCGTAGACGCGATCGTTGCGATGCTTCCAGCGAGCACCACGGGGGCCGCGCCTCATGCGTGAGCCTTACTTCTGGTCGGTGACCGACAAGCATTCCCGAGCTGCGTCGCCCATGTTGAAGCTGCTGACGTCTCCGTTGGCGATGATCTATCGATGGGCGGGTGCGCGCCGCATCCAGCGAACGATTCCGGCAGATATTGGAATTCCCGTCGTTTGCGTCGGCAACCTTACGCTCGGCGGCGCCGGCAAGACGCCAATCACCGAGGCGGTGCGGAGCTACTTCCTCACCAGGGGCATTCGTGCAGCCAGTCTTTCGCGCGGCTACCGTGGATCGCTGCAAGGCGCGCATCGCGTGGACCCATCACGACATGCCGCATCGGACGTCGGGGACGAGCCGCTGATGCTGTCGTCACTGGGCGAGTCGTGGGTCTCGAAGGATCGACCTGAAGGCGCGGTCGCGATGAAAGCCGCTGGCGTTGAATTGATCGTCATGGACGATGGCCACCAGAACCCCACGCTGAAAAAGACTTTGTCGATCGTCGTCATGGACGCCAGCAACCCCGTCGGCAATGGTCACGTCTTTCCCAAGGGGCCCCTTCGCGAACCCGCATTAACGGGACTTGCGCGCGCCGATGCGGTTGTCCTGATGGGCGATGGACCCCTGCCCTCCATTCTCGCAGGATATGGCAAGCCGATCCTGCGTGCCCATCTCGTTCCGCTGGCGCCTTTGTCACCCGGTCGCTACGTGGCCTTTGCTGGCATTGGCCGCCCCGCCAGGTTTTTCGACGCCCTGCAGAAGCAGTCCGGAGTTGAACTGGCGGAAGGCGCGCCGTATCCCGACCATCACATGTACTCGCCGCACGATCTCAAATTCCTGATGAAGCTTGCAAACGAGCGCGACGCGCTGCTTGTCACGACGGACAAGGATCATGTCCGTCTGCCGGCCGACGTTAAGCCGCATGTTCTTCGTGCGTCGGTAAAGGCCCGCTTCGAGGATGAAGCAGCATTCGCCGCCCTGCTCGACCGGGTGATCGGATGAGCGATGCGCCGGAAAAGATGAAGCCGGGCCAGTTCAGCCGGCCCAAGGATCTCGACAACGACCAACGCACGACCTTCGCCGCCCGTCTCGGCTGGCGCATCGAAGCTTTGGCCTGGGACTGGGTCTACTGGTATCCAATGAAGATTCTGCCCCTCATCTGGGCATCGAACACTGTCGCGGCGATCCTCCGCACGCTCGGCCCGCTGACGTCGCAGCACCGCACGATGACCCGCAACCTGCGCATGTGCTTCCCCGACTGGACAGACGCGGAGGTCCAGAACGTTGCAAAAGGAGCATGGGAAACACTCGGCCACACCGCTGGCGAGATGCCGCATCTCTCCGAGATGATTCCCTATCGGCCCAACAGCCCTGTCGAGGTTGTCGGAGCAGAACGACTGGATGCGATCCGCGAAAGCGGCAAGGCAGCCGTAATGATCAGCGGCCACTTTGCAAACTGGGAGGTGCTTGCCGCCTCGATCTGCAACCGCGCGCTCGACGCGCAAATCACTTACCGCGCAGCCAACAACCCGCACATCGATCGTCGTATAGCGAAGGCGCGGATCAGCACCGGCATCAACGCACTGACGCCAAAGGGTACAGGCACGCGCGAATTGATGCGGGCGCTTGGTCGCGGCGATCCCGTAGCCCTGATGAACGACCAGAAGTTCAACCAGGGCATCCCGGTTCCGCTATTCGGCTATGACGCCATGACCGCGCCCGGCCCCACGCGCCTCGCCATGAAGTACAAAGTGCCGATTGTGCCGTTCTCGTGCATCCGCACCGCGCCGGGACGCTACCGCGTGACGATCCACGAACCTTTCATGCCGGACACAGACCCGGATGAAGAGAAGGCAGTCTACAACACCGTGCTGCGGATCAATCAGTTCCTGGAAGCTCGCATTCGCGAAACGCCAGATCAGTGGTTCTGGATGCACAACCGCTGGCCCAAGGAAGCCTGGGTCAAGGCTGGCGTGATCTGAGCGTCAATCCATGATCCCGATGCTGTCGTCGATGGTGCGACGTACCGCGCCGACATAATCGACCAGCTGGTGCCCCTCGATCATCGCCTGGTACAGCATTTCCAACGCGTCGCGCACAACATAGGGGCGCTCCATCGGAATGAAGTGCGTGGTGCCGGGTACGCGCGTCACGGCGGCGTCCGGGCGGATATTGTGAATGCGCTGATCGGTGTCGGGCGAAGACGTGGACTCTTTTTCAGCCTGCAGCAGCACGATCGGGATGCGCTTCTTCCGCAGTCGCCGCACTGCCGCCCACGGACGATAGCGATGCGCCCCGAAGACAGCTGACTCCCACTCAGGCGTGCAGGACAGCGAATAGTTGCCATTGTCCTGTCGCAGGACGCCGTCGACAACGTAGTCATCAAGGAACGGCGTCCGCCACGTTTTGAACGCGCCGCGCCCGCGGAGTTGATCCGCAGCTTCGGCAGGCGAGCCGAAATCACGTCGGCGACGCAGGGCGCCCTTGGCCAATGCATTCTTCTGGATCAGCATGTTGAAGAGCGGGATATTGTACATCCGGTAGATCGTGCGCCGCATCAGCACGGGATCAACCAGCACAAGCCCCTTCACCAGATCTGGCCGCTTACCCGCCACCAGCAGCGCCACGGTCGCGCCCATCGAGTGGCCACCGAGGACAGCCCCCTCTGGCGCTGTCTTCTCAAGAATCTGGATCACGTCGTCGCGAAACTTGTTCCACGATTTCAGCTTGCGGGGATTGGCCGGCAGACGCGACCGACCATGTCCGCGCAAGTCGACCGCGGCCGCATGCATCCGCGCGCCCAGAGGCTCAAGGATCGACTGATAGGTGATCGCATTGAATCCGGTGGCGTGCAGGAACAGCACGTCGATGGGGCGCACCGGGTCGCCAAACGCGATCCCGGACGCCTCACCATCTTTCAACTCTACACGAAACCTGCGCATGAGGGCGCGCCTAGCCTCCGAATACCTTGCGCAGAAGATCGCTGGTCCGCTTCACGGGGTCGCGTCGAATCGCCTGCTCTTCACGGGCGAGGTAATAGAACAATCCGTTGAGCGCACCAGTCGTCGCTTCTTCGGCGAGCCACGTTTTCGTATCGGTTTTGAGCAAACCGGACCCATATTTGGCCACCGCGGCATCCAGGGACTTCAAGGCCCCGGACGTGGCCAGGGCCTCGCCGAACTTGGGTTTCAGTGTGGTGCGGAGGCCAACTTCCGTTTTCCTGCGCAGAAAATCGGTCGCCGCCGTATCTCCCCCGCGCAGGATCTTCATGGCGTCATCGAATGTGATGCTCTTGGCAGCGTCGATCACCATCTTGCCGGCCGCCGGCGCCGCCGCCTCCGCCGCCCGGTTCACCTTCAGCTGCAGGTCATCCAGGGGGCCGGCCATGCCGAATGGTCCCAGTTTCTTCTGGGCGTCGCCCAGCAGGCCCGGGAGGGCAATGCGCACCGCCTTGTCGCCCATATAGCCGTCCTTGGCCGAAAGCCGGGCTGTGGCCAACTTGCCTGCCTGCGCCAGAGCTTCCTTGAGACCGGCAGACACGTCACCCTTGGTCAGGTTGCCTTTGTCGCCCGGGGTGGCGCGATGAAGGATATCCGAGGCGATCTTGCCGAGATCCTGAGCCTGCGCCGGCACGCACAGCAGAAACGCAGCGACAACGCTTGCGCACAATCGTGCCGGCCCGGTGCGCATTCAGCCTCCCACTGTCGGTTTCCCCAAGGGGACAGGAAGCCGGATAGGATAGGCAAAGTCGTGATCCGTCAAACGGGTCGCGCTTCGCCTTGCCCAGCGCTAGGCTGCGTCAAAAGCATTTGAGGGACGAAACCGCATGCCCGCCAAGTACACCTGCTTCGACGTCTCGATCACGGATCGCGTCGCCCTGATCCGGTTCAACAGACCCGAAGAATTCAACACCTTCACACCAGAGGCATGGGTCGAACTGCCCGCGATCGTGCGCGACATCGACCGCAACGCCAGCGCCCGCTGCATCGTGATCGCATCGTCCGGCAAGCACTTCACAGCCGGCATGGACCTCGCCGTCTTTACCCGCCCTGATGGCATCACAGGGCAATCGAGCGATCCCCACCTCAAGGCTGAGCGGTTTCGCGCCAATCTGAAGCCGCTGCAGGACGCCTTCACATGCCTTGATCAGGCGCGCATGCCCGTCATCATCTGCGTGCAGGGGGGCTGCATCGGCGCTGGCGTTGACATGATTTCGGCCTGCGATATTCGCCTCGCGATGAAGGACGCCTATTTCTGCATCGCTGAAATCAACATCGGCATGACAGCAGACGTCGGCACCTATCCCCGCCTCTGCCGTTTGATGCCGGAAGGATGGGTCCGTCAGATTTCCTATACCGGCGAACGCCTGCCCGCCTCCAAGGCCCTCTCGCTGGGTCTCGTCAACGAGACCTTCGAGACGCAGGAGGCCATGCTCGAGCACGCCATGAAGATGGCCCGCGAGATTGCCTCAAAGAACCCGCTCGCGGTGACCGGCGCCAAGGCGATGATCAACTACGCCCGCGACCACACCATCGCCGATGGCCTCGACTATATCGGCGTGTGGAATGCAGCGATGCTGTCCGGCGCCCACATGAAGGAAGCCTTCATGGCCAAAGCCGAGAAGCGCGAGCCGGACTATCCCGATCTGATGAAACTGGGCGACAGGCCTCTCTAACTTGCGCGGCTGAACAGGCCCTGGGCGGTGAACACGAGATCATCGCCCACACGCGCCTCTGCGGAGGCAAACACGATCGAGCGCGCTCGCTTGTCGATCCGGACGGTCACCTCGATCAGCCGCTCCCCGAGTACGTTGCTCGTGATATCGAGGGCAAGGGACGCCATGCGCATCCCCTCCCCCGCCGCGTCGGCGAGCAACCCGATCACGCACGCCGAACACAGCGTCGGGTCCGCAGCGTTGGGGCCTCCCAGCAGAGAGCTTTTGAGAGTTGTCTTGATTGAAGCATCTGCGTCCATGCAAACGCACTACGCACGCCAGTCACGAAAGTGAAGGCGCTCAGCGACCCAGTCGAAGTCTTATGTTTGGGGTAAAGTGACTTCCCGACGGAAGGGTCTCGGGGGGTCGGGGGGGACGGATAAGACCGCCACCGCCGGGAAGTACATGGACAAAACGCCGATGCGCTGGTCCAGTTCCCAACAGGTGGCTATTTTTTCTGGCGGTTCAAGGGACGCAGGATCACAGGACAGTGAGCTGCCCGCAAACCGCAAAAACCCTCAGCCGATTCAAAATGGAACCTGAAAACAAAACGGGCAGTCCGAAAGGACCGCCCGCCAGTTTTGCCACTCTACACTGCCATTAGGCTACGCTACGCACTCCACTAACCTCGACATTAAGCGCTCCGAAGATGTCACCGAGATGACCGACACCTGAGACGCCAAACGCGGATTCCGAAAACTCACCGATTGCCGGGAAGAGGCAGCCGATTGCCTGTGTTCCCAAGCCCTGCGCGTGCAGATCCTCGATCAGCCGTTCGACAACGGCCTGTCGTCCACCCGGTGTCCGCTCGATCAGCCGAGCCAGAACTCCTGTAGGCGCGCCAACTTCATTCCCCATGGTCGCCGCAAGTGTGCGCGCGCCAGGGACACGTTCAAAGATCTCGTTCGCAAGGGGAGCGCCTTGGCGCTCTGAAGCGTTCAGCACGATGCCGATCGCCGCCTTGGCCTCGCCTTCTGCCAGCCCGGTGGCCTCTGAAACCTGGCCAATGAACGCATTCAGCATTCGAACCCCGCAATCAACTTGACGCAGAGCATGCCGGGCTAAGGTTGCCGGGGTCTTAAGGCCGCCTCAGACGTCCGGAATGTCTGTGGGATTGCACTGGCCGTAGTGAGCGGCTGGCTGCTCCGTCAGACGTGCCCACATCTGGTCGCCCCACGAATAATGCCACCATTCGGTCGGGTTATTTGCGAAGCCCGCCTCGCTCATCACCCAATAAAGAAGACGACGATTGGCGCAGGCCTCGTCATCCGACATTGAAAACCGCTGCCGACGCTCAAGGCTGTCCGTCCAGGCATCCTCTGTCACATCATCGAAGAGGCCGCCCATGAAGAGGGGCTGCCTGGTGCCGATGAATCTGAGCGTTAGGTCAACGGCTCCGGCTGTGGAGTGTGGGGACGGTGACGACGTACCCGCTGTCGGCGCAGACCAGTACTTCTCCACCTCATCCACAAGCGCCTGCCCCGCCAGATCCGGCTGACGCTTGCTGAGCCACTCAGGAAACCAGACGTCGTGAAAATAGCGCTGCACCGCCTGCGGTCGCCATACATCGAACAGGTAGAGCTCAAGGCCCGCGCCGGCGAGCCGCGAGTTCACAGCCTGCAGTCGCTCGCCAACGGACTGACGCACATACAACGCGCCGATCGAGCCCGGAATACGCGCGTGATAGGGGGGATTGAACGCCGAGTTATAGTGATTGTCGCCCGCCAGGCCCAAGGCGTGCGCTTCTATGCACGGCTCGTCGGCAAGGCTGCCATCGAACAGGATCGGCACTTCAGTGCGATAACCACACTTGCGCGCCTGTGCCTCAAGACACGAAAGGATAGGTCGCCGCCGAAGGTCGAGGAGATCTGGACTCATCCGCTATCAATACCGGTTCCCCAGCTGTTCACCAACTGGAGGATCGGCAAGCGGAACCCCGCCGGAACTGCAACGTTTCCGAGCTAATGACAAAGCCAAACGCAGTGGCCTCGCCGGTCGCAATTCGGTTGAAGGACTGGCGCGCAATTCTCGTGCGCTCCTTCCTTCGAGGGCTCAGCGACAATGTCGGGCTGCTGTCCGCCGGTATCGCCTTCTATGCCTTCCTGTCGATCTTTCCTGCGGTCGCCGCAGGCCTCATGGTGTGGGGCCTGTTCACGGACATCACCACGCTCGGCGCGCAACTGGGCGTTGTCCGCGATATCGCGCCCGACGCCTTCGGGCTGGTCGCAGACCAGATGGTCGTCATCGCCACGCAGGATGACGGCGGCCTGACCTTCGGTCTGATCGTCTCGGGCGTGCTTGCCTTGTGGAGCGCATCCGGCGGCGTCGCTGCGCTCATGCAGGCGATGAACATGGCGTATCACGAGAAGGAGAAGCGCGCCTTCATCAGGCTGACGGCGCTGACACTGGGCTTCACCCTGGCCGGGATCATCTTTGTCGGGCTGTCCATCGCGGCCATCGCCGCAGTGCCGCCTATTTTAGAAGCGCTCTACCTCGGCGCCTTAGTGGAAGCGATCGTCAGCGGCGCCCCCTGGCTAATCGTGATTGCGGTATTCATGGCCGCTTGCGCGATAATCTATCGGATAGCCCCGTCACGCACAAAGGCGCGCTGGCGCTGGATCATTCCCGGCGCTGTCGCGGCCGGTATCATGTGGCTGGTAGCATCGATCGCTTTCTCGACCTATCTGGAAAATTTCGATGCCTACAACGCAACGTTCGGATCGCTCGGCGCTGTGGCCGCATTGCTGATGTGGTTCTGGATATCCGCCTACGTCATCTGCCTAGGCGCAGAGCTCAACGCGCAGCTTGAGTTGTTCACGACGGTCGACACGACAATTGAAAGACCAGCTCCGCCGGCAGAGCGCGGCGCGTATGTCGCGGACCATGTTCAGGCGCCGGAAGCGCCCGTTCTTCCCAAGTCGCCAGAACCCGATGCAGCTGAGAAAATTACAAAGCTGCAAGCGACTGGAACGAGTTGATCGCTCACGTCTTCCGCAGTCACAGATTCACCCGTCCCAGCCTTTCAGGTGCGGCCTCATCCAGGAAGATGATTCTTGAAACACATTCTCGCATCGGTCGCGATGGCCTCCCTGTTTACGGTCCACGCCTACGCTCAACCTCCCGAAACGACGCCTGCGCCGGAAGCAGGTGTGGCTGTTGAAGGTATCGATCCCGCCAAAGTGCTGGGCGCCATTGATCCGACCAAGCTGGTCGAGGGCGCCGACCAGAGCAGCACCGTAACCACCGCGCAGACGCCACCGCCCGCGAACACGCCCCTCGTGCTGTCGAAGACAACGGTTGAAGAGACACCGGTGGCGACTGTCGAACGAACCAGCGAGACGATCATCCCCGTCTCAAACTGGCTCGCGGTTGATGACGACAATCCTATCGCGCCGGAAGTTCAGGCCGTCGTCGATTCCAAGCCGCGCTACACAACGGCTGATCTCGCCAACGCTCAGTTGGCAGCGGTGCTGGCTACGCCGGCAAGCGAACCGACAACAACAATCACGACGACCCGCACGACGCCAAAATCTGGCGGCTGATACAAGCGGCCCCCAACCGAAGCGCCCTGCTCGTCCATTGTCAGCCGGGCGTTCTGTTGCATTCCGCCGTATTTTGTCGCTTAAGGTACCTGCCATAATTTGAAGACGCGGTACGGAGGACGAAATGCGTGAAGCTGTGATCGTTTCGACAGCCCGGACAGGGCTTGCGAAATCAGTGCGTGGCGGGTTCAACATGACCCACGGGGCCGCCCTCGGAGGACATGCGATCAAGCATGCCGTCGAGCGCGCAAAACTTGACCCCAAGGAAGTTGAAGACGTCTATCTGGGTTGCGCGAACCCCGAAGGCGCAACCGGCGGCAACATCGCCCGCCAGGCGGCTCTCTGGGCGGACATGCCGGTCTCCGTTGCTGGTGGCACGATCAACCGCTTCTGCTCGTCGGGTCTGAACGCGATCGCGCTCGCCGCACACCAGATCCACGACGGCGCCGACATCATGGTGGGTGGCGGCGTCGAGTCGATCTCGCTCGTCCAGTTCGCACCGGCTCGCCCAGCATCGCCGGACGGTCGCAACCGTTCACTGGACGAAAAGCTCCTCGCCAAGATCCCCGCCATCTACATGTCGATGATCGAAACGGCCGAGATCGTCGCCGAACGCTACAACGTCTCGCGCGAGTCGCAGGATGAATACGCGCTTCAGTCGCAGCTGCGCACGGCCGCCGCGCAAGCAGCCGGCCTCTACAAGGACGAGATCGTCCCGATGAAGACGAAGATGGCGGTGACCAACAAGGAAACCGGCGCCGTCACGATGGAAGACGCCGAAGTCACGCGCGACGATTGCAACCGTCCGCAGACCACGCTGGCCGATCTCCAGAAACTCGCACCCGTCTTCAAGGGCGGCCAGAAAATCCAGGAAGGCAAATACGTCACCGCCGGCAACGCCTCACAGTTCTCGGATGGCGGCGCGGCCCTCGTGCTGATGGAAGCCAAGGAAGCCGCGCGCCGCGGTCTTTCCCCGCTCGGCGCATTCCGCGGCTTTGCAGTTGCCGGTTGCGAGCCCGACGAAATGGGCATTGGCCCCGTGTTCGCTGTTCCGCGCCTGCTCGCCCGTCACGGCCTCAAGGTTGATGACATCGATCTGTGGGAGCTCAACGAAGCCTTCGCCTCGCAGTGCCTCTACTCGCGCGACAAGCTCGGCATCGATCCGGCCAAGTACAACGTTAACGGCGGCTCGATCTCGATCGGCCACCCCTACGGCGTCACCGGCGCCCGCTGCGCAGGCCACATCCTTCTCGAAGGCAAGCGTCGCAAGGCCAAGTACGGCGTCGTGACCATGTGCATCGGCGGCGGCCAGGGCGCTGCCGGCCTGTTCGAGATCTTCAACTAGTCTCGCGTCAGCGACAGCCATCAGAGGAACGCCCGCGCCAGAAATGGGGCGGGCGTTTTCGTTCCGGGGATCGCGCAGATATCGCCACGGTGACGCCCTAATCCATGTCGATTTTCACTGTGGGAGATTAGTCATGCGCACTTTCTGTTTTGCCGTTTCATTCGCAACGCTCGCCGCCTGCAGCCCGGCGCCTGCGGATACCGCGCAGGAGGCCGCCCAACCGGTCGCGACTGCGGTCGCCCCTGCAAGGACCGCTGGCATCGATGGCTGGGAAATCGACATGACCGCCTATTCCAAGGTTGGAACAGTGCTCCCTGCCTATGTCGTGAAGCAGCCCAACGGAACGGACGCCACGCCCGAAGCTCTGCGGGGCCATTGGACCATTCTCGGCGTCTGGCCGGATGTCGGCGCAACCGCAGACGAAGCAAATTTCGCCGCCGCCCTCAGCTCGGCCGCCGACCAGGATCCCGACCTCGACGTCCTCATCGTGCAGCCCGGACACGAGGGCGCTGCGCCCGCCACACAGCCGCAATACCCCGTACTGATCGACGACGGTACAATTTCTAAGGCGCTCGCAGCGCCTGCCCTGCCCGCCTACCTGCTGATCGGGCCTGATCTTACCATCGAAGGCTATCGCGGCGCGCTGACCGCAACGCCGGACAACGGCATCAAGTCGGTGATCCAGGGCGTGTCCGAGGTCCGTAAGCAGATCGCTGCGCCACAATAATCGACGCAACACGCGCCCCAAAAACAAAGAGCCCCACGCGGATCACGCGTGAGGCTCTTTCGGCATCTGCCGGAGCCGCTCAAGAGAGCGACCATTCAAGACGGCGTTTGACGGCCGTTATCTGCGCTTCTGATTTTACGATCTGACGACTCGACGCGTCCTGGCCAGGTGCGCATCCGATCGAGCCGGGGCTCTACCGTCTCCGGCGAGCCCAGGTAGCTAAGCAGGTGGAGCCTCCATACGATCTCTCCTTGCGGTTTCAAGTCGTCCACTTTGCATCGCGCTACAACCAGTCTGTCGGTCTGCGACACGGGAGCTACGGAAGCTCAGCGGACAAGAGAATGCTACGCCTCCAAGTCCCGCGGTCAACGCATGTCGCGTGTCACACACATCACAATGCGGGCCGCTGCGGCGCAGCAATTACTGTTGCGAAATCGGGATTGGTTTCCGCCCGCCTTGCTGCATAGTCGCTGCGACCGCGCCCGACAGAGGCGCGGCGCGGGAGATCAAACGCCATGAGCGACATTGCGATGGACGGTACAACGCCGTCCGCGACGGCTGCGCCTGATGCGCCGATGCCTGTCTCATACAGGCGATACGCTCTCGCCCTTCTCGTCGCGATCTACACGGTCAACTTCCTCGATCGCCAAGTCGTCACCCAGCTCATTGAGCCGATCAAGAACGAGCTGAAGCTCGACGACTTCCAGGTCGGCGCCATGGGCGGCCTCTGGTTTGCCATCCTCTATACCGTTCTCGGAATTCCGATTGCCCGCATCGCTGACAGGGGCGACCGGCCTGCGATCATGACCGTGTCTCTTGCCGTCTGGAGCGGCTTTACGGTGCTCGCTGGGTTCGCGTGGAATTTCTGGGTACTCGCGATCAGCCGCATGGGTGTTGGCGTCGGCGAGGCGGGCTGTACGCCGACGGCGCACTCGCTGATTAGCGACTATTTCCCTAAAGCCTCGCGCGCACGCGCCATGGCGATCTACTCGATGGGCATTTCCATCGGCTCCCTGCTCGGCATGGCCCTGGGCGGCATCATTGCCGGCTCGTGGGGCTGGCGCGTCGCCTTCCTCGTCGCTGGCGCGCCAGGTTTGATCCTTGCCGTCCTGACTGCCTTCACGCTGATCGAGCCACGTCGAAAAACGAACTATGTCCGGCACGCTTCAAGCCCGCACATTCCGATCACGGAGGCGCTACGTCTCCTCTCGCGCAAACCTACCTTCTGGTACCTCGCGCTTGGCGGCGCCTTCGCGTCGTCTGTCGCGTACGCGCACTCGTTTTTCATCGCGTCCTTCTTCATGCGGAACTATTTCCCGGAGGTGACGATCGCCTCGTCCGGCTTCGGCATGACGCAGCTCGGTTATCTCGGCCTCTTCATGGGTCTCGCCGCCGGCATTGGTGGCGTCACTGGCTCCTGGCTGGGCGGGTGGTGGTGCGACAAGTTTGGCGTAAAGGATGCGCGCCAGTTCCTAACACTCCCGTTGCTCTTCCCGTTCATCGGCCTGCCGGTTTTCTGGTACCTTTGCTCGCTTCACGACATCAACCTCGCGATGCTCCTCCTGATCATCCCGAACATCGGCATCGCTATCTGGTATGGCCCGGTCTATGGGGGCGTCCCCGGCCTTGTCCCTCCCGCCATGCGCGCGACAGCGGCCGCCATCCTGCTCTTCGTCATCAACATGATCGGCCTCGGCGGCGGCCCGACCCTCTTCGGCATGGCTAGCGACATGTTCGCCAACAATGCCCTCGCGGGCACAGGCCTCGACGTGCAGGCCTGCAAGGCGGTGGCGAAGGAATCGCCCGAGTTCGCAACCTGCGCAGCCGCAGCGGCGTCAGGCCTCAAGAGCACGATCTACTGGTCGACTGCGGTAACCGGGATCAGCTTCATCTTCTTCGCGCTGGCCACGCTCACGATCCGGAAGGACATGGAGAGCTAGGGAGCCGTCGTTCGCCCTCGCAATGCAGGGCCTTCGGCGGACGCGGTGTCATCGCTCGCGACCGACTTGACGCAGAGATCGAATTCTCGGCGCAGCAACGCCTGCGTCTCCGCCGGTTTTCCAGCTAGCGTCTCTGCGCTGAACCTGGTCATCTCGGCGCAGACCTTCTCCGCCTCTGTTTCCATCACGGACCTGGCCGGTTCGGCCGGGCTGTTATCAGCCTGTTGAGGCGATCCGCACGCGGCCTGCGCAAAGGCCAGCGCACCCATAACTGCTAACCGCATGATGACAGCCTTGAGACCCTTCAAGAGCCGAGCATAACCCGGCACTGCTCAACGCTCCGTCAACGCGACCACTTGATTGCACCTGCATCAATGTCCAGATAGCTGCCATGTTACCCGCAATCTTCGTCTCCCACGGCTCACCCATGCTCGCACTTGAACCGGCGGACGCGCGGGATTTCCTCAGGAAACTGCCGGAGCTTCTGCCCGCGCGGCCCAAGGCCATCCTGGTGATTTCCGCCCACTGGGAGCGGCTCCGACCGGCGGTGAATGCGCCGGTGCACAACGAAACCATCCACGACTTTGGCGGCTTCCCCGCTGCACTGTTCGAAATTCAGTACCCGGCCCCGCCCTCCGCCGATCTCGCCAACCGCGTCGCGAGCCTTCTGTCCGCCGGCGGCCTGCCCACCGACATCGACACCCGCCGCGGCCTCGACCATGGCGCATGGGTGCCGCTGGTGGTCGCCTGGCCAGACGCTGACATCCCGGTCGCCCAGCTTTCCGTTCAGACCCGCCTTGGCCCCGAACACCACTACCGGCTCGGTCAGCTGCTCGCCCCCCTGCGGAACGAAGGCGTTCTGATCATCGGCTCAGGCAGCTTCACCCACGACCTGTCCAGCTTCCGCGTCTCCGGTGGCCGTATCGACGCGCCCGAACAGGCCTGGGTCCACGCTTTCGCCGAATGGATGGTGTCGGCGCTGAAGGATGGCCGCGTCGACGACCTCCTCAACTACCGCGCCCGGGCCCCGGAAGCCGCCCACAACCACCCGACGGAAGAGCATTTGCTGCCACTGTACGTTGCACTAGGCGCAGGCGCCGACCGGATCGAGCACCTGCACCAGAGCACCACTTACGGCATCCTCCGGATGGACGCCTTCGCGTTCGGCACAGCGGCCTGAGATCGCCGATTTGTCATTGAGACCTGCGGTTTCCTGAGGCGAACGTCTGCCGGTCAGGCTTGTTGATCCGGCCAAAGATGGATTATTTCAGGGGAGAGATGACCGGAAGCATCCGGCCCTAAAGACAAACAGGCAGGAAACATGACGACGCTCGCAGCCCCGCGCCCTTCACTTTTCCGTCGCGCAGCTTTCGGCCTCGCGGCCATGGCGGCGACTTTTCTTTCCGCGTGCGCGAGCATGTCGTCATCTCCGAGTGTGTCACCCTCGGGCATTGGGCTTTACGAGTTGCGGATCTACTCAACGATGCCTGGTAAGTTGTCAGCGCTGGATGCTCGATTTCGCGATCACACAATCGACCTATTCAAGCGCCATGGCATGACGCCTATCGCCTTCTTCCACGTTTATGCTCCTCCCGGCCAACCCGTCGATGACCGTTTGTTCTATCTGATGGGTTACAAGGACAAGCAAACTCGCGACGCTTCATGGGCCTCCTTCTCCGCAGATCCGGAATGGATAAAGGTCCGCACTGAGAGCGAGAAAGACGGGCCTATCCTAAAGTCGCCAAGAGGCGTTGAGAACATCTTCCTCAACACGACAGACTATTCGCCAAAGCTTAATCTGAAGTCGTTCGCCACCGCGCGCCATTTCGAGCTGCGCACCTACACGGCCAATGCCGGCAAGCTCGAGAACGTCCACGACCGCTTCCGCGGACACACGACCGGCATCTTCTCGCGCCTCGGCATGACCAACTTCATGTACTGGCGCCCGGTCGCCGATCAGCCCACCATGGTGGACAAAATGGTGTACTTGTTGGCGTTTCCGACACCGGCAGCACGTACAACTATGTGGCAAGCATTTTCCAAAGATCCGGAATGGCAGAAAGTCCGCGACGAAAGCGAAAAAAATGGGCCGCTACTAATTTCCCCTGACGGAACTAAGTCGGTTCAGCTGACGCCTACCGATTACTCGCCGCTGAAATAGGGAAAACCCGCCGGACTTCGATGCCGGAATTCCAGTTGGAAACTGCCTCTTGTAGGTTGTTGCATTTGCAACTATATGGCCTGCAACAGCAGTAACCGATGGAGATCACGATGATCGAAGTCCGACCCTTCCCCACCCTCGGCGGCGCCAACCATGGCTGGCTCGACGCCCACCACCACTTCTCGTTCGCGGAATACTACGATCCGAAACGGATGAGCTGGGGCAGCTTGCGCGTGTGGAACGACGACCAGATCGCCCCTAAATCCGGCTTCCCGCCCCATCCCCACCGCGACATGGAAATCATCACCTATGTCCGCACCGGCGCCATCACCCACGAGGACTCGATGGGCAACAAGGGCCGCACCGGCGCTGGTGACGTGCAGGTCATGTCGGCCGGCACGGGCGTCCGCCATGCGGAATACAACCTCGAAGACGAAACCACGACGATCTTCCAGATCTGGATCCAGCCCGACCGGGCCGGTGGCAAGCCGGGCTGGGGCGCAAAGCAGTTCCCGAAATCCGACCGCTCCGGCGTCTGGTCCATACTTGCTTCCGGCAAGGGCGACGAAGGCGCGCTCGACATCCGGGCTGATGCCCGAGTTGCAGGCGCGACGTTGAATGTCGGCCAGGAACTGGCGTGGGAAACCGAATCCGACCGCCACGTCTACGCCGTGGCCGCTACGGGCGTCATCGAAGTGGCCAATTCAGATGGCACATGGCAACGCGCCAACGCACGCGATGGCGTTGCGATCACGGGATCTTCGCGTGTGGTGTTCCGCGCTGTCGAAGGCTCCGCCGAGATAGTATTGACCGACACACTCTGACGATCTGCCTCGTCGCATTCTCCTACGGCCCAAACTGGGCTAGCGTTGCCGCTTCGGGCCGAAGGGGATTTGCGACGCCATGAAAAAAGCTCTCATCCTGACCGCTATTCTGGCCTCAGCCCCTCTGCTGTCCGGCTGCCTTGTCGGGGAAGTTGCCGGCGCCGCCGTAGGTCTCACAGTTGCCACTGTCGGAGCCGTAGGTGGGGCAGCAGTCGACCTCGTCACCACTGACGAAGATGAACGGCAAAGCCAGGACATCGAGCGCCTGAAGAGGGAAAACGAAGAGCTCCGCCGCCAACAGCAGACGCAGGCTGCAAAGCCACATTAGCTGCGGCGCCCTTCCCAAACGCTCCCGTTCACCCCAGCTTCATGTTAGGCTTGATCAATGGAACGCGCCCGCGTGAGTTCATGCGGGATCGAATTTCCAGACAAAACAGGGAGCAGACCATGCGTATCGCCGCCCTAGCTGCCGCCGCCCTCGTTACCTTGGCGATGGCCATGCCCGCCGCCGCCGTGACGGTGGAGGCAAACGTGTCCACCGAATTCCAGAAGAAGCTGGATCAAGATCTTGGCTCGCGCGAGGCCAAGACGCTCACCGACGCACTGACCCGCAAGATCGACAACGCCTTCAACAGCGCAGGCGTGAACGCCGCCCGTGTCGTGGTGACGATCGAAGACGCCAAGCCGAACCGTCCGACTTTCAAGCAGGCGTCCGACAAGCTCGGCCTCGATCCCATGCGTTCGATCAGCATCGGTGGCGCAAAGATCTCCGGCGTCGCCTATGACGCTTCAGGCCAGGAGATCGGCCGCTACGAGCACAAATGGTACGAGTCCGACCTCTCCAACGTCATCGGCGCCGGCACCTGGTCCGACGCGCGCACATCGTTCGACCGCTTCGCCCGTCGCTTCGCGGATAAGCTGTCGTAAGACCCGATCTATCTAGGACGAGCAGACGCCGCTCCGAAAGGGGCGGCGTTTTCGTTTTGGATTACGGAATTCCCGTCACCTTGTGAGTCTGCAGGCTCAAACGCCACTGCGGATGCGCCAGGCAATACGCGATGCACGCCGCCGTGTTCGCCTCGCGCTCCGGACCGTCCATCGGCTGCAGGAAAAAGTTGCGGAAACTCAGCAACGCAAATCGCTCCGGTGGAGCATCCGGCTGCGGATAGACCAGCTTCAGCTCGTCCCCTGATACCTGCCTCAAGTCCGCGGTCGACTTTGGCGACACGCACACCCAGTCGAGCGAGGCTGGCGCCTCGACCGTACCATTGGTCTCGACCGCAACTTCGAACCCGCGCGCATGCAGCGCCGCAATCAACGCGTTGTCGAGTTGCAGGAGCGGCTCTCCACCGGTGCACACGACATAGCGCTGTCCGCTCGCGCCCTGCCAGCGCGCTTCGACATGCTCCGCCACCGCGTCCGCCGTCGCGAACTTCCCTCCGCCCTCGCCATCGACGCCGACAAAGTCCGTGTCGCAGAATTTGCAGACGGCGCTCACGCGATCACGCTCCAGTCCGCTCCACAGATTGCATCCCGCGAAACGCAGGAACACGGCGGCGCGGCCCGTTTGCGCGCCCTCACCCTGTAACGTGTAGAAGCATTCCTTGACCGAATACGTCATCGCACTTCGGCTCGCCATTTCGCCCAGCCATTGGCGCGCAGCTCACAGGCCGGGCACGTGCCGCAGCCATAGCCCCAATCATGGCGATGTTTGCGATCACCGAGGTAACAGGTGTGCGTCTCCTCGACGATCAGGTCGACCAGCAGGTTCCCGCCAAGCTCCCGCGCCAGCGCCCATGTCTGCGCCTTGTCGAGATACATCAGCGGGGTCTGCACCGGCATGTCGCGATCCATACCGAGCGTCAGCGACGTCTGCACCGCATCAAGCGTGGCACGCCGGCAATCGGGGTATCCGGAATAATCCGTCTCGCACATGCCGCCGATCAGAGCGCCAAGACCGCGCCGGTATGCAACCGCGCCCGCTAGCGTAAAGAAAACCAGATTGCGCCCCGGCACGAATGTGCTCGGCAGACCGCTCTCCGCAAACCCTATCTCCTGCTCCCGGGTCAGCGCTGTATCAGACACTTCGCCCAGCACGCCGAGATCCAGCACGCGATCTTCGCCCAGCTTCGCCGACCAGTCGGGAAACGCCGCGCGTAGCTTGGCAAGAAACGTCTGCCGGCACGCCAGCTCGACGCGGTGGCGCTGCCCATAGTCGAACCCGACGGTCTCTACGCGCGCGAAACGGGACAACGCCCACGCGAGGCAGACGGCGGAATCCTGCCCGCCGGAAAACAGCACCAGAGCCGAAGTGGTCGTCATGGATTTTGGATGGCCCCACAGGCTAGCAAGGTCAAGCCGCACCGACCTCGTCGCCGCGAGGACTCGCCGCTTGCCACCCGCCCCCATCCGGCGCAAAACGCGGCCCCATGGCCCAGATGATCTATAAAGTCCTCACCGTTGACCAACTTGTCGCCGTCGAAGCTGGGGGGCCGATGCAGGCGCCCGTCGACGTGGCGGATGGCTATGTCCACTTCTCGACCTCACGGCAGGTCCAGGAAACCCTGGCCAAATGGTTCAAGGGCCAGACCGGCTGCGTCCTGGTGTCGGTCGACGGCGCGAACTTCGGGCCCGACCTGAAATGGGAAAAATCGCGCGGAGGCGATTATTTTCCACACGTCTACGCCGACGTTCGTGAACATCACATCCATTCGATCTGGCCACTGGACGAAGTTGATGCCGACGGCGCACCGCTGGCGCCGGACGTCGTCGTGAAGAGCCCCGAGCCGTCTAGCAAGCCGGGCCACGACGCGTGAACCTGTTCGATATCGCCACGGGCGCGGTCCGCATACTGCCGGCCGAGACGGCGCACCGCTTCACCATCAATTCGCTGAAGACGGGCCTCGCAAAACCATCAGCAGAGCTCGACGATCCCCGCCTCGGCGTGACGCTGAAAAAATCCGGCCTACGCCTGCCGAACCCGATCGGCCTCGCCGCTGGCTTCGACAAAAACGCCGAAGTCTTCGCGCAGATGCTTGCTTTCGGTTTCGGCTTTACGGAATGCGGCACCGTCACGCCGCGCCGGCAGGCAGGCAATCCACGCCCGCGCCTGTTCCGCCTGACGCAGGACCAGGCAGTGATCAACCGCATGGGCTTCAACAACGAAGGCATCGGGATGTTCGTGCGTCGCCTCTCCGCAGCGCCGCGCTCCATCGGCGTCGTCGGCGCGAACGTTGGAGCCAACAAGGACAGCGAAGATCGCATCGCCGATTATGTCGCCGGCGTAAAAGCCGTCTGGCCATACAGCAGCTACATCACCATCAATATCTCTTCGCCCAACACCCCAGGTCTGCGCGGCCTGCAGGATCGTGGCGCGCTGGAGGAATTGCTAGGTCGCATCGGCGTTGCTGCGCGGGAGATGCACGCTGCCGTCAAGAACCGGCCCGTCTTCCTGAAGGTAGCGCCAGATCTCGACGACAATGCGATCACGGACATTGCGGACGTTGCACTCGCGCAAGATTGGCTGTCGGGACTGATCATCTCGAATACGACAATCGATCGCCCCGAAACGCTGGCCTCGTCACACAGGGCCGAAACGGGCGGGCTTTCCGGTGCGCCGCTCATGGAAAAATCCACACGAGCGCTCTCCGCCTTCCACAGCGTGATAGGCGATCGCCTCGACCTCATCGGCGCCGGCGGAATCGCCTCCGCGCAGGATGTGATTGCCAAGTTCCGGGCCGGTGCGCAGGCGGTGCAGCTTTATTCTGCGCTGGTTTTCCACGGGCCCATGCTGGTCCGCCGCATCAAGGCCGACCTCATCGCGGCCATGGATTCCGAAGGCCTTCCCAGCGTGTCCGCCTTCCGCCCCACCTGACGGCCAGCCTCTAGCAGCAAGCAAGATCGCCGCCTATCATTCCCCCAATATAACTCTCGGGTGGCCCCAGGGACGGGGACATGACTGACTCCAGCAAACGCACTGGCAGTGGCATCACTTACTGGACCGACGACTTCCTCACCCCCCGGTGAGGCCTTCGACCGCCGCATCGATCTGCAAGTTCATTCGTGTCGCGCTCAAATCGTTGCATGGTCGCCACGATCGATTGAGTCAGACGGGGTTCGCTCGGAAGCAGATAAAGGTCGCCAACGCGGCGCACTCGTCACTATTCTGCTCGAGCGATGCAGCATACCGATGCCCTTCGGCCAGTTCCACACGACAGACCTCTCCCAGTGGAGCGGTCAGCAATCGGACACACCCTGGCGCAGCGTGGTGCACGTGCTGGCGCAAAAGCTCGCACGACCCGGCATGCCGGAACTGTCGGCGCTGGTAAATTGCCGCGATGGGCCTGGCGTCCGCGAATTGGCCACGGGCTATCCGGACGATCCCTTCGTCGCGAAGAAACTACGATGACGAGCGTTGAGTAAGTTGGGAATTCTCGATGGCTTCTGGTGCCAGTAAGTCTGAACAGCCTACCGAACACGACAGCGGCGCCGGGCGTATTCGCGAGCGCACCATCGTTCTAGGCGACACGCTGATCGCCATCGACAACATCGGCTCGATCCAGATCCTCGACATCAAACGCAACTGGACGCTCGCGCGCTTAGGCGCCGTGATTGTTCTCGCCGGTCTCGGCGCTATGGCGATGCCGAGCAACCTGTACAGTTCATTCGGTTCGCCGGGGCCGATTGTCGGCATGGCTCTGATTGGCTTCGGCCTTCTCCTGATCGTGGTCAACTGGATGCGCCCGCTGCGGAAAGGTCTCGCCATCGGGACTAGCGATGGGCGGCTGTCCTATGTCGTGTCCAAAGATCACGCCTTCCTCAGCCGGTTGCTCGAATTCCTGACGCTGAAGATCAACACACGGAACGAAGGCCTGACGGCGAGCTTCGACATCACGCACAACGTGTTCAACACGAATGGCGGAGGTGTCGTCATCGGCAATGAGGGCGTTGCGTCCGACGCTGGCGGCCACGCCCTCGGCCCCAGCGGCTCCGTTTCCGTCACAAACAATACAGCGCCTCCGCTCACTATCGCTCCCTCTCCCCCGCCACCTGTCTCGCCCCCTGCCCCCGAAACTGACCTGCCATCTGGCCCTGGCGCACCGATCGATCCCGATGAAGCCTTGTTTGCCGACGAGCCACAGGCGGCGCTGGCGCCACCACCGTTGCAACCGCCGGCTGCCCCGCCAAAAGCAGTCAATGCCGCACCGGCGACGCGCGCACGTCCGCACGACGCTCTGCTGGACGGTCCCGAGGCGAGCGCCGATGACGACCGCGATTGGCTCAGCGCGCCCGGCCGCATCGGGTATGGCGCAGGACAGGAAAGCGGAGGCGGCGCGCGCTGGTTGATACTTGTACTTCTGTTTGTTGTGGTCGGCGGCGGCGGCGTTGCGGGCTGGTACTTCTACAGCCAGTCCCAGGCCATAGCCGTCGTCTCCCTGATCCCGACGACGAGCAATACGCAGCCAGCGACAGCGGCCGAGCCGGCCTCCGTGGCGCTTCCGGAAGCTGCGCCGGCGGCGACAGAATCAGAAGATGCCTCCGCCGCTGTCCCTGTCGAAACACCGGCTGCACCGCCCGCGATCACAGAACTACCGTCGGCGCCGCCCGAGGTGGCTGGACCGCAGCTGTCCCCCGAAACCACCGCCTTTACGCCGCCCGAAGTTGTTGTCGCCCGAGCGTCCGGCCTCCGTTACCGCACTCGCCCGTCCGCTGCCGAGGATGTTCCGATCGTCGCGGAAACACTCGCTGGCGGTGAAACGCTGCAGGTCAATGGCGTCAGCAAGCAACCCGATGGCGAGTGGTATCGCGTCACGCTTCCCGATGGCCGCGCCGCCTGGTTCAAGGCGTCTCTCACCGTCCCGCGCTCGCGCTTCGCCGAGACGTTCAACACCGGCGCATCGGCGCAAGCCGTGACCCTTGCTGCCGGCAGTCCGCGCGTCCTTGAGCCCGCTGAAGGCATCCAGTTTTCAGGCGGGGCCTAGCCCGTGAGGCTAGCCTGGCAGGGGCCCGCGGGGGCAAACGTCTACATTGTAGAAATCGAGGCCTACGACGCCATCGCCCGACGCTGGATCGAGACCCCGCTGCACAAGCGAATTACGGTCAACGCGGTAGAAGAAATCGCAGAAGTCATACCTCGCACCGGCGCCTGGCGTTGGCGCGTACGCGGGGTCTCGGCAGACGGCGAACAGAGCCAATTCAGCCGCTGGGCCGCCTTCGGCGTACGGGATTAGCAGCCTCCAACATCTTCTGAGCGCGTCCCCGGCCCCGGTCCGTCCGCCAAGGACTTGGGATCAGCTGTGGCGAACGTCCGGGTCAGCATTGCGTCCTGGTGGAAGCGATGGCTCGGTTGACGCCACTGCATTCCCGCTGCGCCTTCCGGATCACGGGCAAGCCCGCGAGACAGGTCGGAGGGAGAAAGGCAAGTGGCGCCCCTCACTTAAAGGGCAAAAGGCCGGACCCTTGCGGATCCGGCCTCTCGTCTCACTGGCGTTGGAAATCGGGGGGGATCAGCCGCCAGCGCGAAGGTCATAGGCCTGGGCGACGGTGGCCGAGGCGAATTTGGAGATGGTCTGCTGCATGGTTTCGCTCACGCAATCCCGAGTCCGCGCATGCTCGTCGAGCGTCATCCGGCCCTTGCCGTTGCAGTGGTCACGCACCTGGCTCTCCAGACGGGCTAGCAACTTCTGCGCAGATGGTTCCGACTGGAGCTCGCTGGCTTGGTAGGCAAACTTGAACTCGAAGGGATCGCTATCCGCGCTGGTTTGCGCGAAGGCGGGGCCGGTGGCGAACCCGACGGCAACGGCGCCGATGATGGTGACGCAGGCGATCAGGTTGGTTGTCGAAGATGATGTTTTCATTGTTATTCTCCGATTGGACATGGCTTTTGCTCTATCGTCCCTCCCGGGCGGCTCCTGACTGCCATCTCGAAAGTCGATGATGATTTATCGACTAACAATACGGCTCGTCAATGGACCAAATGAGGCGTCTTTGGGGCAATCGACGCCCGCTTCTCTCAAACTCAACGAAAAACGCCCGGGACACATGCCCCGGGCGCTTACGGTTCGCGACTTGTCGCGTGAATTACTTGGCAGCGATAACTGTCGCCCCAGTCGATTCGCGATGGGCATAGAGGCCTCTCGGATCATCTTTGGCGACACTGGCCCGGGTCTTTTTCACGCACGCCTGGTAACTGAGGTAGGCAAAGCCCATCAGCGGGGCGTACGCGTCGACACAAACCTCTTTCACAGCCTTCTCAAGCTGATCTACGTACAGTTGGGCGGCTTCCGCAGTGATCGGTGCCTTGGGAGTCAGGACGCTCACAGGATCCGCATGCGCGGCGGCAGAAAAAGCGAACGCGGACAAAATTGCGATACGTTTCATGATGTTATATCTCGGGGTTGTCGTTTGACTGAACTCTTCAACGACCCTGGAGCGTTTCCCTCTGCACGGCTCATCTGTTCTTGTGCAGTTCCCAACAACTTCATGCTGCGCTGCACTTTGGTCAAGCCGCGGCCGCTCGCCATGCCGTTACGGAAGGCGTGACGCGGCTATTGCGCCCGTGCAGCGTGCAGACTGATTAGGGAGCTGGCAGATGCGTGCGATTGTTTGCGAAGCACTGGCGACTGATTACTCGCGAATCGCCCTGAAGGAACTTCCGAAGCCGGAGCCCGGCCGCGGAGAGATCAGAGTGAAGGTAGAGGCTGCGAGCCTCAACTTCCCTGATTTGCTGATGCTCAAGGGCGAATACCAGTTCAAGCCAGATCCGCCCTATACGGTAGGAATGGACCTCGCAGGCACTGTAGATGCGCTAGGCGAGAACGTGTCGGGGTTCGGCATCGGCCAACGAGTCGCCGGCGGCGCCAAGACTGGCGGATTTGCAGACTACGCAATTTGCTCAGCGGCAAACCTGCATCCAATCCCCGACGGCATGTCGACGTCATCCGCGGCGGCCTACCCTGCCGCCTATACGACCGCACACGTTTCGCTGATCGCACGCGGCCAGATCCGGGCCGACGAAACGCTGCTGGTGCACGGCGCATCGGGCGGCGTAGGCATGGCGACCGTGGATGTCGGCCGCCTGCTCGGCGCGCGCGTCATCGCAACCACGGGATCTGCAGACAAAGTTGAGGGCCTTCGCCGCGCTGGAGCGCATGAGGTCATCGTTCTCGGCCCGAAAATCGGCGATGCATTTCGTGAGCGGGTCAAGGCGCTGACAGATGGCAGGGGCGCAGATGTGATCTTTGACCCAGTCGGCGGTGACGTCTTCGACGAGTCGACACGCTGTGTCGCCTTCGCCGGCCGTCTGCTGGTGATCGGCTTTGCCGGAGGACGAATTGCAAGCCTCAATACCAACATCCCGCTGATCAAGGGCTTCTCGGTGGTGGGGGTACGTGCGGGCGAATACGGCCGGCAATTCCCGGAACGGGGCCGCGCCATCCGCGATGAAATCTGGCGCTGGGCGGCGGAAGGCAAGACAAAGCCGGTCGTGTTTGCCGAGCTTCCGCTCGAACGCTGGCGTGAAGCCTTTGAACTGATGCGCGATCGAAAACTGGTCGGGAAGGTTGTTCTGCGGCCTTAACTAGCGAAGCCAGCCGGCCAGAACCGAATCCGCCGCCGCATCAAGCTCGGCGTCGGTCCACTTGCGGCCCTTCATCTCGGCCTTCAGCAAGTAAGCGATCGGCGCCATGAAAAGGCTGCCCAGCAGGTCCGGCGGCAGATTCTTGAAATCACCGGTGGCGATACCGGCCCTGCGAAGATCGCCTACCATCCGACCCACCGCTCGCCCGGCCTCGCCGCCTTCCCGCTCAGCCAGGGCAGACTCAGAAAACCGCTGGCCAAACGCAAACGCATCCTTGTTGGCCCGATAGGCGAGATAAATCGCCCGCCATGTCTGCTTCAGGCGCTCCGGCGGCGCCATGGTCGTATCCAGGCCTGCGCCCGCATCGAGGAACACCTCCTGCTTCATCTGGCGATAGGCCGCGATGAGAAGTTCGTCCTTGCTCTCGAAGTGGCGGTACAGCGTCCCCTCCGCCACCCCCGCCGCCCCCGCAATCGCCGCCGTCGTCGCCGCCTCCATGCCATCGCGCGCCACGATCAGGCTTGCGGCCCGCATCAGCTTGGCGCGGGTGGTCTGTCCACTGGTGAGAGGATTGGCCGTGCTCATGATGGCAAAGCGCCCGCAATGGCTGGGTCTGTCAAGGTGAACAGCCGTCGAAGGCGCCTCCCGACACAGAAGCTCGAGCAATGCGAACGATCAGCCTCACCATCTCGCACCCTTGATCCCGAAGCGCCAATCTTGGGCTTGTGCCGAACGATGTTACCTTGAGGGCCTGTCCACTTAATCCAAAGCGCGTGAGCGTCGCTTTGCCTCCCCTTATCGTTGCGATTTTTGCCGCCGAAGATTCGAGAGACGCCGATCAGGTTTCCCGGCTGACCCAGGATTTCAACGCGACATTGCGAAGACTTTACGACCGGGCACAGAGGCATCGCTTTGATCAATTACTGGCGACAACTGCAAACGAAGCGCCTGCAGGTCGACCTCAGTAAACAACCCCTGGTTGTTGTTTGGTTTGCGCTGCGACATAGTCGCGACTCTGCAAACGGGGCGGGTTTTCACGATGATACACGTCGTTACGATCGACAATCAGCACCTGTACGGTCGGCAGCTCGATCAGATGTTTCGCATGCGCCACACCTACTACATCGAGGGCCACGGATGGGGCGGCCTGACATCGCACGACGGCCGCGAGACAGATGAGTTTGATGAAGTTGGTGTGGTCTATCTCATGAGCATTGACCCGATCGGCGATGTCGCGGCGTCCGTGCGTCTGAACCCAACCCTGGGCCCGACACTGCTCAAGAAGTTTGCAGACTGGTCCGACGCTCCGCTGCCGGAAGCCGAGAGTGTCTGGGACGTTTCGCGATGGATCGCAGCTCCACTACACCGGCGCGCGAACAACCCGCGCTGGCCAACCAATCATCAGCGCGAGTTGATGATCGGGAACCTCGAGTTCGGCCTTTCCCGTGGACTGGGGCACCTGACCATGTTGGCCGAACATCGCCTGGCGGAGAGGATTGAATCATATGGATGGCCGCTGCGCTATCTCGGCTCGCCGCGGGAGTATGAAGGCGGCAAGGGCACCGCTGTGGCGGCCGAAATCGAGATGGGCTTGCACGTCCTCAACATGACGCGCTCAAAGACTGGGATAGCCAGACGTCTTCTGGTTGAGGCTGCTTCCGTCACCGCCCCTGCTCCACCACGAATGTCGCCTTCACTGCGCGATTCGCTTGATGACATTGGTTCCGAGCGTCTTGGCGCCTTGATTGGCCTTCTCGCAACGGAGATCGGCGACGTCGATAACCGAGCTCGCAATATTGAGCTGTCAGGCGCTATCACCCGCCTGTTCGAATCTATTGGCGTCTCTGTGGAGGAAAATCCGCTTTCAAAACGGAAACAGCCCGGTCTTTCGACCGGGCTGCCTGTTCACTTAGTAGCGACTGATCGCGATTAGCGACCGATCGTGATCTGCACTTCCGCACGGCGGTTGAGCGGCTCGCGAGTGCCGTCGGGACGCGGCTCAGCCGGTTCCGATTCACCCTTCGCGGCGGTCTTGATAGCAGTGTCGGCCACGCCAGCACCCAACAGAGCGGTTTTCACCACATCAGCGCGGCGCTGGGAGAGCTTGTCGTTGTAAGCTGGTTTACCCGACGAGTCGGTGTGCCCTTCAACGGCCGTCAGGGTGATCGAGCAGACACCAGCCTTGGCGCGAGCCACAGCGGCGTTGATCGTGTCACGGTTCGCCGAGGTGAGGTCCGAACGATCCCACTCGAAATACACCACGAACGGCGGTTGCTGTT
Organism: Hyphomonadaceae bacterium; assembly: GCA_040398425.1. Lineage (GTDB taxonomy): Bacteria > Pseudomonadota > Alphaproteobacteria > Caulobacterales > Hyphomonadaceae > UBA7672. The sequence goes on from JBBATZ010000026.1 coordinate 47,539, forward strand.
GGGTGCAGGTCTGCGCTGCCGTTTGGTCCACGGTTGTGGGCGGCGGAGGAGGAGGCGGGGGCGGAGGAGGCGGCGGCGGCGGAGGGGGCGGCGGCGGCGGAGGGGGCGGCGGAGCCGGCGGCGGCGGAGCCGCGAACTGCCAACGAATGCCAGCCTTGATCGAGTGGTCCTGATAGGATGTCTCGTAGTTGCCATCGACACCCGTCATGTCGAGATCCGGAACCGTCAGGTAGGTGTACCCGAGGTCGAGCGTCATCTGCTCGCTAACCTTGATGCCGAAACCAGCCATAGCGTTCAGCGCGTAGCCCGTTGCACTGTCATCGTAGCCATTGGCTTGGGTGCCCGGGCCCGTGAGGAAGGTCGAGCCGGCGCGGCTGTTGACGCGGGCAGCGCCGGCTCCGATGCCGAGATACGGCGTGATCTTGGAGCCTTCGAACTTGAAGTCCTGGATGGCATTGAACATCAGGTCGGTAACGCGGGTCGAACCAGCACCATTCGGGCCGACGCGGCCAGCAGGACGCGTGCCAACCAGTGTATCCGGGACGTCGAGATCGACGTTGCGGTAGCCGAAGACGCCTTCAAGGCGAAGTCCGTTGTCATAGGCATAACCGAGGCCGATGCCGTAAACCGGATCGACTTCAAGATCGGCACGCGTGTCGAGAGCGCCGTTAGCAACCGGGCTCTTCGCATCAATATCCTGCAGACCGTCGACGATAGCGCCAACTTTGGCGGTGCCGTACCAACCGCCCTGCGCATGCGCAACAGCGCCCGCAGAGACCATCGTGGCGGCCGCTGTGGCGCACAAAAGTGCTCTTTTCATTACAGTCCCCTTATCAAAGGCATTCCCCGGCAGCCATGCACCGGCACCAAGGTCTAAACGCGGTCGCCCCGCATCTGATCCCGGGGTTACACGGTTTTTTTTGCGTTGGCGATATAGCCTTACAAGCGAAGCCGTCTCGAGCGTGTATTTTCAGCGCCGTAGGGGCATGCGGGCAACATGCTTGCCGCAATTTCATGACCATGAGGGGGCGAATTTCGTCCCGGACGGGCACAGAATCGCTCGCCCCGGACGGGGTGATTCCATCGCGGCGCCCGCCGCGCGAATGGGCATAGCCTCGAGATTTTTCCTGGTCATGCCCCGCTCCCTGCCCGGCCAGACAGGGCCGAGTCGCGCCGAGCGGGATTTCGGTCCCGTTCGGGACTCTTGCAGATTGAATCTCATCAGGTCGCGAGAGGCAGCCAGACCTCGCAACCTCCATTGCCCGTATGCGGATCAAACTCGGGACCATACCGTTCGATCATCTGCATCGGCCCCTGCTGGGGCGCCCGTCCAGATGTCGCCAGCCAGGCGCCCGCAGCGGCACAGGTCGCGCCGAGAGTGGAAACATGGCCAGCGTGATGGAAGACAGCCCACTCACGCGCCGCAGTGCGGATGCCCGAGAGCCCCTCGGGCAAGTCAGCAAGGCTGCTGACCTGAACCGCGGGAGCATAGTCGAAGCCATTCTCGTCGCCGGGATCTGCGGGGCCAAGGCAGAGGCCGAAAGCAGCACCGGGGATCGTGTTCGTGATCGCGCCGACGTGCGGGCCGAATGCGTGCCACAGCGATGCGATGCCGGCGCGTTCGTCAAAGCGGAAGTACTTTCGGATACCAGCAAAGAGCATTGTTTCAGAAGAGACGAAGCGATTGGGGGAGATGGATATGGCGGGTTGGTCGGGCATGCGGACAGCCTCTGTGATGGCGAGTTGCGTGAGAGATCGCCTAGCGCGCGCCTCCTGGGGCGTCAGCCCGAACTGCTCGCGAAAGGCGCGGGTGAATGCCTCGTGCGAGCCATAGCCAACGGCGAGCGCAACCTGGAGGATATCAGGCGCGCCATCCGAGAGCAGTCGCGCCGCCTCGCTCAACCGGCGTCCACGCGCGTAAGCGAGAACCGGCTGGCCGACCAAGGCGGCGAAGGTGCGTGCAAGATGAAAGCGGGAAAGACCCGATATCCGCGCCACATCGTCGAGCGTGATCGGCTCGCCGATGTGGCTTTCGATATACCAGAGGGCCCTGCTTATCGCCTGCATGATGCAACCTTCCGAAGCCCGGACAGATTGGCAAGGGATGAAGATGTCCGCTTGATCGGGGTTGCTACACCCTCTCGAAATCCTGGAGCGCGAACCGCTTCGTTGGAAACACTGAAACCCGCGGCAGCGTTCGAGACTCCCCTTGGAGAGCCTTGTTCAAATCGCACAGGCGCCCGTCTCGACGCTCCATCACTCGAGCGCGCTTGGGCGGACAAGACCGTCCAGGCCGCGTGAAGCAAGGAGAACATCCGCAGCGTCGAGTAGCGAAACCTCATACCTGCGCGACGGGTCACGCACGCACGACAACTTCAGTGCGAACTCGCGTTGCCAACAACAGCAGAAGCGGACCGTTTATCGAGGATTGCCCTGACCTTTGTCGCCAGTTCCAGCTTGCGATAAGGCTTGTGCAGCGGTTGCGCGCTGCGATCGAGCCAGCCGTGATGCGCGATCGCGTTGTCCGGATAGCCCGATGTAAACAGGACGGGGAGATCCGGACGAATGCCGCGCGCGGTATCCGCCAGTTCCTGACCGTTGACGCCGCCGGGCATCATCACGTCCGTGAAAAGAAGGTCGAAGTCGGCTGTCCGCTTCAAAGCGTCGATGGCGGCAACGCCATTCCTCACCGCAACGACCTGGTACCCCAGCATGTTCAGGAGGGAGCAGACATGATCCCGCACAAGATCATCATCCTCCACCAGCAGGATCTTTTCCGGCCCGTCGGCGCCGCGCCTTCATTTTGCGGTAGAACAATCAAGGCGGCGCCCTCGTTCGACCTTGGAATGTAAAGCTTGATGGTCGTGCCGCGGCCAATCTCAGAATAGATTTTCACGTGCCCATGAGACTGCTTGGCAAAACCGTAGACCATGCTCAACCCAAGCCCGCTTCCTTTGCCAACATCCTTCGTCGTAAAAAAGGGTTCGAAGGCGCGTGAAACGACCTCATCCGTCATTCCGGTTCCTGTGTCTGATACCGCTATCATCACGTACTGCCCGGGAATGACTTCGGCCTGATCCTTGGCGTAGGCGTCATCGAGCCAGCTGTTTGCCGTCTCGATCGTCAACTTTCCGCCGCCAGGCATGGCGTCGCGCGCATTGATGCACAGGTTGAGGATGGCGTTTTCGATCTGACCCGGATCGACCATCGCGGTCCACAGGCCCGCAGACTGTACAAACTCGATATCAACCTCTCCCCCGAGCGTCCTGCGCAGAAGCTGGTCCATGTCGGCGACAAGCCGGTTTATATCTGTCGAACGAGGATCCAAGGTTTGGCTACGAGAAAAAGCAAGCAAACGACTGGTGAGTTCGGCGCCACGTTCAGCCGCCTTCATTGTGAGCTCCGCCAGCCCAAGAAGACGGGTATTGCCTGCGAGGTTCTCCGCGAGCGCTTCGGAGCTTCCCAAGATTACCATGAGAAGATTGTTGAAGTCATGCGCAACGCCGCCTGTAAGCTGGCCGATGGCTTCAAGCCGCTGTGACTGCCGCAGGCGGGCCTTGAGGTCGCACTTCTCCGTCACATCCTGGCAGACAAAGAACACGCCTTCCGCCTGCGGCCCGCGAGCGGATGCATGGACCAGACTCCCCTCGAAGGGAATCTCGGGCCCAACCTTCGACGCAAACCGTCCCTCGACAAGGACAGCGCGTCGATCGCCGCGCCGGGCCAATGCCATGGCATCCCGCCATGCGGAACGATCTTCGGGATGCAACAGCGAGACGAACGCAACACCCGGGGCCGCAGCGCTTTCGCCGGCGTATCCGAGGAAGGCGTTGTTTGCCCATTGGATGCGGCCATCGCTGTCGAGGGCGCCCATGCCCGTTCCGGTTTCGTCGAACATGCGCCTGAAGCGTGCTTCACTCTCACGCAATTCGGCGGACGAACGAGCCTCCTCCTCTGCGCGCGCAATGCACGTCGCGTAGCTCTCGCGATACCGTGAAAACAGGTTCAACAGGGCGGAGTAGGACAAAAAGCTCATCAGATAAACGATGAGGACGCCAAACTCTGGCAAGGAAAACGATCCGAGAATGACACCCGAGAACGCAACAAACAGGAAGGCTGGCGTTGACGCGATCAACCAGTGAACCAGACCGCTGTAACGGCCGAAATTCGTGAACTGATTGAAGGCCAGCAGAGGGAAGAACCACAGCAGGTATGGCAGGCAGCGGAGCACATTTT
>JBBATZ010000027.1:0-32937 GCA_040398425.1 Hyphomonadaceae bacterium
TTCCAGACGGACCGGTCCGGCGGTTCGATCGCAACCAGCTCAGGTGGCTTCTTCTGGCCTTGCGTTCACACTAGAAACGCCACCCGCGGCCAGCGTTCGGGTCCTCCAACAGCGTCTCAACTCACCTCACGAAAGCGCACGCCATCTCGGGCGTCTTGTGGGTTGAAACGTGGGTCTAATAGAAAACGCTTTTCGGATGGCGCTTTATCGTCTATTTACAAGGTGTTTTGATGATGACTGGCGGAGAGGGTGGGATTCGAACCCACGGTAGAGTTTCCCCTACGACGGTTTTCAAGACCGTTGCCTTAAACCACTCGGCCACCTCTCCCGCGAGAGCCTTCTAGGGAGGGTTGGCGGGAAAGAAAATGGTTTAGATCGGCGCGGGCCAGATTGGCTGCGGCGAGGGGCAGGGCAGGCGGTTTTCAGGGGAATCCGCGAGATCCCCGCTGGAACTCGGGCTAATCGCGCCCAGGCCGGTAACCTTCGGCGCAACCCCATGAAAATCAATGAAAATCGACGGATTCGGTTTCAGCGCTCGGCAAGCGCGCCCGCCTATGGTTACTCCACGCCGCCAGAAAGGTGGCTGAATACGTGCTCTGAAAGAGGGTTCATCGATGGCTGGCACCACCGCCTCCGGGCGTAGCGTCCTGTCCGTCCTCAAAACGGCTGCGGTCGCGGGCGTGCTGGGTGCATTGTCCGACGGCGCGGCCGTTGCGCAGACTTCTGCCCCCATCATCTACAAGTCGATGAAGCCAGCCACGACGATGCTGCGGCTGGAAAATCGCGCTGATCCCCTTGCCTTGAATATTGCCCCCAAGGCGCCGGCCCCGACCTTTGCCAGCGAAACGCGCTCGTTCGGGCCGACGCCGCTGGCCGCCGCCGGGATTGGCGAACCAATTGCTCTGAAAACGGCGGCCTACAGCACGCGCTCCGCCATTCAGGAACAGCTGGCCACGCCGTATGCCGGCCCTCCCTATCAGGTGAACGGCCGCTGGTATGTGCCCGCGCACGAGCCGAACTATAACGAGGTCGGCATTGCGTCGTGGTACGGCCCGACCTTCCACGGTAAGGCAGCCGCCTCCGGCGAAGTGTTCGATGAAACCGCCATGACGGCGGCCCACCCGACGCTGCCCATCCCGTCGATGGTCCGCGTCACCAACCTCGAAAACGGCCGGACCGTCATCGTTCGCGTGAACGACCGTGGCCCCTTCGTCGACGACCGTATCATCGACCTGTCGAAAGCCGCCGGCGCTTCGCTCGAGATGCACGCTAAGGGCACGGCCAAGGTTCGCGTCGAGTATGTTGGCGCTGCACCGCTGAATGGCGGCGGCGGTCTGGTCGCCACACCGCCTGCTCCCCAGCGCGTCAGCCTGGTTGCGCAGCCGCTTCCCCAGATCCCGGCTGCGACCGCCCCGCCCGCCAGCCAATTCTACGTCCAGGCCGGATCGTTCGCCGATCTCGCCAATGCCCACGCCCTCCGTCGGAAACTCGGCGCCGAGCGCCCGGTCTCGATCGAGAGCGTGTCGGTGAATGGCTCGGAACTCTACCGCGTCATGCTCGGCCCGTGGACCAGCCGCGACCAGGCGGACATGGCTCGCCAAGGGCTTTCACGGACGGGCGCGCAGGGCCTCGTCGTCTCGCGCTCCCGCTAGGAGCCCAAGATCTACGGGGTGGGGGCAGGGCGCCACACCCCACAGTTACAGGTGATTTCGGGCGTTTCCAGCGGTTGACGCGGGCGCCCGAAACGCCGTCTTGTTCGCGGGTTCCCCAAGGGAGTCTGACGACATGCGATTCATCGCCGGAACTATGGCCGCTGTGGCGGTTCTCGCCGCTTCGGTCACAGCCGTGGCGCAACAGCCGGGCCCTGCTCCGGCGACCCCCGCGCCGGTCACGCAGGTTGCGGCCGATCCACTGAACACGGCGGCTACCTACGCCTTCATCATGGATGGCGACACGGGGCTGTCGCTCTATTCCAAGCGCGGCGACGAAGCGATGATCCCCGCTTCGATGTCGAAGCTGATGCTCTACTATATGGTGTTCGAGCGCCTGAAGGCTGGCCGGCTCAAGATGGAAGACGAGTTCACGGTCAGCGAGCATGCCTGGCGTACGGGTGGCGCCGGCACGGACGGTTCGACCATGTTTCTGCCGATCCATTCGAAAGTGACAGTTCAGGACTTGCTCAAGGGCGCGATCATCATCTCCGGCAATGACGCCTGCATCACGCTCGCTGAGGGACTGTTCGGCAGCGAGGAAGCTTACGCCCGTCAGGCAACGGCGCGCGGCAAGGAGCTCGGGCTCAACAATTCCACATTCGCCAACGCGACCGGCCTGGACAATCCAAACCACCGGATGAGCGCGCACGACATCGGCGCTATCGCCTACCGCATCATCAAGGACTTTCCGGAATACTATCCGTTGTTCTCAGAGCCCGAGTTCACATTCAACAAGACGCGCCAGTACAACCGCAACCCGCTGCTACGCGAGCTGCAGGGATCAGACGGTGTAAAGACGGGTCACTTGTCGGTATCGGGCTTTGGTCTCGTCGGATCGGCGGTACGCGAAGGCAAGCGGCGCATCATCGTTCTCAATGGTCTTGAAAGCGAGACAGCCCGCAAGCAGGAAGGTCCCCGTGTCATGCGGTCGGCCTTTCTCGACTTCACATCGGCAACGCTGGTCAAGAAAGGAGCGCAAGTTGCGGTCGCCGACGTCTGGATGGGCGAGCAGAAACAGGTTCCGCTGATTGCGACGTCCGACTACGCGGTTGGCCTTCACCTCGACGCGGTCGACAAGATCAAGGGCGAAGTCGTCTACAAGTCGCCGCTGATGGCGCCGCTGAAGGAAGGCGATGTCGTTGGAGACCTCATCGTCACGGCCCCTGGCGTTGGCGCCGTGAAAATCCCGGTCGCTGCGGGCGCGGCGGTCAATGAAATGGGCTTCTTCGGCAAGGCCATGTTCGGGTTGAAGGGCGATTGAATTTTGACGGCGCGCGGACGCTTCATCACACTCGAAGGAGGCGAAGGCGTCGGCAAGTCAACGCTGGCGGCCAATCTGGCGAGTCAGCTGGCGGCGCGTGGAATCAATGTTGTCCGGACGCGTGAGCCCGGCGGATCGCCCGGCGCTGAAGCTCTACGCAGGCTGATCCTGTCGCCGCCCGAGGATGTCAGTGGCTGGCGCCCAACAGCTGAGGCGTTGCTCTTCTATGCCGCCCGCAGCGATCACCTCGATCGAACAATCCGGCCCGCGCTGGCGCGTGGCGACTGGGTGATCTGCGATCGTTTTTCCGATTCGACGCGCGCCTATCAGGTTGCAGCAGGCGGCGTGGCTACTGAAGACTTCGACGCGCTTGAAAAGCTTGTCGTCGGACCAACGTCACCGGACCTGACGCTTGTCCTCGACCTTCCAATGGCGATTGCACGTACACGGATGACTTCACGCGGCGGCCGACCCGACGCGATCGAGGCGCGCGATCTTGCTTATCACGAGGCCGTCTATCGCGCGTTCCTCGACATCGCGCGCGCCAATCCGCATCGCTGCGTGGTACTCGACGCTTCGGCCGCCCCTGATGTCGTGGCGCACACAGCGATGACGGAAATCGCGAGACGGTTCGAGGATGGCCGCTGATGGAGCTCCAGCCGGATGACGTCGGGCCCGTGTTTGGTCATCAAGCCGCGCAAGAGGACTTCCTGTCCGCGCTCGCGACTGGAAAACTCCACCATGGCTGGCTGATGCGCGGGCCGCGCGGCGTCGGCAAGGCGCGGCTGGCATTGCGTTTCGCGATGAGACTGTTCGGCGACCGAAGTGACTTCGCAGCGCAGCCAGACGGGGCGATCGCGAAGCTCGTGCTCGCAGGCAATCACCCGGACCTGCGCGTTATTCGGCGACCTATCGACGACAAGGGCAAGCAGAAAGCCGAAATCCCGGTCGACAGCGTGCGTGATCTTTCGCAGTTCTTTTCACTGCGCCCCGCGCTTGGGGGCTGGCGTGTCGCAATCATCGATGCCGTGGACGAGATGAACCGGTTCGGCGCCAACGCCGTGCTGAAGACACTGGAAGAGCCGCCCGGTAAAGCTGTACTTTTCCTGATATCGCACGGTGAGCAGGCGCTGCTGCCCACCATCCGCAGTCGGTGCCGCGTCTTGCGCTGCGGCGCACTTGGCGAACGCGACGAACTGGCTGTGCTGGCGCAGGGTGGGCACACCGGAGCGAAGGCGACGTCAATCGCGAACCTGGCGCCTGGCCGTCCGGGTCGCGCGCTTGAGCTGCTGCAGGGCGATGTTGATGATGGCGGGTCTGCGCTGGAGTCGCTTCTGCGATCCGACTCGTTCGAAGCGTCAGCCTTGCAGACCGCGCTGTCTCAAGCCGCGAAGAGCGACGGCGCTCTGGCCGTGTCGTTGGAGCGGTTGCGGGGCTTCCTGCAAAGGCGGGCGACACGCGAGGGCGATCCAGCGCGGGCAGGCGAATGGGCGGACGCGGCGCTGGCTGTTGCGCGGATCGGCGCCGAGGCTCAAGCGCTGAATCAGGATCGCGCGCAGACGATCGCGGCCGCGCTGACTGCCGTCTCCGGACGGCTGTCGAGCGCGGGGGGCTGACACGCATGTATTTCGACACGCATGTGAACCTTCACGCCGAACAGTTCGCGGCTGATCTGCCTGATGTGCTTGCGCGTGCGCGCACAGCCGGGGTGACGCGTATGGTGACGATCTGCGATCGTCTGGATCGCTACCCGGCCCTGAAGGCCATCGCCGATGCGAATGACGACATCAACTGCACTGTTGGCGTCCATCCGCATTACGCCAAGGACTACTGGTCTCTGGAGGCTGAAACGCTGGTGGCGGAAGCGCGCGATCCCAAAGTCTGCGGGATTGGCGAGACTGGTCTTGATCAGCACTATGGCTACAGCGACATCGTCCTTCAGGAGCGCAGCTTCGTCGAACACATCCACGCGGCGCGCGAAACCCAGCTGCCGCTCGTGGTCCACACGCGGGAAGCCGACGATTTGACCGGCGATATTCTGGAGCGTGAGTACGTGCGTGGCGCGTTCCCGATCCTGATGCATTGCTACACCTCTGGCGAACGGCTGGCAAAGCGCGCCATGGCGCTAGGGGCGTGGTTTTCGGTGTCGGGCATCCTGTCGTTCAAGACTGCCAACGATGTCCGCGCAGTGATGGCGCAGGTGCCGCTTGACCGGATCATCCTCGAAACTGACTGCCCATATCTGGCGCCCATGCCGCATCGTGGCCGCCGAAACGAGCCATCCTTTCTGCCTGACGTCTGCCGGGCCTTCGCTGCCCATCGCGGGCTCACACAGGAGGATGCAGCGGCGCTGACGACTGCCAACGCGCTCAAGCTGTTCAGGCGGATCCAATGACCCTGGCAGGATCAAAGGGCAGGTTGCAGCTTCGCATTCTCGGCTGCGGGTCGTCCGGCGGCGTGCCGCGGATCGGGAACGACTGGGGCGCCTGTGACCCGGCTGAGCCCCGCAACCGGCGCTCGCGCTGTTCGGCCCTGGTTCGGTCGTGGACTCCGGGTGCGGCCGAGCCGACCCTAGTTCTGATCGATACTTCGCCGGACATGCGGGAGCAGTTGCTTGCAGCACGGGTTGCCCGGCTGGATGCCGTGCTGTTGACCCATGAGCATGCCGACCAATGCCACGGGATCGACGACCTCCGGGCGTTGGTCCTGCGCAGCGGTCGACGCATCCCGGTGCACATGGACGCCTTCACGTCAGGGGTGATCGGGCGTCGGTTCGACTACTGCTTCGAAGGTGCTGGTTCCTATCCGGCGATCCTCGACAACCTGACCGATCTGACGCCGGGGCAGGCTGTGGATATCTCGGGCTCGGGCGGCAAGGTGAGCTTCCTGCCGCTGACCCAGGACCATGGTGGCATAGCCTCGATGGGCTTCCGGGTCGGTTCGCTGGGCTATTGCAACGACGTCGTCCGGCTGCCCGAGGCAACCCTGGAGCAGCTGACCGGGCTCGACACGCTGGTGGTTGATGCGCTGCGCTACAAGCCGCATCCGACGCATGCCTGCGTGTCCGAGGCTTTGCGCTGGATCGAGCGTCTGAAGCCACGGCGGGCTGTGTTAACGAACCTGCATGTCGATCTGGACTACGCGACGCTGAGGGCAGAGCTGCCGGCGGGCGTAGAGCCCGCGTTTGACGGGATGGAATTGGAGATCTCGCCAAGTGCCTGATTTCAATACAGACCGAATTGCCCATAATGTTGATTATGCGACTAGGCTTATGAGGGGAACGGGGCATGGCTGACGAAGCCCGGAAATCTGACGAGGCGGCGACGGCCGGCCCTCAGGGGTCCTCCCTCCCCTCTAGCGGTGAGCCATGGCGCGATTTGGTGGAGCTGATGGCCCGGTTGAGGACGCCCGGCAGTGGCTGTCCATGGGACCTTGAACAGACCTTCGCGACGATCGCACCGTACACAATTGAGGAAGCCTACGAGGTGGTGGACGCCATCGAGCGGCAGGACATGGGGGAGCTGAAGGGAGAGCTGGGTGACTTGTTGTTCCAGTCGGTGTTCCACGCCCGCATGGCGGAGGAAGCCGGACACTTCGACATCAACAATGTGTTGCGCGGGCTGGTGACCAAGATGGTCGACCGCCATCCGCACGTATTTGGTACGGAGCGTGTCGCCAGCGCTGAGGCGCAGGTTGGCGCCTGGGAAACTATGAAGGCCGCCGAGCGGGCGAAGAAGGCCGTCGGCGCCGATCCGAGTGCACTGGACGGCGTGGCCCTCGGGCTGCCAGCGCTGATGCGCGCCGAGAAGCTCGCCAAGCGCGCTGCGCGGGTCGGGTTTGACTGGCCGGCTCCAGAGCCTGTTTTCGAGAAGCTCCAGGAAGAGATCGCTGAGCTGGAAGAGGCCATCGCGGCGCCGGTTAAGGACCAGGCGCACGTGGCCGAGGAACTGGGCGATATCCTGTTCGTCGTTGCCAATCTCTGCCGCAAGCTATCGGTCGATCCGGAGGAGGCTTTACGCGCCGCCAATTCAAAATTTGGAAAGCGTTTCCGTGCTATGGAGGCGATGGCGAAGACGCGGGGGCAGGACTTCGCCAAACTCACGCTTGATGAGCAGGAAGCGCTTTGGGTCGCCGTGAAGGTCCTGGAGCGCTCAGCGCCGGGTGGCGGATAGACGGCTGAGCGGCGCCGGATCCGGCATCGGCTCCATCGGCGCACTTGCAAGCGACACCGGACGTGCTGCGCGGAGTGTAATCTCGTCTCGTAGCGCCAGCTGACGCTTCGCGAACTCCAACTCCTCCCGCGTGTCGACGTCGACCAGGATCGGCGCAGGCGCATTCAGACCCGCCACGCGAAATACACCCTGCCCGATGATGCGCTTGGCGCCATCGTCTCCGTCGAGCGCTTTCAGCTGGTCGAAGCACGCCGCACCAAAAGCCGTCGGCGGATGCACACGCTCAGCCCCGCCAGCATGGACGATGTCCGCATCGCCGAGTTTCGCCAGCAGCGCCTCGACCAACCAGCCTTCAATGAACGGCATGTCGCTCATGCAGACGACGATGGCATCAGGCTTGAACTGCAGCGCCACCTGTACGCCGACGGCGATGGAGTGACCGAGCCCATGCTTAGGCTTGCGGTTCAGCGCAATGACGAAGCGATTGATCAGGCGCTCCTTGAGATCGTTCCGGTCAGTCGGCGTGACCGCGACGCGAGTCAGCGCAGGTAGTTTCGCCAGCTCGGAAGCGGAGTGCTCGATGAGATGCTTACCGCCAAGATTTGCGGTGAGCTTGTCGCGGTTGCCGTACCGGCGCGACAGGCCCGACGCCAGGAGGATAATCGCGGCCCGGTTGAGAGGCACACTCATCGAGGACCTCCCTTGTCGTTCCAGACCTTGATGATCTCCGCCAGTGCCGAGACGGCCAGCGATCGCGGATCATGCGAGGCGAACAGACCGATGGGGCCCGTCAGGCGCGCAATGTCATCGGGCCCCGCGCCGAGGTCGCGCAGCGCTTCAAGCCGACGTTGGTGGGTCTGGCGTGAGCCGAGCGCTCCGACATAGAAGGCGGAGCTGCGCAACGCTTTGAGAAGCAGCGACGCCTCCCATTCGTGCTCGTGGAAAAGGCAGGCAACCGCAGTGCACGCGTCTAGCGGAAGATCGGGCGATGCGGTGGGAGTTGTCAGACGGATTGTCTGGTTCGCGAACGGCCGACAGAACTCCAGTGTCGCCGCCTCCTGGCTTGCCACGACGAGTTCGACATTCGCCGTCTGCGCCATCTGGCTCATCGCCACGATTTCCCAACCGCGCCCGGCCAGCAGTACACGTAGCTGTGGTGCGTAGCGTCGGACAAATTCGTCTACACGCGTCGCGGAGTCATTTTCAATGAGACGGAGAGTCGAACGTGGCGCCGTGGCATTGAAAGCCAGCGCGAAAGACTGGCGGTCGCGACCCAGAGCGATCGCGCGCTGCAGCAGCGCACGATCAGGCGATGCATCCACATGCAGATCAATTCCGCCGCCACACGGAAGCCGGACATCGAGATAGGGAGAGCCGCGGCCATAGCGCAGGACGCGGTTGGTTCCTTCACGCATCGCGATCTGCGCTTCCTCAGTCAGCGCCTGTTCGAGGCAGCCGCCGGAGATGCTGCCGGCAAAGCGCTTGTCGCCGGCCACTGCCAGCTGCGCGCCGAGCGGCCGCGAGAACGGGCCGTCGAGGCCGACTATGGTGATGAGCGCGGCCGGGCGACCGGCTGCCAGCTCGGCCTCGGCGAACGCCAGCACATCGAGATCGCCAGCCAACCCCGGCGGCAGATGGCCTGATTGCTGATACGCGTTTGTCATCGTGCGGCGACGTGGGACACGGGTGGCAGTGCTGGCGGCATGATCGTGGTCAGAATCCTGTTTTCCCGGTCACGCGATGTTTTGCGCAGTCCGGTCGTCTGGCGGGGCCCCGCAACCTGCCCATCCCCCTGCCAGTTCATGCTCGGCCCCTTGCCTACTCCATGGCTTCAGGCCTAGCGCTAATCGCTGGATTCGTACCGGTCCGGACCCGGCCGGTCAACGCGCCGGAGCCGTGAGGAGTGTTATGCAACGAGTAGACGGCCTGTTTGCGGACGGGCGCATCCAGACCGGGCGCGATGGCGCGATTGGCTGGCTGACTTTCAATCAGCCCGAGCGCCTGAACGCTGTCCGCAGGGACATGTGGGATGCGCTGCCTACGGCGGTCGAATCACTGGTGGGTGCGGGCGTGCGCGCTATCGTGGTGCGTGGTGCTGGCGACCGGTCATTCATTTCGGGCGCCGATATCGCCGAGTTCGACGTGCAGCGGAATGATGCGGAGACGAATCGTTCGTTCACAGCGTCGGTGACCGCCGCAACGGAATCACTGTTGGCGGCGCCCACTCCAGTCATCGCCATGATCAAGGGCTATTGCATCGGCGGCGGGATGGTCATCGCCAGCGCCTGCGACATGCGCATCGCCGCAGAAGGATCGCGCTTCGGCGTGCCGGCCGGAAAGCTAGGCCTTGGCTATGAGATCGACAACCTCGCGCGACTACAGGGCATCATCGGTTCGGCCTTAGCGCTCGAGATGATTGCAACCGCGCGCCAGTTCACGACGGACGCAATGTTACGCGCGGGCTTCCTCAACCGGATCGTGACGCCAGACACGCTTGAGCAATCCGTGCGCGATCTCGTTGGTGAAATCACCGCAACGGCGCCGATGACCTATGCGGCTGCAAAGCTGGCCAGCCGGGCGGCCCGCGATCCGTCACGTGCTGCTGCGGCGCAGGCAGCGATCGACGCCTGTTTCGACAGCAATGACTTCAAGGCGGGCCGCGTCGCGTTTCATGCGCGCCGTGAGCCCAAGTTCACCGGGAACTAGCAGCGGACCGAAGCATCATGCGAACAGCCGAAGACCTTCTCGCAAGCGACTTCGCCACCATGCCGGATCTGATACGCGCTCACGCCGCGCACCGGCCAGATCATGTCGCTGTTGTTGATGGCGAGCGTTCGCTGACCTTTGCGCAGTTCGATGTACTGATCGATCGCGCTGCGGCGGCCATGCAGCGCGATAGCGTCAAGCCGCGCGGCACGATCGCGATCTGCGGCCCATCCTCCATCGAGTATGTGACCGCATTTATTGCCGCCCTTCGCGTGGGAGCCGCCGCCTGCCCGCTTGCGCCATCGTCCACGCCGGAACAGCTCGCGATGATGGTGCGGGATTGCGGCGCCTCTCTCTTGTTCGCTGATGACCCTGCCTCGCTTGCGCTGGACGGCGTTGCTGAGCCGCTCACCCTGACGCGCATCGCGCTGGAAGGCATACGCAACGAATCATTCGCCGACTGGCTGGCGCGGCCCGACGCCAAACCGGATGCCGTGCAGATTGATCCTGATCAACCCTTCAACATCATCTACTCATCCGGCACGACCGGCGCGCCCAAGGGAATCGTACAGCCGCACAAGATGCGCTGGGGCCACGTGCGCCGCGCCGAAGCGCTGGGCTACGGCCCCGATGCGATCACGATTGTCTCGACACCGCTCTATTCCAACACAACGCTGGTGAGCCTGATCCCGGCGCTGATGCGTGGCGGCACGGTCGTCTTGATGCGGAAGTTCGATGCGCGGGGCTTCCTGGAGCTATCGCAGGAGCACCGCGCGACCTATGCCATGCTGGTTCCAGTTCAGTATCGACGGCTGATGGATCTGGCCGACTTCGAAAGCTTCGATCTGTCGAGCTATCGCATGAAAACTTCCACGAGCGCGCCATTCGGCGCCGATCTCAAGGCTGACGTGCTCCAACGTTGGCCGGGCGGGCTTGTCGAAATCTACGGCATGACCGAGGGCGGCGGATCCTGCCTGCTGCGCGCGCATGAGTTTCCGCACAAGCTGCACACGGTCGGCCAGCCCGCGCCCGGGCATGATATCCGCATCATCGGCGAGGATGGCAAGGAAGTGGCGCGCGGCGACCTCGGCGAGATCGTTGGCCGCTCGATGTCGATCATGACCGGCTACCACAACCAGCCGAAGAAGACAGCGGATGCTGAATGGTACAGCCCGGACGGCGCACGCTTCATCCGAACTGGTGATGTCGGACGGTTCGATGAGGATGGCTTCATCGTTCTTGGCGATCGCAAGAAGGACATGATCATCACGGGCGGCTTCAACGTCTATCCGAGTGATCTCGAGGCGGAGCTGGCAAAGCACCCGGCGGTTGCAGAGTCGGCTGTGGTCGGGATCCCATCGCGCGAGTGGGGCGAGACGCCAGCGGCATTCATGGTGCTGCGAGAGGGGCGGACAGAGTCAGCCGACGAGATCAAGGCGTGGTTGAACGGGCGCGTTGGCAAGACGCAACGGTTGTCGTTCGCGACCGTGGTGGAGCAATTGCCGCGCTCGTCGATCGGCAAGGTGTTGAAGCGTCAGCTACGGGATGATTTCAAGACGCCTGGCTGATCGGATGGGAGATTGCTCCATAAGGCATCGCCGCCTTATGCTCTCGGAAGACGGGCTAAAGCTCGCGAGGAAACGCTGACCATGACGACCGGAATCTCGGACGAACAGCTGTTGGGCCAGGGCATGGCAGTGGCGGTGCACGCGCGGCGCAGGCCCGACAAGCTCGCCATTGTGTCGCCGAGCGGCAACCTCACCTGGGCAGAGTTCAATGCGAAGGCCAACCAGCTTGTCCGGGTGCTACGCAAGCACGGGCTGCAATCTGGCGATGGCGTTGCGTTGTTGGCGCACAACGGTCCGGAGTTCGCGATTGCATGGGCGGCGACGCAGAGGTCTGGCCTGCGCCTCACGGCGGTGAACTGGCACCAGGCGACGGACGTGATCGCCTACGTGGTCGACAATTGCGATGCGCGGGCCCTGATCGCGAGCGGGCGCTTTGCTGCAGGCGCGGTTGAGGCTTCAAAAGCTTCGGACAAGCTGGCTGCGAAGCTGTCGTTCGCCGGCGACATCGAAGGCTTCGAGAGCCTGGATGCGGCAATGGCTGCGGAAAGTGGCGAGAACATCGAGGATGCGGAGTTCGGCTCGACGATGCTCTACACGTCGGGCACGACAGGGCGGCCGAAGGGCGTCTATCGCCGCACTCGGCCGGTAGTCTCGCAGCTAACGGGCATCTGCAACGAAACCGCGCAGTGGAATCCGGACACCGACCTGTCGCTGCTGACCGGGCCGCTGTATCACGCCGCGCCGCTCGGCATCAATTTCGTGATCCCGATCAATGCCGGTGTCGGGGTGTTGTTGATGGACAAGTGGGATGCGGAAGAAACGCTACGGCTGATCGAGAAGCACAAAGCAACGCATACGCATGTCGTGCCCACCATGATGCACCGCATGCTGCAGCTGCCGGAGGAGACACGGACCAAGTACGATCTCTCATCGATGCGCTGGATGATTCATGGCGCGGCGCCCTGCCCTGCGCATGTGAAGCAGGCGATGATGCACTGGTTCGGGCCTGTCCTGTACGAGTACTATTCCTCGACCGAAGGTGGCGGCGTGTTCGTCGGGCCGCATGAGTGGCTGAAGAAACCTGGTACGGTTGGCAAGGCCGTGGCGGGCGTCGAGATCAAGCTGCTCGATCTTGACGGCAATCCGGTTCCACAAGGTACGGAAGGCCTGATCTATGTGAAGGCGCCGGCGACGGGTCGCTTCGAATACTACAAGGAGCGAGGCAAGACCGACGCAAGTTATCGCGGGGACTGGTTCACGCTTGGCGACATGGGCAAGCAGGACGCGGACGGCGATCTGTTCCTGACCGGGCGCACGGCAGAGCTCATCATCTCGGGCGGCGTCAACATCTATCCGGTCGAGATCGACGAGGTGCTGATCCGGCATCCATTGATTGCCGACGCGGCGATTGTCGGCGTCCCGAACGAGGACTGGGGCGAAGAAATCAAGGCGGTCGTCGAGGTGAAGGCGGGCGTTGAACGCTCCGACGAGACGCGCCAGTCAATTTTTGAGTTCGCGAAAGAACGGCTGCCGGGCTTCCAGCGACCACGTACGATCGACTTCGTAGATACGTTGCCGCGTAACGCCGCTGGCAAGGTGCTACGGGCGCAGGTTCGCGCGCCGTATTGGGCGGGCCGGTCCAAGAGCATCTAGAGGTTCTTGGGGGAGGTCTGCTGGCGAGGGACCGCGTCGCCGCAACACCCTCGCCCTTGACCGTACTCAGTCGCTCGCCGCGTTCTGCCACCCTCACCACAGGTGGCCGTTCTCGTTGTGGACGACGAAGATCCGAGGCCCCCGGAATGCCGTCGATCGTGGCCGGTCCTGACTCCGACCGCTATCATCCTGTCTTGTCGGTTTATGCACTTCAACGGGCGGAACGTTGCGGAGCTTAGGCTGGCAAGGTTTGGGGTGTGGATGGTGCGTGACGATCACAGACGAAACTTTGCGAGACCCTCATCCGACAGATGAAGTCAGCCTCAATCCGCATCCTGCTCGATCGGCAGGGCTGCTAGCGGGGCCGGATGGCCGTTCAGCGCAGCCTTTAGCTTATCGCGATCGAGTGCGCCCTCCCATCGGCTGACCACCACCGTGGCGACGGCGTTGCCGATGAAATTGGTCAGGGCGCGGCACTCCGACAGGAAGCGGTCGACGCCCAGGATGATGGCCATGCCCGCAATTGGAATCGACGGGAAGACGGCCAACGTCGCCGCCAGCGTGATGAAGCCAGCACCGGTCACGCCCGCAGCGCCTTTGGAGCTCAGCATGGCGACCAGGAGCAGCAGGATCTGGTCCTGCAAACTAAGCACGGTGTTGGTTGCCTGTGCGATGAACAATGCCGCCATCGTCATGTAGATGTTTGTGCCGTCGAGGTTGAACGAGTAGCCTGTCGGGACCACCAGGCCGACGACGGGCCGTGCGCACCCCGCCCGCTCCATCTTCTCCATCAAAGCCGGCAGCGCCGACTCCGATGAAGACGTGCCGAGTACGAGGAACAACTCCTCCTTCAGGTAGCGGATCAGTTTGAGGATGTTGAAGCCAGCCCAGATGCCGACCAGGCCCAGAATCCCGATGACGAATAGAAGCGATGTAAGCCAGACGCCCGCAATCAGCTTTGCGAGGTCGAAAATGACCTGGAGGCCCTGATCCGCGATGATGAAGGCAAACGCGCCGAAAGCACCAAATGGCGCCGCGCGCATCAGGATCGCCACCATCTTGAACACGGCGCTGCTGATCGACGTCAGCACATCCACGGCAAGCGAACCGCGGTCGCCGATCGACGCCAGCGATATCCCGAACACGACGGCGAGAAACAGCACCGGCAGAATGCTGGGGCCGGTGAAGGCGCCAACAAAGGTGGTCGGGATGACATCGCTGATGAACCCCATAACGGTCAGGCTGTGCGACTGGCTTTCATAGCCGTGCACCTTCTCCACTGCCGCCGGATCGAGCGAAGCGGGGTCGATGTTCATGCCCGCGCCTGGCTGGAAGATGTTGGCGACCAGCAGTCCGACGACCAGCGCTAGCGTGGAAAAAAACAGGAAGTAGGCGAACGCCTTGAACACCACACGACCCAGCTTCCCGAGATCGCGCATGCCGGCAATGCCGATCACGATCGTGAGAAACACCACCGGGGCGATGATCATCTTCACGACCTTGATGAACAGGTCGCCCAGCGGCTTCAGGTATTCGCGTACCCAGGCGTGGTCGGGGATGGCGGTCGCAACAAGCTTGGCCTTGCCCGACAGTGGATCCAGCACAGCCGTGCCGGTCGCCGGGTCGATTGCCGGACTATAGGACCAGAGCGGAAACAGCGCGCCGATCAGCCCGCCAAGGAAGATGGCGAACAGAACCTGGAAATACAGCTGCGTGTAGAAGGGCCCCTTGCGGCGCACTCCTTCGACCGGCGTGTCCAGCACCGCCATGGATAGACCTCCGCCCCGCGGCCGTGCGCGTCCAGATGTGCGCGCGATCCGGCTTGCGTCACACTATTAAGGTCCAACGTCCCCTGCGCCAGCCCTTTCGGAGCGGATCAGGTCGCAGCCTTGGCGGCGCCTGCTTCGTCACCACGATACTTGGCCCCCGGAATGCGCCCCGGCAGGTGGATCAGCAGGGGTGCCGCCACGAAGATCGACGAGAACGTGCCGATGATGACGCCAAACACGATCGCGATGCCGAAGCCCGCCAGGACCGGCCCCCCAAGGAATACCATGGCCAAAGCTGACAGCATGACCGTGACCGACGTCATCAACGTACGCGAAAGCGTGGCAGTGATCGAGATGTCGATGACCTGCGCGATTGTCAGCTTCTTGTACTTCTTCAGCATCTCCCGGATGCGGTCGTAGACGACCACGGTGTCGTTGATTGAATAGCCTGCAACGGTGAGCACACCGGCGACGATCGTCAGGTCAAAGGTCATCTGCGTCACCGACCACAGACCGATCACCGCATAGACGTCGTGGAACGTGGTGAGGAATGCGCCGGTGCCGAACTTCACCTCGAAGCGCAGCCACACATACGCGCCGATACCCATCACAGCGAGCAGGCAGGCCAGAATCCCCCGCTGGAACAGCTCGTCGCTGACCTTGCCGCTGACATTGTCGGTTTTGAGGACTTTCGCGCCGGGCCCAAGCGCGGTGGTGATCTTGCCGGCGATCTGCTCCACGGACGATCCCGCCTCAAGCGGTACGCGGATGATGATCGTCGTTCCGCCCTGGCTGGTCGTAACGTTGCTCTCTTTGAAGCCGGCTTGTGTGACTTCGCTCCTCACGAGTTCGACGTCGAACGGCTTGGTGCTTGTGGCTTCGATCTGCACGCCGCCCGTGAAGTCGAGGCCCATGTTCAGGCCCTGGGTCGCAAGCGATACCGTGGTCACCACGATCATGGCCAGCGTTACGAGGAAGCCGATCCAACGGATCTTCATGAACGGCAGCGGCTTCTGCTCGGGAGCCGGAGCCTTGTTGGCGTTGGGTTTATCCCACCACATGTATCATCTCGCCTGGATATGCCCGGCAGCGGTTGTTTCCCGCCCCGGCCCTTCGATTGGGCAACCGGCTACCAGCCAAAATGCCAAAACGCCATACGAAAGCGCCGTATCCGCCGGATCTGGCTGACAGTTTGCGACAAAACCGCTGCAGCCGGGGGTAGTTGTGCGCCATTCGGCCCCCAGAGTGGCTCCATCAGGCGACGAATCGATCGCCGATACGGAGCGAACTCCCCATGAACCTGCCCATCAAACTGCCCCTGATTGCGCTTGTCACCGCAGCTCTCGCCGGCGCGGCCGTTGCCCAACCTCCCGGTTCTGGACCAGGCCGGGGCCCCGGCGGCGCTTTTGGCCTGCTCGCCTTGGACGCAAATGGCGACGGAAAACTGACCCGTGCAGAATTCGACGCGGGCCAGCGCACGCGCTTCGCCGAACTCGATGCCAACAAGGATGGCACGGCGACACCTGAAGAGTTCAAGACTTTCCACGACTCCAAGCGTGCCGAGATGTCCAATATACGCTTCCAGGCTGCCGACACCGACAAGAACGGACAACTCAGCCAGGCTGAAATTGCGGCCGCCAAGGACGCCAAGGCGAGCCCCGACGGCTCGCGTGGGCATAACAGGCATGGCAAGGGTCGCGGCGATCACGGCAAACGTGGCGGCGCAGACGCCAAGCCTGTATCGCTAACTGAATTGAGCGCCCGGGGTCTTGAAGCTTTCACCCGTGCTGACGCCAACAAGGACGGCACGGTCACGATAACCGAGCTGCAGGCAATGAAGCCGGGCAAGCTCTAATCAACCAACCGGGAGCCTGGCCGCGTCCCCCCTCCCCCTATACCGGCGGCCTAGTTACTTGCTGCAGCCTGTTGCCTTGGGCGTGCCCGATGCAGCAGGCTGTTTTTTGTGTAGAAGACCGGAATCGGCATGAGCCAGAGCCTCCTGATTGTCGAAGACGAAGCCTCCATCCGGGAGCCGCTCGTCAAGTATTTCGGCAACAACCAGTTTCGCGTGAAAGCGGCATCGAACGCGGCAGAGGCGCGCACCCTGCTGGCCAGTCATGCCTTTGATCTGGTGATCGCGGACATCATGATGCCGGGCGAAGACGGGCTCAGCCTGTGCTGCCACATCCGCTCGACCAGCAACCTGCCCGTTATCCTGCTGACTGCGCGCGCCGAGGAGATCGACCGCATTCTAGGACTGGAAGTCGGCGCTGACGATTATGTCACCAAGCCTTTCAGCCCGCGCGAGTTACTGGCGCGCGTGAAAGCAGTCATCCGCCGGACCAACAGTCTTCCGCCCAAACAGGGCACGCCCGCCGATACGCAGTCATACGCGTTCGGAAAATGGATACTGAAGACGGGCGAACGCGAGCTCATTGATTCAGACGGCGTGACGGTGCCGCTGTCATCAGGCGAATACGCCCTACTACTTGTCCTGATAGAACGGCCACGTCTTGTTCTGACACGCGACCAGTTGCTCGACCTGACGCAGGGCCGCGAGGCAAGTATGTTCGACCGATCGATCGACAACCAGATCAGCCGCTTGCGTCGCAAGATCGAGGACGATCCGAAATCGCCCAAGTACATCAAGACAGTATGGGGCGGCGGCTACAGCTTCTCTGCCGAGGTCAAGAAGCAGTGACGTCCTTCCTGCCAAAGGATCTGCGCGGGCAGTTCGGGCTGGTGATTGCGGGCGCACTGCTCGTCGCCAGTACCGTGAACTTTGTGCTGCTGCTCGGTGAGCGTGAGCGCGCAGCGCTGATCGAACAGAGCGGTCCGCCCATGGCGCGGTTCGCCGATATCGCCGCTGTGGTTTTTGCGGATCCTCCTGTTGACCTGTCGCGACCGAACGGGCTCGGAAGGCCACAAGGCCCTGCGCGTTACTCACTGCAGGCCGACAATCCCATCGCGACCCAGGCGCTAGAGCGCAGTGCCGGGCTCGAAACCCGACTGCGTGAAGCGCTGGAGGATGCGGGTGTCAAACCTGCCGAAGTTCACGCCTCGACCCGCCTTCTAAGTGGCTCGGCAATCCGTGACGCCATGAGAGCGTTTCCGCGGATCCGCGACCGCCCCCCGCGCGGGCAATCGCGCGATGACGCACCGCCTGGGTCCGGGTTTGGTGGAGGTCGTGGACCGGGGCGAATGGACGATCGCGGAGGTCCCGGCCGCGATCTGCCGCCCATGGTGCATGAACTGCGTGAGATTCTGCTTTCCGCCCAGTTGCCCGACGGTCGCTGGCTGAGCAGCTTCTCGGTTTCCCCCGAGACGACACGCGATGATGCGCTCTTGCTGGCCGCGAGCACGTTCGTCATCTTCTTTTTCCTGCTGGCCGCCGCATGGATAGCTGCGGGACGGCTGTCGAGTTCGTTGCGCGATCTCGCCGGCGCTGCAGCACGCGTTGGCGAATCCGATGAACCTCAGCAGCTGATCCCCCGTGGGCCCATCGACGTGCAGCAGACGATCGTTGCATTCAACGCGATGAGCCGCCGCGTAAGCCAGTTGCTGCGCGAGAAGGATGTGATGCTGGGGGCGCTGGGACATGATCTGCGTACGCCGCTCGCTTCACTCCGCATACGGTTGGAATCGATGGAGCCCGAGGCAGAACGCCAGAAGGCCGTCCGCACGATCGAGGAAGCCACGGAACTGCTCGAAGACATCCTGGAGCTGTCGCGTCAGGGCAAGTCGAGCGAACCCGAGCGCACGATGGACGTCTCGGTGCTCGTTGACGACGTTGTCGAGGATTATGCCGAGACGGGATCTCCAGTGACGCTTGTGTCGACACAGCGTTCCGTGGCGGTCTGCCGCCCTGTCCTGATGCGGCGCGCGCTCCGCAATCTGATTGACAACGCAACAGCCTATGGCGGTGCAGCCCGGCTGACAGTGGAAAGCGGAGCTGGTCAGGTTAGCGTCCACATAGACGATGATGGTCCGGGCATGACGCCGGAAGCACTCAACAAGGCTACTGACCCCTTCTATCGCGGCGAGGCGTCTCGTAACCGCGACACTGGTGGGACTGGGCTGGGGCTCACGCTGTGTGAGGCCATCGCCCGCGCACATGGCGGATCGCTTATCCTCGAGAACCGGAACCCGAACGGACTTCGCGCGACGATCACGCTACCCTTGGCGAAGCTCGCGACCTCCGCCGCGCCTGCCCGCTGACCACTGCTCAGGTCAGCGCTCTTCCCTTGGTTTCGGGCAGCAGGAACAACGTCGTCACAATGCCGATGATCCCGAACACAACCGGATACCAAAGCCCAGCGAAGACGTCTCCTGTGGCAGTGGCAATCGCGAACGCTGTCATCGGCATGAAGCCGCCGACCCATCCGACGCCAATGTGGTATGGCACCGATAGCGCGGTGTACCGCACACGGGTCGGGAACATCTCGACCAGTGTTGCCGCCATCGGCCCGTACAGCGCGGTCGCCGCGACTACGATAGCGAGGAAGCCAGCGATAATCAGCGGCCAGTTGAAGTCTGCTGCCTGCGTCTGGAACTCCGCCATGCTTGTAGGCGGCTTGATCGGCGTTGGATATCCAGCCGCCTTCAGGGCTTCCGCGAGGCTCGCGTTGATCGCCTTTGCGTGGGCATCAAGGGCAGGCTTGGCGAGCCCCGTGCCGTCACCCGCCGGCGTCCGGTGATCGGCATCTTCCCCGATTTGCACGGTTGTCAGCGTGCCAGTCGTCTCGGACTTGATAGTGAAGCCGATGCCAGCGTTGGTCAGATAGGCGCGCGCGATATCACATCCCGTCTCGTATTTGCGTCCGCCCAGCAAGTCGAACTGGAAGGAGCAGGAAGCCGGATCAGCGTGGATCACCACGGCTTCTTCTTTCTGCGCTGTCAACAAAGCTCCATTGGTGCCTGCCGAGAAGGCCTGGAAGCTGGGGATCATGGCCACCACCGACAGGACCATGCCAAAGATCAGCACCGGCTTGCGACCTATCCTGTCGGACAGCCAGCCGAAGAACACATAGAGCGGTATCGAAACCAGCGTTGCGCCGATCAAGAACACGTTCGCCCACACCCCTGGAAGCTTCATGAAGCGCTCGAGAAAAATCTGCGAGTACGAGAATGCACACCACCAGATGGCGCCTTGGGCCATCAGGAAAGCGAAGATCGACAGGATGACGAGACGCAGGTTCTCCCATTTCAGGAATACCTCGGCATAGGGCGCGCGGCTGATCGTGCCGGCGGCCTTCATCTTCTCGAACTCGGGGCTCTCGTGCAGCTTCAGCCGCATCCACACGGAAACTGCGACCAACAGCGCCGAGAATAGGAAAGGTACGCGCCAGCCCCAGGCGACAAACTGTTCCTCGCCGAGGATTGCCCGGGTGCTCAACACCACCGCGAGCGCGCCCATCAAACCAAACGCTGCGGAGGATTGGATCCAGGCTGTCGATTCGCCGCGATGGTGAGGTTCACAGTGTTCGGCCACGTAGATCGCCGCGCCGCCATATTCGCCGCCGATCGCCATGCCCTGCAGGATCCTGAGCAGCACAAGTGCAAGCGCGCTGAAACCCATGAGCTCTTTGTTGTCGGGCAGCAGGCCGATGGCGAAGGTCGTTCCCCCCATGATGATCACGGTCGCGAGAAACGCGCCCTTGCGGCCGAACCGATCGCCCATGCGGCCGAAGATCAGGGCCCCAAGGGGACGGAAAAACAACCCCGCCGCAAACACGGCCAACGTCGCCAACGTGGCGTTGGCCTCGCCGATCTCAGCGGCGTTGAAGAACTTGGCAGCGAAGATGCTCGTCAGCGCGCCGTACACGAAGAAGTCATACCATTCGAACGCGGTTCCGGCCGCTGAGGCCACCACCACGGTTCGCAGCGGCGTCGCGGGCTGCTGTTCAGCCGCATTCGGCGTCGCCGATTCCATTGATATCTCCCTCGCCCGGATCACGTTTCGCTCTGGCGGAAGACCTGCACCAGAATGTCCACTTTCGCCAGAGGGCGCGCGACCTGTTGAATTCTGACGCCCCGGCGGCTCTATTGGGGCGACCCGTCTGACCTACAAGGGATACTCGCCTCGATGAAACTGCGCCTCGCCCTCTTGCTCGCGACCCTTCTCGCTGCTGCGCCCATCTCGGCCCAGCAGCAAGCGATACGATCGGCCCCGCAGCCTCAGGCCTACGCGCCTGCCCTGCCCTCCCTCAGGGATGAGGCGTATCCCGGCGTCGTCACGCTGGACGTCGACGCTACCGATCTCGACCGTCGCATCTTCAACATTCGCCAGCGAATTCCAGTCGCCAAACCTGGAAGGTTGACGCTGGCCTATGCGCAATGGATCCCCGGCAACCACGCGCCACGCGGACCGATCTACAACTATGCCGGGCTCAAGATCACGGCCAATGGCAAACCTGTTCCTTGGCAACGGGATGCCGCCGACGTCTATGCCTTCCATGTCGACGTACCCGCGGGCGCCAAGGCCATTGACGTGGAGTCGATGTTCCTGACCCCGATCGAGTCCGCGCAGGGCCCGATCATGATGACGCCGGAAATGCTGCGTCTCAACTGGTACGTCGCTGCGCTATACCCGGCCGGCCACTTCGCGCGGCGCATCAATTTCGACGTCAGCGTAAAACTGCCGCCCGGCTGGACTTATGCCACCGCCCTTGAGACTGCATCGACTGCCGGCGCCACCGTTCGCTTCAAAACGGACTCATGGGAAACCGTGATCGACAGCCCGCTCTTCGCTGGCAAGTATCTGCGTAAATTCGATCTCGATCCCGGCGGCCGCTCACGAGTCACGCTCAACGTCATGGGCGACGAGGCAGGTCAGGTCGACCCGAGCCCCGAAATTATCGAAGTCCACCGCAATCTCGTGAAGCAGGCCGACAAACTCTACGGCGCGCGCCACTTCAATCACTACGACTTCCTGCTCTCGGTCAGTGATCGCCTGGCCACCTCCGGCGTCGAGCATCAGCGTTCCAGCGACAACGGCACGAACTCTGGCTACTTCACTGCCTGGAACACAGGCTTCGTCAGCAAGGACCTGCTGGCGCACGAATACACCCACTCCTGGAACGGAAAGTATCGCCGCCCTGCCGATCTGTGGACAGCTGCGTTCAACACGCCGATGCGCAACAGCCTGCTCTGGGTCTATGAGGGCCAGACGCAGTATTGGGGAAATGTGCTGGCCGCCCGTGCGGGCTTCGTCACGAAGCAGCAGGCGCTCGACCTGATTGCCAACAATGCTGCAACTTACGACATGCGGACTGGTCGCGAATGGCGCCCGCTAGTGGACACGACCAACGACCCCATCATCGCCGCGCGTCGCTCCCTGCCGTGGCAGAACTGGCAACGCAGCGAGGACTACTATTCCGAAGGCCAGCTGATCTGGATGGAAGCCGACACGCTGATCCGCGAAAAAACAGAAGGTAAGCGCTCGCTCGATGATTTCGCCAAGGCGTTCTTCGGCGTCAACGATGGCGATTGGGGCCAACTCACCTACACACGCAAGGATCTCGTGGCGACGCTCAACAAGGTCCAGCCCTTTGATTGGGAGAGCTTCTTCGCGGCCCGCGTAGATGCGGTCGCGCCAATGGCGCCGCTGGCGGGTCTGGAGCGCGGCGGCTATCGCCTTGTCTATGGTGATGCGCCGAACTCCGTTTGGCGCGATGGCGAATCCCGCACTCGCGCCGCCAACCTGCTCTACTCGATCGGCCTCGCGGCGGATTCAGCCGGCAAGATCACGCTCATCCAATGGGATGGCCCCGCCTGGAAGGCAGGCCTCACCACGGCAGTGACGATCTCCGCGGTGAACGGGCAAAGCTTCACTCCAGATCGCCTGAAAGCCGCCGTCGCCAACACCAAGGGCGGCACGCCTGTCGATCTGCTGGTGAAGGCCGGCGACACGCTCAAGACCATCCGGCTCGACTATACCGGCGGCCACTGCTATCCGCGGCTCGAACGCATCCCGGCCAAGCCCGCCTATCTCGACGACATACTGACGCCGCGCTGAGAGAAATGCGCTGAACCTCTACTTCGGTAGCTCGACCGGCGGGAAGAATGCGCCCGGAGGACCGGCGTACTGGATAGGACTGCCGAACCCGGCGGCCGAGAGCGTCTGCACGCCGAAGAAATGATCGTCCAGCACGACGTCTTTCACGATGAATTCCACCTTGTCGCCCGGCGCGTCCAGGCTGTGCTGCCATCTCGGCGAGGTCGTCTCACGCCACCAGATGCGATAGGTCGCGGCGCCTGCGGTCGCTGTCCACTTCACCGTCGTGTCGTCGGACAAGGCGCCGTTGACCGTTACCTCCATTGGCGGCGGCGGCGCACTGGCCAGGCTCGCCAGCGCCATCGCATTCAGCCGCGTCACGCGCGCGAGATAAGCGAAGTCCACGAACTCGATTGTGTCGCCATAGAAGACGCCATTCTCGGTGCGAACATTCTGGTGCTGGTGGTTCCAGTTCTCGGCTCCCTCCGTGACACGAATGGCCGGGTAGCCGGCGTCCTGGAACGGCGTCTGGTCGCCGCCGCGGCCATAGCGGTCGCGTCGATAGATCATGCGCACACGGAAGTCCGGCATGTGATCCTCGGCGACCTGCGCCATGTAGCGCGCGAGGCTTCGCGAGGGGCTGTCCACTTCGCCGCCATTCACCTTGCGCGCGTTGGCCATCGCACTTGTCTCGGTCGCGCGCACGCCCTCGGAAAAGACCCGAACAGTCTTGTCGTCGATCTTGCCGTTGAGCCCGCGCGAATTGCCGACGATATCGTTATTCAGCACCGCCTCGACCTGCCAGCCCTGCTTCTTCGCATAGGCCGCAAGGATTGTTCCCCCTGAGAGCCCCTGCTCTTCCCCGCTCAGCGCCGCATAGACTATCGTGGCCGCGAATTTCTGCTTCGACAGGATCCGCGCAGACTCGATCACCGCCGCCACACCGGAGGCGTCGTCATTGGCGCCTGGCGCATCATCCGTGATGTTCTCATTGGTGGAATTGCGGCTGTCGAGGTGACCCTGGATGATGATCACGCGGTTGGGCTCGGTTGTTCCTCGCTGGATCGCCACGACATCCACAACCAGCGTCGGCTGCGGGTAGCGGGCGCCAGTCACGGTGTCGGACGGCAGCGCGTGTTCCAGACAGCCGCCGCAAGCCTCGCCGATTGCCCGGAACTCGCTCTCGACCCATTTGCGCGCCGCGCCGATCCCCCGCACGGGTGACGTCTGGTCGGATATGGTCGAGCGCGTCCCGAAGGACACCATCTTCTCAATATAGCCGCGCAGGCGCGCCTCGCTCACCTCGCCCGAGATCTTTGACAGCGCGCTTCTCACGGCAGGCGGCGGCGCCGGTCCGCCGGACCCGGATGTAGCGCAAGCTGCCGCCAGCAGGCCGGCCGCCACTGCGCCCGCGATCATCGCCTTCATATCCGTCTCCGTCCTGCTTGCGCCGGGATGCTAGGCTGATGCTAGAACGAGGCACAAGTCTTGTGCCGGGGAAGTCATCCACAATGCTCAGGAAGAGTATCGCCGCCGGCATCGCGACATCCCTCGCCGCTGTCCTCATCGCCGGAGCAATCGCCATGGCCAACGCCCAACCGCCCCATACCGGTTCCCTGGGGCTTGAGCCCGAAGCTTTCCTGCCACCTGCACCCGCGTGGAGCGGCGCGAGCGAAAAGCTGATCGTCGCGCCGACCGACACGTGGATCACGCCCTCCGAGACAACGGGCCTCACCGAAACGCCAAACTATGCTGACACGCTGGCCTTCCTCGACAAGATGGACTGGCAGTCGGCCCTCATGCGCATCGAGACGTTCGGCCATACGGCGCAGGGCCGGAAGTTGGTTGCAGTTGTCCTGTCAAAGGACGGCGCGAAATTCCACCCCTCCAAGCCCGTCTTCCTCGTCCAGGCCGGCATCCATTCCGGCGAGATCGACGGCAAGGACGCGATGCTGATGCTGATCCGCGACATGCTGTTCAAGGGGCGCGACGAGATGATCGACAAGGTCAACATCGTCTTCATCCCCGCACTCAACGCAGATGGTCACGAGCGCTCCACGCCCTACAGTCGCCCCAACCAGCGCGGACCGAAAGAGATGGGCTGGCGCAACACCGCCCAGAACCTCAATCTCAACCGCGACTACATGAAGACCGAGGCGCCGGAGACACAGGCGCTGCTCGGGCTGATCAACAAGTTCGATCCGGATTTCTACATCGATCTGCACGTCACCGACGGCATGGATTACCAGTACGACATCACCTACGGTTTCGATGGTTGGGATGGTCTCTATGCGTCCAGTCCGGCGATCGGCAAATGGCTGAACGATGTCTACCGCCCGCGCGCGGACGCCGCCCTGAAAGCGGCGGGGCACATCCCCGGCCCGCTGATCTTTGCGCGCGACGATGGCGATGTAACCAAAGGCCTTGATCTCTATGCTTTCGCGCCGCGCTTCAGCACAGCCTATGGCGACCTGCGGCGCATACCCAGCGTGCTGGTGGAGAACCACTCGCTAAAGCCGTATCGTCAACGTGTGCTGGGCACCTATGTGCTGCTGGAGGCGACGCTCAAGGCATTATCGAGCGAGGCCAGGTCCCTGAAGCAGGCCATAGCAACAGACCGCGCCCTTCGCCCGGAGCGTCTCGACTCCAACTGGAAGACAAGGGAAGAGCCGGTCGCCAGGCTGGATTTCCTGACCATCGCTTCGGAGGAAGTGGATTCTCCTGCGACTGGCGGAAAGATCTCCCGTTTCCTCGGTAAGCCGGGGCCGACCGTAAATATTCCAATCTTCGGCTCTGAGCCGGGCTTGCAGCTCAGCGTGCCAAAGGCCTACTGGGTGCCGGCGACCAAGGCAGACGTTATCACGCGACTAAAACTGCACGGCGTGCAGATGGAGTTGTTGAAGACGCCGCGCACCGTCGACGTCGACATGATCCGCCTCAACGGCTTCAAATCCTCTGGCCCCTTTGAAGGTCGGATGAACTACGCGCCCACCGGCATGAGGCATGAGCAACACCGGGAGACCTTCCCCGCTGGGTCGGTTCGCATCTCGACCGACCAACCGCTCGGAGCCCTCGCAGCGTCGCTTCTCGAACCCGAGGCCGAAGACTCATTTTTTACGTGGGGATTCTTCGCGGAGATCCTGTCCCGCGTCGAATACATGGAACCCTACGCCATCGCGCCGATGGCCGAGCAAATGCTCTCAAGCGACCCTGCGCTGAAAGCCGAGTTTGAACAGCGCCTCAAGAAGGATGCCGGATTTGCAGCGTCGCCCCTCCGCCGCCTGCAGTTCTTTTATGAGCTCAGCCCGTTCTACGACGACCGCTATCTGCTCTACCCCGTCGGCCGCGAACTCTAGATCGGCGTGGGCTCCGGTGCGGAGATACGATTATAGCCGTGCGGCTCCGTGGGTGACGCCCACAACACAGAGCCACCGTGATCAGTCAACAGGCGGTCGATCGCGGCGCGCTCGCTCTCGCCAAGCGTAAGATCGGACTGATCTACAAGAATGATGCACGCGCCTGACAGGCGTGCCCGCATCAACCCGAACACCAGTCGAAGGCCACCCGTGATCCGACGGTCGCCGACACTAACGACATGATCCAACCCACCAGGCAGGTCATCGACGATATCGGTCAAGCCATAGGCGGCGACGAGCGCGTCCAGCCCCTCGGCGCGCTGTTCGGAGACGCCGTAGGCGAGGTTCGCGCGCACGCTGGCCTCGAACAGATGAAAGTCCGCAGAGACAAGCGCGACATGCCGGCGGACATCGCGGCGATGAATCCTGCGCAGGCTCGTGCCGTCCAGCTTGATCCTTCCTCGTGTGGGTTGGAGCACGCCCGCCGCAAGCCTCAGGATTGTCAGACTTTCATGAGGTGGCCCATCGCCCAGCCACAGACGGTCGCCGGGCGACAGGTCCAACGTCACGTCCCGCACCTCATCGCCATAGGCGACGTTCGCCAGACTGAGATGTCCAGTGGCCTCGCGCAGCCGCACGGAATTGCTGGTCGACCCCTTCCGGCGTCCGACCGGCCGCAACGCCAGAAAACGCGCCTGCTTTTCGATCGAAATCCGGGCATTGGTCCAGTATTCGAACGCGCGGGTCAGGTCCTGCATCTTGGGGTTCATCAGGCCCGCGAGCAGCATCGCCGCAACAACCGCGCCCGGCGTCGCCAGCGCCATTCCCGCAAGCAACGCCCCGATCAGTAACGCCCCGAGGCTCGCCGCTGCCGCCCCCGCTTCACCAATTGAACGGAGCACGCCGATCAGACTTGCGCGGGCAACCGATGCGCGCGCAAGACCATCGCTCTTACGCGCCAGCAGGCGGCGCTCGCGCGTGGCGTCACCCGCCGTTTCGATCAGGGGGAGTTGCAGCAGGCGTTCCTGTGTATGCTTCAGCATACGCGTGCGGCGACGACGGACCTTCCGCGTCGACTGATCCAGCCCTGGTCCCAGCGCCAACGCAGCGAGCGCCGTCAGCGCCATCGCCGCCGCAATCGTTAGCCCAATGAACGGCGCCACGACCAGCAAGGCGATGAGCGTCACGGCGATGCTCGTCACGGCGACAACGCCACGCGAAATACCCCTGCTGATCCACAACCGCAGTGGACTTAGGTCGCCGGTAAACCGCAGCAGAACGGCGCTTCGTGAGGTTTGCGCCATCCCCGCCTCGCCCAGTCGGATGGCGTGACGGAAGACCTGCACGCGCACGGCGTGGACATAGCTCTGAGCAAGCCTCTCGGATTCCAGGAACTCGCGCCAGCGCAACACTGCGACCAGGGCAAGTGCGCCGAGTGCGATGCCTGCGGTGCGGAGTCCTGCAGAAGTGCCAGCCTGGGCGCCGACCAACTCGTCAAACGCTTCGCGGACGCTCAGAGCGATCACCACGGACAGCACGGATTGTGAGAGACCCAGCGCTACCAGAAGCAGCATCCGCCGCTTGCGGCGCCCGCGCAGCAGCACCGGCAGCCGCCAGGCTTTGGCGGCCTCTCCGGTGGGGGTCAGAAAGAACCGGCGCCAGTTGCCGTCCGCCATATCGCGTCCCCGCGCCTTTGCCCGCCCGCGTCTGGAACGGGCAAAGCGCAACTGGGGTTCTACACTAGAACGCAATCTGCAGGCGACCCATCACAGCTGACGGGTTGTCCGTAACCCCAAGGCGGCTCGGCTCTGCCTTGGCGTCCACATAGTTGGCGGATACGCGCACGTTCCGGTTCACGTACCAGTTGACGCCGATCGTCATGTTCTTCTCTTCGCCGCCTGCCACGGCGCCATCCGTCAGATCCAGCGTGCTGTAACGCGCGGCGATCTCCCACGCACCGAACCAGTTGTCCTTGTCCGGAGTGACTTCGCCGAAGGTGCCGGGTCCCACGCTATAGCGCTGGCGTTCCCCGGTGATTACCCAGGCAGCTTCGACGGCACGGGCCGTGAATTTCGGATCGAGCAAGGCGGGCGCATCGTTGTCGCGCGTAACCTGCTGAGCCTTGATCATGAAGGGGCCATTCATGTAGCCGGCTTCAACGTTGAGGTTGGTGTAGCTATCCACGCCAGCGAGGGTTCCCGTGTCGAGGATCGCCTGACGCGTCAGCGCAAATTCCGAGTTCGTACGAACCCGAGAGGTCGCGCCGCCATCAAGCTCACGCCGTTCGATCGCGGCGGCGAAGTGCAGCGCTTCGCGCTTCTTTTCGATTGGGGCAAACACGCCGCGAACGACGAAGCTTTTGCCATCGTCTCGGTTGGTGAGAGTTTCATCCTCGATCGGGTTCGTGAAGTAACCGCCAATGATTGACCAGTTCTTGCCCTCGTAGGCGGCAGTGGCGCCGAGCAGGAAGTTGGGTGAGAGCTCGGAAGGAAGCGCCCGTTCAATGAATTTGGTGTTATTGGAACTCATCATGTTCTCGCCGTTGAACGGCGCGATGAAGTTACCAACGCGGAACTCTGTATCCTTGATGCCGCGATAGGCGACCCAGGCATTGTAGATGCCGGGACTCAAGCCGCCGACATCACCATCAATCTTGAAGCGCCAGTCGTTGCCGACATCCAGTGTAGCGTCGATACGCAGGCGGCGGATGTCCGTCACGTCGGAATACGCGATCCCGTCGCTTTCGACCGAGAGTGTATCGACATGGATGCGGCCACCAATATTCAACTTCATCGCGCCGGACTCAAACGTGAACCCGTCAGCGCCCAAATCCACGTCAGTATCCTGGGCTGCCGCTGCCCCAGAGAAGCCGATCGCCATGCCCGCCGAAGCGATCAGGGCCTTCTTCCAAGTTCCCACCATCGTCCTACTCCACTAGTTGATAAGCCAGTCCACAACGATCTCGCCAAGACCGTGCGTCTGCATGTTGTCGTTGAAGTCGTGCCCCGCTCCCGGGAGCAGCTTGAGTCGCAGATTAGCAGGTAGTCCCCTCGCCTCGGCCGCCGATTTCATAGCTTCATACCACCGATGCGCCCGCTCCAAACGGGTCTTCCCCTGCAGGGATTCCACCAGCGCGTCGCGGTTGAGTGATTTGTCACGCCGGGTATCTTCCGCCCCGACCGTTAATAGAACGGGAATGGACAACAGCCTGTCGACGTCAACTGCCCTGCCCTCCAGCATGGGCGCGTCGCCGAGCCCATATGGAAACGCCTGAAGTAGATCGGGCATTGTAAACCAACCCGGCGCCGCCACAGCGAGACGCGCCACCGGCAGAGACCCGCCCATTGTGTAGCGCATCGCGAACTGAGCGCCGCCGGAATAGCCGAAAAGGCGCAACGGTGCCGCCGCCAACCCGAGTGCGCGCTGGATGTGATCAACTGTCAGGTCGAGCGCGGTCATGGGGCAGTCGCCCTGCGGGCCCCGCTCCAGGCGTTGGTAACGCGGTATGCGCGACTTGCTGAACATGGGTGCCATGACAATGAAGCCATGCTTTTCTGCCAAGGCCGAGAAACGGACAGCATGCTGCAGGGCCATACGCTCGATGCCGTGAACAGTTACGACGAGAGGCGACGCCGTGGTCGCTGACCGGGGCACGTAAGCAAAATAATCGAGCTCCGAGCCTTCCGACTGGTGCGCGCGGAGGCCACTAACGGGCACGGGGTGTGCCGACTCTCGCAAGGAAACAATCTCAGCGCTGCGCAGCATGCTTCTTGCCCGACTGGCCGTTCGTCGGCGTGAAGAGATGCGTCGCAACTTCCGGTGCGGTGGTCTCTCCTGCATAGATAACCGGAGCATTGCAGAAGGACGTGAACTCGCGTGTGGCCAGCGGCGACGCGGTCATCAGTCCACCAACCGCGGACACGTCGAGCCCCCAGCTGGCGAGCAGTTGAACGCCAGCAGCAGCGCCGAGTGGATCGGACGCAGCAAACAGGATCGACCCAGCGCGTGCGCGCAGGTTTGACGCCTGCAGCAGCTGGCTCGTCTCGCGCTGCAGGATGCCATCCGCCAGTTCGGCGACAATCACGTCCGCTTGCGGAGAGACAGCTGCGCAGAGGCGACCGATTGCGGCGTCCAGAACACGAATGTCCATGCCGGCCGTCGATGCGAGCCCGACATTGCCGAAGTCCATCGCCTCCAGCGCGCCGGAGTCCTGATACTTCCACAAATCGCCGCCGGACCCGGTACCTGTCAGTTTCAGGGCGGATGTGCGCAGACCGCATTCGCGCAACGTGCGAATGACATTGGCGCACAGCGTTGTCTTGCCGGCATTCATGCTGGTGCCGACGACCAGGATCATGTGCGGCTGTGTCGGAGCGTGCGCCGGAGTTGCGACGCCGGGCCAGCCCCAACGCGAGAGGTTCAGCGCAACGCCATTTGCATCGCGGAGAACTCCCAGCGGCTGAATTTCGGTCGCCGCCTTCATGCTCGAGTGCCGACTCACGACCATGGAAGCAATGCCTCCCGCAGCAACGAGGTGGCAGCTGTCCAGGGTCGGCGGGATCTGCGCTTCGAACTGGTCGGACGCGTAGCGGTTGCCGAACGCCAGGATCAGTTCATCGCCGACGGCGAGCGCGGCGCGGCGTCCGGTGACAAGCTCGACATGACGATGCTGACCGAGACGCGTGACACGGGCGAGGCACAGGTCGCCCGCCTGTGGTTTGGCTTTCGGATCTAGGCTAGCAGCCAGACTGAGATCGGCAATACGCGTCGCGAACGCGCGGTGCGCACCGCGAAGCTGCGCCGAGAGGCCCGGTGTAAACTGCATGTCCCGACTCCCACTATACTTGAACGCGCGACCGGCAACTTCCCGTTTTCGCAGGCGGGTCGCGGTACATGTCGGTACAACGAAGATTGTTGCCAAGATATTCTCGGCACCCTGCCGAAATATTTAGTAATGAGCGCGACTTCTGAAGTGTTGACGCAATGATCTTGTTCGCCCGCTAACGACTTCCTTCGCCCTGCCGTAGCGGCCACAGGGGTCGAATTCGGCGCAGCAGGGAATGCAGCTCAGGAAATACATGACGCTGGTTGAATCTGGAGAATTTGGAGGAAATTCGCAGCATCGCGAGAATAACCACAGGCGGTCCGGCGTTTTCGGAGTGTAGCAAGAGGGAGCTCCGTGGGGAACGATCATGGATACGCGCCAGAACGACGCCATAGCCGGACAGCCCGCGGTACGTGAGGAGAATGCCGCGATGCGTTATTTCGATTTGATGGAATCCGGCCTGCCGTCTGAAAGTTTTCTGGTTCAGACGCCTGTTGCGGCGCTGCCCAATACCATCATTGCGCGTCGCAGGGTCCGCTTCCGCGCAGACTCGCCGTGGAGGAGCAACCGCAAGGCTGGAGAGAAGCTCACATGGCGCGGCCGCAGCTTCGTGGAGGCATTTGCCGAAGTTAATCGCCGTGAAATCGCCCGCGCCACACTCATGGATCTGCCCGCAGGCGGCGGACATGTCGCCGTCGAAGGCTGGCGTCCAGGCCCCAGCAACGTCGAGCGATACCACTTCATCTGCCAGACGTCGGATGGCGCCTACATCCGTATCGGTGAGGAGCGCATCACGCCCAAGGCGGGCGAACTCTGGCGCATCGACGATCGCTTCCACCCAGCCATCATCCGCGGTGGACTCTCCGGCAGCGTCCATCTCGTGCTCGAGCTTGCGCCGATGGATGTCGCGCTGGCCGTCGCCAAAGATGAATTCTTTGAAACCAGCAGAATAAGCCCCGAGCTCCAGCGTAGTCAGTCTGTGGGCTGACAATCGGGATCGGGACCTTCTCAATGAAAAAGCTGACTTTCAGTGTAGCTCTTGGCGCGATCGTGTGGGCTTGCGCCCCACTCTGCGCGATTGCGCAGACGACTCCGACGCCAACGCCGATTTCGCTCTCTGACGATCTGAATGCCGATGGCGTCAAGCTGCGCGGCGACGGTCCAGTCGATGATGACCAGCCGAACGCCGACGGTTCGCTATCCGATGACGATATTGGCGCAGACGGCTTCAAGCGTCGTGGCGATGGCTCGATCGATGATGACCAGACGGGTCAAGACGACCATGGCGGGGATCGAGCCCGTGGGCGTGATCGCGATCGCGAAGACCGTGACGACGACCATCGCGGCAGCGACCACGAACGGGGACGCGACAGGGACCGCGATCGCGATGACCGCAGCGAGCGTGGTGGCAGAAACAGAGGCCATGGTTAACATTTTGGCTAATCGAGGGTCGGCCCGACGGCAGACAGGGGGCAGAAGTCGCTGGTAACCCCCACCACCAGCGCTTCTGCCCCCTTCGACTCCAGGCGACAGGCCTCCATGGTATGCGCTTTGCTAGGCGCTGGGTTTAAGGGGAGATCGTATCTATGACGTATCGCAATACGTGCTCTCTGGCCGTTCTGGCCGGGGCCGCCGCCGTTGCAACTGCCGGATCGGCTTCTGCCCAGACCGTTCAGGTCGGAGTTGGAGCGGAGTATTCGACCGGGTCCTATGGCGGCACGGGCGACACGACGATCTACGAGGTCCCGGTCACCTTCCGCTTGCGAACAGGCGACTGGTCGTTCCGCGTCCGCGTTCCATTCGCCTCAGTCGAAGGTCCTGGCGGCGTCGTCCCTGGCGCAACTGACGACAATGGCGGAGATCGTAGCGGCAATAGCGGCAGCGGTGGCAGTGGTGGCGGTGGCAGTGGTGGCAGCGGC
>JBBATZ010000027.1:33037-51510 GCA_040398425.1 Hyphomonadaceae bacterium
GCGGGAATGACGACCCGATCGACCCAACGCTCGGCGAAGTGATCGGCGGCGTCAGCTCTTCTGGTCTCGCCGATATCTCTCTTTCTGCCTCCTACTCGCACGATCTCGGCGGCGACAATTACCTCGACCTGACAGGACGGGTGACGTTGCCGACGGGCGACGAGGAAAAGGATCTGGGCACTGGCGAAACCGACTACACGCTGCTCGCGGAAGTCGGCCACGACTTTGACGGCGCGGGCATCTATGCCTTTGGTGGCTACAAGCTTCGTGGCGGGGCGACCCGGGCGGACGGCGCTCAGTTCGGCGCTGGCGGTTACTTCCGTCTGATGGATGGCGCTGTCGCCGGCATCGACGCAGGCTGGTCGGAATCATCAATCAACGGTTTGGACCAGTCGGCCGACCTCACCGCCTACGGCAGTTTCTCGCTATCGAAGGACTGGCGCTTTTCAGTCTATGCGCTGACGGGTCTCACCGACAACGCGCCCGACTTCGGCACAGGCTTCACGCTCACCTGGCGCGCCGACATGCGCCGCCCGACGGAAGATTGAGTCCAGGAGTTTTACCCTGGAATTTCCTAACGGTTAGCTGAAAACAAGAACGCCCGACCAGTGATGGCCGGGCGTTTTGCTGTGCGGGTCCGCGTGGGGGTCGGACCTGCAGCTAGTTCTGGTTTGCCTTCCAGCCAGAAGCGATGGCAGTTGCTTCCTGCGTGCGATCCAGCAGTTGCTTAACGCCGCGGCGATCCAGCGCCGCTGCGATGGCCGGATCAACTGCGCCATCAGCCATCACATACTGGTCGCCCTGCCCGGCCGCATCCTTGGCGGGAGACAGCGTGTCGACCTTCCATGTGCCGCCTTCAAGGCAAGCCAGGCCAGCCGAACCCGAGGTCTCGAACTGGCGGCAGTAGTTGCCCTCTGCGTCAATCATGCTGAGCTTGATCCGCACGGCCTGCGAAGCCGCTGCATCACCTGACTGCAGCGAGGCGAGGCTGATCGCCATTTCGTTGTTTGCGATCAGGTCGCCGTCCAAAGTCGTAACAAATCCGGGCCTCATTGGAACCGAGAGCAGCATCCCGCCGGCCACAACGCCAACAATCAACGCCGCAGCTGCCATGCCCAGCTGTCGTGGCTCGAGCAATCCACCAAAGACGGAACGCAGACCGGACAGGCTCCATGCCGATGCGCGCGGACGGGCAAGGATCGCCTCGAAACGCTCCGGGATCGGCGCTTTCAGTGTCGCCGCATAAGCCGGGGCCAGCATCCGATCCATCTGTGACAAGCGCGCAACCCGGCGGCCGAGTTCCGGTGAGGCGGCAACCGCATGTTCGATTTCTTCGCGCTGCTGCGGCGAAACCTCGCCATCCAGCCAGGCAGTGATCAGTTCGTCCGTGATCATGCTCATTGCTCAGTTTCCCAGGGAGCGGTGTTCAGTCCTTCGAGCAGCAACAGCAGCTTGTTTCTGGCCCGCGCCAGACGGCTCATCACCGTCCCGATCGGAATGCCGAGTGTCTCGGCGGCTTGCTGGTAGGTCTGCCCTTCGATCGAAACCAGCGCCAACACCGACCGCTCGTCGACGTGCAGGCGCTCCATCATTTCGAGTACCTGGCGAAGATTGATCCGGGAGTCGAAACTGTCCCGTCCGTCCTCGCCAATTGCATTCGTGTCGTCGTCCATCGGCTGAACCACCAACCGCTGGCGAGCGGCGGATCGCTTCTTGTCGATCCAGGCGTTCTGCATTATCTTGTACATCCAGCTGTCCAGCCTGGTGCCTTCTTTAAACTGCGCCTCTCGGGACAAGGCCTTTTCCAAGGCATCCTGAACGAGATCGTCGCCATCGTCGGCAGACCCCGTTAGGGCATATCCAAACCGCCTGAGCCTCGGGATAAGCGAGCGCAGTTCAATTCTGTGCTTGTTATCGCCCTGGCCCATGCAGTCTTATCCTGACAACGCCTCAAACCCGCAGATATTCTCATGCGGAGATGAAATATTCGGTTCGCATCGAAGCAGCAAAAGGTGTATTCTTACAGGCAATGAACGCGCGTTGGTTAACACTTCTTGCAGTGGCTGGGCTCGCCCTGACATTATCCGGGCAGGCGCTCGCCAAGCCCCCGGAGGAGGAAGCTATCGACCGCGCCGAGAAGGCAGCTGAACGCGCGGCAAAGGCATCGGAGCGAGCAGCTGAAGCTGCCGAACGCGCAGCCGAACGCGATATGAAGGACAGCCGCGATCGCGATAATCGGGCCGCTGACAAGGACGGTGGCAATGACAGCGATCGTCAGACGAGTGACGGCGATAAGGTCGAGCTCGCTTCGCTGGATCCGTCCGAGAGCTCGACCGAAACGACCAAGAGCCAGCCAGCGACATCGTCCAGCGGCGAGTCGACCAGCGAGGATGGCGACAGCAACCAGTACGGCTCGACAGAGTCATCCTCGGGATCGGACGACGCCGGAGAGGAATGGCTCTCCGGAAGTAACTCCGGTACGAGCGGTGGTAGCGGCGGCGATGACTCATCGGGCTCGACCTCCGGCTCCAACGAGAGCGGTGAGAGCGGCAGCGATGGTTCGTCTGGTTCAAGCGGAGGCAGTGGCGACAGCGGAGACGATGACGACGACAGTGACGACGACAACAACAAGGGCTCGGGTCACGACCAGAAGTTCGGTATCATCCCGGTCGAGAATGACGAAGCTGGCAATCCCTACCGCGAGGGCGAACTGGTCGTCATGTCGGACGATGCCGGTCTGGTCAGCCGCGCGCAGTCACTAGGCTTCGGCATCATCGAGCAGCGCCCCCTAAAATCGATCGGCGCCGTGGTGGCACGCCTGCGCCGTCCTGAAGGCGTGACATCAAACCAGGCGCTCGAGTTGCTGCGCACCAGCGAGCCTGCATCCGCCTCGGGCTACAACTACCTTTACCGCGCCACCGGCAAGGTTCCGGCAGACCAGCAACAAGATGTCCCTGCCCCGCCGCCGGCGGTGAAGCACGAGAGAAACAAGACGACATCGATCGGCCTGATCGACGGATTTTCGGCCGACATAATTGGCGGCTGGAAGGTCGAGCGCCTTGTGGACAAGCCGGCCATGGCCGGCCACGGCGACGCCGTCGCAGGCATCGTCCTGCGCGATCTTGCCAACGCCTACAGCGCCGAGCCCGAGCGCCTGATCCTGCTGGACGTCATCCGCGGTCAGACCGGTAAAGGAGCGGCCGACGTGGCTGCCCTGGTCTTCGCGTTCGACCGTCTCGTCACAGCCCGTGTCGGCGTCGTGAACCTCAGCCTCGCCGGACCCGATCACCCGGCGCTCCAGCGCGCCGTATCGCAATCCCTCAAATCCGGCATAGTTGTCGTCGCAGCGGTCGGCAATGAAGGCCCCGCCGCCGCCCCCGCCTTCCCGGCCGCCTACGACGGCGTCATAGGCGTGTCGGCGGTCGACAGCAGCGGCAAGCCCTATCTCTATTCTGGACGCGGCGCTCACGTGGACATCGCCGCACTCGGCTTCGAAGTGTCGCCGACGGCCAAGGGTGGCGAGCTTGTGGGCACATCGTATGCGGCTCCTCATGTCACAGCCATGATTGCCGGCGAACAGAAGCACCGCAAAGGCAAGTCGCTCGACAGCCTGCTCACCGAGTTCGCCGAAGATGCAGGCGCTCCCGGCCGCGACCCAATCTACGGCCTCGGCATCCTGGCCCTCGACAAGCCCGCCCGACTTGCTCAGGCGGCGCAGAGCAGCAACCATTGAGGCGCTGGTTTCGCTGCTTCCATATCCATTGATAGCCTACTTGATCACAGACAAAGAAGGAGCGCGGCGCTAGTGCGCGCGTTCCAACTTTATTGTCCGAAGTCTCTTGGTGAGCCGGGCAGGAATCGAACCTGCGACCCGCTGATTAAAAGTCAGCTGCTCTACCGACTGAGCTACCGGCTCCCTCAAGAGCGGCGGAACCTAGTGTTCGATTTACTTGCGGTCAACGGCGGATTCCGAGGTTTTCGGTCCTGCTTGCCGGCATTCGTAAACGACCGCATTCTTGCCGGCGAAGGTTGAAGTCTTCGGGGGCGAATATCATGAAAATGCTGGGAATCCTGCTCGCTTTGAGTTTGGCGGCGTCGGCAGGCGGATGCTCAACAGCTGTGGACAAGACCTCAGCAGGCATGTCGGGTGCGGCGATGTCGCCACTCAACGACCTGAATGTCACGCGCAATGAGGTCCCTCCCGTACTCAAGGCGATCCGGTCTCCCTATGAGCCGCTTCCCAATGTCAGCTGCGCGGGCATCGCCGGCCTGGTGTCGGCTCTGGACGCGGTACTCGGCCGCGACTTCGACGCACTGCCTCTCCCGGACAAAAGTCTGGCGGACCAGGCCGGCGAAGGCGCCGCGGATCTAACGCTGAGCGCGGTCTCGTCGACCATGTCGGACTTCATTCCGTTCCGATCGCTAGTTCGCGAAGCCACGGGCGCCTCGGCTCACGAACGCCGTCTACGCGCCGCTTTCCAGGCAGGCGTGGCGCGCCGGTCGTATCTGAAGGGTGTCGGCGCCCAGCTGGGGTGTGCGCCACCCGCCGCTCCAGAGCCGAATGCCGGCTTCGTCACAAAGACGAAGATCGAATATCGCAGCAATGTTCAGCCCGGTTGATCTTCGGCGGAACGTAACCAACGGCTGCGCATCTCCGACCGGAAAGCCTCAAAGCGCCCTTCGGCAATGG
The DNA here is from genome assembly GCA_040398425.1 of Hyphomonadaceae bacterium. Taxonomy (GTDB): domain Bacteria; phylum Pseudomonadota; class Alphaproteobacteria; order Caulobacterales; family Hyphomonadaceae; genus UBA7672. Next base: position 37,728 of record JBBATZ010000027.1, read on the forward strand.
CGCTGCGCATCGCAGCCATCATCGCCTGGAAGAAGGCGATGTTGTGCCAGGACAGCAGCATCGGCCCCAGATACTCGCCCGCCTTGAACAGGTGGTTGAGATAGGCCTTCGAGTAGTCGCGCGTCGCCGGGCATGACGACAACGGATCGATCGGCTGATCGTCCTCCGCGTACTTCGCATTCTTGATGTTGATGGGTCCATCCCACGTCCAGGCTTGGCCGTGACGTCCCGAGCGCGTGGGTAGCACGCAATCAAACATGTCGACGCCGCGCGCGACCGCCTCGAGAATATCGATCGGCTTGCCCACGCCCATCAGATAGCGCGGACGCTCTTTCGGCAGCAGCGGCGCAGTGAGACTGATCGTATCGCACATCGCCTCGTGGCCCTCGCCAACGGCCAGCCCGCCGATGGCATAACCATCAAAGCCGGTCTCCACGACGCGCTGCGCGCTTTCGGTGCGAAGATCAGAATAGGTAGACCCCTGCACAATCCCGAACAGCGCCTGCGTATCGCGCACGCCGAAGTAAGCCTTTGACCGCTCGCCCCATCGCGCTGACAGACGCATGGCGGCGGCCGCCGGCCCATGCTCGCACGGATTGGCGACGCACTCATCCAGCTGCATGGCGATGTCCGACCCCAACAGATCGGACTGGATCTCGATCGACCGTTCCGGCGACAGGAAGTGCGCGGAGCCATCGATATGAGAGCGGAACTCCACCCCCTCTTCTTTCATCTTGCGCAGATCGGACAGCGAAAACACCTGAAAGCCGCCACTGTCCGTCAGGATGGGATGCGCCCAGCCCATGAATTTATGCAGCCCGCCCAACTTCCGCACGCGCTCCGCGCTGGGCCGCAGCATCAGGTGGTAGGTGTTGCCAAGGATGATGTCCGTTCCGGAAGACCTCACGTCGTCAAGGAACATGGCCTTCACCGTGCCAGCCGTTCCGACAGGCATGAAAGCCGGCGTCGCGATATCGCCGCGCGGCGTCGCCAGCTTGCCTGTGCGCGCGTCGCCATCGGTGGCGCTGATATGGAAAGGGAACTCAGCCATGTGGGAGCAACAGACATGCATCGCCGTAGGAGAAGAAGCGATAGCCCTTCTCCACGGCATGGGCGTAAGCGCGCTTCATTACCTCTAGCCCCATCATGGCGCTCACCAGCATGAACAGGGTCGACTTTGGAAGGTGAAAGTTTGTCATCAGCCCGTCGGCCACGCGAAAGCGATAGCCCGGCGTGATGAAGATCGAGGTTGGCGCGTTGAACGCCTGAAGCGATCCGCCAGCCGCGGCGCTCTCCAGCGTCCGCAACGCCGTGGTTCCGATCGGAATGCAACGACCACCGGCCGCGCGCGCCGCAGTGATTGCATCAACCGCCACCGCCGCAATCTCGGCCTGCTCGGCGTGCATCCGATGTTCTGAAATGTCGTCGACCTTCACCGGTAGGAATGTTCCCGCATTAACGTGCAGCGTCACGTCCGCCCGCCGCACACCCGCCGCAGTCAGACGTCCGAGCAGTCCCGGCGTGAAATGCAGCCCCGCCGTCGGCGCCGCTACAGAGCCCGGCTCGCGCGCGAAAAATGTCTGATAGTCGCTCGTGTCATTCGCGTCCGCCACGCGTTTCGAGGCGATATAGGGAGGGATCGGCATCGCCCCCGCCGCTTCAATCGCCACATCAAGGTCCGCCCCATCCCGATTGAACCCCAACCGTACCTCTGCCTCGGACTTGGCCGTCAACTCCGCCGTCAGCCCACCCGCAAACTGAACCGTATCGCCCGCCTTCAGCCGCTTCCCCGGCCGCGCAAATGCAGACCATTCCGAAGCAGACAACCGCGAATTCAGGTTCACCTCGATCTCGACATCCGGCCCTTCGCCGCGCGATGGGCGACGCCCCAGCAAGGCTGCACGGATCACGCGCGTATCGTTCGCCACCAGAACATCGCCCGATTTCAGCAGCTCGGGCAGATCGCTGACACTGCAATCCTCCAGCCGCCCCTCAGGTCCGCGCACTACCAGAAGCCGCGCGGAGTCCCGCGGAGACGCCGGCCGCAGCGCGATCAGCTCCTCCGGCAGGTAAAAATCGAAATCCGACAGCTTCATTGGGGCGCCCATAGCGGGGAACGGCTTCCGGCGCCAGTCCGCCCTTGCGCCGCCCCGATTTGAGGTAAGGTGAATGCGGGAGGACTTGTCATGATCCGTTATGCCCTGAGCGTCAGCCTGCTGCTGTTGGGATGCAGCCCGGCCCCGGATCCGGCGGCGCCCCCGGCAGCAGAGAACAAGCAAGCCGTCGATAACGCCCCTCCCGATGGCGCCCCACAACCTGCGAAGCTCGAGGTGCTGGAGGCGGCGCACGACTGGCAGTATGAGCCCGGCGACAAGCTGAACGCCGCCTGGAATGAGGGCGTCAAGGCACAGCTAGGCAAACTGAGCCGGCCGGAGATCATCGGGGCTATCAACGCCGCCGGCTTCGAATGCACCTATGGCGAAGCCCACGAGGACTATCCTGATCCTGCGGCCGTCTGCACGCGCAGCTTCGCGACGCGTCGCTGCCAGATGGACTGGGAGATAACGTCCACAGCAGACAAGGGCATGGTCGACGAGGTTGATGGCAGCTTCAAGCGCGACTGCGTCGGCACGGCTGACGACTGGCCCGAGCCGATCAAGTCCGCGATCGACGACCAGCTGGCGCCGATAACGCCGCCAGCGGTTCCGCCGAACTAGAGCCCCAGCTTCTTCATCAGGATCTCGTTCACGGCGGCAGGGTTCGCCTTGCCGCCGGACGCCTTCATGATCTGCCCAACCATCCAGCCGAGGGTCTTGGGCTTCTCATAGCCCGCAGCCCGCTGCGCCTTGATCTCTTCGACCTGAGCCGGATTGGCGGCCAGCACGTCATCGACCACTTTCTCGATGGCGCCCGTGTCGGTCACCTGCTTGAGGCCTTCGCGCTCGACGATCTTCGCGGCTGTATCGCCCGTCGCGATCATCTTCTGGAACACGTCCTTCGCGATCTTGCCGGAGATCGTGTTGTCCGCGATCAGCCCGATCAGGCCGCCGAGTTGCTCCGCACTGATCGGCGAAGCCGAAAGCTCCAGCCCTTCCTTGTTCAGGTAACCGAACAGGTCCTGCGTCACCCAGTTGGCGGCCAGACGCGCAACGCGCCCCTTGGCGACCACCTCGAAATAGGCTGCTTTGTCCGCATCGCCTGCCAGCACGCCGGCATCGTATTCCTTGAGACCGTAGTCCTTCACGAAGCGCGCGCGCTTCTGGTCAGGCAGTTCGGGCAGTTTCGCACGAATGCTGTCAACATAAGCGCCGGTCAGTTCAAGCGGCAGCAGGTCGGGATCCGGGAAGTAGCGATAATCGTGCGCGTCTTCCTTCGAGCGCATCGAGCGCGTCTCGTCCTTGTCCGCGTTGTAGAGCCGCGTCTCCTGGTCGATCTTGCCGCCGTCCTCGAGGATATCGATCTGCCGGCGCGCTTCGTATTCGGCCGCCATCTGGATGAAGCGGAACGAGTTGACGTTCTTGATCTCGCAGCGTGTGCCCAGCTTCTCGAAGCTGCCGGTCTTGCGGTAATGCTCATACCCGCCCGGACGGCACACAGACACGTTCACGTCGGCGCGCAGATTGCCCTTCTCCATGTCGCCATCGCACGTGCCCAGCGCGATCAGGATGGAGCGCAGTTTCTTTACATACGCCGCCGCTTCCGCAGGCGAGCGGATGTGCGGCTTCGACACGATCTCCATCAGCGCAACGCCCGACCGGTTGAGGTCGACATAGGTCGCATTGGGATCAAGATCGTGGATCGATTTGCCCGCATCCTGCTCAAGGTGTAGCCGCTCGATACCGACGGTGAAGGAGTAGCCCTCGTCGCTGTCCACCTCGATCGCGCCTTCGCCAACGATCGGCGACTTGAACTGCGAGATCTGATAGCCCTGCGGCAGGTCGGGGTAGAAGTAGTTTTTCCGGTCAAAGCGCGAGACGAGGTTGATCTCCGCATTGATGCCAAGCCCGGTCTTCACCGCCTGCTCGACGCAGAACGCGTTGATCACCGGAAGCATTCCCGGCATCGCCGCATCGACCAGCGACACGTTGGTGTTCGGGTCATTCCCGAACGTGGTGGAGGCGCCCGAGAACAGCTTGGAGTTCGACGCCACCTGCGCGTGGACTTCGAGCCCCATGACGATTTCCCAGTCGCCAGTCCGGCCAGAAATCAGATAGGGTTTGCGCTCAGCCATAGTGTCCTCTGGGTGGGTAGACGCGACGTTCTAGCGGGGTTTGGACGAGCCGTCACCCTTGGGGCGTCGGCGCTGCTTTCCGATCTCTACAAGCACCCATTTGCCTGATGCTGCACCTTTTGACCCAAGCATCACCCAATGGGCTGGCCGACCCAGAGCTGTTGCCGATGCGTCGGCCTGTTCGCGGCTTTCGTGTACACTGACGACACTATTTACGACGTGTACGACTACGAAACTGGCGTTGGACGAATCCGTGGCTGCAGACATCAAGGCGCACCCGCCACCGGATCGAACGCCACCGCGATGTCCGGCAGGCGCAATGGCATATCGTAAGCATAGCCCTGCACGAAATCGCAACCGATGGCGTGCAGTTCGTCCGCCACCATCCTGTCCTCGATCCCCTCGGCCGTCACGGTCATACCGAGTCCGCGGATCAGGCCCGTAAGCGCCGTCACGATCCGGCAGGCGCGCGGCTGGCGTACCATGCGGCACAGCCTGGGATCCAGCTTTACACCATCGGCCGGTATCTCCGCGAGCCACGCGAACGACGAATGGCCCGCGCCGAAATCGTCCAGCACAATGCCGGCCCCCGCCGCACGGAAGGCGGCGAGCGCGCCCAGCGCGCCCTCGAAATCCCGCATCGCGGCCTGCTCAGTCAGTTCCACCCGCAACAAGCCGTGCGGCAGGCCGGCATCGCGGATGATCGCGGCGATCTCTTCCACCAGCAGCGGCTGCGCAATCTCTGCCGCCGACAGGTTCACCTGCATGAAAACGTCATGACCGTCGCCGCGCAACTGCGCCAGCGTTTCCGCCGACCTCGCAAGCATCACAGGTGCGATCGCGTTCCAGTCGGTGTCGCCACCCAGCGCCACCAGCGTATCTGGCCCAACAAGCTTCCCATCAGGCGCACGGAAGCGAGCCAGCGCCTCGAAGCCCGCCACCGTCAATGTATCGAGGCGCCGGATCGGTTGAAACACCGGCTCGACATTGCTTTCGCCATGAATGAGGCGCGCCCCCGCCTCCGCCGCCACGATCAATCCCCGCGCCACGCCATGATCATGGAAAGCGCCGAAGAAGTGCGCCGGTCTGCCATCCACCAGCGTCACGCGAATATCGATGGGATCGCCGGGCCGTCCGGAGCGCAACGGCGTCGCGATGCGCACGCGGGCAAGACCATCAAACTGTTCCAGCAGCGATTGTAGCGTCCAGCGACCGTCGAGTTGCGACAGTGGACCACCGGCTTCGGCGCGGATCGTCAACAAGCTGTCGGCCGCATGCCACGACCACAAGGCGGCCTGGGGCGTCGAAGAAGAGCCAGCTGTGGAAAGCTGCGACATAATTCTTGTTTCGTAGCGACTTCAGCGAGGTGAGGAAGGTTTCAGGAGCGAAAGGAGACAAACGCCTCTGCCGCAGCCAGTCCAGCTTTGGGACCTACAGCGGCGGCGATGGGAGGTCCAGCGAGCGACTGGGCCGCAATTCGGCTGACGTCAGCTATTGTCACCGAGTCAATCTGCCGCAGCACGTCCTCGATGGCGATAAGGCGGTCAAACGCCAGCAACTCGTACGCGGCGCTTCCTGCGCGCGCGGATGGCGCTTCCGCCGCCATGGCGTATCCTGCGGCGGCCACAGCGCGCGCGCGCGACATCTCGGCTTCGGTCGGTCCTTTGGCTGCAATGTCCGCCCAGATGTCCCGCGTGATCTGGCCCACCTCAAGCGCATCGCCGGGAGCGCAACCCGCAAACACCGAAATGCGCCCCGCATCGCCGTACTGTTCCGCCGAAGCATCGATCGTGTAGGCGAGCCCCCGACTCTCCCGCACATCCTGGAACAGGCGCGAGGCCATGCCGCCGCCGAAGATCTCGGCGAAAATCCGCGCGGCAAAGCGATCATGCGATAGCGCACTCGGACCAGGATGCGCCAGCACCAGATGCGTCTGTTCAAGCTTGCGCGACACGGTCGCCGCATGCGCCTTGGGTTGCACAGGCGCAAGCATCGCCTGCGCAGCGAGCGCCGCGCGCGGCTCGAGCCAGCGGCGCGCAACGGCTTCGATTGCAACGCGATCAAAACTGCCAGCGACAGAAACGACCGTGCGACACGGCACATAGGACGCGGCCGCAAACGAGATCAAATCCTCGCGCGTGATCGATTTGAGTGTAGCTTCGACGCCAAGGATCGGGCGCCCGAGCGGATGATCCGGGAAGCTCGCCGTCTGGGCCAGTTCCATCACAAGATCGTCCGGCTGGTCGGCCGCCTCGCCGATTTCCTGCAGTACGACGAACTTCTCGCGCTCGACCTCTTCCGGCGGCAGGTCCGGCGCGAACACCAGTGACAGCGCCACGTCCAGCATTTGCGGAGCGTCCGCCGACAAGCAGCGCACGAAGTAGCTCGTCCGTTCATAGTCCGTGGCGGCATTCATCGACGCCCCACGCGCCTCAACCGCTTCGGCAATCTCGCGTGCGGTACACCCAGCAGCCCCCTTGAACGCCATATGCTCAAGGAAGTGCGCAAGACCGTTACGTTCCGCTGGCTCGTGCCGTGCGCCCGCGCCGAGATATACGCCAACTGACGCAGTCCTCAGCCCCGGCATCGCATCGAACACGATGCGGGCGCCGTTCGGCAGGGTGATGACGTCCCGGTTGTCCATCTCAGCCTTTCGCGATCAGCTGTTCGATGCGCTTGCGCACATGATCAGCGTTCATCGGGCCTGTCTCGAACTTCTCCGGTCGAGAAGCGAAGGGGCTCGCACGATCCGGCAGCCCCACATCAATGCCCAGCACGTCTTTCACCGTTTCCGGAAACTTCGCCGCGTGAGCCGTGGCCAGCGTGACGATCGGTCCGTCTGTGTTCGTGGTGCGGCGTGCGGCAGCCAGGCCCACGGCCGTGTGCGGACACACGACCCAACCGGTCTCTGCCAATGTCCGCTTCATCTCTTCGCGGGTTTGGTCATCGCTGACCCGCTCCGCCGACAATCCCATCGCGCCTAGGCGCTTCGCGACGTCTCCGGGAATCGCGCCCGATCCGCCCGCTGCCAGTTCGGCATACGTCTTCGCGACGACCGCACCCTTGCGCCCAGCCGTCTTGCCATCGGCGCTCGTCGCCTCGAAATAGAGTCGCTCGAAATTGCTCGGCAGTTGAATGTCCATCGCGGGGCTGATCGTTGGAGCCGTTTCGCCGCGCGTCAGCGGTTGGCCCGAGATCAGGCGCGCCATGGCGTCGTTTGCGTTGACCGCGGGCGTACAGCTGAACTGAGTCAACAGTCCGCTCTGCGCCGCCACATAGCAGGCCAGTGCATCACCAAAATTGCCCGTCGGAACGACAAAATGAACCGGTGTCCCCGCGCCGAGCTGCGCCTGCGTCTGCGCAAAATAGACGCTCTGCGCCGCAACGCGCGTCCAGTTGATCGAGTTCACAGCAGCAAGCCGAGTCTTCCGCTTGAACTGCTCGTCACCGATCAGCTGTTTCAGGATTGCCTGCGTCCCGTCGAAGTCACCCTCAAGCGCGAGGTTGTGCACATTGTCCGCGCCCGTCGCGGTCATGAACAGGCGCTGCGTCGGCGAGACGCGATCCAGCGGATGCAGGATCACCATGTCGACATGCTTGGAGCCAGCGAAGGCTGACGCTGCGGCGCCGCCCGTGTCGCCCGATGTGGCGCACAGGATCGTCATCCGCTCGCCGCGCCGCTCCAGCACGTAATCATAAAGCTGCGCGATCAACCGCATCGCGACATCCTTGAACGCCAGCGTCGGACCGTGATGCAACTCCAGCATCCAGCGCCCGGGACCGACCTCGACAAGCGGCGCGACTGACTGATGCGCAAACGCAGCATACGCGCGCTCCGCCATGCCGCGGATCGCGGCTACCGGCACTGCGTCGCCAGCAAAGGCCGACATCACGCGCGTGGCTGTCTCGACATACGTGTCGGTCGCTTTCGGGCGCGCAATGCGTGGCCATTCCTTCGGGCTGAACAGGCCGCCATCCGGCGCAAGCCCCATGAGGCTCGCCGACAGGAAATCGACGGGCTCTGCTGCACCGCGTGTAGAGACGTACTTCATTACTCGGTTCCGATGCTTGGCGACTTGCCGAACCGCAGACGCCCTGCCCGCATGTGCATCAGGCCGAATATCACCGCGAACGCAATCGCCATCCCGAACCAGGTGACCGCATAGCCGACATGCGTCTCCGGAGGCGTGCGGACCAGGTAGTCCGGCATCCCCTCCAGCGGCGTCAGCACGTATCGGATATCCAGCGTGGGCAACCAAAGCGCCTTGATGATCGCCGGCGCGTCAAACCAGCTCCATTCATTCCGCTCCGGCGCGTTGGGCGCCGCCATCAGGGGTTGCTCAGGCCACGGTGCCACGATGAAGCGGTCAGGCGCCGTCGTCCGAACAGCGCCAGGGATCGCCGCGCCAGGCCCGCCGATTGCCAGCGCGTCGAACCCGATTTCGACCAGCACCGGCGCGCCACAGATTTCCGCCGCCTGATAATGCTTCCATCCCGGAGCGCCATCTGCCTGATGCCCGAACACACGCAGTGTCGCACCTTCGGCTGAGGGCGGCGCGATGATCTGGCCGCTGCTTAGCCCCGCAGCACACGCTTCCTGCTGCGTCAGCGGCGCGGTATGCATGTGGATCTGGAACGCCGCGATCTGGTCCGCCTTCCATCCCGCGCGTTGGCTCTGCCATACGCCAAGCCACACCAGCGCGATGAGCGCTGGAATCGCAATAATGGTCAGGACCGGAAGCGGCCGAAAATACATGGTGTCAGGATACTCCTCCCGCGAACTGCAGCGCTACTCCAGCGGTTCATACTGCAGGCGGGCTTCACCGGCCTTGTGCTTCCACTGCAACGCGAACAGCAGCGCCTTGACGGGGCGGAGGAAGAACATCGCGAACGCGATTGTGATCGGCGGCCAGATCAGGATGTGAAGCCACCCCGGCGGGCGGAACGCAAACTCGAAGAACATGGCTGACGGCACGATCAGGATCAGTGCTGCGAACATCACGAAGAATGAGGGCCCATCCCCTGCGTCAGCAATTGTCAGATCGGCACCGCACGTGTCGCACGTTTCTTTGAAGGTCAGGAAACCACCGTACACCCGTCCCTCGCCGCAATTGGGGCAGCGGCAGCGCAGGCCAGCCGAAAGGGCGGAAACGACCATGGCGTCAACTCCTCAGCCCGCTTCGGAACAGCCCGATATGGGCTACCCAAGCGCAGGCTTGTGAGGCAGCAGATATAGGAACACCCACATCGCCAACCAGACGACAGAGATCAAGATCCAGTTCAGTGCGACAACCTGGTAGCCAAGCGGTCGCTCGCGCGTCGCGAAACCCGCAATCACCAGTACTGCAGACACAGCGTAAAGCGCAAAACCGATATAGAACTGCATGTTGAACGCACGCGAGAACCCGTACAGCAGGTCAGCGTTGACATAGCCCGGCGGGAACGCGGTATCGCCCTGCCACTGCGTCGCGATAAACCAGTTGCCGCCTGCGCCAAGAAGCAACGCAACGAGCGACACCCCAACAGCGAACCACAACATCGCGCGACGCCACAGGAATATGGCCCCTGCCGCCCCGAAACCGGCGCCTGCCATAAGCAGCGTGGCGATCAGGAAGCTGCCCAACGGATCAAACGTCGGGGCGAGTACAAATTCCTGCCCGGTGCGGAAATTGCTGTCGATCAGCGAGTTGGCACCGCCCGACCAGATCTGCTGCGCCGAATCCACCATAGGGTGGCCAACCTGCATGAACTGGATCAGCGGCGCGACCCACAAGGCGATCGCAACAAGCTGAATCGCCAGGAAGCCGAGAAGCGCCGTCCTCCTGCCCATCAACCCGTACCGCTAGTGGCCAACGCCCGGCGGGCCATCGCCCCAGACCAGGTGCGGCGTGACGTACACGAATGCGAAGAGGAACAGCCACACCACGTCGACGAAGTGCCAGTACCAGGCGGCGAATTCAAAGCCGAGATGCTTCTCGGCATTCATTCCGCCCGCCAGCAGGCGCCCAAGGCAGACCATCAGGAAGATCGTCCCGATGACAACATGTGCACCGTGGAAGCCGGTCGCCATGAAGAAGGCCGAGCCATACAGCGAACCGTCATACGAGAAGCCCGCCTCAGAATACTCGATAACCTGGAACGCCGTAAATGCCATGCCGAGCAGGATTGTAAGCGTCAGACCCGTGATCGCGCCCTTGCGATCGTTGACCTGAATCGCGTGGTGCGCCCACGTGACCGTCGTACCCGACAGCAGCAGGATCAGCGTGTTGATCAGCGGCAGGTGAAACGGATCGAACGGGCGAACCTGGTGCCCGTCGGTTTGCGTCACCGGCCACTGGTCCCAGTGAACCAGGCTTTCCAGCGCTGCGTTGGCGAGATCTGAGTGGGCCGGATTTGCGCGCAACTCGAAGAAGATCGCGCCCTCGAAGAACGACCAGAACCATGCCACGAAGAACATGACTTCGGACGCAATGAACAGAACCATGCCGTAGCGCAACGAAATCTGGACCACTTCCTTGTGGTCGCCAGCGCGGCTTTCCTTGAGAACATCGCCCCACCAGCCGATCAGCACAAAGATCAAGGCCACGAGACCCGGCAGCGGACCCCACAGGGCCCCCTGCGGAATGAACCACAGGCCCTTCATGTAGCCAGCGCCGCCGAGCACCATTGCGCCCAACGCGAGCGAGGCCAGCAGAGGCCACGGGCTCGGCTTCACTAGGTGATAGTCGTGCTTGACGTCGCCCGCCATGGCTTCAGTCCCTGCGTTAGTGCGGGCCGGCAAACAGACCGTCCGCTGATCCAGATTTCCCCGACGGTCTAGTTGACCGCGGATGCATTCTCAAGCGGGATGGCAGGCGTGTCGCCCGTCACCCGGTAGTAGGTGTATGAAAGCGTGATTCCGCGCACGTCGTCCGCCTGCCAGTCCTTCGCCATATCAGGCGAGACGAAGAACACGACCGGCAGTTTCACCGGTTTGCCCGGCTCGTAGGTCTGTTCCTGGAAGCAGAAACACTCGAGCTTCTCGAAATAACGACCGATCTTGTAAGGCGTCACGTTGAAGCTCGCGGCCGCGCGCACCGGCTCCTTCGACATGTTGGTCACTTCGTAGAAGACCATCATCGTCTCGCCGAGCTTAACGTCGACATGCGCCTGCAGCGGACGGAATTTCAGCGGCGCGTTCTTGGCGACGTTGGCGTCAAACGCCACGCGCACGCCACGCTCCAGAACCTCCTTCGGCTTTTCGACGGCGACCTGCGTCGTGCCGCCAAAGCCCGTGACCTTGCAGAACGCCGAGTAAAGCGGCTCAGCCGCGAAGCTCAGGCCCAGCATAACGACGATGACGCCGGACAGAAGACCCACCGTGAGTTTGGAACGCTTGTTCATTGCGCTCCCTGCATATTGTAGACTTGAGGCAGCGCCATCCCGCTTCCGACCTTGTTCATGGTCAGAACAAATATGATGATGACGAATGCGAACAGGGCCAGCGCGATCCACTGGCTGCGACGCTTGCGGGCCTGCACTTGCTCGTGAGTCAGCGTCACGCGCTCTCCCGTCGGCAGGGCCTCACGCGCGCCAGAGATCATCGACGCAAGATCGGGACGTTGCGCCATCGGCGGCGCGACAACTGAGGGTGTGACGGTCGCGCCCGGCGCCTTGGCGGATTCCGGTTCGGGCTCGCCGTCCCAATCCTTGACCTGTCCCTTGTCGAGCATCACGCAACTCCCATCATCGGGAAGTACAGCGGCAACAGGCGCTCGACCATCAGCGCGGCGAACAGCGCGAACAGATAGAAGATCGAAACCGCGAACATCTTCTTCGCATGTTTCATGTCGGCCGGCGCATCAGTATCGCCTGCGTTGCTCGTGAAGATGCGAATGGCGCACCACAGAAAAGTCAGCCCGCCCACAGAGGCGACGAAGAGATAGATTGCGCCGCCTAGGCCGGTCAAAACCGGAACTAGGCCGAAGGGCACCGCAACGATCGTATACAGCAGGATCTGCAGCCGCGTTTCCTTGGCGCCACGCGTCACCGGGAGCATCGGCACACCAGCGCGCGCGTATTCCTTCGACGTCCACAGCGACAACGCCCAGAAGTGCGGCGGCGTCCACAGGAAGATCAGGCCGAACATGATCCACGCATCGGTCGAAACCGTGCCCGTCGCTGCAGCCCATCCAATCATCGGCGGGAAAGCGCCCGCTGCGCCGCCTATGACGATGTTCTGCGCCGTCAGACGCTTCAGCCACATAGTGTAAATGACGACGTAGAAAAAGATCGAGAAAGCCAGCAGCGCCGCGGCAAGCGGCGTTGACGCCAGCGCCATCAGCGTGACCGACAGCACCGACAAGATCATGCCGAAACCGAACGCATCCTCGCGGCTGATCACGCCGGCCGGAACCGGACGCGTGACCGTGCGCGCCATCTGCGCGTCGATGTCGGAGTCATACCACATGTTGAGCGCGCCTGCCGCACCCGAACCGATCGCGACCGAGAGAACCGTGCAGGCCAGCGCAAAGGGCCCCATGGCGACCGGCGCGGTGAGAATGCCGACGAACGCCGTGAATATGACCAACGACATCACGCGCGGCTTCATCAGCAGCAGGTAATCCTTCGCCGTCGCGGAAAAGGCGGCAGGCTGGACGGCGGCGATGGTCGCTTCGGACATTTTGTTTTGCGCTGCAGCCCGGGCCGATCGGCCCAGGCTGCTCGCGCCCTGTTACCTGACCCTGGGGAGGTCGTTGTACTGGTGGAAGGGAGGCGGAGAAGACAGCGTCCACTCCAGTGTCGTTGCGCCCTCACCCCACGGATTCGCCTCTGCCTTGCGGCGGCGGATCATCGCCTCGATCAGACCGATGAAGAAAACGATCGTGGCCACGGCGGCGATCCAGTAACCGATCGTCGACCAGTGGTGCCACTCGCGGAACTGCGGAGCGTAATCCACGTAGCGGCGCGGCATTCCCTGGAGGCCCAAGAAGTGCTGCGGGAAGAAGATCAGGTTGGAGCCGATGAACATCAGCCAGAAGTGCAGACCGCCGATGAAGCCGTTGTACTTCAAGCCCCACATCTTCTCGAACCAGTAGTACCAGCCGCAGAACAGCGTGAACACGGCACCCAGCGACAGCACATAGTGGAAGTGCGCCACCACGTAATATGTGTCGTGCAGGAAGTGATCGACGCCCGCGTTAGCCAGCACCACGCCCGTCACACCGCCAACGGTGAACAGGAAGATGAAGCCGATCGCCCACAGCATCGGGACCTTGAACTCGATCGAGCCGCCCCACATCGTGGCAATCCACGAGAAGATCTTGATGCCGGTTGGAACCGCGATGACCATCGTGGCGGCGATGAAGTAAGCCTTCAGGTTCACGTCCATGCCCACCGTGTACATGTGGTGCGCCCAGACGAGGAAGCCGATAAAGCCGATCGACACCATGGCGTAGGCCATGCCGAGGTAACCAAAAATTGGCTTGCGCGAGAAGGTCGAGATCACGTGGCTGACGATGCCGAAGCCCGGCAGGATCATGATGTAGACTTCGGGGTGACCGAAGAACCAGA
>JBBATZ010000028.1:0-19948 GCA_040398425.1 Hyphomonadaceae bacterium
TAAGCAGCAGTTCCCTTGGGATGCGCAGTTGCCGGTTACAACCTCAAACACTTAACGAAAACGGCGCGATCTTTCACGATCGCGCCGTCTCATGTCGATTCCCGAAGGTGTCGGGGTTATTTGATTTTCGCGAGTTCGGCGTCGAGCTCGACCAGCTTGGCTTCCGGGAAGTAATCCGGAGCCATGCCTTTGACGGCGTCGATCGTCATGTCGCGGGCGGCTTCGAGCTGCGGGCTGGCGGCGACTTCCGGGAGCACTTTCGCGAAGGCGGCCTTGGCTTCGGCGTTGTCGAGGATCGAGCCGATGGTCGACGTCTTGATCGAGAATTTCGGCGCGTCTTGCGCGAGCGCGACGGGCGACAGGGCGAGAGCAAAAGCGGTCGCGGCGAGCAGACGACGGATCATGGGCATTTCTCCAAAGCTCGGGCAGGACGCCCGGCGGCTGATAAGCCTTTTAGAAAGTGCATCGGAAACTGTCGAGTACGCCATGCAGCGTCATGCAGTCACGAGGACGCGAGCAGGGCAGACGTGAGCCGAGGCGGGCCGGCGAGAAAGTTCAGCCCTTGTAGGCCGAGCCGCGACCGTCCTTCTTGCGGGCTTCCATGTCAGCCAGCAGGACGTTGATGCGGCCGATCAGCTTGTCGATATTGCCGTTATTGCGGTCGAGATAGTTGATGAACTGGGCCGCCTGTTCCTGGGCCAGCCAAAGGGTCGAGCCGCCGAGTTCAATACCCACATCGCGCACGCGGTAAGACGTGCCATCCTTGCTGAGGAGGACGTCCCAATAAACTTTGGCGTCCTTGCCCGTCGCCGAACTCTTGATGACCGATTCTACGACCGAGCGCTGCGGGCCGTTGTCTTTCGATCCGGTCACGCGCAGCTGTTCGCCACGGAAGTCATCGAAGTGCACCTGATACACTTCGAGCGCGTAGGTTTCGAATGCCTTGTAGTAACGGCTGAAGTCCGTGTCGGACAGCGAAGACGCGTTGGGGCCGATCACGCGCCGGGCGATCGACGGCATATTGGCGAACTTGTTCATGAACTCGCCGAATTTCTTCTCGCGCGCTTCGCTGGTCAGCGAGCGGTCGTTCAGCACGGACAGCACCGAGTTGGCGTTGACCTGCACGTACGCTTCGGACTTCTTGTCAGCGAACGCAGCGGGAGCGAGTGCGGCGACAAGAATGGCAGCTGAAAGCATGCTCTTGAGTTTCATGGCGGTCTCCACGTTCCGATCAGAAGTCTAGTTCGTCTTCCGGCACTTCTTGGGCGTCATTGGGCTCGATGTAAGGAATTCCAATGTCGGCAGCCCTTGTCCGGCCATACAAACGCCTGAGAGTCGTATAAGGATCAATCTGGTTGCGCAGTTCATCCACGGCCTCGATTGCGCCTTCGCGGGCGTTGATCCCGCCGAGCACGGCAATGCCGACGCGGATCGAATCGTCATTCTCGAATTCGGGATAGTTGAGCGGGTTGAGGGCGGCATCGCCGCCCCGGCCAATGATGTCGCGCGGCGTCGTCGGGCCGAGGACCGGCAGGACGAGGAAGGGCCCTGACTGAACGCCCCAGACGCCGAGCGTCTGGCCAAAGTCTTCATCCGTCTTGGCGAGGCCGAGGCTGGAGGCGGGATCAAAGACGCCGGCTATGCCGATGGTCGTATTGAGGACGAAACGGCCGAAGGTCACGCCAGCATCCGGCAGCTTGCCCTGCAGAACGTGGTTCACGAAGGTCAGCGGTTCGCCGAGATTGTGGGTGAAGTTGCCGACGCCTTCGCGCACGGGCTCGTTCGTCACAGCGCGATAGCCATAGGCGACCGGCTCGATCACTGCCTTGTCCAGGCCCTCGTTGAAGGCGAACATCTGGCGGTTGAAGTCTTCGTAGGGATCTTGCGGGTTCGGGCCGGCGGTTATGCAGCCCGGCAGGCTCATCACGGCGAACAGCGACGCGGCTGCTGGCAAGACGGCGAATTTGGTTTTCATTCGGAGCGCTCCCAGCGTTTCGGCCATATCTGTTTTCCCAAGGGTCAGGTCAACGCCCGTTGACTTAACTATTTTGGGCCTTTCGAGTGAGGCAGCATAAGTTGGGCCAAGGTGAGACGATGGCGAGAGCTTGAGTTCATATAAGGATATGTTTATATCATTATATGGCTTCGGTAACCCTCAACCACCTTGTCACGCAGCTGCGGGCCGCCGGTGAGATCACGCGGGCCCGTATCCTGAGCCTGCTCACCCATGGCGAGCTATCCGTTGGGGAGCTTGCACAGGCGTTGAACCAGAGCCAGCCGAGACTGTCCCGACACCTCAAATTCCTGACCGGGGCGGGCCTGGTCGAGCGGCTGCCGGAAGGCGCGTGGGTCTTCTATCGCCTACCCACCGAAGGTCAGGCGCGGGCGCTGGTTGATTCTCTGACTGCCGTTCTCGATCCGACAGACCCAGACCTGCGCCGCGACCTTGAACGGCTGCGCGTCGTGAAGGGCGAAAGGGCCGCCGCTGCCGGAGCCTATTTCTCGCGCGTCGCCGACGACTGGGACCGCTTGCGGGCGCTGCACTATTCCGACGACGAGATCGAGAAGGCGGTGTTGCACGCGGCGGGGGCGGGGCCGTTTGAGGTCGTGGTGGACTTCGGGACCGGGACCGCGAGGATGTTGTCGCTGTTTGCTGACAAGGCCCGGCGCGTCGAGGGCATCGACCTGTCGCACCAGATGCTGACGGTTGCGCGCTCCAAGCTGGCGGAAGCCGCGATCAGCAACGCTTCGGTTCGTCATGGCGACGCGACGGCGTCGCCCTATCCTGACAATTTGGCAAACCTGGTGATCATCCATCAGGTGCTGCACTTCCTCGATGATCCGGGCCGCGCGCTGAACGAAGCGGCGCGCGTGCTGAAGCCAGGCGGGCGGCTTGTCGTCGTGGAATTCGCGCCGCACACGCAGGAGCACCTTCGCACCGAGCATGCGCATCGCCATCTTGGCGTCAGCGAGCAGGACATGGCGCGCTGGGCCGAAAAGGCCGGGCTCGTCGTGCGGTCGGCAAAGACATTCGCTGTACCTGGCGGCGACAAGGGCATATCCGTGATGGTCTGGTCGGCGGATAGCCAGAAGGCCGCGCGCGAAGGTACGGACAAGAGGACTGCAGCATGAGCAGGACGCCATCGGTCTCGTTCGAATTCTTTCCGCCGAAGACGCCGGAGATGGAAGCGAAGCTGTGGGATTCCGTGAAGCGGCTTGAGCCGCTGAGCCCCACCTATGTGTCGGTGACGTATGGCGCGGGCGGCTCCACGCGCGAGCGCACGCACGGCATCGTCAAGAAGATGGCGGAAGAGACTTCGCTCAATCCTGCGGGCCATATCACCTGCGTGGCTGCGACCAAGGACGATATCGACCAGGTGCTGCGCGATTACTGGGAGGCCGGCGTCAAGCGCGTCGTCGCGCTGCGCGGCGATCCGACGGCGGGCATCGGCACGCGCTATGAGCCGCATCCGGGCGGCTATGCCTATGCGAATGACCTCATCGCCGGAGCGCGCAAGATTGCCGACTTCGACATTTCGGTGGGGTGCTATCCGGAAGTGCATCCCGATGCGCCGTCGCTGAAAGCGGAGATCGAGAACCTGAAGCGCAAGTTCGATGCGGGCGCGACGCGGGCGATCACGCAGTTCTTTTTCTATCCCGACGTTTACTTCAAGTTCCTCGACCAGGCGCGGGCGGCGGGCCTTCACCAGCCGATCGTGCCGGGCATCATGCTGCAGTCGAACTTCAACGGCCTCAAGCGGATGGCGGCCTTGTGCGGGACGGCCATTCCGGCGCGGATTGCCTCGCTGTATGAAGGGCTCGAGAACGATGCCGAGACGCGCGATCTGGTGACGGCGCATGTGGCGGCCGAACTGTGCCAGCGCCTGGCCGAGCAGGGCGTCGACCATTTCCATTTTTACACGATGAACCGGGCGGGCCTGTCGTTGTCGACATGCCGTCTGCTGGGCATCAAGCCCCAACCCGAAGCGAAACAGGCGCGCGCGTTATGAGCGATCCAGCGATCCGCATAGCCATCGTCACGCTCGGCGTCGAAGACCTCGCGCGGGCCGCCGCTTTCTATGAGGCAATGGGGCTGAAGCGGTCGCGCGCCTCGCAGGCGACGATCCATTTCTACGACATGGACGGCGTCGTGCTGGCGCTGTTCCCGACGGACATGCTGGCCGAGGATGCGGGCGTTGCCGCCGACGGCCAGGGCTTTCGCCGGCAGACGCTGGCGTGGAATGTCCATGATCCGGCAGCCGTCGATGCAGCTTTCGCGCGCGTGCTTGCAGCGGGTGGCAGCAGCCTGAAGCCGCCGCACAAGACATCGTGGGGCGGCTATGTCGGGCACTTTGCAGATCCCGATGGCCATCTCTGGGAAGTGGCGCACAATCCGTTCTTCCCGCTTCACGCCAGTGGCGCTGTTTCGGTTCCACCGCCTCGTCAGGGAGGGCAGCAATGAGCGCCCGTAGTGAACGTATCGCGAAGCTGAAGCGGATCGCGAAAGAGCGCATCCTGATCCTCGACGGATCATGGGGCGTGATGTTCCAGAAGATGGGACTGCAGGAAGCCGACTATCGCGGCGAGCGCTTCGCTACGCATCCGGGGCAGATGAAGGGAAATAACGACATCCTGTGCCTGACGCGGCCTGATCTCGTGGCGCAGCTGCACACGATGTATTTCGAGGCGGGGGCCGACATCTCCGAGACGAACACGTTCTCGGCGACGACGATTGCGCAGGACGACTACAAGCTCGGCGCCAAGGACGTGTGGGACATCAACTTTGAAGGCGCCCGCATCGGCCGGCAGGTTGCCGACGACTTCAATGCGCGCGAGCCGGAGAAGCCACGCTTCCTTGCTGGCTCGATCGGGCCGTTGAACAAGATGCTGTCGATGTCATCCGACGTGAATGATCCCGGCGCGCGGCTAGTGGATTTCGACGAAGTCTATCACGCCTATCGCGAGCAGATCCGCGCGCTGAACGAGGGTGGGGTGGACCTCTATCTGGTCGAGACGATCACGGACACGCTGAATGCCAAGGCGGCGATCAAGGCGATCATGGATCTGGAGGCCGAGGGCCTTGAGCATCTGCCGATCTGGATTTCGGGCACGATTACGGATCGCTCGGGCCGCACGCTGTCGGGCCAGACGACCGAGGCGTTCTGGAATTCGGTGAAGCACGCGAAGCCCTTTGCTGTCGGCTTCAACTGCGCGCTGGGCGCCGACCTGATGCGGCCGTTCATCGCCGAGATGGCGCGCGTGGCGGATACACTGGTTGCGGCCTATCCCAATGCTGGTCTCCCAAATGAAATGGGCCAGTATGACGAGCAGCCGCACCAGACGGCTCACGCGGTCGAAGGCTGGGCGAAGGAAGGCCTCGTCAACATTCTCGGCGGATGCTGTGGCACGACGCCGGACCACATCCGGCATGTGGCGGAATCCGTGAAGGGCATCGTCCCGCGCCAGCCGCCGGAGCGGCCGAAGGCGTTGCGGCTCGCCGGGCTGGAGCCGTTCGAGCTGGCATAGGGGACTGCGATGGCGAAGTTCTATGACGCGCTGAACGACAAGCATGTCGCCTTCATCGAGGCGCAGAAGATGTTCTTTGTCGCCACCGCGCCGCTGTCGGATGCTGGGCGGGTGAATCTGTCGCCGAAGGGCTATGACAGCTTTCGCATCATCGGGCCGAACCGGGTGGCCTATGCAGACCTTGGCGGGTCAGGCGCGGAAACACTGGCGCATGTGAACGAGAACGGGCGGATCACCTTCATGTTCTGCGCCTATGACGGCGCGCCGAACATCATGCGGTTGTATGGGCGCGGGCAGGTGATGCAGTTCAACGATCCGGGATTCGCAGACGAGATCGCGAAATTCCCGCCGGGCCATGAACGCGCGCGCGACATCATCTTCGCCGACATCGAGAAGGTACAGGACAGCTGCGGCTGGGCCGTGCCGTTCTACGACTTCAAGGGCGAGCGCGACCAGCTGCGCCGCTATATCGATCACATGGAGCTGGATGCCTGGCACGAGAGCCGGCTGGCGAAGAACGCGCAGAGCATTGATGGACTACCGGCGATGCAGCGCACGAAGGCGGCGGAATGAGACGGATAATCGGAATAGCTGTTGCTGGTCTCGCAATCGGCGGCTGCGTGATCGGGGATGTGACGGCGGTTCATGACGCACCCGGAGCGATCCAGAGGCAGTATGCGTCGCCGACGGCGTTCTACGCCAAGACGCTCATCATTCCGCCGGGCTATGCGACCATTCGCTTGCCCGGGATCATTCCGGATGAAGTCGCATTCGGAAAGGACACGGAAACACAGGCCGAGAACGTGTTCGCGAAGATCGCGGCGTCGCTGAAGGAAGCAGGCGCGAGCGAGGGCGATGTGGTGGCGATGACGGTCTATCTCGCCGCGCCCAGCCCAGGCGGGAACATGGATTTCGATGGCATGATGCGCGCCTATGGCCGCCATTATGGCAGCGATGCACAGCCTAATCGGCCTGTGCGCTCGACAGTGCAGGTCGCAGGACTTGTGCGGCCGGGCATACTGGTCGAGATCGAAGTCACGGCCGCCGTGCCGGCCACCCACTAGCGTATCGCGAACAGCATCCCATGACCCAATCCAGTGCTCCGGCCACGGCCAACTTCATCAATATCGGCGAGCGCACGAACGTCACCGGATCGGCGGCGTTCAAGAAGCTGATCGTCGAAGGCAAGTATGCCGAGGCGGTCGATGTGGCGCGCCAGCAGGTGCAGAACGGCGCCCAGATCATCGACGTGAACATGGACGAGGGCCTGCTGGATTCGAAGGCGGCAATGCGCACCTTCCTGCGCTTGATCGCTGCGGAGCCCGACATCGCCAAGGTTCCGATCATGGTGGATTCGTCGAAGTGGGACGTGATCGAGGAGGGACTGAAGAACGTCCAGGGCAAGGCGATCGTCAACTCGATCTCGATGAAGGAAGGCGAGAAGCAGTTCCTCGACCAGGCGCGCAAGGCGTTGAGCTATGGCGCCGCTGTGGTGGTGATGGCGTTCGACGAGCAGGGGCAGGCGGATACGGCTCTGCGGAAGTACGAGATTTCGAAGCGCGCCTATGACCTGCTGGTAGGCATCGGCTTCCCGCCCGAAGACATCATCTTCGATCCAAACATCTTCGCCGTCGCGACCGGGATCGAGGAGCACAACAATTACGCCGTCGATTTCTTCGAGGGCGTACGGATGATCAAGCAGAACCTGCCCTACGCGCGGACGTCGGGCGGGCTGTCGAACGTGTCGTTCTCGTTCCGGGGCAATGAGCCGGTGCGGCGCGCGATGCACTCGGTATTCCTGTATCACGCCATCAAGCTCGGCTTCGACATGGCGATCGTGAATGCCGGACAGCTCGATATCTACGATAACATCGATCCGGAATTGCGCGAGCGGGTGGAGGACGTAATCCTCAATCGCCGTCCCGATGGCACCGACCGTCTGCTCGAGATCGCGGACAAATTCCGCGGGCAGAAGGGCGAAGTGCAGAAGAAGGATCTGCGCTGGCGCGAGAAGCCGGTGAAGGATCGTCTGGCGCATGCGCTGGTCAACGGCATCACCGAATTCATCGTCGAGGACACGGAAGCGGCGCGGCTCGAAGTCGAGCGGCCGCTGCACGTTATCGAAGGTCCGCTGATGGATGGCATGAACATCGTCGGGGACCTGTTCGGCGCCGGCAAGATGTTCCTGCCGCAGGTGGTGAAGTCGGCGCGCGTGATGAAGGCGGCGGTGGCGCACCTGATGCCGTACATGGAGGAGGAGAAGCTCCGCACCGGCATGGCCGACAAGTCCAACGGCGTTGTCATCATGGCGACGGTGAAGGGCGACGTGCACGACATCGGCAAGAACATTGTCGGCGTGGTCCTGCAGTGCAACGGCTACAAGGTGATCGACCTTGGCGTGATGGTGCCGGCGGAGAAAATCCTCGAGGCGGCGCAGCGGGAGAACGCGGACATGATCGGGCTGTCGGGCCTGATCACGCCATCGCTCGATGAAATGGTCTACTTCGCCAGCGAGATGCAGCGCTTGGGCATCCACAAACCCCTCCTGATTGGCGGCGCAACAACCAGCCCGGCGCACACCGCCATCAAGATCGAACCCATGTTCAAGCACGCCCCCGTGGTGCACGTGCTGGACGCCAGCCGCGCCGTCGGTGTGGTGAGCCAGCTGATCAGCGACGAGACGCGCGACAGGTTCTGGAGCGAGACGAAGGACAAGTACGCGAAGATCCGCGACTCGCGTTCGGGCGGGCAGGCCAAGGCGCGGGTGTCGCTGGAGGCGGCGCGGGCCATGGCCCCGAAAATCGACTGGTCGAACTACAAGGCGCCGAAGCCGAGCTTCCTTGGCGTGCGCGAGGTTGAAGTCGATCTGGCCACGCTGGCGCGTTACATCGACTGGACGCCGTACTTCGCGAGCTGGGACCTCGTCGGACGCTATCCGATGATCCTGGAGGATGATGTTGTCGGCGAGGCGGCGCGCTCGCTGTGGAAGGACACGCAGGGCCTGCTACAGCAGATGATCGGCGAGCAGTGGATCAAGGCGAAGGGCGTTGTCGGCTTCTGGCCGGCGAATGCCGATGGCGATGATGTTGTGGTGTGGACGGACGAGACGCGCGCAACTGAGCGTGCGCGGTTCTTCACCCTGCGCCAGCAGATGGAGAAGACCAACGAGAAGGGTCAGTTGGCCCTCGCGGATTATTCGGCTCCGAGGGGCGCGGATTATGTCGGCGGCTTTGCCGTGACCGCCGGGCATGGAGAAATGGCGAAGGCCAAGGAATTCATCGACAAGGGCGACGACTATTCGTCGATCATCGTGAAAGCGCTGGCGGATCGCTTCGCCGAGGCCTTCGCAGAATACCTGCACGAGCGCGTGCGGCGCGAACTGTGGGGCTATGCGCCCGATGAGGGCCTGACCAGCGAAGACCTGATCGCGGAGAAGTACCAGGGCATTCGCCCGGCGCCGGGCTATCCCTCGCAGCCGGATCATACCGAGAAGAAGACGCTGTTTGAGCTGCTCGATGCGACAGAGAAGGCGGGCATCGAGCTGACCTCGAGCTATGCGATGAATCCGCCTGCGAGCGTTTCCGGACTCTACTTCTCGCATCCCGGGGCGGTCTATTTCGCTGTCGGCCGGATCGAGAAGGACCAGGTCGAGGATTACGCGAAACGCAAGGGATGGGACCTTGCTACGGCGGAGCGCTGGCTGCGGCCGATCCTGAATTATTAGTCTCCTAAACGCGGCGTGCCGACGCACCGTTTCTTGAGGCAGATCAAGCCGGCATACCCCTGCAAGCGCAAAGGTTCCTGTACAACAAGAGCAGGAATCTCCCCATGCTTATCGTTCGTTCACTGATCATCTCCGCCGGCGCTCTCGCCATGGCTGGAACGGCTTCGGCCCAGGACATCTGGCACAATGTCCAGGTGAAGGTCGGCGTGTCGTTGATCCAGCCCGATGAGTCATCGAGCATCTCCGTGATCGGCGGCGAGGCCAATATCTCGGACGAGTACGTGCCGACGCTTCAGATCGAGTATTTCTTCAGCAACAACATTTCGGCCGAGCTTCTTTGCTGCATCGCCGAGCACGAAGTGAAGGCTGAAAACACCGCGCTCGGCACGGTCGATCTCGGCAAGGTTTCGCACTTTCCGCCGACGCTGACCGCCAAGTATCATTGGACGGACATGGGCGCGTTCCAGCCCTATCTGGGCGCCGGCGTCAACTACACGACCTTTTACGACAAGCAGTTGCCCGCGGGCGGGCCGGTGACGGCCATCCATTATGACGATAGCTTCGGCGGGGCGCTCCAGGCCGGCTTTGACTACATGCTCGACGACCATTGGTCGCTCAACGTCGATGTTCGTAAGGTATGGATCAGCAGCGATGTCGCCATCTCGGCAGGGGCGACGCAGATTGCGGCCCAGGTCGATGTCGATCCGCTGATCTTTACCGTCGGAAGTGGTTACCGGTTCTAGCGCGGGAGGCGTTGCCAGAACCGATGACTGGAGGGGCGGGCTTTGGCCCGCCCTTTTTTTGTTGACCTCCGCGGTATTCCCCAATCTCTTGTAATCGTGAGGCACAAGCTGCGAAGGTGCCCTTTAACGGAGCGTTAGGTGCGGCAGGCGATTCATACATAAGAAACACCGTCGGCCCCACATAGGAAGCACGTCGGGGACAGGGGAGGGACGGACGTGACGCGCTTTGCCAGCCTACTTGCGCTTGCTGCCAGCACGTTAGCCCTGACAGGGGTGGCGCACGGACAGCAGACCACGCCACCGACGCCCGCCAGCGCTCCTGAAGGCGTGCAGCAGTTCGAACCGGCTTTCTTCGCGCGGTTCAATCCTGTCACTGCCGAGGATATGGTACGCCAGCTTCCCGGTTTCACGCTGGACGAGGGCGAAGATCTGCGCGGCTTCGGCGCGACGGCCGGCAACGTACTGATCGACGGGCAGCGGCCTTCTTCCAAAACCAGCATCAAGGATGAGCTCGGCCGCATCGCCGCCGGTTCCGTTCTGCGCGTTGAGCTTATCCGCGCATCGGCCGCCGGCGATCTGGATGTGCGCGGCTATACCGAGCTTGCCAATGTGGTGCTCAAGCCGGCGACCGGGTTGAAGGAGTCGACGACAATTGCGCTGACCGGCCGTGTGTATGAGCAGGGAAGGCTTGGCGCTCAGCTTGGCGGGACGCGCACCTGGAAGACCGATAATTTCAGCTTCCGCCTCGGCGTGCAGGCGACAAGCCTCGGCGAGCGCGAAGAAGTCGCGGCGACGTTCCGCAATGCGCTGGGCACGGTCACGCGGACGCAGAATGAGTTTTACCAGAACCAGGTTGACGAGCTGACCGTCACGGGAGCCGCCAACTGGACGCTGACTCCGCGGGACACGCTTAACGCGAACTTCCGCGTACTGCCCCGCCTGTTCACGACGAATGCGGCTGCGCCTGTTTCTGTGCCAGCACTGGGCGGACCGGTAGGAGCGATTGCGCTCGACTATACGGAAAAGGACATCTGGTACGTCGATCTTGGCGGCGACTACGAACACAAGTTCGACGGTCAGAATGCGGTGAAGCTGATCACCGTCAACCGGCTGGTGAACTGGCGACCGCAGCAGCTGCTGACGACGAATCTCAGCACGCTACTCGCGCCCAAGAGCCAACAGATCGACAATTCGGACAATCGCGCAGGCGAGCACGTGCTCCGCGGCGTCTGGACCACCAAGCCCGATACACAGCACACGGTCGAGTTCGGTCTGGAGGGCGCCTACAACTACAGGCGCGTCAATCGTCAGACGCTGACTGGTCCGATCGGCGGACCCTACACGCTGTTGACGAACATCCCGGTTGCTTCAACCAAGGTCGAGGAAGATCGCATCGAGGCCTCGATCAACGATGTGTGGCGCCTCAATCCGCAGCTGACGCTCGAAGGCGGCTTCAACTTCGAAGCCTCGACCATCACACAGACGATCTCGCAGCCCGCAGCGCCCGATATCGAGCGCGACTTCACCTATTCCAAGCCGCGCGTTGTCGCGACGTGGACGCCGAACGCTGATGACCAGTGGCGCGCCTCCTTCCTGCGCGATGTCTCGCAGCTCGATTTCGGCGACTTCGCGACAGGCCTCAATTCAATCAGCAGCCAGGCCAATGTGGGCAACACGCAATTGCTGCCGGAGCAGACGTGGAAAGCCAGCCTGCAATGGAAGCGGGCACTTGGGCCGCGCGGTTCGATCTCGCTGACCGGCTTCTACGACGATATCCAGGACACGCAGGACTTCATCCTTGTGGCGGGCGCCTGTACGACGCCAGCGGGGACGCCGGGCCAGTGCACGGCGGTTGGCAATGTCGGCGACGGCAAGCGCTGGGGCGCCAGGATCGAGGCGACGTTGCCGCTTGAGAGCATCGGCGTTGCCGGCGGCATCCTGAAGCTGAATGTCGGCGCGCAGGATTCGGAAGTCACCGATCCGCTGTCGCTGCAGAAGCGACAGATTTCGGCCGAGCAGGAGTTCGATTGGGCGGCCGAGTTCCGGCAGGATATTCCCGCGATGAAAGTGGCCTGGGGCGGCAAGGTGAATACCGTGGGACCGAACCCGTCCTATCGTGCGGACCGACTGGAGACGACGGAGCCCAAGGATCCGAACGTCGAGCTGTTCGTAGAGACGACATCGCTGCTCGGCGGATTGCTGGTGCGTGTCACGGGCGCGAACCTTCTGGACGTCGCCAAGGAGACGGACCGTGACTACATCACGCCAACTTTCTTTGGCGATGAATTCCGATCCTCCACCATGGGGCGCACCCTGACGGTTACTGTCGCGGGCGCGTTCTAGGGCTTCGTGATCAACGACGGGCGAGGATGCCGTTGGCCGCGGCGCGGCCCGTGGCGAAGCAGGCTTGCAGCAGGTAGCCGCCCGTGGGCGCCTCCCAGTCGAGCATTTCGCCGGCGATGAAGGTGCGGGGATGGCACTTGAGCGAGTAGTCGACGTTGAGGCTGTCCCAGCTGATGCCGCCCGCAGTCGAGATTGCACGGTCGATCGCGGCGACGCCGCCAAGCCGAATACGCAAATCCTTGATGCGCTCTGCCAGCTCTCTTGGCGCTGCGGGCAGGGAGGCTCCGCGTATGTCTTCACGCAGAAGCCCAGAGGCGGCGGGCGAGAGACCGGCCTTGCGCAAGCGGTTGGCGTTTGAATCCCTGCGCGCCGTGGTGAGACGGCCGGCGACGACATCGAGGGGGATATCGGGCATCAGGTCGATGGCAATGATGGCTTCGCCTTTTACCTCCAGAGCCGCGCGGACTGGCGACCCCAGCGCATAGATCGCTCCGCCTTCGATGCCGTAGCGCGCGATGATGGCTTCGCCACGCACGTGTCTGCCAGCGAAGCTGAAGCTCGCGCGCTTGATCGGCTCCCCGGCGAAGCGGTCGCGGAACACGCTGGACCAGCCGACGAGAAAGCCTGAGTTGGCGGGGCGCAGCGGCGTGATGCGCGCGCCGCGTTCCGCGAATGCGCCTTGCCAGGCGCCGTCTGAACCCAGTCGAGGCCAGCTCGCACCTCCCAGTGCGAAGAGTGTGGCGTCTGGCGTTTCGACGCGTTGGCCATCCGGTGTGTCGAAGACGAGCGCTTCGTCCTGCCATCCGATCCAGCGTGACCGGGGAACCAGCGTCACGCCGAGCGCGCCGAGACGGCCGAGCCAGGTGCGCAGCAACGGTGAGGCCTTCATCTTTTTTGGAAACACGCGGCCACTGGAGCCGACGAATGTCTCGATGCCGAGGCCCGCTACCCACGCGCGAAGGTCAGTCGGCGTGAAGGCCCGGATGGCGGGCTCAAGCCTTTCGCGCGCCGCGCCATAGCGGGCGAGGAATGCATCCAGCGGTTCGGAGTGGGTGAGGTTGAGGCCGCCGCGACCGGCAAGCAGGAATTTCCGGGCGGGGTTTGGCATGCGCTCGTGAATCGCCACGGCCCAACCTTCACTCGCGAGAAGCTCTGCGGCGGCGAGTCCTGCTGGCCCCGCGCCGACGATGATCGCTGTCTTGCCTGCTGGCGTCATGGGGCGAGCCTGTGGACCAGCTTGAGCCGCGAGACAACACGCAGCGGGACTGTTGGGGAATGCCTCTCGCCCAGCGGGTGCGCGTCGTTGCGCGGGGCGGTCCGTTCCCCCACGCTGGTGGGAGAGCCCGAGTCGCGGGCCGTCGGACTTGGCGTGATGGGTGAACATGCATGGCAGACGCCATGGTAAACGCGGTGCGGGCGATCGACCTGCGATGGGTGCGGATCGAGATCGCGCTCCTCGTCGGCGCACTTCTGATGGGCGCGTAGGCACGCGTCTGATTCGCCTGATTACAGGCTGTTAGGTTGACTTTAAGTCTTTTACCCCCGATGAAGCCCTCGCGTTCACCGGAAAACTGTTCCGGCGCGAACGCTATCGGCGCTCCGGCTGCGTGAGGAACCTCAGAACAGGTTCCGGCCCGTTGAACGCCCTGAAGAGATCGCATGAACGCCCGCTTACGCCGGGTCTTCCCATCAAGACAGCGCCCCAAAAGGCGCCGCGTATGGCGGACCTGCACAGACAGGCGACCGCGCGTTCGCGCACACGAAAGATACCTCTCACTTGACCGAATTCAAAGATCTTGGACTCAACGCTTCGATCCTCGAGGCGCTGACCAGCAAGGGCTATACGCAACCGACCCCGATCCAGCTGCAGGCCATTCCGGGCGTCATGGAAGGCCGCGACCTGCTCGGCATCGCGCAGACCGGCACCGGCAAGACGGCCGCCTTTGCTCTCCCCATCCTCCACCGCCTCGCGGCGAATCGTAAGCCGGCGCCGAAACGCGGCTGCCGTGCGCTCGTGCTTTCGCCGACGCGCGAACTCGCAACCCAGATTGCCGAGAGCTTCAAGGCCTATGGCTCGAAGCTCGGCTTCTCCGTCGCCACCATCTTCGGCGGCGTCGGCCATGGCCCGCAGCGCCAGGCGCTAGCGCGCGGCGTTGACATCATCGTCGCCGCTCCGGGCCGTCTGCTGGACCACCTCGGCGAGCGCGATGCTGATCTCTCGCAGATCGAAATATTCGTGCTCGACGAAGCAGACCAGATGCTCGACATGGGCTTTATCGTGCCGATCCGGCAGATCGTGAAGCACCTGCCGAAGAAGCGTCAGAACCTGTTCTTCTCGGCCACCATGCCGCAGGACATTGGCAAGCTCGCGGGCGAGCTGCTGAACGATCCTGTGAAGGTCTCGGTTGCACCGCAGGCGACGACCGCCGAGCGCGTCAACCAGCAAGTCATGTTCATCGAAGCCGGCCGCAAACGCGGCCTGCTGACCGAACTGTTCTCCAAGCCGGAATTCAGCCGCGTGCTGGTGTTCACCCGTACCAAGCGTGGCGCCGACAAGGTTGCGCGCATTCTGGAAGGCGGCGGCGTTGCCGCTTTGGCCATCCACGGCAACAAGAGCCAGGCCCAGCGCGAACGCGCCCTGGCCGAGTTCAAGGCCGGCAAGGTGCGTGCGCTTGTGGCGACCGATATTGCGGCGCGCGGCATCGACGTTTCGGCCGTGACGCACGTCGTGCAGTACGAACTGCCGGACGTGCCCGAGCAATACGTCCACCGCATCGGCCGGACGGCCCGCGCGGGCACGGATGGTTCCGCTGTGGCGTTCTGCGCCGCGGACGAGACCTCGCTGCTGCGGGACATTGAACGCGTGACGCGTCAGAAAATCCCCAGCGTTGACCGCCGCAACGATGCGGCGCTGGCGCAGCTTTCGGCGAATGCCAATGAAGACGAAAAGCGGACGTCTGCGGGCGTTCGTCCGCGTGGCGCACCGCAACCGCGTCGTGGGCAGAACCAGCAACCGCGTCGCGACGATCGCCGTGGCGCGCGTCCCGGTGGCAACCGCTCTGACAATCGCTCTGAGCGGGGCGAGCATCTCCAGCATGAGCCGCGCGCTGAAGGCGCCCAGGCCGATGGCCGTATCCATCCCGGCACCAAGCCGGGTCGCAGTGGCGAGCCGCGCAACAACCAGCAGAAGCCTCGCAACGGCGCTGGTCAGAATCGCAGCGGCGAAAATCGGAATGGTCAGAATGCCAACGGTCAGAAGCCGCGTGGACAGCAGGGCTCCGGTCATCGCAAAGGCCAAGGAGCCAATACACAGGCGGCGCCGCGCGGTGACGTGCTGAATGCGAATGCGGCGCGTCTTGGTGGCCCGGTGGTCGCTGCCGGCGATCTGATGAAGCATCTCTCGAAGCAGTAAGCGCTTCCTGAAACGCAATCGGCGCCGCCTGTTAGGGCGGCGCCGACGCTTCCTTCCCGGCGGGGGGACGTGGGGGGACTAGATCGCCGGGGGCAGGAACTCTGTTCAAATCTCGCGGTGCAAATCCGTGACTGATCCGCAGTGTCAGTGTGCGGGAAACAATCCCGGGTGGGCCGATCAGTTCCGGCTGCCTCTGCAATTTGGTGAAGCTTCCGACAATTCCAAGCCCCACAGCTGAGTCGCGATTGCGCCATGCTGCGGCACAGCGGTACAACGGCGTGGGATGAGTATCTGGTCACAACTGTCATCGTTGACCCAGCGCGCCTTCGAGCCCGCTGAAGAGCCAGGCACCGAGCTTGATGCGCCGCTATGCGGACCCGATCCTAACGATGTTGATTTCACGGCCGCGATTGTGGGATTGGGCGCAAAGCTCGCGAAAGCTGATGGGCTCGTCACGGTCGATGAAGTCTCGACATTTGCGCGTGTGTTCCGGTCTGCGCCGGGCGACGAAGCGTCGATGCGGCGAGTTTTCGACGTCGCGCGGCAGACGGTGCTTGGCTACGAATCCTATGCGCGCAGGATCGCCAAACGTTATCGTGATCGTCCATGCCTGCTCGAGGGCGTGCTCGATGGGCTTTTCCGTATCGCTGCATCGGACGGGACGATTACCGGCGAGGAGATGGACTACCTGCGTAGCGTGTCGGACATCTTCGGGTTCAACGAGGACAGGTTTCGCCGCATCAAGGCCAGCCATCTCGGCTCTGACGCCGACGATCCCTATCTGATTCTGGGTGTTCCCCCGGAGGCGCCTTTTGAGGTCGTCCGGGGGGCTTATCGACGGCTAATGCTTGAAAATCATCCGGATACTGTAACCGGGACGAAATCCGCGCCGCGCGAATATGAGCCCGTGGCGCACGAAAAGGCGGCTGCAATCACCACCGCCTATGCGCGTATCCGCGCAGAACGCGGAATTCTCAGCCGGGCTGATTGACTTTCGGGTAACCGGGCGCACCTTTATGGGCGCAGGGAGCTTCCCATGACCGAGACACTTGGCCACCCGAACGGCGGATTCCTTAATCAGGCATTCGGCCTCCTCGCCAAGGCTGCTTTCGGTGTATTGTTGCTCGTAGCTGCCATTGCGGCGCTTATCGCGACCACCTTCATCGGGATCATGCTGGCGCTTGCCGCTGTATTCCTGACGTTCGCGCGGCCGCGCCGGAAGGTTCAACCCGTACGGACGGGCGAGACCCAGACGCTGGATGCGCGTCGCACAGCCGATGGCTGGGTCATCGAGCTCTAGCGTCAATCTGTCGTCAATTGGCTGGCGGACGCCGTCGGCCTGACGTGCAAATGAAACTCCAGTAAATTCGTCTGCAGGGGAGCGGGGATGAAACCCGCGGACTTCGGCCTTCTTGTCGCCATCTGCCTGTTCTGGGCGCTGAACCTCGTCATCACACGCTGGGTGGTGACGGTTGGCGACGTGCCGCCGCTGTTCTTTGCGGCTATCCGCGTGACGCTGCTGGCGGCTGTGCTGTCACCCTTCCTGTTTCCCGCGCCGCGCCAGATCGGGATGATGATCCTGATCGCGATGGGCATGGCGGGCTTCCAGTTCGGCTTGCTCTTCCTCGGCTTGTCGACCTCCACCGCCGGAGTCGCGTCGGTGATGGGACAGCTGGGTGTGCCGTTCACAACCATCCTGTCGATCATCTTCCTGGGCGAAAAGATCGGCGTCTATCGCACCGTCGGCATCCTGCTCGCGTTTGCCGGCGTCATGATTATCGTGATCGATCCCGGCCAGTTCTCGCTGACGATCGGGATCGTCTATCTGATCGGCGCAGCGATCGTCGGCGCCATCGCCAACATCCTGATGAAGCGGATCGATCCGATGCCGGCCATGCGGCTGCAGGCATGGGTGGGGCTGTTCTCGATTGCGCCGCTGATGCTGATGTCGTGGCTGTGGGAGAGCGAGCAGGCGGACGCCTACCTGCGGCTCGACTGGCATGTCTATCTGGCGAGCGTTTTTGCGGTGCTGGGCGTGTCGATCTTCGCGCATGGCAGTTTCTATCGCCTGATCAAGCAGTACGAGGTGACGCTGCTGTCGCCGCTGACGCTGATGACGCCGGTGATGGGCGTGATTCTGGGAGTAATTATCCTCGGTGAAACGGTGACCTGGCAGATGCTGGTCGGCGGGATAATGGCTCTCGCCGGGGTGGGGATTATCGGCATGCGCCGCAACCGGCGCTTCCCTGAAGCCTCGGTTGGCGACAAGATCGGACCATGAGTCTGACGATCATCCCGGTGCCGAGCGCCAACTTCAACGAGCGGCTGCACCCGCTCGATATGCTGGTGCTGCACTATACCGGCATGAAGGACGGGCCGTCGGCGCTGGCGCGCATGCAGGAGGACAAGGAGCCGCGTGTGTCCGCCCACTACATGGTGGAGGAGGACGGGCGGGTCTTTGCGCTGGTGCCAGAGGACAAGCGCGCGTGGCAGGCGGGGCGCAGCTGGTGGCGGGGGGACGAGGATCTCAACTCGCGCTCGATCGGCATCGAAATCGTGAACCCGGGCCATGAGTGGGGCTATCGGCCGTTTCCCGAGCCGCAGATCGCAGCGGTGCTTGAGCTCTGCCAGGGCATTCTCTCTCGCTGGCCGATCCCGCAGAATCGTATCGTTGCGCATTCGGATATCGCGCCGGATCGCAAGGAGGATCCGGGCGAGCTGTTTCCGTGGAAGCGCTTCGCCGAGGCTGGCGTCGGCTTGTGGCCGGAGCCGCAGCGGCCTGAGCCGTGGATGATGCATGGCGCCGAGATGGGAGACGCCGGCGTGACCGTGGAAGGACTGCAGCGCGATCTCGCAACGATTGGGTACAGGATCAGTGTCACCGGCGTGTTCGACGCGGCGACCGCGGCCGTGGTGCGCGCTTTTCAGCGGCGCTGGCGCCCGATGCGGGTGGATGGGGTGGGCGACGTCGATACGATCGTGCTCGCCAATTCAGTGGCGGCGCTCGCAGCAGTTTGAAGCGGCCTGAGTGGCGCCCGCGTCACACGTCGTCACGGAACCGGCGTATGACATAAACGCTAATTCCCCATTCATGTTTGTGGCTGCACCCTCTGCGGAGGACACACGGAGTCGGCCATGCCTTCCGGAGCCTTGCATCGCATCATCTACATGAGCACCGCCGTCGGCGTGCTGCGGGCCGAGGAGCTCGACCGCATCTATCTGCGTGCGCAGGCTGCGAACGCGCGGGCCGGCATCACGGGCCTCATGCTGTTCTATGAGGGCGTGTTCCTGCAGGTGCTTGAGGGACCGGCGGCGGGCGTGACCAGCCTGCTTGAGCGCATCCGGCGTGACCGGCGCCATTCCAGCGTGATTGTGCTGGAGTCCGGTCCGGCGGACGAGCGCAGCTTTGGTGGTTCGGCGATGAATTTCGTCTCGGCGCGCAAGCTCAGCCCGGGCGAAAAGCAGGCCTTCTCGGACTTGCGCCAGGCGGTGACAGCGCGCGGAGCGAGTCCCGGCATCAATCTGTCGGATCTGCTGGCTGCGTTTGGCGCGATACGTCCGGCCTGACTTCCAGATCAGCGGACCGCGCGCTAACGCGCCCCGCCCGGCATTCCATCGGCGTGCGAGCTGGTCGATCAATCGCGCCGCTGACGCGTCGCGCTGCCGGCCCTTCGAGACGCCGCCTCGGTTTACCCTGAGCGACGCCGTAGGCGGCGTCGAAGGGGCGGCTCCTCAGGGTGAGGGGGGCCGGCGGCCCGAACTTCAGCCTTCGCTCTTCTTCGCGTCGAGGGCGGCGATCTCCTTGTCGAGATCGGCGATCTTCTTCCTGAGGATCGGGATGGCGGCCTTGTCGTCCGTGCCCTGGGCGAGCGAGAGCTCTTGCTCAAGGCGCGAGCGGTCGCGGCGGAGGCGGCGGATGGGGGACTGTTTCGACATGGCGTCACTTTCTGGAATTGGGCGCTTATAGCCGGGGTGGAGAAAATCTCCATGGGGCAGGCATGGTGGCGACGCCGCTTGTCGCCGGCACGCCCGGCGGCCAAGGATGGCCTGATCCAGAGGGCGGAGCGGGCATGCCGGCAAAAGCAGTCACGGGCGCAGCTATCGACGTCACCGATACGAAGCAGCTTTCAAAAGCCGTGAAGCAGTTGGCCAGGAGCTGTTCGATCATCGCGTCGGCGCATGAGCGCGTGGGCGTGCCGG
>JBBATZ010000028.1:20048-48853 GCA_040398425.1 Hyphomonadaceae bacterium
TGCCGGGCTGGCGCGGATCATCGCCTACCAGCAGCTGTCGACCAAGGCGGCGGGGACGATCTGGGGCAGGGTAGAGGTGCTGCTCGGCAAGGTGACGCCCGCCAGCGTGCTGGCGGCGGACATCGATGCGCTGCGGGCCTGCGGGATGTCGCGACCGAAGATTGCGCACATCCGGTCGATCGCCGAGGCGGTGCAGAGCGGCGCGCTCAATCTCAAGCGGGTGGCGAAAGCGTCGGACGAGGACGCGCAGGCGGAGCTGGTGGCGGTGAAGGGCATCGGTCCCTGGACGGCGGACGTCTATCTGATGTTCTCACTGGGCCGCTGGGACGTGTTTCCGCATGCGGATATCGGTTTGTCCGAGGCGTACCGGATGATTTCCGGGGAGAAGAAGCGGCATCCGCCGAAGAAATTTCTCAAGACCGGTGAGCGCTGGCGGCCCTATCGGGGCGTCGCGGCGCATATGCTTTGGGCGTATATAAACGCCGTTCGGGAGGAACAGCGCGGCGGGGCTTGAGCGCGATCAGTTTCGCTCCGCCTTGCTTGCCTCGCGCACCGCCTCGAACTCGTTGCCCGGCGTCCATTTCGGCCAATCGCGACCCTCGGCCAGCCAGCGGCTGACGCCGTACAGCAACTGCACATCCTGAGCGGCGCCCTCCATCGACCATGATGCGTCCCAATCGTCGTTCGGCTGGTGATAGCGATCGCGCACGAACACGCGGCTGGGCTCGGACGCGCCGGTGAAGCCCGCCGCGGCGAACAGGGCCGGCACGCCCATCTTGGAAAGCGGGAAATGGTCCGAGCGGTAAAACGCTCCGACCTGCGGGGCAGGATCGGCGATCAATGCCCGACCAACGGCCTTTGCATCCCGCTCCAGCCGGTTCTGCAGATCCGTCTTGCCATAGCCTATGACCACGATCTCGGGCTCGGCTGGGCCGGGCAGTAGGGAATCCATGTTGATGTTGGCCACGGTCGTCTCAAGCGGGACCAGCGGATGCGCCGCGTAGTAATAAGCCCCCAGCAGTCCCGCCTCCTCGGCCGCCCAGGAGACAAACAATTGGGAGCGTTCGGTGCGCGGCGCCTCGGCGAACAGCCGCGCCAGTTCCAGCAGGCCTGCGACACCGGACGCATTGTCCACCGCGCCGTTATAGATGTCGTCGCCCGCCGCATTGGCGGTCGCATGACCGAAGGCGTCCCAGTGGGCGCCGAACATGACAGTCTCTTTCGGACGAGTCGTGCCTTTCAGCTTGGCGACGACGTTGCGCGTCGTCAGCCGCTGGAAGGTCTGGCCGAAGTTCAGCGAGAGCGTCACGCCTGACAGGTCGACGGGGCGGAAGTCCGCCTTCTGGGCCGAGGCTTTAAGCGTAGCGAAGTCCAGACCCGCAGCCTGCATCAGACGCGCCGCGACCGGCTGCTGGATCCAGCCCTGGGCCTGCACACGTTCGGCCTCGACATTGGCCCGAACGATGTCGAGCCCCGCCGCCGTCGAGGAGTTCTGCAGCGTCGTCCAAGGATAGCCGGCACCGGCCGTCTCGTGGATCACCAGCACGCCCGCTGCGCCGCGTCGCGCCGCCTCCTCGAACTTGTAGACCCAACGGCCGTAGTAGGTCATGCCCTGGCCGTCGAACTTGCCAGCTGTCGGGCTGTCCGCTGCGACCTCAAAGTCCGGATCGTTGACCAGCATCAGCACGATCTTGCCGCGCACATCGACGCCCTTGAAATCGTCCCAACCGCGTTCCGGCGCCGTGACGCCATAACCCACGAAGACAACAGGCGTGTCGGTCAGGGTGATGCGGGACACGGGACGGTGGCTGCCCACGATCACGTCTGTCCCGCGCTGGAACGTAATGGTCTCGCCGCCCGCTCTGGCCGTGATCACAGCCGGGCCGGCCTGCACGAAGCGGTTGATCGGCACGGTCTGATACCAGCCGCCATTGTCGCCGGCGGGCTCAAGGCCAAGCGCCTTGAACTGCGCGGCGATCCAGTTGATCGCCTTCTCCTCGCCAGGTGTTGTCGGCCCACGGCCTTCGAAATCGTCGCCAGACAGAACGCGTACCGTCTCGTTCATCCGAACCGGATCGACCTTGGCGCCAGCGACGCTCGCGGCGTCCATTGAAGCGCAGGCTGACAGCAAGACAGACGAAACGGTGGCAAGCAGGAGGCGAAGCGGCATGGAACACTCACGAGAGGGAAGGCCAGACCCTGCCTTGCCGCTCCATTTCTGTCGAGCAGAGGCAGATTCAGTTGCTTTCGGGGCTCATCCGGCCTTGCTTTGCCGCGCTTGCGCACGACGGGGCTTGCCATGTCGCCCCCCTGTCACGATGTTATGCGAAGAATCATCACCCCGGTCGCTGGAGCCATGTGGCGCGATTGGGGAACCGGACGGGTCCGGCGTGTGGCGCTCGCCTGACCTGTCGAAGCAGACGGGTACACATGACCCAAGTTGTTTCGCACGCTCCGCCATCCTTCGCTCAGAAGGGGTGGCCCGCCCTCGTTCTCAACGCCGATTTTCGTCCGCTGTCGTATTACCCGCTCTCCCTCTGGCCCTGGCAGGAGGTGGTGAAGTCGGTGTTCCTCGAACGCGTGGACGTGGTCGCTGAATACGACGAGTTCGTGCACTCGCCATCAATCACCATGCGGCTGCCCAGCGTCATCGCTCTGCGGGAGTTCGTGAAACAGGATCGCCAGCCGGCGTTCACGCGGTTCAACGTGTTCCTGCGTGACGGGTTCAAGTGCGTCTATTGCGGATCGCACGAGGACCTGACGTTCGACCACCTCATCCCGCGCTCGAAGGGCGGGCGGACGAGCTGGGACAACATCGTCGCGGCGTGCAGCCCGTGCAACCTGCGCAAGGGCGGGCGGATGTCGCACGAGATCGGGATGCATCCGTCGCATCGACCGCATCGGCCGAGCACGTTCCAGCTGCAGGAGATGGGACGGCGCTTCCCGCCGAACCACCTGCACCAGACCTGGCTCGATTATCTCTACTGGGATGTCGAACTCGAGACGTGATCGTTAGCCTGCGAGTGATTTGGCGTCGTCGTGCGGCCGCCCGTCGCAGCAAAGACTAACAATCGACCAACTGATCGTAACCATGGGTTATCCGACACGTGCTACCGGCTAGTGATCGCTGGAGATGTGCATGTGGGTTCAAGCGTTACGTCCGACCGAGACTGGCGATTGGCAGGCTTGCGACGCGGCGCCGGTGCGAACGCCGAACCTCGTCTTCCTGTTCGGGCCGGCCGACACGATGCGGGCATCAACTGCGCCCGCGCGTCTCGCGGCGCAGTTTCCCGACGCAATCCAGATCGGCTGCAGTACGGGCACGACCGTAGATGGCCAGGTGCTGAGCGACGAGGCGATCTCCGCGATGGCGATCGGCTTTGCCAGCACGAAGGTGAGGCTGGCGACGTACGCCCTGCTGGATTCCGAGAGCTCGCGTTTCGCGGGCAAGGAGATCGGGCTGCAGCTTGCTGCGCCTGATCTGACGGCGGTGTTCGTGCTGTCCGAAGGGCTCGGTGTGAATGGCAGCGCGCTGGTCGAAGGTCTCGCTGCCGCTTGCGGCCCGACGGTTGCGATCAGCGGCGGGCTTGCCGGCGATGGGGCGCGATTCTCGGATACGCTGGTGACTGTTGGCGGCGCCTCGTCGCCAAACATGGTGGCCGCGATCGGGCTCTACGGATCATCCATACGCGTTGGCCATGGCAGCGCCGGCGGGTGGGACGAGTTTGGTCCGCTGCGGAAGATCACAAACTCAAGCGGAAACGTCCTGACGGAACTCGACGGGAAACCGACGCTTGATCTCTATGAGCGGTATCTGGGTGACGAGGCGGCGTCGCTGCCGGCGTCGGCCCTGTTCTATCCCCTGAAGATCTGGGATCCGGCGCATCCGGAAGACGCAGCCGTCCGCACTGTCCTGTCGATCGATCGTTATGCGCGGACGATGACATTCGCCGGCGACATCCCGACGGGCTGGAACTCCCGCCTGATGCGTGGGTCGTTCGATCGGCTGACGGAAGGGGCGGCGGAAGCAGCGCGACGCGCACGTGAGGCGATCACCGATGCGGACGGCGCAGCGAGTCTGTGCCTGTTTGTCAGCTGCGTCGGTCGCCGCTTGCTGATGGGACAGAGAGCCGAAGAGGAAGTCGAGGCTGTCGCCAAGGTCCTGGGCTCGGCAACGCCGATCGCAGGATTCTATTCGTATGGCGAGATTGCGCGGAACCATCATTCGGGCGTGTCGTGCCTGCACAATCAGACCGTGACGCTGACGCTGATGGCGGAGGCGGCGTGATGTCCGATCTTTCGCTGATTGAGCGGCAGATTGAAAAATCGACCCAGTCGGACGGATCGATCGACTACATGATGCTCAAGCGCCTGGTCGCTGAGGCATATCACGACAAGGAGCTGGACCGTCAGCGCGCTGACCGCGCCAGCCGACGGGTCGCAGAAGAGCTCGAAGAGACGCTGAACAATCTTGAGGTGCAGAACCTTCGCTTCAAGGCGGCGCTGGACAATATGAGCCAGGGCCTGGCGCTGTTCGACGCGGAGGGCAGGCTGGTGGTGTGCAATCGCCGCTATGCCGAGATCTTCCAGCTGCCTGGAGTTACCTGCTGCGTCGGCGCCAAGATTGATACGATCCTCGACGCCAGCGAGGTGCTGGAGCAGGCGACGGACATGGAGCGAAGGCTTCTGTCGATCGAAATCGAATTCTCTGATCGCAAGCGCGGCTCCAACATCGAACAGGCATGGCCCAATGGCCGCAGCATCTTGATCGTTCGCACGCCAGTTTCGGACGGCGGTTTCCTCGATACGCTTTCCGATATCACCGAGACGCGCGAGGCCGAGGCGCGCATTACTCATCTTGCACGGCATGATGCGCTGACCGATCTGCCGAACCGCTTGATGCTGCGCGAGCGCCTGACGCAGACAATTCGGGAGACCGGCAGGAATCAAACCGCCGCGGTGCTGTGCCTCGATCTCGACAGGTTCAAGCATG
Organism: Hyphomonadaceae bacterium; assembly: GCA_040398425.1. Taxonomy (GTDB): domain Bacteria; phylum Pseudomonadota; class Alphaproteobacteria; order Caulobacterales; family Hyphomonadaceae; genus UBA7672. The sequence goes on from JBBATZ010000028.1 coordinate 25,042, forward strand.
TCAATGAAACGCTGGGTCACCCTGTCGGCGACGCGCTTCTGGTTGCGGTCAGTAATCGGCTGCGCGGGCTTGTGCGGGCCGCAGATCTCGTCGCGCGCCTTGGCGGCGATGAATTCGCGATCATCCAGCGTCTGCTGCCGACGGCCGCTATGCCGGAAGCGTTGGCGCGCCGGATCGTCGGCGTGATCAGCGAGCCCTACGAAATCAACGGCCAGCGGGTTCAGATCGGCGCCAGCATCGGTATCGAGCGCATCGTTGATTCCAAGCTCGATCCTGATGATATCCTGCGCAATGCCGATCTCGCCCTCTACCAGGCGAAGGCGGAAGGGAGCGGGTATCGTGTCTTCGAGCCCGCTATGCACGCACTTGCCGCGAAGCGGCGGCAGCTTGAACTGGATCTGCGGACAGCGCTCGATGATGGCCAGATCGAGGTCCACTACCAGCCGCAGGTCGATATCAGCACGGGCTCCGTGATTGGACTTGAGGCATTGGCGCGCTGGCGTCACCCGGAGCGGGGCTTTGTGCCGCCTTCCGATTTCATACCGCTGAGCGAAGAAGTCGGACTGATCGACAGGCTGGGAACGTATGTGCTGCAGCGCGCCTGCCGCGACGCAGTTGCGTGGCCTGATACTGTTTCGGTCGCGGTGAATCTCTCTGCCCTGCAATTCCGGTCGGGTCGGCTGGTTGGTCTCGTCGAGAATGCGTTGGCGAATTCCAGACTGCCGGCGTACCGCCTTGAGCTGGAAATCACCGAAGGCGTCATGCTGCTCGATACGTCGAGTGCGCTGCTTCAGCTGCGCCAACTGAAGCGTCTTGGCGTTCGTATCTCGCTTGACGATTTCGGGACGGGATACTCGTCGCTGAGCTACATCCGCAATTTTCCGTTCGACAAGATCAAGATCGACCAGTCGTTCGTTCGTGAGCTTGGGACGAGCGCCGACAGCATCGCGATCATCCGTGCGGTTGCGGGCATGTGCAGCAGCCTTGGCATCGCAACGACTGCCGAGGGCGTTGAGACCGATGCCCAGCTCGACATTCTTATGCGCGAGCACTGCAAAAGCGTGCAGGGCTATCTCTTCGGCAAGGCAATGCCGGCCTCCGAACTGACCGCACTATTCACTCGTGCGCCGTTCGAGCGCGCCGCTTAGCGCCTACTGGTTCGGCGTTTCCTTCCAGCCGTCGCGCGGGCGCATGGCGGAGGGGGAGGTGAGGGCGTCGCAGCCTTTGGGCTCCATCGTCGACATGATCGAGGCGACGCGCCAGGCGCCGTCGAGATAGACAAGATCGAAGCCGTCGATGCCGCAATGGATCTGCTTGCCATTGTCGCGCAGTTCGTAGGGTGCCCAGACATGGGCGATGCCGCTGCGGATCTGAACGGTCGGGTTCCAGTAGCGCTCGATGAAGGGATCGGCGTCGGTCTCCGGCGACATCAGGTCTTCATTGCGGAAGGGCTCCACCTCGGAGGATTCGTCCGGAGTGATGGTCTGGAACCATGACACGCCCTCGTTGATCAGCAGGTCTTCCAACGCGGCGGTGTCGTGGTTGCCGACGGCGAGTAGCATGCGGTCGACGACAGCCAGGACTTCCTCTTCCTGGTCGGTGTAGGTGCGGGATGTTGGCGCGTTGGCTGCGGGGGGCGGCGCGCTGGCGGCCACGGTGGTACAGGCCGAGGTCGCCGCCAGCAGGGCCGCAATAAGGGTTACGCGCATCGGATCATCCTTGTTGGCCGGCTTGTTCGCCGGAAGCGAGGCTAGCACTGGACATGCGCCTGCCGCGAGAGCCTTGCGTCATGGCTGGATTTCCTGACGCAGTCCCATATTGTCGCGCCGCTCAGCCACGTTTTCGCGCTGCTCGGGGAGCCCACTGAATGCCGCAATCGCTTTCGAACATGATGACGCCGGTGCTGGCGCTGGTGGTGTGGACGCTTGTCGTCCTGGTCTGGCTCTACGTGCGGCGGATCCCGGCGATGCGGAAGGCCGGAATCGATCCGGCCAAGATCAAGGGTTCGGAAAGCTATGCCAGCATGCCGCCGATCAATCCCAAGGCGGTCTGGGTCGCGGACAACTACAATCACCTGCACGAGCAGCCGACGATCTTCTACGCGCTGTGCCTGTATTCCCATCTGGTGGGCATAACGGACGGGATCAATGTCGGGCTCGCCTGGGCCTATGTCGGCATTCGCGTGGTGCACAGCTTCATCCAGATCACGACCAACTTCGTGCCGGTGCGGTTCCTGGTGTTCAACATCGGGTCGCTGGTGCTGATGATCCTTGCCCTGCGGAACGTGCTGGCGCTGTTTGGTATCTACTTCCCGTAGACAGGCAGGACGGGGTGGGGCGTGAAGGGGGCTTGCTCGTGAGACAACGCGTTTCGCTGCTGGCGATCGTTGCTGCGGCGCTGGCGTCGTGTTCTCCGCAGCAGGCGCCTGCGTCGCCTGCGTCGCCTGAGGCCGCCGTCATCCCGCAGGTCGTGGCGCCGCCGGTCACGGTAACGTCGGCGGCCGATCAGGGGCCGCCGACCCTCAACGGCGTCTATGTCGAGAAGGGCGCCTGTCCTGGCGAGGGCTGCTACCGCGAAGGGAAGATCAAGGCCCGCGAGGCAGCCAGCCTGTTTCAGGAGAAGCGCACGGATTCACCGGTCCTTGCCAGCATCGATCCGAATGAGTGGGTGGAAATCCTGGGCACCGAGGATCGGCTTGTGCCGCGGGCCGGTACGGACCGCGCGACGGGTGAGGTCGTCTACATGCTCGGCTATGAGGGTGAGGGGTGCTCCACGATCTGGAAGAAGGGTGAGTTGTCCAGCTGGTGCGACGACGACGGCGATCTGAGCAATGACAGCATCGTCTGGTCAGAGCTCGTAGACAGCACAGACACCTCACTGGGGTTCTGGGTCGAGGTGAAGCGCGCGAATGGGCAGACCGGGTGGCTCGGCGCGGATAGCACTGGCAGTTTTGCCTGTGCTGGCTATCAGGACCGGGATCCGGATTGTCCGCCCCTGCCGCAATAGCGCCCAACACCCTTCAGGATTCGCGAAATCCGCTGGGCTCTGGACCTCAAGCCGGGCTTGGCCCATATGGGGCGCCTTCCCGAAGGAACCCCATGGCTACGCTGCCTGAATCCCGTCTGCGCCAGATGATCGACCGCTTCGAGCAGGTCGAGGCGCGCATGGGCGTGGCGACGGACGCCAAGGAAATCGTGCAGCTGTCGCGCGATCATGCCGAGCTGAAGAAGATCGCCGAGAAGGCGCGGGAGGTGCTGTCGCTGCGCAGCCAGCTCGCCGAGGCGGAGCAGGTGATCGAAGATCCGGGTGCGGATCGCGACTTCATCAACATGGCGATCGAAGAGCGCGCGGAGATCAAGGCGAAGCTGCCGGATATCGAGCGCGAGATGCAGCTGATGCTGCTGCCCAAGGATCGCGATGATGATGGTTCGGCGATCATCGAAGTGCGCGCGGGCACGGGCGGCGACGAGGCCGCGCTGTTCGCGGGTGATCTGTGGCGGATGTACCAGCGCTATGCCTCGGGGCGTGGCTGGCAGGTGGAGCTTGTCTCGGCGACCGAAGGCGAGATGGGCGGCTACAAGGAAGTCGTCGCGCAGCTCAACGGATCAGGCGTGTTCGGCCGCATGAAATTCGAGAGCGGCGTGCATCGCGTGCAGCGCGTGCCGGCGACGGAAGCGCAGGGGCGCGTCCACACGTCGGCGGCCACGGTGGCGATCCTGCCGGTGCCGGAGGAAGTGAATATCGAGGTGCGCGATCAGGATATCCGGATCGACACGTATCGCTCTTCGGGCGCGGGCGGACAGCACGTCAATAAGACGGACTCGGCGGTGCGCATCACGCACCTGCCGACCAACATCGTCGTCACGTCTTCCGAGAAGTCGCAGCACGAGAACCGCCGAAAGGCGATGGAGCAGCTGAAGATCCGGCTCTACGAGCGCGAGCGCGAGATGAAGGATTCGGCGCGGTCGGCAGCGCGCAAGCTGCAGGTCGGATCGGGCGACCGTTCCGAGCGCATCCGCACCTACAACTTCCCGCAGGGCCGGGTGACGGACCACCGCATCAACTTCACGGCGTACAATCTCGACCAGTTCGTCCAGGGCGATGTCGATGCGCTGATGGATGCGCTGCACGCCGAGGATCAGGCGGAACGCCTGGCGCAGATGGAGAACGGCTGAGGCTTTCGTATCCCCCCGCGAAGCGGGGGAAGTACGGCGAAGCCGGGATGGGGGCAGGCGACGACGGGATTTGCTGTTCAAGCAAGAGTCGCTGCGCAGCTTGCCCTCTCCGGCCCTTCGGGCCACCTCCCCCGCTTGGCAGGGGAGGACGGCCGACCGTTACGGCACTGACACCGGCGCGGGTACTTGCGCGAGGCAGTCGGCGGCTTTGGTGGTGATCTCGGCCGCGGGGGTGTCGTCGAAGACGGCGATGTTGCTGGCGAGATACTGCGCCAGCTCGTCGGCGGTGTATTCACCTTCGGCGCGGGTTTTCCAGGCGGTGAAGGCATGCTCGAGCGCGGTGACGTCGCGCGGTGGTTTCGCCTTTGCGAGCGCATCGGATTCGAGGCGGATGAAGGTCATGCAGTTGACGGCGGCTTCGCTTAGCTCGGCGCGCGCTGCGGCCTGGGCCTCGAGTTGTTCGTCGAGCACGACACGAAGGTTGAGGCCTTCAGTCTCGATGTTGTCGACCTTCCACCCTTCGCCGTCCTTCACCATGTCCCAGAGGATGGCCTTCTGTTCGCCCTCGAACAGCTTGAAGCGGGCCTCGACCATGGTGTGGCCAGCGGTGACGGGCAGGTCCTTAGGCGGCGCGCCGACCTTCAGATCCGAGAAGCCGGTGCAGTCCTGGCAGTTGCCCGCCACATCCCAGTCGATCACCGCGCCATCGGTGGTGCTTTCGACTTCCTGCAGTTTCAGGGCGAGATCCATGGTCATGGGGATCGTCGCGATGTCGGTGCCTTTTTCGCCTTTGGAATCGACCAGCGTTTTGTAGATGCGTTCCACCGTCGCGGAAGGTTCAGGAGCCGGTGCAGGCGTGCAGGCGGCGAGCGCCAGAAGCGCTAAGGCGATCGTTGATTTCATAGCGAATTCCCTGTGTCGCCGGGAACAAAGCCAGCGAACGCCGCACAAGTCCAGACGGGTTCTTCAGCTGGTTGAGCGCTGGGTCAGCCCCAGGGGCCGGGCTTGCGCTCGCCGGCTTGCGGCTGGTCCCACGGTCCTGGCGCGCGTCTTGTGCGGGGCGGCGACACGTCGGGCGCCGGCGGTCGGCCGCCGAACTTTTGGGCGAGGGCGGCGACGCGGTTCTGAGTGCTCGGGTGGGTCGAGAACAGGTTGTCGGCGCCGTGGCCGTTCAGCGGATTGATAATGAACATGTGCGCCGTCGCCGGGTTGCGTTCGGCCTGGAAGTTGACGCGGCCCGCGCGGGCATAGGCGTCGATCTTCTGCAGGGCGGAGGCTAGCGCGGCCGGGTCGCCGGAGATTTCGGCGCCGCCCGCGTCGGCTTCGTACTCGCGGCCACGGCTGATCGCCATCTGGACAAGGGCGGCCGCCATGGGGGCGAGGATCATGATCGCGATGACGCCGATGAAGCCACCTGGGCGTTCGCGGTCATTGCCGCCGAAGAAGAAGGCGAAGTTGGCAAGTGCCGAGATGGCACCGGCGATGGTGGCGGTGACCGTCATGGTCAGCGTGTCGCGGTTCTTCACGTGCGCAAGCTCGTGGCCCATGACGGCGCGGATCTCGCGGCGGTCGAGCATGGTGAGGAGGCCCGTGGTGGCTGCGACGGCGGCGTGGGCCGGGTCGCGGCCGGTGGCGAAGGCGTTTGGCTGGTCGCTCTCGATGACGGTGACCCTGGGCATGGGCAGGCCGGCGCGCTGCGCCATGTCGCGCACGTCATCGGCATAGGCGCGCACGCGGGCATCGGGATGGTCGGGCGTGACTTCCTGCGCGCGGTATATCGACAGCACGATCTTGTCGGCGTTCCAGTAGCTGATCAGGTTGCCAACCAGGGCGAAGGCGAGGGCGATCGCCATGCCGGCGGGGCCGCCAATGAGATAGCCGACGCCAACGAACAGGGCCGTCAGCGCCGCAAGGAGCATGAAGGTGCGAATGTGGTTCATGGCGTAGATGTGGCCCTTCGAGAGTGCGACTCAAGAGGGTCCGTCCGGCCTGGGTGGACGTAATGGAGGTTACTCGACGTTAACGGTAATCTTCTCCGACATGATTGGCGTCGGCTTGTGGAGTTCGTGGTTCATGTCGCCAAAGGCGAGCTGCAGCGTGTGGGGGCCGGGGCTGAGCTGCAGCACGACTTCTGTCTGGCCGCCGCCGAAATGCATGTGCTTGTCGTCCTTCGGGATGGCGAACTGCTTGTCTTCATCCGTCAGCGTCGTGTCGATGAGCAGGTGATGGTGGCCGGTGTCCGGCTTGTCGGTGAGCGCCGGGGCGACGCCGATGCCGTAGGCGCCGAAGACGACGCGGAAACTCTGCGGCACGGTCTGGCCGTCGCGCAGGTTGACGAAGTAGACGGCAGGGCCGGGCGTCTCATGCAGCGCGACGGCGTCCGCTTCCATGTCGCTGATGGTCTGCTCGAGGGCGACGAGACGATCCGACATTTTGGATTCAGCTTCGGTGGAGACGTTCTCGGCGGGCTTGCTTTCTGTGCAAGCGGCAAAGGCCAGTGCAAGAACGGGGGCGGCAAGAAGAGCGGCGAGGCGCATGGCGAGGTTCCGTTGGTTCGCGTTTGGCGTGTCGCCGGAGAGATAGCATGCTCGTGCAATCGGGGGAGGGGCTATCGACCTGCCAATTCGTCAGTCGCGATAGAACATCCGTGACCAGATCGTCCGCGAGGGGCTTCGTGTCAGTTTGGCGTCATGTTACCGAGGCCGCCATGCGAAGTGCGTGGGTCGTCATCGTCGCGAACGTGTTCTGGACTGCGCCAGCCTTCGCGCAGGCGGCTTATGTAACGCTGCGTACGTCATTCGGCGCGCCAGACCTTGAAGGCGTCTGGTCGAGCCTGACGGCCACGCCGCTGGAACGGCCGGCCATATTTGACGGACCAACCACGACCGAAGAGAAGGCGGCGGCTTTTGCCGTGTCCAGCCCCGAGGCGTTCCAGGCGGACACCAGCGATGGCGTCGGCGCGCGCGTGTCCGAATGGTGGGAGTTCGGGACGCACATGACGCGGATCAACGGCGAGATCCGCACCTCGCTGATCGTCGATCCGCAGGATGGCAAAATGCCGTACAACGATGCGGGGCGCGCCCGGTTGCGCCAGTTGCAGGCGGATGTGCTTGCGAATTTCGATGGGCCGGAAGCGCGGCCCGCGACCGAGCGCTGTCTGGCAGGCGGATCAGGCGCCACGGGCGCGCCGCTGTTCGTGCCGCGCTACAATGCAAACTACCAGATCGTGCAGACGCGGGATTATCTCGTGCTGTCTATGGAGGCGGGCCGCGAGGCACGGATCATCCGCCTCAACGCGCCGCGCCTGCCGTCCGCGATGCGGCGCTGGATGGGCGATTCGGTCGGGCGCTGGGAGGGCGATACGCTGGTGATCGAGACGGCGGGGTTCGTGCCCGGCGACGCATTCAAGCCTTCCGCGCCGATTCTCGTGTCCGAGGCGGCGCATGTGACGGAGCGATTCACCCGCATCTCCGAAGGCGAGATTCTCTACCGTTTTACGGTCGACGATCCCGGCACATTCAGCCGACCCTGGACGGCCGAAATGATTCTCCACGCCACGACGGACAGGATGTTCGAATACGCCTGTCACGAAGCCAACTATTCGCTGGAAGGCACGCTGGCCGGCGGGCGCGTGCAGGAAGTCCCCCACCGCTAGGGGCCCCGCAGGAGCGCCGCCCCCCACCGGTTGGGACGCCGAAGTATTTCAGCGGAGTACGATTTTCACCCTTTGTTCACGAGAACATTTGTAGTACAGAGTCTCTCAACAGGGCTGGAATCGGCAACGTTTGCCGCACCGCAGCCAGCATGGCAGATGTGGAGATGAAGATGGCGGGCGCCGCTCTCAAGCTGGTGGAAGACAAGGGCATGGACAAGCAGAAGGCGCTGGAAACAGCCCTTGGGCAGATCGAGCGTAACTTCGGCAAGGGCTCGATCATGCGCCTTGGCGAACAGCGCGCGATGGACATTGAAGCGCTGTCGACCGGCTCGCTGAGCCTCGACGTTGCGCTGGGCATTGGCGGCCTGCCGCGCGGCCGGATCATCGAGATCTACGGGCCGGAAAGCTCGGGCAAGACGACGCTGGCGCTGCATGTGATCGCCGAAGCGCAGAAGAGCGGCGGCGTTGGCGCCTTCATCGACGCGGAACACGCGCTCGATCCGGTCTATGCCGGCAAGCTGGGCGTCGACCTCGACGACCTGCTGGTCTCGCAGCCGGATACGGGCGAACAGGCGCTTGAAATTGCCGATACGCTGGTGCGTTCCGGTGCGGTCGACGTGCTGGTGATCGACTCGGTTGCCGCCCTGACGCCGCGCGCCGAACTTGAAGGCGAGATGGGCGATAGCCTGCCGGGTCTCCAGGCGCGCCTGATGAGCCAGGCGCTGCGGAAGCTCACCGGATCAATCTCCAAGTCCAAGACGATGGTGATCTTCATCAACCAGATCCGCATGAAGATCGGCGTCATGTACGGTTCGCCCGAGACCACGACGGGCGGCAACGCGCTGAAATTCTATGCCTCGGTGCGTCTCGACATTCGCCGCATCGGTTCGCTCAAGGACCGCGACGAGGTGATCGGCAACCAGACGCGCGTGAAGGTTGTGAAGAACAAGGTCGCCCCGCCGTTCCGCGAAGTCGAATTCGACATCGTCTATGGCGAAGGCATCTCCAAGACCGGCGAGCTGATCGACCTCGGGGTCAAGGGCAACATCGTCGAGAAGTCGGGATCCTGGTTCTCCTATGGCTCGCAGCGCCTCGGACAGGGACGCGAGAATGCCCGGAAGTTCCTCAAGGATAATCCGGCGGTCGCGAACGAGATCGAGGACGCCATTCGCAAGAATGCGGGCATCATCAACGAGAACCTGCTCGTGCCGGAAGAGCCCGACGCGGACGACGAAGAGTAGGAAGGGCGCGGCCCTCGGCCGCTTCCGACTGACTCGTTCTTCGCATACTGAATTGGCAGGCCAGCCAAGAAGGCGTCGGTGTTCCCACCGGCGCCTTCCCCTCATTCGGCGGCGCCCACGCGGGGCTGCTTGTCCGGGCAGGAGTTGGGCGATCGGGCCGGGTTATGCGCCGTTTTCCCCGAACCATCCGCATTGCTTGAGGCTGGGCTGGGCTTTATACCGGCCCGTGGTCGTGCGCCGGGCTGGGATGGCTAGCAAGGCGACCCCACTTGAACGGGTGTGGAGAGCGTCGCCGCCTCATGGGGGCGGGGCGGTGTCCAGCGCTCTTCTGCCGCCTCTCTGCTGACTTAGGGAACCGCCTGATGACGTCCAACAGCTCGCCCAGGACCTCCGGAACGCATGCGAGCGTGAACGCCATTCGCGCCGGATTTCTCAACTATTTTGCCGGGACCGAGCACGTCGTTAAGCCGTCGTCCTCGCTGGTGCCGCACGGCGACAACACGCTGCTGTTCGTTAACGCCGGCATGGTGCAGTTCAAGAACATCTTCACCGGCGCCGAGAAGCCTTTTGCGCCACGCGCAGCCACCGCGCAGAAATGCGTGCGGGCGGGCGGCAAGCACAACGACCTCGATAATGTCGGCTACACCGCGCGCCACCACACCTTCTTCGAGATGCTCGGCAACTTCTCGTTCGGGGACTATTTCAAGGAGCAGGCGATCGAGCATGCCTGGACGCTGCTGACCCGCGACTACGGTCTGCCGAAGGAAAAGCTGATGGTCACCGTCTATCACGACGATGACGAGGCGGCCGGCTACTGGAAGAAGATCGCGGGCCTGCCGGAGTCGAAAATTGTCCGCATCGCCACCAACGACAATTTCTGGATGATGGGCGACACCGGCCCGTGCGGCCCGTGCTCGGAAATCTTCTACGATCATGGCGACAAGATCTGGGGCGGCCCGCCGGGATCGGCCGACCAGGATGGCGACCGGTTCATCGAGATCTGGAACCTCGTCTTCATGCAGTACGAGCAGTTCAACGACGGGCGTGAGCGCATCCCCCTGCCCAAGCCGTCGATCGACACCGGCATGGGGCTCGAGCGGATTTCGGCTATCCTGCAGGGCGTGCACTCGAATTATGAGATCGATCTGTTCGCGAACCTGATCGCGGCGGAAGAAGAGCTCTATGGCGTGAAGGCCGCGGGCGATCAACTCGCGTCCTTCCGCGTGATTGCGGATCACCTGCGCGCCTCCAGCTTCCTGATCGCTGACGGCGTCTCGCCGTCGAATGAGGGCAGGGGCTATGTGCTCCGCCGCATCATGCGTCGCGCCATGCGTCATGCGCACATCCTCGGCACGCGCGAGCCGAACATGTTCAACCTTGTCGGCGCGCTGGCGAAGGAGATGGGCGAGGCTTATCCCGAGCTCAACCGCGCGCGGGATGCGATCGAATCTGCGTTCAGCCAGGAAGAACAGAGCTTCCAGCGCACGCTCGGCCGTGGCTTGGCCCTGCTGGACGAAGAGACGGCCGGGCTCGGCAAGGGCGGCGTGCTCAAGGGCGATGTCGCGTTCAAACTTTACGACACCTACGGCTTCCCGCTCGATCTGACGCAGGACGTGCTGCGTTCGCGCGACATGAAGGTCGACGAGGCCGGCTACAACGCGGCGATGGAAGAGCAGCGCACGCGCAGCCAGGAGAATTCGAAGTTCGCAGCTGGCGACGGCTCGAACGAAATCTGGTTCGCAGTGCGCGACGCTTCGGGCGCGACCAGCTTCCAGGGCTATGAGCTCGAGGAAACGTCGGGCCGTCTTGCAATGGCGTTGGTCGGCGGCGCGCAGGCGAAGGCGCTGAAGGTTGGCGACAAGGCGGAGCTGGTGTTCGACCGTTCGCCCTTCTACGCCGAGAGCGGCGGTCAGGCGGGCGATCGGGGCGAGATTTTCTTCACCGGCGGCGGCCGCTTCCGCGTTGACGACGTTCAAAAACGCGCGAGCGATGTGTTCGCGCACGTGGGCGAGATGGCAGCCGGTTCGGCCAAGGTCGGCGATGTGGCCGAGCTGAAGATCGACCGTGTCCGCCGCGCCAAGATCCGCGCCAACCATTCGGCGACGCACCTGCTGCACGCCGCGCTGCGCAACAAGCTGGGTAAGCACGTGACGCAGAAGGGCTCGCTGGTCGAGGCCGACTATTTCCGTTTCGACTTCTCGCACACCGCCCCGACGACGCGCGAGGAGCTTGAAGTTGTCGAAGCCGAAGTGAACGCTGTCGTGCGCCAGAATGCTCCGGCCGAGATCCGCGTGATGGCGCCGGACAAGGCGATCGAAGCGGGCGCAATGGCGCTGTTCGGCGAGAAGTATGGCGATGAGGTGCGCGTGCTTCGGCTTGGCAATTCCGTGTCGGAAGCGAATGCGCCGTATTCGGTCGAGCTGTGTGGCGGCACGCATGTCGTGCGCACTGGCGACATCGCTGTGTTCGTGATTACGTCCGAAGGTGGCGTTGCGCAGGGCGTGCGTCGTATCGAAGGCGTCACGGGCGAGGCGGCGCTCAACTTCCTCAAGGCGCGCGGCAACATCGCGCGCGAGATCGCTGATCAGTTCAAGGCGCCGATCGCGGATGCGCCCGCGCGCGTTTCCGCGTTGGCGGCAGATCGCCGGAAGCTCGAAGTCGAACTGGCGGATGCGCGCAAGAAGCTGGCCATGGGCGGCGGCGGCGCGGCATCGGGGCCCGAAGAGGTGAATGGCGTCAAGTTCATCGGCAAGATCGTCGATGTGCCGGCAAAGGACCTGAAGTCGCTCGCCGACGAGGCCAAGAGATCTCTGGGGTCGGGTGTCGTGGTGTTCGTCGCGACAGCTGAAGGCAAGGCGACCGTCGTTGTCGGCGTCACCGAAGATCTGACGAGCCGCTTCAAGGCGGGTGATCTCGTCACGAAGGCGGTGCAGGCTGTCGGCGGAGCCAAGGGTGGCGGCCGGCCGGACATGGCGCAGGGCGGCGGCCCGGACGGTGACAAGGCGGCTGATGCAATCGCGGCAGTGAAGGCGGCATTGGCGGGCTAAGTCGCCGAATCTTGCTTTGCCGGGTACATCCTCGCATCATGCCGTCACTCCATCAGGGGGAGGTTCGCATGCGTCTTCATCAACTCGCCGCAGTGTCGCTGGCTTTGGCGCTGACTGCCTGCGCCTCGGCGCCGCCGGGCGCTGAATCCATTGCGTCACAGGCGCCGCTCTGTGCGCCCGGCGTCTCACTCGGCAAGGTGGTGATCGCGCCGCTCACGCGCTGGCGGGTTGATCAGAAAGAACCGGACGTGCGCGAGGCGATCGCCGTGAAGGCCATCGCAGCCGTGGCGCCTTCGATATCATGCGCGGCTTCGGCACAGGTGTTGCCGATCACAGCCGACGCCAATGCCTCGGCCAGAGTTGCGGAAGCGAAAGCAGCGGGCGCTTCGACAATCATCTTCATACGCATCGATGAACTCGGTCCGATCACTATCCTGTCCTTTCCGGCGCTGTGGAGCACGTGGAGCGACGCGAAGTTCACGCTGGAGGCGGTCGATGTGGCGACGGAACAGGTTGCGCGTTCGATCCCGCATCGCAGACAGAAGGGCGGGGCGTTCGAGGTGCGCGGGCTCGACCCGCTTCAAGCCGAGATGGAGCTGGCGCTGAAGGATGTGATCCTCGGCGCCAGATAGATGAGGCAGAAAAAGGCCCGCAGGATTGCTCCTGCGGGCCTCGTGCTTTTCGGTCGAGAGAAGCTTACGCCGACATCGCTTCCTGAAAGTTGGCGGCGACTTTCTCGATGAAGCCTTCGGTCGTGAGCCAGGGTTGGTCCGGTCCGATGAGGAGCGAGAGATCCTTGGTCATGAAGCCGGCTTCGACAGTGTCGATCACGGTCTTCTCGAGCTGAGTGGAGAATTTCGCGAGTTCGGCGTTGCCGTCGAGTTTGGCGCGGTGAGCGAGGCCACGCGTCCAGGCGAAGATCGAGGCGACCGAGTTGGTCGAGGTCGACTTGCCTTGCTGGTGGGCGCGGTAGTGGCGCGTCACGGTGCCGTGGGCAGCTTCGGCTTCGACGGTCTTGCCATCCGGAGTCATCAGCACAGAGGTCATAAGGCCGAGCGAACCATAGCCTTGAGCGACCGTGTCGGACTGGACGTCGCCGTCATAGTTCTTGCAGGCCCAGACATAACCGCCCGACCATTTCAGGCAGGCCGCGACCATGTCGTCGATCAGGCGGTGTTCGTAGGTGCCGCCGAACTCGGCGAATTTGTCCTTGAACTCGGTGTCGAAGACTTCCTGGAAGATGTCCTTGAAGCGGCCGTCATAGGCCTTGAGGATCGTGTTCTTGGTCGAGAGATAGACCGGCCATTTGCGCTGGTAGCCGAAGTTCAGCGAGGCGCGCGCGAAATCGCGGATCGACTTGTCGAGGTTGTACATGCCCATGGCGATGCCCGGCCCTGGGAAGTCGAACACTTCGTATTCGACCGGGTCGCCGCCGCCTTCAGGCGTGTAGACCATCTTCAGCTTGCCGGGGCCGGGTACCTTGAAGTCGGTGGCCTTGTACTGGTCGCCGAACGCGTGACGGCCGACAACGACCGGCTGGGTCCAGCCCGGCACGAGGCGCGGTACGTTCTTCATCACGATCGGTTCGCGGAAGACGACGCCATCGAGAATGTTGCGGATCGTGCCGTTGGGCGACTTCCACATTTTCTTCAGTTTGAACTCTTCGACGCGGGCTTCATCTGGCGTGATGGTCGCGCACTTGACGGCGACGCCGTATTTCTTGGTGGCTTCGGCGGAGTCGATCGTGACCTGGTCGTTGGTGGCGTCGCGGTTCTCGATCGACAGGTCGTAATACTTCAGGTCGATGTCGAGGTAGGGGAGGATCAGGCGTTCCTTGATGAGCGCCCAGATGATGCGGGTCATCTCGTCGCCGTCCATTTCAACGACGGGATTTGCTACCTTGATGACGGCCATGAAAAGCTCCTGACAGGCGACGTAACCGGACTTACGTTGTTCTGGGCCGGGCTATATCAGACATGGTTGCGGGCACAATATGCTTGGGGTCAATCGCCGCCGGGGGCGGGCCCATTAACAAGGAAACGGCGATCACATCGCGCGGAACACTTTCAGGGCCCTTTTGATGATCCCTCCTGCCTTCATCCTCGTCGTCCCGCAGCTGGGCGAGAACATTGGCGCCGCCGCGCGCGTGATGGCCAATTTCGGGTTGACGGACCTGCGGCTTGTCGCGCCGCGCGATGGCTGGCCGAACCCGGCCGCCGAAACGATGAGCGCAGGGGCGCTGTCCGATGTCGTCTCGGTCAGCGTATTCGAGACGGTGGAGGAGGCGATCGCGGATTGTGCGCTGGTGTTCGCCACGACGGCGCGTCCGCGCGAGATGGAAAAGCCGGTTGTTGGCGCGGCCGATGCGATCACGCGTATCCGCGCCACGCCTGCACGCGCTGCGGTGCTGTTCGGCGGTGAGCGGGCAGGTCTGCCCAACGAGGCTGTGGCGCTGGCGGATGCGATCCTGTCGTATCCTGTCGACAGGGCTTTTGCGTCGCTGAACCTTGCGCAGGCGGTGGCGTTGCTGGCGCATGGCTATGCTGAGGCTGACGCGAGCGGACCGCCGCCTGGGTTTGTGGAGTCACAGGAGCCGCCCGCCACGCGCGATGAGCTGGTCGGCATGATGGAGCATTTCGAGGCGGAGCTGGATCGCGCCGGCTTCTTCTATCCCGACGCCAAGCGCGCGCCGATGGTCCAGAACCTTCGCAACGCTTTCACGCGCGCCGGATGGACGGCGCAGGAAGTCAGCACGTTTCGCGGCGCCATCAAGGCGCTGGCAATTGGCAGGGGCCGGGCGCGCGTCAAGCGGGAAGACTGAGCGCGAGAAAACCTAGCGCGGTGATGAAATGGTCGTCGCTTGGGTCGATTGCTGTGTGGTCGCTGCGGACGTGGGCCAGTCGTCCCAGGCGCGATCCGCCTCCGCCTTGTCGAGCACGACGATGGTCGCTGTGCCCTTGTCGCCTTCTGCGCTAACGCCATCCAGTGGCTCAACCGCGTAGCTTCCGGACTGGCCTGACACGTCGAGCGGGCGCACTTCATCCTGGTAAGTCGTCTCGGTAACAGCCGCGTCGGGATCGACCGCGTCTGGCTCGCTCCACCCACGCAGCATCGCCTCCTCAGCTCGCGTTGCGTCATCGGCTTGCGCTGCAGTCGCCTTGGACTCGAAGGCAGGCGGAACGGGCGCAGTCCTGTTCCAGGCTTCGGGATCGACAATCGGGCGGTCGTGGCTGGGGCGGACAGGGGCGGGGGACATCATGTAACCCGCGCCGAACGCGGCAAAGGCCGTGAAGAATACGGAGGATGCGAGAACCGGGATTGAGATGCCGCTCATTGTCTTTGTCCTGAGGGCTTGTCTCAGCCCTGGCTCGCATCATCAACGCGCCTGACGCGGTCTGGTTCAGTGGCTGACTTGAGGTTCCATCCGTCCTAGTCTCGTCTCACCCAGACAGCGAAAAGCTGCGGGGAGTGATGGTGATCGGGGAGTGCCGGGGTCGTGCGCGACGCGCAGCGCCGGAAGCAGGGGATGGGCTATGATCAAGACGGTGCTGATGACAGCCGCTCTGGCGGGGGCGGGCTTCGTGGGCTGGATCGGCGGCAGTATCTGGCCCGCGCCGCCGGAATGGACCGACGCCGTCAACCGCACGGCGAACGACCTGCGCGCCAAGGTGCGGCTCGCCAACATCAGCTTCGATGGGCTGCGGGAGTTGCTGCCCGCCGATCGCTTTGCGGAGATCAAGACCCAGATCGAGGATCTCGCTCTTGCCGCGGGCGACATGATCGAAGTCGACCATGATGTCGGTACGGTGGAGGAGCAACTCGACAACCTGGCCCTGGACGCAGGAACGGCGATCCCTGAGGGCATGGAGGTTGTTACGGTTCCGGCGACCCCTGCACCGGCTCCGTCGCCGGATGCGGCCACCACCCCTGAAGCGGGCGGCACTCCGCCCCCAGCGCCCGCGCCAACGGAGCCCACGCAGATCATCGTGCCCAAGGCGCCGCCCGCCGATCCGGCGAGCAATTTCGCGACCAGCCTGTCCCTGTGCCCCGGCATGACGATCACGAACCAGCCCGCATCCACGGACGGCGTGGTCAAGGACTTCAAGCCCATCGTGCTGGTCCGCGAGGTCCGCGTTGCAACTTTCCCGACGCCGGGCGCGTGCCTGTCGTCAGGCTTCGGTCCGCGCAATGACCGGCTGCACAAGGGACTCGACTATCATGCGAACATTGGCGTCCCGGTGCTCGCAGCAGGCGATGGTCAGATCGTGGAGATCAAGTATCGCGAAGACTATGGCAACATGATCGTCGTCGATCATGGCGGCGGGGTCTTCACGCGCTACGCGCACCTTGCCTCGTTCGCGCGAGGCCTGTCTCAGGGCGTCACGGTGAGGGCCGGAGATGGCCTGGGTTTGATGGGCAATTCCGCCGGCTACCAGATCCCGATCCATCTCCATTACGAGGTTCTGGTCGGCGATTATGCCAATCCGAAAGGATCGTTTGGGCTTCAGCCGGTCGACCCGCTGAGCTTCCCGGCCGCAAAGCAGGCCAATCCGGCTGTTTCAGGCACGAAACACGAATTCTGCACGTCCCAACTAGAAACCTAGTTGACGGCATATCGATAATCGGCAAAAACTGGACTCACCTAAGGAACTAGTTGTTCCGGCAGACGGTCAGGACGCCGGTCCAGAAGAGCCAAGGGCAACAGAAGCAACAGAAGACCCGGGCCACCGGGCCGACAACGAGAAAAACGCCATGCCGAAGCCACGTTCTGACGTTCTGACCGAAGCCGAACAGCGCATCATGCGCGTGCTGTGGGAGAAGGGGGAGGCGAGTGTGCGCGACGTTACAGACGCGCTCGAACCGACCTATCCCGTCGCCTACAACACCGTGCTGACGCTCCTGCGCATCCTGACCGACAAGGACTATGTCGTGCCGCGCCAGGATGGCCGTGCCTTCATCTACAAGCCGACCGTTACGCGCGCCGAGGCGCGCTCCCGCGCGCTACGCAAGCTGGTGTCGACCTTCTTCGAGGGATCGCCCAACGCGCTTGCGCAACATCTCATCAGAAGCGAGACCCTCAGCACGGAAGAGCTCCAGGCGCTGAAGGAAGAACTCGACAGCATCTCCCCGGAGGACGTCAATGACTGACATTTCCCTCTCTCAAACTCTGGTCTTCGGCCATCTCTGGCAAAGCGTCGCCATCGCGGCCGTGCTCGCTGTGGCGCTGATCGTTGGCAAGCGCATGCGCGGGGCGACTCGCTACGGCCTCGGCGCGGCGGCCCTGTTGGCCAGCCTGGCGCTGCCGTTTGCGTCCTTCATTCCCGGCGAAACGATTGCCGCTGGCCTCCTTAAGCAGATGAATGCGCCGGTCTCTCTCGAGACCTCGGCGCCGACGACCCATGTGGCGTCGCTCCCGATCGCCGAGATTGCGGCGCGTGCTGCTCCGGCGAAGCCCGCAGCGCCGATGACGCCGGCGAACTATAATGAAGTTTCGCTGGGATATGCCTCCAGCGCGCTTGCGCCTGCGATCCCCGCGGCGCCGGCTGCGCCTGTGGCCGGTGCTGTGAAGACCTCCGAGCCGACCTCGCTTTTCACGCTGCCGCAGATCCCCATGCCTGACATCGGACTGCCGCTGCTGATCATCTGGCTCGGCGTCGCCGCTGTCCTGCTCGGCCGCACGCTGCGCGACCTCATCGCTGTTGAGCGCCTTGTCGCCCGCGCCCAACCTGCTGATCTGCCTAAAGCCTTGCAAATGCGCATGAAGGATGTCCGCGTCGTTGTGAGCCCGGAAGCTCCCGGGCCGATGGCTGCTGGCCTGCTGCGTCCCGCGATCGTGCTGCCGGAATCCATCGCGCTGGCTTCGCTCGGCATGGCGGCATTGCTCGAGCACGAGCACGCCCACATTCGCCGTTGCGACATGCTCGCCGCCCTCGGCCAGCGCATTGTGCTCGCCCTGCTCTGGTGGAGCCCGGCGCTCTACTGGATCAGCCGCCGCATGGACGAAGAGCGTGAAGTCGCCTGCGACGAAGCCGCTGTCGACCGCACGGGCGATGCCCGCGCCTTTGCCCGCTCTCTGACCACGCAGGCCGAGAACCAGCTCTGGGTGCGTGCGCCGCGCCTGGCCGTTGGCGCCATTGGTCCGCGCTCGCAGTTCAGCCGCCGCATCCGCCGCCTGATCGACATGGCCAAGACCGGTGGGTCGCCCGCGAAATACTCGGGCCGTCTCGCCTTCGCTGGTCTCGCTGTTGTCGTCGGCGTAGCTGCGATGGTGACGCCGCGCTTTACCGCTGATGCCCAGCAGACGCAGGACAAGCCGATCGACCTCACGTCCAAGGACGCGAAAGACAAAGCCGGCCTGGATGCCGCCGAGCACAAGCTGGATGGCGCCGCTGCGGAATCGCACGAGGACGCGTTCAACTGGGACAGCAAGGCGTGGGATAGCGCGGAGTTCGCTGGTCTCGGCAAGGAGATCGAAGCGATGATGGCCGAGCTGGTGCCCCAGCTGGAGGCCCTTGGTGCCGAACTCGGACCGGAGATGCAGACCGAGTTCGCCAGCCTTTCGACCGAGATGGCCAGCCTTGGCATCGAGATATCTTCGATGATCAGCCAGGACGTGATGGCCCAGATGCCGCACATCATGGAAGAGGTTCGTCGCTCGCTCGAAGAAGCCGGCATCGATCCCGACAGCGTCGATGGCCTCTCGCCGGAACACGCGGCTGAAGTCCGCGCGGCTCTTCTGGAAGCGCGTGACGAGATGCGCCGGACCCTCGGGCCCGAACTGAAGGAAGAGATTCGCGCCGCGTTGACCCAGGCGCGTGATGAAATCGCCGCCCACCGCGACGAGATCGCCGCAGCCATGCAGGAAAGCCATGCCGGCATGGCTGTCGCTCGGGAAGCACTGGCGGCCGCTCGCTCCGAAATGGAAGCAGCTCGCGCTCGTGGCGACTTCAAGGTCATGGGGCCGGACGGCAAGATCAGCTTCGATTTCGGCCCGGAGATCATGGAGCAGCTGCGCGCCGCCGGTGTGTCGCTTGATGGCATCTCGAATGGCGGGGCGATGAAGATCGGCATGTTTGATGAGCCGGGCCACGACCTGCTTGACGCGGCTGACGACTGCAATGTGGCTGCGATCAACAAGCTGATCGTCAACGCGAAGGTTGATGTGAACGTACGGATCCCGGGCGCTGGTACGGCGCTGATGGCGGCGGTCGACTCCGCATGCGCAGATGGCGCCCGCGTCCTCATCAATGCCGGCGCCGACGTCAACAAGGGCTTTCCGGGAAACGGCACGCCCCTGATGATCGCGATCGACCAAGGCAACGAAGAACTTGTCAAGCTGCTGCTCAGCCGCGGCGCCAACCCCAACGCCACTTCACCCGGCATGCCCGGCGCACTGTTCCAGGCGATTGACCGGGGCAACCTGGCGATCGTGAAGGCGCTGGTCGAGAAGGGCGCCAACGTGAACTACAAGTCCGCCATGAGCGGTATGCAGTCGCCGCTGGATCAGGCCATCGACGATGGCCAGGACGAGATCATCGACTACCTCCGGGCCAAGGGCGCGAAAGCCACGCGCACGCAGCGCTAGGGTCTGGGACCAATTCAAGGAGCGCCGGTCTGCACCTCGCAGGCCGGCGCTTTGCCTTAGTGCGCCACAGTCGCCGACGTTGCCGCGAGTGGACAGTGCTCGCCGATCGTCGTTGCGCCGAACCAGCCTGGGTTGCAGTCGCGAACCTGAAGCGCGCCGTCATACATCATGTGGAGGGCGACAAAGAGGATGATCGCGAGGCCGACATAGGCGATCCAGCGGTGCTTGTGCAGCAGACGCGCGATGAAGGAGGCGGCGACGCCCATCAGGATGACCGAAAGCCCCAGGCCGAAGATCAGGATGAGCGGGTCGTGGCCGTTGGCCGCGCCCGCCACCGCCAGCACATTGTCCAGCGACATCGAGACATCGGCGACGATGATCTGGATGACGGCGTCGCGCAGCGACTTCTTCTTGCCAACGACCTGGTCGCCGATCTGGCCGTCGCCGTCGAGATCCTGGCCAGTGAGCGCTTCCTCGTCGAGGTGGTGGGGCGTGCGCAGCTCGCGCCACATCTTCCAGCATACCCAGAGCAGCAGGACGCCGCCGGCAAACAGCAGGCCGATCACAAGCAGCAGCTGGGTCGCCACCAGCGCAAACAGGATGCGCAGTCCAGTCGCTGCGAGGATGCCGATCAGGATGGCCTTGCCGCGTGTCTCCCTGGGCAAGCCGGCCGCAGCAAGCCCGATGACGACGGCGTTATCGCCCGCCAGCACCAGGTCGATCATGATGATCGAGAAGAAAGCTGCCAGCGTTTCCGGCGAAAAAATTTCGGGCAAGGCGTGGGTCTCCTCGATCTCGGCGCGGGGCCGGATGCCGCGCCACCATTGCTGGCTTCAGCGCGTTTTCAAGTGGGTGCGTGGTCGCGTCAGGCGACTCGCATGTGAAACATGCTCTTGCGCTGCGCCGCAGCAGGTCCGGCTGAGCCGAATGGCTGAATCAAAAGGCGCTCCCCCGTAGTGGAGGAGCGCCCGTTGATCATTGGCAGGTGAAGCTAGTTCTTGCCTTTGCCCTTGGCGGGCTTGGTCGCCTTGGCTGCGGCAGCCTTGGCGGCCTCGGCCTCGATCATGCGCTCGCCGGTGAGAATGCCGGGGAGGGCGTGGTTGCCTTCGTGGCAGGCATATTCGAACAGCGGCGCGCCGAGGGGATGGAATTCGTATTCGCCGCCCCAGGGTTTTTCCCACATCGTCGGGTCTTCGACCGAGAAGCTGTAATAGAGGCGTTCGTCGCCGACGCGCTTTAAGCGTTCGGTGACTTTCAGGTTCTCCCAGGAGCCCGCGAACTGCTGCGAGCGCGGAATGTGGGTGGTTTCCACAACCAGCGTGTCGCCGTCCCACCAGCCGATGGAGTCGCCGAAGTACGGGCGGACATCGTCGGTGCGGTGCTTGGCGTTCAGACGAACGATCCGCGCGTCATGGTTCATTTCCACGATGATCGTCACGTAGTCGGGCGTCTGCACGATCTGATAATTGTTGTTGTAAAAGCCGTTCGCCAGCATCGGCGGTCCGCCATTGCGGCCGAACGAGACAATGCAGCGCTCGCCGGCGGAGCGGCGCTCATAGCTGTCGAATGCGCCTGAGCCCGGCGGCATTTGCGGGGCGGGGGCCACTGCGGCGCCCGGCTTGCGCGGCGGGAACTGGCCGTTCGGGGTCGTCAGGACGGATGTGCGGCCCACGCCGTTGACGCGCATCACCGAATTGCCCGGATCAAGCCAGCCACGGTTATAACCGCCGACGGCGCCGCCGGCTGCCTTGAATTCCGGACGCTCGGATGTGGTCTTGGCGACGAAGTCAGCCGGGGCGTTCGGATCGGTGGGGGCATCGCCCTCGGCGATTTCGACCGCGACCTGGTCCTCGAGCCTCTTCACTTCGTCTTCGGAGTAGGTCATCCGCGCGCCTAGGGCGGGGGGGCGGGTGAGGGGGGTGAGGGAGGCGTTGCTCCACACGTTCTGCATGTCGGGCTGGCCGAAGGAGGTGCGGGGGGCCTTGTAGGCGGGATCGACAGCGGCCGGGACGGCGGTGGTCTGGGCGTGGGCGAGGCCGCTGGCCGCGAGCGCGGTTCCAAGGGCGAGGGCTAGGGCTAATCTCACGGGCGGCCTCCGGGTCGTTTCTATTACGCCACGTCATCGCGGCATACCGGACCTTCTAATGTTAACCCGCCCCCCGCGGCAATGGACAGGACCAGAGCCTTTGGTCACAGCTTGGAGACCAGCTTGACTTTCCCGCCATAAACCTGCTTTTGCCCGCTTCCGCGCCCGAAAGGGCCGGACATTACGGATGATGCGTGTACCGCCGTTGAGATCGCGAGGGCCATAGGGGTCCAGCCGGGGCGCATCGAAGAAGAGGCTACCATGTCCAGGCGCCAGAATGCCAAGTACAAGCTCGACCGCCGCGTTGGTGAAAACGTCTGGGGTCGTCCCAAGTCCCCGATCAACAAGCGTCAGTCCCGCCCCGGCCAGCACGGCGCACGCCGCGCCAACAAGCCGTCGGATTTCGGCATCCAGCTGATGGCCAAACAGAAGCTCAAGGGCTTCTACGGCGACATCACGGAAAAACAGTTCCGCAAGACCTATGAAGAGGCCTCGCGCCGCGTCGGTAACACCGCCGAGCTGCTGGTCGGCCTACTCGAATCGCGCCTCGACACGGTTGTGTACCGGTCGAAGTTCGTGCCGACGATCTTTGCGGCCCGCCAGTTCGTGAACCACGGCCACGTCACGCTGAACGGCAAGAAAGCCAACATCGCCTCGATGATGGTGAAGCCGGGCGACATCGTCCAGGTTCGCGAACGTTCGCGCAACATGGCGCTTGTGATCGAAGCCATGGGCTCTGCCGAACGCGAAGTTCCCGAATACATCGAAGTTGACCAGAAAGCAGGCACGGCGAAATTCATCCGCATGCCGGCGCTTACGGACATCCCGTACGCCGCCCGCATGGAGCCGAACCTGGTGGTCGAATTCTACTCGTCGTAAGACGAACGACCCAATCGAACACAAGAAGGGGCGGCCTGGAAACGGGCCGCCCTTTCGCTTTTTCGGCCGTTTTCGCCCTGCTGGAGAACTTCAAGACGTCGCACCGTTAGAGCGCTAGCCTCGCACTGAAGCCGCAGGAGCGATCCATGTCCGACACGCCCTCCATTGATGACGTCCGCGCCGCAACCCTTGTGGAGCCAAAGGAACGCAAGTCCTTTTCGCTGCAGGATCGCGACACGCGCTGTGATAAGCTTTTCGAGTCGAAGAAGGACGCGAAGGCATCTCTTGATGAGGACGCCATAGCGATCAACGAGCTCCAGGATGCGTTGTTCGCCTGCAAGGGCGGCTCGTTGCTTGTGGTGCTGCAAGGCATCGACACGGCGGGAAAGGACGGCACGACCAAGGAGTGCTTCAAGTACACCAGTCCGCTCGGCGTGCAGGTCAGCGCTTTCGGGAAGCCGACCGAGATTGAACTGTCCCACGACTATCTGTGGCGTATCCACCAGGTCGCGCCGCGCAAGGGCACGATCGCGGTTTTCAATCGTTCGCACTACGAGGACGTACTGGTGGTGAAGGTGCGTAACCTCGCGCCGCCCAAGCTGGTTGAGCAGCGGTATGAGCAGATCAATGCTTTCGAGAAGCTGCTGACCGAGAACGGCACCCGCGTCCTGAAGCTGATGCTGCATATCTCGAAGGAGGAGCAGGGCGAGCGCTTGCGAGAGCGGCTTGAGGTGCCTGCCAAGCGCTGGAAGTTCAATGCCAGCGACCTCGAAGACCGCAAGCTGTGGGACCAGTACCAGATCGCCTATCAGACCATGCTGCAGCGCTGTTCAACCGCCCATGCGCCCTGGCATGTCATTCCGGCTGATAGCCGCTCGCGTCGTGACGCCATCGCCGCCCGCCTGATCCGGGGTGAGCTGGAAGCCATCCAACCTGCCTACCCGGACCCGGGCTATCGCCTCGATCATTTCGAGATCGACTAGAAGAGCCCTCCGAGGGGGTGCCCAAATTGGGGATTGAACGGAGACCATGCCAGCCGCTAGATTGGCCCGTCAGGGACCTTTGGGACGGGCTTTGGCATCGACGGGATGAACCGCCCCGGGTTTGCCGGAGGCCCTACTCTTTGAGAGACTGGGGCCATGAG
>JBBATZ010000029.1:0-48380 GCA_040398425.1 Hyphomonadaceae bacterium
CGAATGGGTCGACTGGTACAACAATCGCCGGCTGCTCGAGCCCATCGGCAACATCTCGCCCGCCGAGGCAGAGGCCACCTACTTTGCGTCGCTGGAGGAAACAGCTATCGCTGCCTAACTAAAACCAAACAGCCTCCGGGGTTACCGGGGCGGTTCAGGACGCCAAACGGCTGAACATGCGTGGCGCTAAAACAAGTCGGGGGCGCTGGTTGCCCAGCGCCCCTTCCATCTCCAGCCCAGGGTTGGGGGACGGGCCGAAGACAGGGCGTTACTTGCCCCACGCAAGCAATTCGTCAAGGAAGGGTCCCAGATTGGCGAACTGCAAAAAGTGCCCGTGGCTGAGGTACTTTACCCATTAGTAGCAACGCCCGCGGCGCAATGACGCGCACGTAAACTGTGATTTTTGGACCTCGCAAACAGATACATGTTCATGCGACATTCATATCGAATATCGATAATAACCCTTGCTAGATCAAACAGGGGTCCACGGACATGACTAAACTTGCTTTCATCGCCGCAACCGGTATCGCCGCCGCCTTGCTTTCGGGTTGCGTTATCGTCGACGCCGACGTGCGCGACAGCGGCTGGGATCGTAGCGACTACGGCTCTCTCTATGGGGCGGAAGTCAGCGTGCGCGAGGCAGAGGTCACCATCGTCGCGCGCTCCAACGGTTGCACCCAGAAAGAAGACTTCCGTTTCATCGTGCGCGATCGCGGTGAGGACACGTTCAAAGTTGGCTTCCGCCGCGAGCATCCGGACAACTGCAAGGCGCTCGTTCCCGAAGGCCGCCGCATGACGTGGACGTTCGCCGAGCTTGGCGTGCCGCGCAACGCCAGCGTGCATATCATAAACCCCGTGGGCCGTTAGTTCAGGTCCGAGGGGCAAGCTCGTCCTGACAGCGTATCAGGTCCAAGGATCACCCAGCCCGGTAGATCGTCCCCAACAAGAGACGGCGCCACCCTGGATCCCGCTTCGGCCCCCATCCGAAGCGGGATGAGCTTTTGTGGACCTATCTCGCGTCGATGCTCACGTCGCCGCCGGACGATTGCTGCTTGTTGAACGTGGCGGGCGCTCCGATGAAGTGGATATCGCCGCCGCTCGATGCATCGCCGGTCGCACTGGCTCTCGCCCTTACGTCGATGTCGCCCCCACCGGAAGCCGATGCGGCGACTTTGGCGCAGTCGAGATCCGAGCCATCAAAATCACCGCCGCGGGATGCAGTGATTGTCGCTGAGACGCACGAGCCCGCTGCATTGATGTCGCCGCCGCCGGACGCAGACGCGTTCAGCGCCGTCACCGTGAGACCTTTGAGGTCGAGATCGCCGCCGCCAGAGGCTGATAGCGAAAGAGTTTCGGCCTGAAGCGAATGGCTTTCGAGATCGGCGCCGCCCGAGGCACTGATGCTGGAGATGGCAGGGGCGGATACGTTGACGACGTAGTGGCCGTTGCCCCCGAACCAGCTCATCTCCGACTTGCGGCCCAGCTTCAGTTCGCCGCCGCTCTGTTCGATGATGATCTTGTCGAGATTACCTTCCGGCGCCTCGGCCTTCACCGCGAATGGTCCCTGTGAGAACACCACGTTGATGCCGCTGGCGGCGGAAATGCTGTCAAAGCCGGAACTGCTGTAGGCGCGTGACTCCGTCGGTCCGCCAACGACAATGCAACCGCCCAGCGCCGTCATGGCGGCGAGGGGCAGCACGCTTGCGATACGTTTCATGTGCGATGCTCCTAGCGCGCGTGAACCGAACCGCCGCTGGACGAGTCCTCGTGGAACTGCGCTGGCGAGCCGTGGAAGGTGACGCTCGCGCCAGACGAAGCACGGCCATCCGCGTCTTGTGTCGCGAATGCATCGGCGCTGGCGCCGGAGGAGGCGCCCACCTTGGCGACGCTGCAGCGCAGGCCTTCACCGTCGAAACGCGCGCCGGACGACACGTCGACATCGATCCTGCTGCATGTGCCGCTCAGCTCCGCGCTTGCGCCCGACGAGACGGCGACATCCACGTCCTGCAGTGACAGGTTTGAGCCATCGAGGCTGGCGCCCGAGGACACTTCGAATGCGCGGTAGGCCGGCGCTGCGACCGTCACGCGATATTCCGGGCCATCGACGCCGAACATCTGCATCTGACGGCTGATGTGCAGGGTATCGCCCTTCACTTCGACGATCAGCTTGTCGAAATTGTCGCCACGCTTGATCTCGCCTTTCACGTCGAATGGACCCTGGCTCACGACGGCTTCGACGCCGGCGGACACGTCGACTCGGGTGAAGTTGGTGTAGGAGCCGCGGAGGGCTTCCTTGTAGGGCTCGCCGCTGGTGACGCCGACGACGCAGCCGGCCAGGGGAGCAGCGAGAAGTGCGGGGAGGACGATCAGACAGCGGTGCATGAGTTTGCCCTTGTTATGTTTTTTCTTGCGACCGCTCAGCGCCGGGCAATTGCGCCTCTGACCCAGGCGGCCGCAACCTCCTTAGTAACTTAGGTGATATCGAATATCAATAATTCTTTGTGATCGTCAGAGCGCCTTTTGCCAAACTTCCAGGCCATTCGCCGGACCAGGTGTCAGGCCATGGACGTCGGGTTCCATCTCTGGCCAAGGTGGTGCCGGACGCATCCAGAAGGGGTCACACATGAAACTGAAGGCGTTCGCCATAGCCGCGCTTCTCATGGCGCCGCAACCATTCGCCGTTGCGCAACAGGCCGATGCGCGGGCAGCCGCCGGCAACAAGATATTCGACTGGTGCAAGCGCCTGCCGACCGGAACGGTCGCCGAATGCAGCTGTGTAGCGGGCTTTTATGCAGGCGTAACGGAAGACGATGAATTCCAGCTGATCGCGGTGGTGGTCGACTACATCACCGCCGACGGCGAGATCTCCGACGTACCTGCCATGCAGGCTTCAGTCAGCGCGCATCAGGCCGCCGTCGGCATGACGACCGAACGCCTGCAGGAATTGGCAACACGGTTCGGCAATTTCGCGGCGATCGGGGAGAAGGCCGACTCGATCTGTGTTCCCGTGAAGGATCACGCCGGGCAGTAGTTAGCGGACCACTGTCGCCCAGAGGTCGACCTGCTCGGCGGCATGGACCTTCGCGCGCACGATGTCGCCCGGCTTCACGTCGGTGTCTTCGAGGAAGACAGAGCCGTCGATCTCGGGTGCGTCCGCCTTGGAGCGGCCGACAGCGCCGTCCTCGTCGACTTCGTCGATGATGACGTCGATCGTCTTGCCGATCTGTTCGCGCGCGTAGGCGTCGGCGATGTCAGTCTGGACCGCCATGAAGCGATGCCAGCGTTCTTCCTTCACGTCTTCGGGGACGTGGTCCGGAAGGGCGGCTGAGGGGGCGCCGGTGACGTTCTCGTACTTGAAGCATCCCGCGCGCTGGATCTTCGCTTCCTTCAGCCAGTCGAGCAGGTGCTGGAAATCCTCTTCGGTCTCGCCCGGGAAGCCGACGATGAAGGACGAGCGAAGGATGAGGTCTGGCACGTCGCGACGCCATTTCGCTATGCGATCGGCGGTCTTGTCGATGTTTGCGGGACGCCGCATCGCCTTCAGCACGTTGGGGCTGGAATGCTGGAACGGGATGTCGAGGTAGGGAAGGATCCGGCCGTCCGCCATCATGGGCATGACCTCGTCCACGTGCGGGTAGGGGTAGACGTAGTGCAGGCGCGTCCACACGCCGAGCTCGCCCAGGCCTTCGCAAAGATCCTTGAAGCGCGTCTGGCGTTCCTTGTCGCGCCATGTGTAGGGCGCGTACTTCACGTCGAGCCCATAGGCCGATGTGTCCTGCGAGATGACCAGCAGTTCCTTCACGCCGGCTTTCACCAGCTGTTCGGCTTCGCGCAGCACGGCGTCGATCCGGCGCGAGACGAGATCGCCGCGCAGGCTCGGGATGATGCAGAAGGAGCAGCGATTGTTGCAGCCTTCGGAAATCTTCAGATAGGCGTAGTGGCGGGGTGTGAGGCGATAGCCGCTCTCAGGCACCAGCGACACGAAGGGATGGTCCGGCGCGGGCAGGTGCGTATGCACGGCGCTCATGACTTGTTCGTACTGGTGCGGGCCGGTCACCGCGAGCACGCCGGGGTGGCGTGTCGTGATGACGTCGGCTTCGGCGCCGAGACAGCCGGTGACGATGACCTTGCCGTTCTCGTTGATCGCCTCGCCGATGGCGTCGAGGCTTTCCGCCCGCGCGCTGTCGAGGAAGCCGCAGGTGTTCACCAGGACAAGATCCGCGCCCTTGTAGTCGGCTGCGATCTGGTACCCTTCGGCCCGGAGGCGCGTGATGATGCGTTCGCTGTCGACCAGCGCCTTGGGGCAGCCGAGCGAAACAATGCCCACCTTGGGCTGGGTTAACGTGGTCTCGGCCATCGTGGTCTTTCAGGTCGCCCTTCAGGGGAACACGCCAGTCGCGCGGCGCGTCATTCGGCCCGCCTTTTGCACCTAAACCTGATCCGGCGCCAGACGCCGTTCCACAGGACCCTACACTTGCCCCCGCAGCCCCTGCCTCAGGACCTCAAGCCCCTGACAAGCCTGCGTTTCTGGGCAGCGCTCTGGGTCGTGCTGTTCCATTACCGGGCCTACGCCGAGGGCTGGTGCTGGGCGTCGCGCCTGCTGGGTAAGGGCTATCTCGGCGTCGACTTCTTTTTCGTGCTGTCAGGCTTCGTGCTGGCCCATGTCTACGGCCGCGAGTTTTCGGCCGGGACCTACCGCCATTCGCGGTTCCTGGTGAAGCGCATCGCGCGCGTCTATCCGATGCATATCGTGATGCTGGCGTTCTTCGTCGTGCTGGCGCTGGTGGCCCCCGCCATCGGTCTCGTGCTCGACAGCGCCGAACGGTACGACTTCAGCCAGATCCTGGCGCAGGTCTTCCTCGTTCACGCATGGGTCAGCACGGGCGAGACGTTCAACTACCCGTCCTGGTCGATCAGCGCGGAGTTCTTTGCTTATCTGAGTTTTCCGGTGGTGATGCTGCTGGCGAACCGCCCGCGCCTGATGGCGGGGCTTGGGCTCGCCGCGGTGTTCGGCTGGTACTTCGGCGCCATCCTTGTCACGGGTAGGCCGTCCACCTGGCTCAATGACTGGCAGATCATGCGCATCATGCCGGAATTCCTGCTGGGCGCTGGGCTGCGCCAACTGATGGCCGTCACGCGCGTGCCTGTGCTCGACTGCTGGTTGGCCACGCCTGTGATGGCGATGCTCGTCATCGCGCTCGCGCTGGTGGATGCGCCCGACTGGCTGATGATCGCGGCGCTGGTTGCTCTCCTCGTTGCCGCAGCCGAACGTGCACGGTCGGGCATTTCGGGTGCGCTGGAGGCGCCTTTCAGTCTCTATCTCGGTGAAATCTCGTACGCGCTCTACATGGTGCATGTCGCCGTGGGCATGGTGTGGTTTGAACTCGCCAGTCGTGTCCTTGGGCCTGCGGCGGGCTGGCCCGGCGTCGCGCTCGTCGGCTTCGGCGTCGTGCTGGCGACGCTCGCCGCCGCGGCCGCTGAGTTCCTGATCGAGCGTCCAGGGCGACGGCTCATTACGTCACTTGCGACGCGGCGCAGGGCGCAGAAAGCGCCGCATTAACTGCATCGCGCCATGGCGAAGCGCAACGAGTCGCGCGATACATTCTGGCTTGTATCGGGCGCATCGCCTCGGGGACCTTCATGCACCGCCTGCTTCTTGCCGCCGCCGCTCTGGTGGCGACCGCGACGCCCGCCTTCGCCCAGACCACCTGCAAGCTCGAGCACGCGATCTATGCCGAACGCGATAATGGCTATGAAATTCGCTTCCGCGTGCCGAAGACGGGGGAGTTGATGGGGATGACCGAAAGCCTGTTTGACCTTGTCACGCCGGACGGTCGCAGGCTCTGGGGCGAGATCGCCGGCAATATGGGCACCAGCCGCGATGTGGGTCGCGTTTATTACGGCTGCCAGAAGCCCAAGCCGGGCGGTCCGCACCTGACCGACAAACAGATTGCAAACTGCCAGCAATGGGAAGGCGTCGTCTACGCCATGAATAAGGGCGAGCCCGGCTTCATGCCGATGTATGATGCGCCGGCGCCAGAACGCATCTTGCTGTCCGACCTCGGCCGCCAGATCCGCTATTCGCCTGTCGGCGACGGCCCCAGTGGAGAACCCTGGGACGTGTTCGACTTCAAGCGCTGCACAAAATAGACGGCCGCAACCTTTCGATTGCGGCCGCCTTTAACGCTGATTGACTGGGCCAGACCTAGGCCGCCAGCACTTTCTTGAGTGCGGCTTCGCACCGGTCCATTTCCCAGTCTTCTCCGACGCTGATGCGCGTCCAGGTCTCGTAGCCTAGCCAGGCGCGGCCCACGACGCGGACGCCTTCGGCCATCATTTTCTCGGCGAAGACGCTGTTCGGCATGCCGACATCGAAGAACACGAAGCTCGCCTGAGGCTTGGCGGCGATCTTGCGGCCGAGATCCTTGGCAATCTTGAACAGACGCTCGCGGCCAGCCTTGAACTTCGGCTGCATCGCTGGGACGAACTCCGCATCCGCGATGCTCGCCATGCCGGCGATGATGCCCAGATGGTTGACGCCGCCCATGCGCGTCGCCATCGCCATCTTCTGCGCAAGCTCGGGTTGGGAAATGCCATAGCCCAGACGTTGCCCGGCCATGCCGTAGATTTTCGAGAAGGTGCGACCGATGACGACGTTGTGGCCTTCGCGGACCAGACTGGTCATCACGTTCGCGTTGTAGTCGTCAC
This sequence comes from Hyphomonadaceae bacterium, assembly GCA_040398425.1. Taxonomy (GTDB): domain Bacteria; phylum Pseudomonadota; class Alphaproteobacteria; order Caulobacterales; family Hyphomonadaceae; genus UBA7672. The sequence goes on from JBBATZ010000029.1 coordinate 6,709, forward strand.
ACAGGTGCAGATACGCCTCGTCGATGAAGCAGGGCGCTGTCTTCGCAGCTTCAATCGCGAAGGCGCGCAGCTTGACCGGATCGACCATGTTGCCGGTCGGATTGTTCGGGTTGCACACGTAAGTGGCGGTCGTCTTCTTGGAGACCTTCGCAGCCATCGCGTCGAGGTCGATTGCATAATCGGCGGTCAGCGGCGTCATGATGACTTCGGCGCCGTATTCAGCCACCGAACGCGGCACCCCTTCGTAGGTTGCGATCGACGTCACCAGCTGGCCCTTGCCCTTGGCGGAGACGATCTCGCCGAACGCTGCTAGGATCGGGCTGGAGCCGTTGGCGAGGAAGATCTGCTGCGGATCGACGCCTTCGATCGCTGCGATCTGCTTCTTCAGCTCTTCACCCTCGGCGTCGGCATAACGCGCCGTGAGCGAGGCTTTCTCGATCATCGCCGCTACGGCTTTCTTCGAAGGACCGAACGGGCTTTCGTTGGCGCCCATGATGGCGACCGACTTCTCGACGACCGGCGCCGCTGGCGCAGTGGCCGGTGCGGCTGCGGCTTCGCCCTTGGCGCAGCCGGCGGCTAGGGCGGCGGCGCCGACGCTGGCGAGCCCGATGCCGCGCAGCAGCGCGCGACGCGAGGTTGCCGGTGCTTCAGCCGCCGGGGCGGGTGTTTCGGTGATTGTGTCGGGGTGTCTCATGGTAAAAGTCCTCCAGCAGCGCGCCGTCCTGCGCGGGGCGAGTGTGCGGATGGCAATGCGTCGGGGACGCCCACACTCGCGTTGAGCCAATCGGGCGTCATTCGCTGGAGAGTCGCAATCAATAAGCGCGTGCGAGCAGTTTTTCTCGCTGGAACGGTCGCCGATGCATTCGTGCGGGGCGCCCGATGCCGAATCCGGAGGCGGTGTAAAACCGGCGCCTGATCCTTGGGCGCGCGTCAGGCGGCGGAGATTTGCTGGGTCGCGAGCAGGTAGGCGGCAAAGATGACGACCATCAGACTGTCGACGACGACAGCCAGTACGGCCTGTCCCTTCAGGAAGCGTTTGGCGTCCGACAGGATCAGGATGACGAACATTGCCTTGCCGACGCCAGCGACAAACAGCGCTGGCGTCCGCATCTCCGGATGGAAGCCAGCATAGATCAGGAAAACGCCGCTGATGACCACCATGGTCGACCAGCTGCGCATCAGCATGACGGCCGTCGCGTTCGGCTCGCACTCGCCGAACCAGGTCCGCCAGATCGATTTCGGCGCGACGATGCCCTGCACGAGGCTGGCCGTCATCAGCCCGCAGACGAGCAGGACCCACTGCATGTTGTCGATAAGAATGTTCATGGCATTGTCCCTAGCGAGACGATCAGAGACCTTTGACGATTTCTTCCGTCATCTTCTTCGCATCGCCGAGGAGCATCATCGTGTTCTCGCGGAAGAACAGCGGGTTCTCGACGCCGGCATAGCCAGACGCGAGCGAGCGCTTGATGAAGAATACCGTCTTGGCGTTCCACACTTTCAGCACGGGCATGCCGTAGATCGGGCTGGCCGTGTTGGTCTCGGCATCGGGGTTGGTGACGTCGTTGGCGCCGATGACGAAGGCGACGTCGGCCTGGGCGAAGGAGGAGTTGATGTCCTCCAGTTCGTGCACTTCGTCGTACGGCACCTGAGCTTCGGCCAGCAGCACGTTCATGTGGCCCGGCATCCGGCCAGCGACTGGGTGGATGGCGTAGGTGACTTCGACGCCTTCGGCTTTCAGCTTCTCGCCCATTTCCTTCAGCGCGTGCTGAGCTTGCGCCACGGCCATGCCGTAGCCGGGGACGATGATGACTTTCGAGGCGTTCTTCATGATGAAGGCGGCGTCGTCCGCCGAGCCGATCTTCACGGGCTTGGCCGGTCCGCCGCCGGCCGCTGCTGCCGCCGTCTCGCCGCCGAAGCCGCCGAGTATGACGGAGATGAAGCTGCGGTTCATGGCCTTGCACATGATGTAGGACAGGATCGCGCCCGACGATCCCACCAGCGAGCCAGTAATGATCAGTGCGTTGTTCTCGAGCGTGAAGCCGAGGGCTGCCGCCGCCCAACCCGAATAGGAGTTCAGCATCGAGACAACGACCGGCATATCCGCCCCGCCGATCGGGATGATCAGCGTGATGCCCAGCACAAGGGCCAGCGCTGTCAGCAGCAGGAACATCCAGGGCTGCGAGCCTTCGGTCTGGATCATCATCACGACCAGCACGACGATGGCGGCGCCCAGCGCAATGTTCAGCAGGTGGCGGGCCGGCAGGATGATCGGCGCGCCCGACATGTTGCCGTTGAGCTTGAGGAAGGCGATGACCGAGCCGGTGAAGGTCAGCGCGCCGATGGCGGAGCCCAGCGACAGTTCGATGATCGAGGCGGTGTGGATCTGGCCGGGAACGCCGATGCCATAGCTTTCCGGTGCGTAGAGGGCGGCGGCCGCAACCAGCACTGCGGCGAGACCGACCAGCGAGTGGAAGAACGCCACCAGCTGCGGCATGGCGGTCATCTTGATCTTCTGGGCGACGACCGCGCCGCCAATACCGCCGACAGCGATGCCGCCGAAGATGATAGCAATTGTCACGCCATCAAGGCCGGCATTGTTTTCCCACGCCATCCAGAGCGTGGTGACGACGGCGATCGCCATGCCGATCATGCCGTTGCGGGCGCCGGCTTGCGACGTGGCTGGGCTGGAAAGCCCACGCAAGGATAGGATGAAGAGGACGCCGGAGACGAGGTAGAGAATGGCTGCGAGATTGGCGTTCATGGCTCAGTGACCTCCGCTCTTGGCGACGTCAGCAGAGGCCGGTTTGTCTTTCTTCTTGTACATCGCGAGCATGCGCCGCGTGACGAGGAAGCCGCCGAAGATGTTGACCGCCGCGAGCGCGACAGCGACGCCGCCCATGCCTTTGGACAGCCAGAGGTCCGATGTCATTTCCTGACCCGAGCCGGAGACTGCCGCGATCAGGGCGCCGACGATGATGACGGACGAGATCGCGTTGGTGACAGCCATGAGCGGCGTGTGCAGCGCGGGCGTCACCGACCAGACGACATAGTAGCCGACGAAGATCGCCAACACAAAGATCGCGAGGCGGAAGATCAGCGGGTCCACGCCTTCAGCGCCGGTTGAGGCGAAGGCTGGGGCGGCCAGCGCAAGCGCGAGGCTGACGCTGGCTCCGGCAAGTATCGCGAGGCGCTTCATCATGGGGAAGAGTCCTGTTGCGGAGTGGCTTCGAGCTTCGGCGCCTTTGCAGCGAAGCCCTTGAGAATGTAGCGGACGCCGACAGACAGCATCATCACGGCGATGGCGAAGACGACGAAGTAGGGCAGCGGCGGCGGGCCAGGCTGCTGGGTGACTTGAAGGAAGCTGACGAGCAGAAGCAATCCGGTGATCGTCAGGATTAAACCGACCGCCTTTGTCATGCTCAGCCGTCTTTCAGCGCCGGGTGAACCACCGCGCCATCCTTCGTCAGGACCGCGGCCTTGACGATCTCGTCGTCCCACTTGGGCGCGAACGCAGCGTTCTCGCCGGTCAGCAGCGGCAGCAGCGCCAGCAGGTTGCGCGCATACAGCGCCGAGGCGTCGGCAGCGATGCGGCCGGGCAGATTGGTGAAGCCTGCGACCTTGACGCCGTTCACGTCGACAACTTCATCCGGCTTCGACAGCGGGCAGTTGCCGCCCTGCGCAACGGCCAGATCGACGATCACCGAACCGGGGCGCATGGACTTCACCATCGCTTCCGTCACAAGCACGGGCGCGGCCCGACCGGGGATGAGGGCGGTGGTGACGACGATGTCCTGTTTCACGATATGGCTGGCGACCAGTTCGGCCTGCTTTGCCTGGTATTCGGCCGACATCGGCTTGGCATAGCCGGCGGCGGTTTCGGCGGCCTTGAACTCGTCATCCTCGACCGCGATGAACTTCGCGCCGAGCGAGGCGACCTGTTCCTTGGAGGCCGGGCGAACGTCTGTCGCGGAGACAACGCCGCCCAGGCGGCGCGCGGTCGCGATCGCCTGCAGACCTGCGACGCCCGCGCCGATCACGAAGACTTTCGCAGCGGCAACCGTGCCGGCGGCCGTCATCATCATTGGCAGCGCGCGGCCATAAAGCTGCGAGCCTTCGATCACGGCGCGATAGCCGGCGAGGTTCGCCTGGCTCGACAGCACGTCCATTGACTGGGCCCGCGTGATGCGGGGCACGAACTCCATCGCGACGGCGGTGATGCCGGCGGCTGCGTATTCGGCGGCTTCTTTCTTTGCGACGTAGGGATCGAGCAGGCCGAGCAAGGCGGCGCCCTTGGGGTAGGTGGCCAGCTCCGCCGCATCCGGCGCGCGCACCTTGAATATGATATCTGCGCCCTTGAGCATATCGGCGGCCGAGCCAACAGTGGCCCCGGCGGCGACAAAGTCTTCGTCGCGGATGCCGGCGGTCGCGCCGGCTCCCGCCTCGATGGCGACCAGGTGTTTGAGCCCGATCAGCTTCTTGACCGATTCGGGAGTGGCGGCTGTTCGAGTCTCGTTAAACCGACGTTCCTTCAGGACCGCGATCTTCATTTGTCCCCCCTTACGGTGTGGGCGATCAGCCCAGCAGGTGCCCGCCCAGCCAGATCATCACTTGGATAAAGAGGGCGAGAACGCCGAGGCCAACAACGGTGGCGATCCACGCGCCGCCCATGTTCATCAGCATGCCGGCAGCGATTCCGAAGACAGCGAATCCGATAAGTGTGCCGATCCACGGGATATGCATGGTGAGCGTGAAGGTCGCATAGCCGACAGTAAGGATGACCAACATGCTGCCCCACGTGGCTGCATTGCCGAAGCCTTTCCACATGCCTCGACGGGCGCCCATGTCCATATAGGCGTCGGTATGCGGCGGGGGCATCGCGATCGGGCCATTGTTGGCAGGTTCGGCGTGCGCCATCGCGGGTGATCTCCACTGTGTATTCAAGGTCAAACCGAGCCACGGTGTAGCCGCAACGCGGCAAGATGAAAAGCGCTCAGAAGGCCGCATGGGCCTCGAAAGTAGCCGAAAGCAGCGAAAGGCGAGGGAACCAACGCCTATCGCCCCGCTACCACCCGGTCCGGCGTCGAATGCCGCCATTCCTGGAGCAGGGTGCGCAGCGCCGCGACGAAGGCCAGCGGCTGGTCGAGCATGACGTGGTGGCGCGCCTCCGGGATCTCGATGAAGGGCACCTGCCGGTTCAACAGGTCCCGCATGTAGTCGCGCACGTCAGGTTCCCACAGGATCGACTTGTCGCCCTTGAAGAGGGCGATGCGGCAGCGCGTTTCCGTCAACAATTCGCGTTCGGGCCGGTCGACCGAGAAGCGCCGCCAGATCGATGGGTCGAACTTCCAGGCCCAGCCGTCGCCGGCGCTATCTGTGTTGGGAGTCTTCCGCAGGCTCCAGCGGGCGATGTAGTCCATAATGTAGTGATTTTCGCACGGCTGCGGAGGGGCGAGCCTGAAGCGTGCGAGGGCCGACTCAAGCGTTGGATAGACCTTGCCGCCACGCACAGGCGGTGGTCCGCGCCGCTCGCGGTCGGGCGGATTGACCGGCGTATCGACGATGACGATGCCGCCGAATTTCTCGCCATACTCCGCGCCCGTCAGCATGGTGACGAAACCGCCGAACGAGTGCGCCACGATGATCGGCTTTTCGGCGTGAGCGAACAGTCCAGCTGCCTCGCAGACGGCGAGCTGTTCCTTCGCGAACGTCTCCATTCTGTAGTGTTCGCGCCAGTCGCTATCGCCCATGCCGGAAAAGGTCATGGCGACGACGTGATAGTCCTCGGTGAGGTAGGGCGCGACGAAATCCCACCAGTGCGCGTGCGCGCCATTGCCATGCACCAGAAGCAGGCCGGGCTTCGCGGCGTCGCCCCAGCTCTGGTAATGGATCTTCGCGCCTTCACAGTCGCTGAATGCGGTGGTGTAGGGCGCGGCGACCGCGTCCTCGAACCATTGCGGAGCAGGCGGCCGCGCGCCCTTGTAGATGGCGAGCGGCCCCTGTTCGGTCGGCATCTCCGCCGGCTGGTCGCGGACCAGCTTGTCCTTGTCATTGGCCATCAATGCCTCCGTAGCGGAGGTCGTAGGCGGGCGGCACGGGCTGGGCAAGTCACTGCGGAGGCAAGTTACGGGAGAGGCCGCCGCGTTGTTCAGCCGAGCCGCCTCTGTTAGGCAATTCCTGCGAAGTGTTCCTGATGTCAGCGACATCCCGAGGAATGTCTGGTGAAAATCTGCGTTATTGGAAACTCGCACGCAGCAGCACTGAAGAGCGCCCTTGCGGTCGATGACAGCGCTGTGGGCGTCGGTATCGACTTCTTCGTGATGCCGGGCGGCTCGGGTCCGCATGTTCACGCCGAAGGCGGCCGTCTGCTTCCTGCTCCCTTCGTGAAGGGCAAGGTTTTCTCCACGATTCCGAGCGCCGTTGAGGATGGCCTTGATCTCGGTGAGTTCGATACGGTGATGATCTGCGCGGCGGGTCTTCCGTCCTACCGCAATGGTGACGCCGACCACATTCTCAACCAGCTAGCGCTCGGGTCGCTCGTACACGACCTGAATTCTAAACGTCAGATCGTCTCCGAGGGAGTCATGGCGGCGGCGGTGGAGAACGTCCTGCACGCCTCTCCCACTCTTCAGGCGATACGGCTGATCCGATCGATCTTTTCCGGCCGGGTGCTTATTCAGGGTTGCCCTCTGCCGACCCGCGCTCTCGTTGGCTATCGACTGGACGGCGAGAAGGGCAGCAATCTTGCGTCGCAGTACGGCGATCGCGTCTGGTTATTTCTGAGCTGGTATTACCGACAGCAGATCAGACTCATCCGCGCCTTTGCGGATACTCTGGACGCGCGCGTTATGTCGCCCGACGATAGCTTTGTCGACGCGGGCTTCACGCCAACCAAGTAAGGAGCTCCTGATCCCTGGCACATGAACACAGCCTACGGACGGCTAATCCTAAAGCAGGCGTTGGCCGAGCATGGCCTGCTCCAGGGTTAGGTTCTTACAGAATGGCAAGTCTGCCGGTCGCTACTTCTTCGGCTTGAATGCGATCATGACGTTGCCCGGCTGCTGGCCGAACATGCCGTAGCCGGAGTTCAGGATCAGCATGCCGTGCGTTGCGATGATTGAGGCGGCATCAATCGAGCCGCCATCGCCCGCGACGCCGTTGATGCCCTGATAGGTCTGCGCCGTGTCGTACTTCCACTTGAGCGCGCCCGTCTTGCGATCCAGCACGTAAAGCATGCCATCGAGCCCGCCCGTGACGACATACTCGCCGATCACGCTAGGCGCCCCCGACAGACCATAGAGCCGCTGGCAGCCGGGCATGCGCGCCTTGCGGTCGCCCGCGCAATCGGCTGCTGTGTAGAACGACCACGCGATTGATCCGTCATTGAGGTTGAGCGCATAGAGACCCGGCTTGATGACCTTGTCGTCATAGGCGGGGTCGGTCGCCAGGGGGCGGCCGACATTCGAGATCGGCGCGTAGATATGCGTCTCGTCCGCCGCGATGCCCCAGTGGATGCCGCCCATCGCGCCGCCATGACCCAGCGCCGTGCGCCAGACGACCTTGCCGTTCTCCGGGTTCATCGCCCACACCGACCCGGACTTCTGCCCGCCAAGTACAAGCTCTGTCCCGTTCGGCGCCTTCGTGAAGATGGTCGAGGCGCCGAAGTCCACGTCGCGATAGACGGTCGGTCCCGAGCAGTTCTTGTGGATCTCGCGTCCCGGCGCGCAGCCTGCGTTATAAACGTCATCCGCAGTCGCCTGATGGCTCCAGACGATCTTCCCGCTGTCGAGGTCGAAGGCTAGCAGGGCGTCGGTGTTGGGGTGTGCGGGGCCGGAGTTGGCCTCTCCTGTGCCGACGAAAAGCCGGTTGCGCTTCAGGTCGAGCGAGGGCGAATTCCAGATCGGGGCGCCGGATGGCCCCCAGATGAACTGTCCGTCGCCGCGATCCTTGATCGGCTGCGCTTCCGGCATTGTCGCCTGCGCCCAGATCTTCTCGCCGGTCTTTGCGTTGATGGCGGTCACGCCGCCGCGCGCCTTGCAGCACACATAGGCGTCGGCCATAGCACTCGCGAGTTCGTACTGCGAGACCGGCGCGAACACCTTGTCCTGGTAGAGAACCGGCGTGGACGTCACCATCTGGTTCTTGAAGAACGAGACGTTGGTGACCCACAGCTTCTTGCCGTTCTTCGCGTCGATGGCGTGCACGAAGCCGCCCATGTCGCCGACCATGATGATCTTCTGGCCGTTCGACAGCTCGCCATACCCCGCCGACGTGCGCAGCGCGCGCCCGCCATCATAACTCCACTGCACGCACGGCTTGTCGCCGGAGATATCGAGCGCGAAGACGCGGTTGTTGTCCGCCACCGGCAGGAACATCGTGTCGCCGACGATCGCCGCCTGTCCGCGCATTGTGCCGACCTGTGGGAAGGCCATCGTCCAGGCGACTTCCATGTTGTCGAGATCGCCGGGCTTGAGACCCGTCTGCGTGTCGGTCAGTTGGCGCTTGTTCGAGTAGTCGTAACCGAAGCCCGAGATCGTCGCCTTCACGTCCAGCTTCGGCGTGCGACGGCTTCCGGTGCAGGCGTTGGGTGCGATCCAGCCCGTCGCATCCGCTTCGCCGCCGGAGAGGTAGTCCGACACGTTGGAGACTTCGATTGCGGAGAGCGGCGCGCCCTGCGCCACCATCTTGCCCATGATCAGAGCGTTGGTGATGTAGAGCGCCGACACGCGCTTCAGCGCATCGCGCCCCGGCGCTTTCGTGGCCTCCGGATTGTCGTGGCAAGCTGCGCAATGCTGCTTGTAGACGTCCTCGCCTGCGGCCTTTGACGCCGCCGTCGCGTCGCCACTGTGCGCCGCCGTGACCAGCGGATCAGCGGAGGCCGTCTGCGTGTCAGCCGGCGTCGTGCACGACGTCATTGCCAACGCCGCTACGAGCGCAGCGCTCGATGCGAGTATCCTGAACATGGATCGTTCTCCGGTTAGGCTTCTAGCTCTTCGGCCTAGTTTTTCGGCTTGTAGGCAATCATCACATTCCCCGCGCCCTGACCGAACAGCCCATAGCCGGAGTTCATGATCAGCAATCCGTTGGCCGCGATGATCGAGGCGTTGTCGACCGATGCGCCATTGCCTTCGACGCCGTTGATCGTCTCGAAGGTGCGCGCCGTATCCCATTGCGCCGACAGCTTGCCGGTCTTGCGCTCGACCACATAGACGCGACCGTCGAGCCCGCCGGTCACGACATAGTCGCCGATCACGGTTGGCGCGCCGGACAGGCCGAACAGTGAGTTGCAGCGCGGCACGAACTTCTTGCGCGCGTCCGTGCAGTCCGGCTTCACTTCCATCTTCCAGTCGATGGTTCCGTCAGCGAGGTTCACCGCGTAGAGACCGGGCTTGAGATCGGCGGGCACGTCCTGCCCGGGGATCGAACGGCCCGGATAGCTGATCGGCGCGTAGACGTGCGTGTCGTCCACCGCGATGCCCCAGTGAATGCCGCCATTGGGGCCGCCCGTACCGATATGCGTGCGCCAGACGACTGATCCGTCATCCGGGTTCATCGCCCATACCGTGCCGGATTTCTGCCCGGCGACGACGATTTCCTTTCCGTCAGGCTTGGTTGCGAGGATGGTCGAGGCGCCGAAGTCCACATCGCGGAACACGGTCTTGGTAGCGCAGTTCTTGGTGCCGCCGGTCGGGCCACAGAAGACGTTGTAGACGTCATCTGCGGTCGCCTGGTGCGACCACAGGATCTTGCCGCTGGTGAGGTCGAAGGCGAGCAGGGCATCCGTATTCTTGTGTGCGTTCTCCGAGTTCGCCTCGCCCGTGCCGACATAAAGCCGGTTGCGCTTCACATCGATCGACGGCGAGTTCCAGATCGGCGCGCCCGCAGGGCCCCACAGCATCTGCCCGTCGCCACGATCGCGGATCGGCTTGGCATCTTCCATCGTGCCAGTCTGCCAGACGATCTTGCCCGTCTTCGCGTCCACCGCCGACACGCCGCCATGCAGCTTGCAGCACACGTGATGGTCCTGCGCCGCCATCATGATCTCGTACTGCGAGGACGGAGCGAACACCGTGTCGCCCACCAGCACAGGCGTCGCCGTCGAGGTCGAGGCGTCGAACAGGCCGGTCTTGGTGATCCACAGGCGCTTGCCGTTGCGCGCGTCGATCGCCGTTGTCCAGCCGCCCATGTCGCCGACCAGCACCATCGGCACGCCATCCTTGCGCACGCCATAGCCCGCCGAAGTGCGGAAGGTGCGCTCGCCGTCATGCACCCACTGGATGCAGGGTTTGGCGGTGTCCGAGATGTCGAACGCAAACACGCGGTTCTTGGATTCGCCAACCGGCAGGAACAACGTGTTGCCGACCACTGCCGCCTGGCTCCGCATCGACACCGCGTCAGGGAAGGCGACAACCCACGCCACTTCCAGGTTGGCGAGATCCGCCGCTTTCAGCCCGGTCTGCGCGTAGGAGAGATTGCGCCGGTTCTTCTGGTCGAACCCGAACGTGGCCACCGTTGGCGTCGCTGTCAGTTTTGGGGTCGCGCGGTTGGCCGGGCAGCGCATCGCCGTGATCCAGTCGTCGCTGACAGCCGCCGATTCCGACAGGTAGTCCGACACGAACGACACCTCTGCCGAAGACAGCCCCGTCGCCTGAGCGATCATCTTGCCGGTCATCAGCGCGTTGGTGATGTTGCCCGACGCCATGCGAGCCAGCGTCTCGCGCGAGGGCGCTTTGGTGGCTTCCGGATTGTCGTGACAGGCCGCGCAGCTCTTCTTGTAGACAGCCTCGCCCGGATGCGGGCCAGCGGGCTTGGCGGGCTCAACCGCCGCCGCGACCTGATCAGGCGCAGGCGTCGTGCACGATGTCAGCGCCATTACCGAGACAGCCGAAAGCGCCGCCGCCGAAGCGATCATACGAAGCATGGTGAACCCTCCCGCTATCCCGCCCGCAACTTCTCGCGCAGGTCGGGTGCTGGTCGGGACCATCCTCCCAAGATGACGTGGGCGTCAATTGGGGCGGTAAGGAGAATTACGCCCCGCTGTAACCGGAGCGCCTTGCCTTGAAGCAAAGCCCCCTGGCCTGTAGGGGGCGGTCATGACCACTTCCTCTAAAAATGGGCCCCCTCAAAACGCGCCGTTTCGCGTCGCCGCGCTATACCGGTTCTGCCGGCTTGAGCATTTCGAGGCGTTGCGTGCGCCGCTGGCGGCATTCTGCTGCGGACCCGGCATCAAGGGGACGCTGCTGCTGGCGCGCGAGGGCATCAACGGCACGGTCGCGGGCGGTGAGTCGGCTATCGCTGAACTGATCGCGCATCTGGAGGCGATGCCGGACTTCGCCGGGCTGGAGGTTAAGTACAGCTACGCCGACGAGATGCCGTTCAATCGCATGAAGGTCCGGCTGAAACGCGAGATCGTGACGATGGGCGTCGAGGGCGTCGACCCGCTGACAGGCGCCGGCGCCTATGTGGAGGCGGCCGACTGGAACGCGCTGATTGCCGATCCCGACACGGTGGTGATCGACACGCGCAATGACTACGAGGTCTCGCTCGGCACATTCCGGAATGCCGTCAATCCGAAGACGGCCAGCTTCCGCGAGTTCCCCGACTGGGTCGAACAGCATCGCGGCGACCTGCAAGGCAAGACCATCGCCATGTTCTGCACCGGCGGCATCCGGTGCGAGAAAGCGACCGCCTATGTGAAGTCGCTTGGCTTCGATGACGTCATTCATCTCAAGGGCGGCATTCTCAAATACCTCGAGAACGTGCCGGCGGGTGAAAGCCTCTGGCAGGGCGAATGCTTCGTCTTCGACGAGCGCGTCTCAGTCGGGCATGGGCTGGTCGTCGGCGACAACGTGCTCTGCCGCGCCTGCGGCCATCCCGTCACACCGAAAGACAGGCAGTCGCCGAACTTCGAGGAAGGCGTGTCGTGCGCACGCTGCTGCGAAGCGTAGTCCACCGGAGTCATCCTCGGGATTGCCCCCAGGATGACTCCCTTTGTGGTCTACCCCTTCGGCTTGAACGCCAGCAGGACGTTGCCGCCTGCCTGGCCGAACATGCCGTAGCCGGAGTTCACCAGCAGCAGGCCGTTCACAGCCGTGATCGAGTTCGAGTCGATCGCGCCGCCTTTGCCTTTGACGCCGTTGATGCCGTCGAAGTTCTTCGCGGTGTTGTACGACCACAGGAGTTTTCCGGTCTTCTTGTCGAGCACGAAGACCGTGCCGTCGAGCGCTGCGGCGACGACTGTGCCGTCGATCACCGAAGGCGCTGTCGAGAACCGTCCACCCGAATAGCCGCGCGGGTTGGGCGCCGAGCCGGCTGGCGGCGCGGGGTTGAACTGCCACTTGATCTTGCCGGTCTTGGCGTCGAGCGCGTAAAGGCCCGGCTTGATCGACGGATCGCCATCCCACTCGCCCGGGATCGGAACGCCGACGATCGAAATCGGCGCGAACACCGTGTCGTTGTCGTAGGCGATGCCCCAGTGAATGCCGCCCAGCGGGCTGCCGGTGCCAAGTGCTTTGCGCCACACAACCTTACCCGTATCCGGGTTGAACGCCCACACGGAGCCCGACTTCTGGCCCGCAAACAGCAACTCCTTGCCATCCGATCCCTTGCCGAGGATCACCGACGCGCCGAAGTCCACATCGCGGAACACTGTCTCCGGCGCACTGGTGCAGTTCAGCAGTTCCGGCTTCGACTTGAGGCCGCAGCCCGAGTTGAAGATGTCGGCCGGCGTCGCGTGGAAGCTCCACTTCTCCTTGCCGTCCTTCAGGTTGATCGCAATGATCGCATTGGTGTTGGTGTGCGCGGGCGGCGAATTGCTTTCCCCCGTGCCGAAATAGATGAGACCGCGCTTCAGGTCGACGACCGGCGAATTCCAGATCGGCGCGCCTGACGGCCCGAGCAGCGGCCTGCCGTCGCCACGGTCGCGTTGCTTCGTCGCTTCTGGCATCGTGTCATAGCGCCATTGTTGCGCGCCGGTCTTGGGATCGAGCGACAGGACGTAGCCATGGTTGGTGCAGCACTCATACTTGTTGTCGGCCGCAACCATGATCTCGAACTGCGCCACCGGGACGATCACGCGGTCCTTGAGGATCGACGGCGTGCCCGTGGTCATCGAGTAGGAGTAGGACCCAACTGGCTTGGTCCACAGCGCCTTGCCGGTGCGCGGATCGACCGCGTGCACGGTTGAATCGAGGCCCGAGAAAACCAGCAGCGGCGTGCCATCGCCCAGCACGCCATAGGCGATGCTCGTGCGCAGCGGCGCGCCGCCCGGCGTTGTATAGACCCACTGCACGCAGGGCTTCGCAGGATCGGAGAGGTCGAACGCATAGACCTTGCCGACATCCGTCGCCGGGTAGAACAGGTTCTTGCCGACCACCGCGCCTTGCGAGCGCATCGTCGTCGAGTCCGGGAAGGCGATCGACCAGGCGAGGTCCAGCTTGCCCATCTGCTCGGTGGTCAGCCCGGCTTGCTTGGCCGTCATGGCGCGCGTGTTATTGGCGTCATAGCCAAAGTGCGTCGACGTCGCCGCATCCGGACCTTCAAGATCGACAGCCGCCTGCGCGCCCGTGCACATCATACCCTTGGTCCAGTCGGCGGTGACCTGCGAGGGATCGCGGCCGCCTGTGACGAAGCTCACCACCTGCGCGCGCTGTTCAGCTGAAAGCGAACCGCCGATGTCCTTCATCTTGCCCAGGGTCAGCGCGTAGTTGACGAACTGGAAGCTCATCCCCTTGAGGTTGTCGCGCGACGGCGCGCGCGTGGCCTCTGTATTGTCGTGGCAGGCTGCGCAGCTTGCTTTGTAGACGGTCTCGCCCGGGTGAACGACTGGAACTGCTACAGGCGTGGGCGCCGTGACGACCGGCGGAACCGGAGCAACCGGCGCGACTTGGGCCACTGGCGGCATTGGGGCGACGGGCGCTTCGGGCGTTGCGCACGACATCAAGGCGATCAACGAAACACAGCCCAAGGCGCTGCCGAATACGAAACTACGCATGCACGTCCTCCCGTAGGCGCGGAGCTTGTGTCCGCTGCCCTGCTTGGCACGCAACCTGCCCCAGAGGGAGGGGAGAGGGAAGGGGTTCCAAAGCTCTGACGCGGCTTCCTCGCTTCGTTGTGTTTGACCCCCGCTGCAGAGGCGTCACAATGCCGCTAGCCTTCCGCCCCCGTCGAGGAGGCGCCGCAAGAGAGACCCCATGAGACGCAGACACATGGCGAGCTTTCTCGGGGCGAGCTTCCTTGGGGCGGGCTTAATTGCTGCGCTTGCGGCAAGCGCGTGCAGCCCCGAGACGCCCACGACTGTTGCCCCTGCACCTGCCGTCGCCGGGTCCGAGGCGGACCCTGCGCTCCTGCCTGTTGAGTCGCTCGACTACGCCGACGCCGCCAACTGGCTCTGCCGTCCCGAGACGCAGGACGCCTGCGAGCAGGTCGCAACTGTCACCAGCATCTCGGAAGATGGCGTCCTCTCAAAAGAGAGCTTCACGCCCGCGAGCGATCCGCCGGTCGACTGTTTCTACGTTTATCCCACCGTCTCGCGCGACCTCGGCGGAAATGCCGACGCCAAACCCGGCGCAGAAGAAAGCGAGATCGTGCGTCAGCAGGCCGTCCGCTTCGGCGCCGACTGCCGTCTCTTCGTCCCGCTCTACCGGCAAGTGACCTTCACCACGCTGCGCAAGCTCCGCGCTGGGGAAGAGGTCGAGACCGATCGCGAGATGGCCTATGCCGATGTGAAAGCCGCCTGGGTCCGCTACCTCGCCAACGACAATGCCGGGCGCGGCTTCGTGCTGATCGGCCACGATCAGGGCGCGGGTATTCTCACGCGCCTGATCGCCAGCGAGATCGACGGACAACCGGTGCAGTCCCAGCTCGTCTCCGCTCTTCTTATAGGCGGGCCAGTCGAAACGCCGGAAACCCTGTCCGCAGGCGGGTCTTTCCGCGCCGTGCCGCTCTGCGCGCCGGGCAAGGGGCCGGGCTGCGTCATCGCCTATTCAGCCTTCCGCGCCGAATCGCCGCCGCCCTCCGACTCGCTCTTCGGCGCTGCGGGCACCACAGGCATGCGCGCCGCCTGCGTGAACCCCGCTGAACTCTATGACGGCGATGGAACCCTGAAACCCGTCATGCCCGCCGGCCCGGTCATGTTCGACGAACTCGCGCCGCCGACGCCATGGACGACCGACAACCCCACGATCGATACGCCCTTCGTCGCGCTGCCCCGCCTGCTGTCCGCCCGCTGCATCAACAAGGGCGGCTTCAACTATCTCGCCGTGACCATCAACGCCGATCCGCTGGACAAGCGCACTGATGCGATCGGCGGCGACGTGGTCGTCAACGGATCGCTCCGCCCGCTCTGGGGCCTGCACATCGTCGACTTGCACCTTGCCATGGGCAATCTCGTCGAGATCGTCGCGCGTCAGTCGGCCGACTGGCGCAAGGCGCAGAAGCCGGGCGCGACCTTGCCCGCCGAGTTCCACGGCGACCAGCCCTGAGCCAGGTCCCCAAAACAAGCAATGTCCGTCCTCGCGCTCCTCGCTTTCATCGCCTCGCCCGCGCTGATGCTCGCCGCCATCGTGATGGCGATCCGCACACCAGGCCTGAAGTTCCGCTGGCTTTGGTGCCTCGCCTCCCTGATCGCCGTGTCGCAATGGGGCTTCACGTTCGCGACCGGGACCTCGAAATTTGTGGCGATGCATGGCGCGCTGATCGGTTCGGTCGCGACTTACCACGACGCGCCGCCCGCCGGATGGACACTCAAATCCGCCATTCCCCTCGGTGCCTTCGTGGTCATCGCTTTGCGGTGGCGCCGGCGCAAAATCCGTCAAGACAAAGCAGCGCAGGACATTCCGCCTACGTGACAGAAGTCGCGGATGGATTCATTCTCTGATCATGAGTGGTTGGAGCATAAACGCAGCGGAGTTGCGTATCCCGAGACGGTCGCGTTTCGCGGCCCACCGGATGATCGTGATCGCCGACGCCTCCGGCCGCGCTGTTCGCCAGATCAACGGCCTCGCCAGCTGGTTCGACGATGAACACCATGTCTGGCGTCACAAGCCGATCGGCTATCTGCCGACCGACCGACTGCGCGGCTATGACAGCAAGAGCCACACGCGCACCTTCATGCCGATCAATGGCGCCGCAAGCCCAGACTGGCGCCTCGCCCCCGCCATCGCCGCCGGTGCCGTGCGCGTGCTCGCCGACGGCCTTGCCGGCGACGAGATCGACAACCAACTCGCCCCCGCGCTTGAGGCGCTGCGCCGGATCAACCGGCTCAGCAAGGGCCCGGATGGCGGGGCAGGGCTGCCTTACCCCTTCATGGGCTTCGGCCGGAACTCGAACTCCTTCTTCGCGACCATGATCCACGCCATGGGCTTCACGGTCCCGACCTTCGCGGCGTCCGCCATCATCGTCCCCGGCGCGCGCAGCCTGTTGCTGTCGGCGGATCAGCTGCACTTGATCCGGACAGGCGGCAGCCCCGAAGACGATGACGTCGACCGTGTCGGGGTGCCGCGCCCGGCGGGGCCGTGACACGCAGGTGTCATTCTCGGCCTTGTTCCGAGAATCCCAATCGAAGAATACAAGTTGTCGCCCATCGGGAATTGATGAGAGTGCCGTATCGCCCGAACCAAGATTCTCGGGACAAGCCCGAGAATGACTCCCTGAATGAACCCCGCACTCACCCTCGACGACGTCTACCTCACGCTCCCCGCCGCCTCCGGGCCAGTCGAGATCCTGAAGGGGGTCAGCTTCCGCGCCATGCCGGGCGAGAGTGTCGCCGTCGTCGGCCCGTCCGGCTCCGGCAAGTCATCGCTGATTGCCGTCTCGACCGGCATCGAACTCACCACCAAAGGCAATGTCACGCTTCTGGGCGAAAGCCTGATCGGCAAGAGCGAGGATCAGCTCGCCCGCCTGCGTCGTGGCCGCGTCAGCCTCGTCTTTCAGTCCTTCCATCTGCTTGGAACAATGAACGCGTTCGACAATGTCCGCGCGCCGCTGGAGATAGCCGGCCTCGCCAATGTCGATGACCTCGCGCGCTCGGCGCTCGCCGCTGTCGGTCTTGCCCAGCGCATGGACCACTACCCCGGCCAGCTCTCCGGCGGCGAACGCCAGCGGGTCGCCGTCGCCCGCGCCCTCGCCAGCAATCCCGCCATCGTCTTCGCCGATGAACCCACCGGCAATCTCGACACAACCACCGGCGCCATGGTCGCCGACATGCTGTTCGCCATCGCCCGCGAGCGCAACGCGACCTTGGTGGTCGTCACCCACGACAGCGCCATCGCCGCCCGCGCCGATCGCATCGTCGAGATGAAGGATGGGCGGGTGGTGGAATGACACGCGCACTGACGACTCGGTGTGTGTGGACCCCTCCCCCTCGTGGGGAGGGGCGCAGGGGTGGGGGGCCTCTCCACATGCGAATTCTCTCGATCATCCCGACTGCCGACTCGGCCCCCACCTCCTACCTCCTCCCCACAAGGGGGAGGAGGGCGCCCAACGCTGGATCTGAGCAGGGACTGGCATGACGCAGGCAGCCTCATCGTGTCGTCCCTGGTTGCGCATCGCCCTGCGCGAGCTTTCCGGAGGCGTGGCGGGCTTCTGGATCTATCTTGCCTGCCTTGCGCTCGGTGCGTGGGCCATCGCGTCGGCGGGGTCTATCACCGACGCGCTGCAGGCCGGCCTCAGCCGGCAATCCCACCAGCTGCTCGGGGGTGACGCGGCGATCACACTCTCGCAGCGCGAAGCCAGCGCCGAACAGCGCGCCTGGATGGACGCACGGGGGCAGGTGAGCGCGGCGGCCCAGATCGACCTCATGGCCAGCGCTGACCAGGAGGTCATGCAGGTCGATGTGCGCGGCATCGACAATGCCTTTCCCCTTGTCGGCAGCTTCACCTTTGACCGCGTCATAGCCTTGCCGCAGGTTCTCGCGATGGCAGGCGAGGCGTGGGGCATCGCAGCCAGCGCCAGCCTCGCCAAGGACCTCGGCATCGGCGTCGGCGACAGCTTCGTGCTCGGCGGCATACCGGTCCAGCTGCGCGCCATCCTGCTGCGCGAGCCTGACCGTATCGGCGAGCCAGGCATGTTCGAACCGCGCGCCATCATCTCGATCGACGCCCTGCGCGACAGCGGCCAGATGCAGCCCGGCGCTCTGTTCCGCACGGCCTATCGGCTCGTCCTCAAGCCCGAAGCCGCAGCTACATTCGAAGCCGATTTCAACGCGCGCTGGGGGGCCGACGGCCTGCGCTATCGCGGCCCCGACGACGCCATAGACGGCCTGCGCAACATGCTCGGCATGCTCAACACCTTCATGACGGTGGTCGGCATCTCCGCCCTCATTGCCGGTGGTGTCGGCGTCAGCCAGGCAACCTCCGCCTTCCTCGACACCCGGCTCGATTCCATCGCCGCGCTGAAAGCGCTCGGCGCAGACGGCGGCACGATCCGCGCGGCCTATGCGCTGCAGCTTGGCGTTCTCGCCGGCATGGGCGCGCTCGCCGGCATGGCCCTCGGCGCGCTCTCGCCCTGGATCGTCAGCGCGCTCGCGGGCGACGCCATCCCGCTACCGATGCAGCTGGGCATCTATCCGCTCGCGCTTCTGAAAGCCTTTGTCCTTACCTTGCTCGCCGCAGCCATGTTTGCCGCCCCGCCGATCGGCCGCGCCCGCGCCACATCGCCCGCCGCCCTGTTCCGGCGCGACAGCGGCGATGCGCCCCAGCGCGTTCCCGCCACCGAGCGCGTCGTCTCGATCCTCGCCGCCGTCCTGCTCGTCGCCGTCGCAATGCTCGGCTCAGCTCGTCCGCTCATCGTGCTCGGCCTGATGATCGGCGCCGCCGTCGCCTATCTCATCCTGATCGGTGCAGCCGTGCTCGTCCGCCGCCTCGCCCGCCGCGCCTCGCCCCATGTGCGCGGCCGCCTGCGTCTCGTCCTCGCCAGCCTCGGCGGACCCGGCTCGCTCGCGCCCATCGTCGCGCCTGCGCTCGGCCTCGGCCTGTCCCTGCTGACGCTGATCACGGTCGTGCAGGAAAACCTGCTCGGCCAGCTGCGCGACACCACGCCGACGGAAGCGCCGTCTATCATCTTCCGCCAGATCCCCGCCAGGGACGCTCCCGCCTTCGACGCGATGATGCAGCAGTACGGCGTCGCGACCGCGAACCAGATGGCCTACCGCCGCGCCCCCGTCCTCATCGGCCGCGTCACCGCCCTCAATGGCGAGAAGCTGGACGAACAGAAGGTCGCCGCGGACGAGCGCTGGGTAACCCGCACCGAGACGCCCATGACGCTGCTCGCTGAAAAACCGATCGAGGCCGCCCTCGTCGCCGGCAACTGGTGGCCCGCCGACTATGCCGGCCCGCCGCTGGTCTCGGTGGAGGAGGGCGCAGCCCAGGGCCTCGGCATCGCGGTCGGCGATGCCATCACCTTCCGCATCTTCACCCGCGAGATCGAAGCAAAGGTCGCCTCCCTCCGCAAAGTCGACTGGACGGGCTTCGGCGCCAACGTCGCCTTCATCCTCTCGCCGGGTTCCGTCGGCGCGTTCCAGCCGGCCCAGGCCGCCATCGTGATCGTACCGGCCGACAGGGAAGCCGCCCTCGTCGCCGCCGTGGCGGAACGCTGGCCCAACATACTCGCCTTCCAGGTGCGCAAGACGCTTGAGACAGCCGCAGATCTCTTCGGTCAGGTCTCGATCATCGTCACGGCGCTTGCGAGCGTCGTGCTTGCGGCCGGCATTCTCGTCCTCTTCGGTGCGTTTGCTGCAGCCGCCCGCCGTCGCCGTCGCGAGTCGGCCCTGCTAAAAGTCTTCGGCGCGGCGCGACTCACCATCCTCTCGCTCTACGCGCTCGAGTTCGCACTTGCGGCATTCCTCGCCGTATTGCTCGGAAGCAGTCTTGGTATTGCCTCGGCTCACCCGATTGTGATTCTTGTCTTCGACGCGACCTGGCGCTTTGCGTGGTCGCCAGTCGTCACGGTTGCTTTCATCACCGTGATATCCGCAGCGGCGGGCGGCGCCGTTGTCGGTTGGTCGACTTTGTCCCATCGCCCGGCGCGAGTATTGCGCTCGTCTTGAAGCTGGGTATGTTCCCGGAGCGTCAGCCCGACGCTTGTTCTCGATAAACCGCCCGCAGCAGTTTGCGGAGATGGTGACGGAAAACCGTCGCAGGGAACGCGACTATTGGTGGTTGGGCGAACGGGGAGGAGTCATGATAAAGCTCGTATCTATGGTTGCACTGGCTGTTGGCCTTGGCGCCTGCCAGACGATGCATGTGGACGGTTCGTCCATGGCGTCATCTGCGGATGCGACCACCGCTCAAGCCTGGAAAGCCAAACGTGGACCCGATGGCGTCCACCCGGACCTCAATGGTGTCTGGAAGGTGATGAACACCGCGAACTACAACATCGAGGCGCACCCGGCTCAGGCCGCGCTGCAGCTGCGTCCCGGCCCGTATGTTCCGGTTCCGGATGCTCAGGTTGTGGCCCTCGGCGCGATCGGCGCTGTGCCCGCCGGCGTTGGCATTGTCGAAGGTGACGGAAAGATCCCGTACACCGCCGAAGCGCTTGCCACCCGTGACGCCAACCGCGCCAAGGCGATCGAGCTGGACCCGGAAGTTAAGTGCTATCTGCCGGGCGTTCCGCGCGCCAACTACATGGACAAGCCCTTCCAGATTTTCCACTCGGACAAGGCCGTGTTCTTCGCCTACGAAAACGCTGGCGCCGTGCGCAACATCTTCCTCACCCCGCAGCCGCCGGCTCCGTCCCAGTCATGGATGGGCCAGTCCTACGGCACGTGGGATGGCGACACCTTCGTCGTCGAAGTCACCGACCAGTACGGCACCACTTGGCTCGACCGTTCGGGCAATATGAAGGGTGAGAACACCAAGGTTGTCGAACGCTGGACGCCGACCTCGGACACCACGATGCGCTACGAAGCCGAAATCACGGATCCGAGCGTCTATACCAAGCCGTGGAAGATCAGCTTCAGCCTCTACAAGGCCGTCGGCGAAGACGCCCAGCTGCAGCAGTTCAAATGCGTGGAGTTCGTCGAAGAGCTCCTGTACGGCCACCTGCGCAAGAACCCGCTGCCGGGTCCGGCGCTCGACCGTGCGAAGCGTGAAGCCGAAGAACGCGCTGCCGAGGAAGCCGAACTCGACGCTCAATAGGGTGATCCGGCTGCTTCAGAATGTCCCTCTCTTGTGAAGGGCGGACAGGACGGAAGCAGCCGCCACCTGCGTTGAATAAAGCGTGATGGCAGTGCGGACGGCGGAAGCCCGGTTCGGGTTTCAGGCGAAAACACTGCTGGAATCCGGGTAAAACACGGTTTTGCGCTCGCGCGCTGCGCCGGATACACCCGGAGACCTGTATGAGTGAAGCCCTTGAGAGCCCGGATATACGGGTTTAAAAAGGGTTCGAATTCAGGGGTGCTGGCGGGGCCGAATCCCGACCGCGATGGGCGCCTGGACACGTACGCTGGACACATACGGCAGTCGAAACTGCCGACTCTGGAGGAAGTAGATGAAGAATAAAGTTCGTCTTGCTGTTGCGGCGGTCACTCTGGCCGGCCTCACGGCTGCTGGCGCCGGCACCGCTGCCTACGCCCACCACGCGTTCGCCGCCGAATTCGACGCGAATCGCCCCGTCCTGCTGAAAGGCGCTGTTGAGTTCGTCGAGTGGACGAACCCGCACACCTGGATCCACATCTCAGTGAAGGACGTCAACAAGTTTGGCCAGCCGAAAAAGGGCTCGGATCTGAACTGGGCGATCGAGGGCGGCACGCCGAACACCATCTTCCGCGGCGACCTGTCGACCACGGATGCCAAGTCCAAGGCGATCCCGAAAGGCACCCAGGTTGTCGTTCGCGGCTACCAGTCGAAAGACACGGTTTGCTCACGTAAATGGGGCACGGGCGCCAAGCTCGACAAGATCACCTGCAAGGCCAACGGCCGTGACGTGACCTTCCCGAACGGTTGCAAACTGTTCGTCGGCGGTTCGTCCACGGGAGCTCCGAAAGACGGCGCTGAAACTGGCACCAAAACGGATTGCACCGCCACGTCGGCCCCGGCCTAACAGCTACCAACGTCGCCAACCAATCAGCCCGCCGTCGCAAGACGGCGGGCTTTTTGTTTGCCGATTTCCAGCCGATCCGCAGGCGCCCAAGCCGTCCGACGCCCGCAGCCGTGTCTGGCGCCGCGCGTAGTTTGATCTGCCCCAACTCCCACCCGCGCATCACGTGGTCTGCTTGCCAGACGCAACCAGGCAATGGAGCGCGACGATGAGCATCCGACTTGTCTTTTCGCAGACGGAACCTCAGAAAATAGTGGGAAGGGACCGCTTTCCGACAGACGAGTGCAGCGTCATTGAATGCGCGCTGCGTCAGCTGATCGCCGAAGATGCAATTCGCAAGACCCAGATAATCCTGGCGATTGAAGAGGCCCTGACCGAGCTTGGGCCGGCGGTCGAAATCGGGGCAGAGCGGCGGATGATCGCCATGATAAACACGCTCGCGGCCGCCGCAGAGCCTGCTCGCGACTCCTGACCGTCGCGCCACCGAAAGCTGATCCTGGCTGTCCGTGCGCACGCGAAGGTCTGTGATAACATCGCGCCTCCAGTGCTTCTGCGTCCAACATTTGTTGGAAGGCCGGTGTCCGGATTCGGCGCACGCCGATAAATTGTCCGCAGCAATCTCAACGGCTTGCCCCAAAAAACCTGCAGGAAACCACGCCGCAAACCGGCCGGGCTCGCGGCGGGTTTAAACTCATGCCCATGAAACGTCGGAGCCTGCCTATCTGGCTGCTGCGTGATGTCCCCTCCTTTCTGGGGGGCATGATCAGCTTCTGGCCGTTGATGATCCTCGTGATCCGCAACGGCTTTGCAGCCATGCGCGGCAGGAAGATCAGCAAAGGCGTCTTCGACCAGCTTCCAATCTTCCTCGCTCACGCCGGATCCCGGCTCGACTTCGCCCTCTGGCGCTAAGCCTATCGTCGCCTCTGCTGGAACCTGCGCGCCATCTCCTTCGAGCTCTTCCCGACACCCGAATCCTGGGCCGACACCGCGCGTCGCTTTGAAAACTATCGCCGCGCGTGCATGAGCCTCGAAGCCTGCGCCCACGGCTATGTCGAGCATCTGCGCGCACAGCACGGCCTCAGCAAGGCTGAGCTCGTCGCCCATGGTTCGACGGACGCGCGGCTGCGCCGCGCTGCTCACCTTGAGCTTGTAGGTGTTGCCCTGTTTCAGCGCTCACAACTTGCGCTCACCCTGAGCAGCGCGCGACGCGCGCGTCCGTCGAAGGGCGAGCGCGGTCCCGCGCACGCGCGCGGCCCGCCCTGGCGTTCAAGTTTGCTGAAATCCCAAAACACCCACCTTGCAGCCCCACCTGCGAGATCGCCCCCGCATGCGCAAAGAAAAACCCCGGAGAGCAGGGCCCTCCGGGGTTCCTTGTATCTGCGATAGCCGTCCGATCAGCTGAAGCCGATCCAGCGTCCGCCGGCCGCCGTGGCGACCCAGCTCAGGATCGACATGACCGCGATCATTTTCGCGATGCGGCCGTTGGAGGTCGCGTCGTCCTTGTAGATCTCGTAGCCGGTCAGCGCGATGAGAAGCAGTCCGCCCAACACGCTGCGCGCGATGCCGAGGTTTTTGAGTTCGGTCGAGAAGCTGTCGAGGCCGGCGACGATATAGCCCTCCAGGACAGCGCCGAACATCACCACGAAGGCGATGCCCGCGATCAGGCGCGTCCGCTTTCCGAACAGAAGCAGCACCGCATAGCCCGCCGTCAGCACGTGGAACGTACCCGGGCTGATGCCTTCGCCGATCGAGAACACGCCCATCGCGAACAGGAAGATGATCATGGCGATAGCGCCAAGGATCATCGACGTGGTCGAGACCTTGCCTTCCGCCTTCGCGATACTGTTGACGACGCCGAACGTGAAGATCAGCGCGGCCAGCATCGAGAGCATCTTCACGAAGAAGGACTGCGAGGTGTACAGGCGTTCCGCGTTGAGGCCGCCGATCACAAGGCCGGTGCCAATGACGATGCCAGCGCCGACAATGTGCCAGACGCGCAGGTTGCGCTCGACATCCGACGGCGTCTCGTCCGTCAGGCCGGCGCCAAGGAGGCGCAGGTTCATCAGGATCACGCAGCCGCCGAGCAGGGCGAGGCCCAGCAGGTGGATAGCGCCGAACGGCGCATAGAGGTCGCCCAGATAAACGAAGGGCGGGACCTTGCCGAGATTTTGGACCCAGTCAGCTGCGCCCGGGAAAAACTTCGCGAAATCCATGGATCAGCCTCCCTGGCCAGGTGTGGGTTGCACAGGCGGGACCGCATTGGGGTCCGGCGGACTTTCATCTGTCGGCGCGGCTTCCTCTTCGGCAGGCGCTTCATCAGCGGGTGGCGTCTCTTCCATGCTCATCGTGCCGCCATTGGCGAGCGGATCGACGTCCTCGTTGAGCATCTCTTCGTCCTCGAGCGAGTCCTCATTCTCGCCGTCTGTGTAGAGGTTCGCGCATTCAGCAAAGGCGTAGAGGATCGAGCTCGGCTCGAGCTTGTCGCACTTGTACCAGTCATAGGCGATGAAGCGGCCGAAGATGATCACGAGCACCCAGCACACCATCGAGATCGCGCCGGAGATGCGCACCTTGGCCGGCGGCGTCGGCATCGCGTCCCATTCTGCCTGGCTGGTCTGAACCTTGAAGTGGAACCAGAAGATGTTGATCGATGCGAGCACTAGGAAGATCATCTTCAGGCGGAACCAGACGTCGTGATAGTAGAACGTCGCTGGTTGGCGCCCGAAGAAGGTGACGAGGCCGGTGAACACCATCATGCCGAACGCCATCATGGTGATGGCCAGCACTTTGTCGTTCAACCGCGAGAACGGCACGTTCCGGAACGCGACGCCCATCATGCGCAGGTCGATGATCCAGATCGTGCCCGCGAAGAACATCAGCGTCAGCACGTGCGTGCCTTCGAACAGGTTCCAGAGGTTCTGGGAATTGTTCAGCGCCTGCGACCAGGACAGCGCCCCCTCCTCGGTCCCTTTGCCGAGGTCGTATTGCAGCCATGAAAAGAAATCGTGGAACAAACTCGTCTCTCCGCTTGGGATCCCGCATTTACGGTGACCCCTGTAACACTCAGTCAGCCTTGATCCCGGCAGTCAGCCTTGATCGTGATCAAGTCGGGCCGTCAAGCATCTCAACAATCTATTGATTGGGCGGGGGCGCTGCGCGCCCTTCCAACGGTTTCAGTTTCAGGTCGGCAGGGCTCGGAGCGTCTGGCGGCTCTGTCCCGAGCAGGTATTTCTGGTGGCAGGCGACGCACGCCCGATACATCTCCGTGCCGGCATCGAAGAAGGCGTTCTTGTCCCGCGCTAGCGCCGCAGCCTGAGCTTTCATTGCGCCATCATAGAGCTGGTGGGCATAGTCGACCCAGCGACGCTCATCGTCGCGCGGCCGGCCCGGCAGCAGAAGCAGGTTGGCCGACTCGGCCACGGTAAAGGCCGCGCTCTCCGCGGCGTGCCAGCCCTCATCGTCGACCGGAAAAAGTTCGGTAACTGTGTCGCCGATGATCCAGCCCTGGCGATGCCAGACCTCGAAGGCGTTGTAGTCGATCACGTGGGCCATCAGGTCCTTCATGTCGACGCCTGTCCTGAAATCCTGCAGCGTGGCCGCGCCCATGCCTTCGCCGGGTGTCGAACCCGCAGGCGGCGTCGAAGCGGTCTCCTCGCTCGCGCCATTGCAGGCGGCGAGGCCGAGAGAGCCAATACTCAAAGCTAAAGCCAGCGCCAAAACACTCGCCGAGGATGAACGGATCATTGCCACTCCCCTAGGGCGCTGGCGGCGCGAACGGCGTATTCGCCTGTCCCTGCCATCCGCGCAAAAAACTTCCTCCGTAACGCAAGTTATCCCGCCGTAGCGGCAAGCGCCATGGCCTATGTGTCGCACGCTATTGGCGTTGCTGCATCTGCAAGACGCATGTTGGCCGCGCACACATCTGGTTGCATTGGCGGCTGCTTCCACAACCGCGCCAATCGCTGTACGACGCCATCCAAGAGGCCTCGCGGACAAGCGCGGCCCGGACGGGCAGGGAGACCCTAGAAATGAGAGTCATGAGACACGGTATTCTTGCCGCAGGTGCAGCATTACTGCTGGCAGCCTGCCAGACCACGCCGACAACGGTTGATCCGTTGACCTCCTCACTCGTCATGGGTGATGCGCAGGCGCTTGGCTTCGATCCCGCCAAACTTGCCGCCATCACGACAGCCGTCGATGCCGACGTCGCCTCCGGCAAGTTGCCCGGCGCTTACCTGCTGATCGGCCGTCAAGGCCAGGTCGCCTACCAGCACGGCTTCGGCGTGCAGGGGCCCGGCCAGGCGACCCCGACCTCCGACGAGACCATCTTCCGCATCTTCTCGATGACCAAGCCGATCGTCGCCGTCACCGCGATGACGCTAGTGGAGGAAGGCAAGCTCGATCTCGACGCGCCCGTCTCCAAATATCTGCCGGCCTTCGCGAACATAAAGGTCTGGCAGAAGGACGGCGATCCGGTTGCTTCGACCAAGCCAATGCTGATCCGCCACCTGATGAGCCATACGTCGGGCATCATCTACTCGTTCATCCAGCCGACGCTGCCGATCTCGAAGGCTTGGGTCGCCGGCGGGGAGCAGCGCCAGGACCTCTCGGCCAAGGATTGGTCCGAGCAGGTTGTCGCCAACCTCCCGATGGCCGCAGAGCCGGGCACGGCCTGGAATTACAGCCAGGGCCTCGACGTGCTGGGCGGCGTGATCGAGAAGATCACCGGTCAGACGCTGGAAGAAGCCGTTCGTGAGCGCATCACCACGCCGCTCGGTATGACGGACACGGCCTTCGTTCAGCCTGCCACCAAGTCCGCCCGCTTCGCGCAGTCCCAGAAGCAGGACCAGCTTTACTACGATTACACGATGTCGCGGATTCTGTTCGCAGGCGGGGGCGGCATCTCGTCGACGGCGGAAGACTATCTCCGCTTCGTTCTGATGCTGGCCAACCACGGCACATACAAAGGCGTGCAGATCCTCAAGCCGGAAACGCTTGACCTCATGCTGATCGATCAGACCTCGCCCGAAATCCGCGGCAAGGGCCTTTTTTTCCCGGGCCCAGGCATGGGCTTCGGTCTCGGGATGTCGCTGGTGATCGATGACACCAAACAGCGTCCGGGCAATGGCACCTTCTCGTGGAACGGCATTGCCGGCACCGAGTGGTGGTATGACCCGAAGAACGACCTCTTCATGGTCTGGATGATTCAGGACCGCGCCCTGCTGGGCGAGTACCAGAAGAAGAACCGCACCTGGATCTACGACGCGCTCGTGAAGCCGTAGCTTGATCCGGACTGCAAATTGAAAGGGCGGCTCTCAGACAAGAGCCGCCCTTTTTTTGTTTTAGGTTGTGATCACGGCTTGGCGCGCAAATCCTCCATCCGCTGGCCCAGCAGGATGTTCGGCAGCGAATGGTTATGTTCGTGGCAAGGCGAGGGATACATGCTGTTCTTCGTCGCGTAGAACGAGAACTCGGCAAGCCACGGGGCGGAGTACGCCGCCGGAT
Source organism: Hyphomonadaceae bacterium (assembly GCA_040398425.1). Lineage (GTDB taxonomy): Bacteria > Pseudomonadota > Alphaproteobacteria > Caulobacterales > Hyphomonadaceae > UBA7672. The sequence continues at coordinate 34,249 of JBBATZ010000029.1, forward strand.
CTTCGATGGTGAACTGATAGAGCAGTTCATTCGCCGACAGCCGCGTGTAACGCTCGATCACCTTTGCATCCGGATTGACGACAAACTTGGCCATCAGCCCGCGCACGCGATCATGCGGGTTGTTGCGTATGGTCTCAAGCACCAGCGTGTCGCCATCCCAGCGCGCGATGCTGTCGCCATACCAGGAAGTAGGCCCCGGCGCCTTGTACTCTGACGCGAAGGGGATGATGCGCGCCTCATCGCCGTTCTCGTTGTGAACGACGACGTAGTCGGGCGTCTGGATGAACTGCAGGCGATTGTACGAAACGACCGCGTGGATCGGCGGATTGCCGCTTAGAACCAGGCAACGCTCGCCGGTCGGTCTCTGTTCGTAATCATCTTTCTTGTCTTCCGCCTTGTCGGCAGCGGCGATGATGGCCTTGGCTTCCACTGTCAGCGGCAGCGAACCATCCGCGGGCAGGACAACCAGCCGCGTGCGACGCTCGCCCCGCACGATGGGTAGGCCGTGCGTATCGCCCATGATGTGGGCGGCTTCGGGGTCGATGCTCTTCTCCAGAAAGCTGGCCATGCCAGTGAACATCGTATCGACAATGATCTTTGCTTCTTCTTCGGCAACCACGAGGCTCGGCGACATCGGATTTGTGTCAAAGACTGGAAAGAAGTTGGTTGCCCAGACCGCGCCCTGAAAATCGGGTCGCCCTTCTGGTGTTCGCGGCAGGTCTGGAGCCGCCGCGAGCGAGGTTGGCGTGTAGATCGGCGTATAGGCAGGCGCACCCTGCGCAACAGCGAGCGGGTTGCAGAGCAGCGTGGTGGTGAGGAGGAGCGGGAGGTATTTCATGTCTTGCCTCTTCTTGTTGTTCGACGTTCATCGGGCGTTGGCGTTGAATGCGTCATGAATGGATCGACAGCCGCGAGGGGCATGACGTGATCACCGACATCAAAAGCATGACCGCAGGTTGCAAAGGGCCGAGCCGCCATGTCTGAGCTGACGGTTGGAGCGGGACTACCGCGCGGACTTGTCCGCCTAGCCGTCGCGAAGGGCGCGCGCGCGGACGAGTTGTGGGCGCGATCGGGCATCGATCCGGCCGACCTCGGCGATCAGGATAATCGCGTGCCCATGCCGAAGTACGTGGCGCTGATGCGCGCTGCGAAGGAGCTCACCAACGATCCCGCCTTGGGCCTCCACTATGGCGAGGCGGTTGATCTGGGCGAGGTCTCGATCACCGGTCTGATCGCCAACGCTTCCGAGACGATGGGCGACGCTTTCATTCAATTGAACAGGTTTGGCCGCCTCGCGATCGAAGTCGACGGCGTCGGTGCCGGGGCCGACCGTTTCAAGGGAACGGTGAGGGAAGGGGCCTACTGGGTGGTCGATACGCGGGCTAATCCGAATGACTTTCCGGAGCTGACCGAAGTGACGTTCGCCCGGATGGCCTGCCAGCCCCGCCGCTTCCTGCCAAAACCCCACGTGATCGAGGTGCACGTCACGCACGCCCCACCGGATTACAGCGCGGAGTATGAGCGCGTGCTGGGCTGTCCAGTTGTTTTCAGCAGTCACTGGAATGCGATGCGGATGGACCCGATGCTGTCGAGCTATCGTGTCGCGCTACAGCCCCGCTATGTCTTCGGCGTGCTGAGCGAGAAGGCCGAGGCGCTTCTGCATGAGCTGGAGCAATCAAAGTCGACGCGCGGCAAGGTCGAGAGCCTTTTGATGCCGGTGCTGCATACAGGCGACATCAGCATGGACGCGATTGCGGAGAAAATGGCGGTGAGCCGCCAGACGCTGTTCCGGCGGCTCAAGGCCGAAGACGTCACGTTCGAGAAAGTGCTCGACGAGCTGCGCCATCATCTTGCGCTCAACTATCTCGGCGGCCGCAAGGCATCGGTGAACGAGACGGCCTACCTCGTCGGCTTTTCCGATCCGGCCGCGTTCTCGCGCGCGTTCAAGCGCTGGACCGGCAAAAGTCCGAGCGAGATGCGCGGCTGATAGCGCCCACTCTTGTTCACGAAGGGCTGGCCGCTATTCCGCCGGGTGCATTGGCGTGACGGCCGAGTCGATTACTTCCTGATCGGACTCTTCCTGCGCCAGCTTGCGCTCGACATCGCGGGGAGACCCCGTACGGCGGGCGAGCAGGGCGTAGGCAGCCGGCACCAGAACCAGCGTTACGATCATCGCCGTCGTCACTCCGAACAGGATGACCACGCCGATGGCGGCGCGCGTTTCCGATCCGGCGCCATGGCTGAAGATCAGTGGAATGGCGCCGGCGATGGCGGTCAGCGAGGTCATCACGATCGGGCGGAAGCGGGTGATCGCCGCTTCCTTTAGGGCGGAATGGAATTCCTGCCCCTGGTCGCGCAGCTGGTTTGCGAACTCGACGATCAGAATTCCGTTTTTGGCCGCTAGGCCCACGAGCATGATCAGACCAATCTGCGTGTAGATGTTGAGCGTGTTGCCGGTAAGCCATATCCCGAGCAGGCCGCCGCCGATGGTGGCGGGCACGCAGAGCATGATGACGAACGGGTGGACCCAGCTTTCGAACTGCGCCGCGAGCACGAGGAACACGACCAGCACGCCGAAGCCGAACACGAAGAAGATGCTCTCACCTGCGCGCTTGTAGTCGAGCGACTGGCCCTTGTAATCGAAGGCCGCTTCGTCCGGCAGCACCTTGCGGCCGATCGCTTCCATCTTGTCGAGCGCCACGCCGAGCGAGACGCCCGGGTCGAGGTTAGCAGTGATGGTGATGGCGCGTACACGGTTGTAACGGCTGAGCTGGCGGCTATCGGCCATCGGCTGGACGTTCACGAGGTTGGAAAGCGGGATGAGCTCGCCCGTCCGCGATGAACGGACATAGATGTTTTCAAGGTCCGACGGGGTTGCCTGATCCATGCGCTCCCCTTCGAAGATGACATAACGCTCTTCGCCGTTCTGCACGAACGTGCCGACACGTTTGGAGCCAAGCATTGTCTGCAAGGTCGAGCCGATCTCCTGCACCGTCACGCCGAGATCGGATGCACGCGAGTAGTCCACGCTGACGCGGAACTGCTGCTGCGTTTCCTTGTAGTCCCAGTCTATCTGGTTGATGCCCGGATTGTCGGCGTTGACCGCGTCGACGAACTTGTTGCGCCACTCGACCAGCGTTTCGTAGGACGGTCCCTTGAGGACGAAGTTGATCGGCTTGCCTGCCCCGCCGCGACCGCCGCCGAAACCTGCTGGCATGTTCGCGAAGGCGCGCACGCCCGGAATGTCGCCGAGCTTGCGGTTCACTTCCTGGAGAATTTCGAAGCCGTTGCGACGATGGCCCCAGCCGGTCAAGACGACCTGGACGGAGGCGCTGTTGAAGGCGCTTGTCGGGCCGCCGAAGCCGCCCGGCGCCCGGACGGAAATGCCTTCGATCTCGCCGTCATTGACCATCGGTAGGAGGCGAGCCTCGATCTGCTCGACGAAGGGCTGCATGTACTCGAAGGAGGCCCCTTCGGGTCCGCTGACCATGATCATGAACATGCCACGGTCTTCGTTCGGCGTGTATTCGCCCGGGATCGCGGTGAAGAGGAAAGCTGTGCCGCCGATGATGCCGAAGAAAGCAATGGCGATCGCGATCGGGCGGCGCACTGTCGCGTCATAGACCTTGGCGTATCCATTGCGCAGACCGTTGAAGGCCTGGTCAACACGATAACCGAAGCCCTTTTTTTTCTTCTCAGATGTGTCGTGCGGCTTGAGCAGCTTGGACGCCATCATCGGTGAGATGGTCAGCGCGACCAGCATCGAGAAGGCGATGGCGGCGGCGATGGCGATCGCGAATTCGGTGAACAGGCGGCCGACCTGACCCTGCATGAAGGTGATTGGCACGAACACCGCGATCAGCACCATGGTCGTTGCGACGACCGCGAATCCCACCTGTCGCGTGCCGCGGTAAGCAGCGACCAGCGGCGTCTCACCATACTCTTCGATGCGGCGGTGGATGTTCTCGAGCACGACGATGGCGTCGTCCACGACAAGGCCGATCGCCATCACGAGCGCGAGCAGTGTCAGCATGTTGACCGACAGGCCAAGCGCCAGCAGCACGGTGAAGGAGGCGATCAGCGAGATCGGAACCGTGACCGCTGGAATGAGAGTCGCCCGGAGCGAGCCCAGGAAGACGAAGATAACGCCAACAACCAGCACAACGGCTATCCCGAGTGTGATGAACACCTCGTTGATCGCGGCGTTGACGAAGGTCGACCCGTCGAAGTTGACGACGAGGTTCATGTCTTCCGGCAGCGACTTTATGACTTCCGCGGCGCGGGCGCGAGATTCCTTCGCCACCTCCACCACGTTGGCCGTAGACTGCTTGACGATGCCGATGCCGACAGCATCGAGGCCGTTTGCGCGGAAGACAGATCGATCTTCTTCCGCACCGAATTCCACGCGCGCGACATCGCCAAGGCGAACCGCGACGCCGTCAGAGCCCTTGGCGATGACGAGTTGCTTGAACTCGTCAGGCGTGCGGAAGGGGCGGTCGATGCGGTTGGTGAAGACCAGATCGGCAGACGTCAGCGAGCCTGCCGGCGTTTCCACGTTTTCCGTCCGCACGGCGCGTTCGATGTCGCCAACCGTCAGACCGCGGGCCGCGATGGCGCGGCGGTCTAGCCAGACGCGCATGGCGGGCGTGCGTTGCCCGCCGATCTGCACACGTGCGACGCCGTCGATGGAAGAGAAGCGGTCGACCAGATAGCGTTCGGCATAGTCGGTCAGCTCAAGCGGCGTGCGCTTTTCGCTTGCGAGGCGCATCCAGAGGACGGTCTCTTCCGACGCGTCGGCCTTCTGCACGTCTGGCGGATCCGCTTCCTGGGGCAACTGGCGGAGCACGCCGCCGACACGGTCGCGGATGTCATTGGCTGCGGAATCCATATTTCGGGAGATGTCGAACTCGATCGAGATGATCGACTGGCCGTCCTGACTGAACGAGTTGATGTAACGGATGCCTTCGACGCCGGCGATGCGGTCTTCGATCACTTCGGTGATGCGAGACTCGACCACGTTGGCGGACGCACCCGCATAGGTGGTGCGTATGGAAACGACCGGCGGATCGATGTCAGGATATTCGCGCAGGGCGAGGCGCGTGAAGGACACGATGCCCACGGCCACCAGCAGGAAGCCGATGACGGTGGCGAACACGGGTCGCTTGATCGAGACGTCAGAAAGCAGCATGGCGCGGATCTCCCGGCGCTGTAGGGCGGTTCTAGTAAGCCAGACTGGGCTATTGCGCGAGACTGGCCTTGTCCGAAGCGCCTTGTCCGGCCGCGATGCGCGCATTTCCAGCCCCGCCTGCAGGCTGAGCGGAACGGACGCGCACGGGACCGCCTGGTCGAACCTTGAGCACGCCATCCGTAATGACGACGTCGCCGGATTTCAGTCCGGCGAGAACTTCTACAATGCCGCGCTCGCGCGCTCCCAGAGTCACCTCGGTCTTCACCGCCGCGGCGGGCTGTTTCGACTGATCGACGACATAGACGAAATTCTTGGAGCCTTCCGCGATCACAGAGATCTCGGAGATCAAAAGGGATGTGCGCGGTTTGGACACCAGCGCGACGCTCATCGACGTACCGGCCTTGAGGGCGCCGTCGCCGTTCGGCAACGTCGCGCGGACCTTTACTGACAGGCTGACGGGGTCAATCGCGTTGTCGATCGACGTCAACTTGCCGACAAACTTGCGGTTGGGAATGTCCTTGGTGACGGCCGTGATCTCGAGGCCTGCGCGAAGATCGTTCAGGTATATCGACGGGACGCCGAATTCCAGCCGCATCTGCGTATCGTCGATCAGGGTCGCTACAGTCTGGCCAGGCGAGACGTAGGCGCCGGTGGAAACCTGGCGGAAGCCAAGCACGCCGGAGAAGGGCGCCACGAGTACGCGATCCCGTAGGCGGGCCTGGACGCCGCTGACAGAACCGGCTGCGGCTTCATAGGCGGACTTGCTGCGCTCGAGTTCAAGCTGGGCGACGGCATCGGCGGCCGCCAGGCGTTGGTTCCGCTCGTAAATCTGCCGGGCATTGGCTTCGGTAGCGCGGGCCGACTGAAGCGCTGCGTTCTCTTCCTCGTTTACCAGGGTCATCAGCACCTTGCCTTTAGCGACGCGCTGACCATCCTCGAAAAAGACGCCCGTCACGCGGTCTGCGGCGTTGGCCGAGAGGACCACGCGCTCGCGTGGTTCCAGTGTCCCGAGGGCTTCGATGCGGGACGAAAAGACGCGTGATCCTGCGGCAACCGCCTCAACTTGCGCGGGCGGGGCTCCCCGTCCGCCGCCGGCGCCTCCCGGGCCACCGGGTCCACCACCAGGTCTGCCCGGTCCACCCGGCGCACCGCCGCCTGCCATCTGGGCGCCGCCATGCGAGTCCTTGCCGCCGTTGAGCGTTGCGTAAGCAATGCCGCAGACGACCAGAACAGCTACCGCTGCAGCACCTCCGATGATCTTGCCTTTGCTCAGCGCCATGAAACCTTCGACTCCGCCGTCACACTACACTTCCACTACCCATGCGGCCATCCTGTGGGGCGCCGAAAGGCCGCGATCTCATACTCTTCCCGAACACGTTTGCGTCTGTGGCCCGCCGACGCGGCGAGGCAAAAACCGATGACGTTTCCGCGATGAAGCGGTGCGCCACGCGCTGGAACCGAGGCTGGAGGAACCCTTGGGATAGGACCATAGATGCCTGGGCTTGAAATTCGGTCAACGCGCGGGGATCAAAGCCTTGAAAACAACGCTTCAATTGGCCGTGAAGCCCGGCAGAACTTTGGCCCGAGCGCCCGTCCGGATGGCGTCTTGATACCTTTTTGTCCGGCCGGCCAACGTGGGCCGCGAATTCGATTGACACGCGCAGGGTCCCGGATGATGTCGCGTCAATTGCCTGGTGACGCTGTGACGGATCACGGCCAGGGGGAGAACATGCGATATTCCGTAGGCGGATCGGCCGTGCGCGCCTTGCTGCTGGCCTCGACCACACTGGCGCTCGCGGGTGTCGCCAGAGCTCAGACAGCTTGCCCTCCTGAACAACCCCCTGCAGACTCTGATGTTGTGGTGGTGGTCGGATCCCAGATCGTCGGGGCGCAGCCCACCGAAACCTTGCCTGTCGTGGTGGTGGGGGAAAAGGAACTCGACGCGATCGCGGCGTCCTCCGGCGACGACCTCTTCCGGTCAATTCCCCAGCTAGGCGATGTTTCGTTCGGCAGCGCGAGCGTGGCCAACAGCATTGGTGGAACTAACGCTGCCCGCGGCGACACGGCCTCGATCAACCTGCGAGCGCTGGGCACCGGCAACACGCTGGTCCTGCTCAACGGACGGCGGATGGTGAACCATCCGGGCACGCAGGCGGAAAATCTGGTTCCGGTGGTAACGGCAAACACCAACGCCATTCCCACGTCCGGGATCAAGCGGGTGGAAGTCCTGCTGGATGGCGCCTCGGCCATCTATGGCGCCGACGCGGTCGCGGGTGTGGTCAACACCGTGCTGAACGACGGTTTCGAAGGTCTGATGCTCGACCTCACCTACGGCAACGAGGAGGGCGCCTCGGCTGACGAGTTCACCGCGTCGATGCAGCTGGGCATCCGGTCAAACGATGGCGCGACCCGCCTGTCGGTGATGGGCTCCTACTTCTCGCGCGATCCGATTTACGCGAGCGACCGCGAATTTTCGGCGAATTCGGACCTCAGAAGCAGGCTGCCGGCAGACTGGGCGGCAAACGCCACGGCGTTGGCGGGCTTCAACAACACGTCGATCACCTCCGCCTGGGGGGTGTTCGACAAGTTTGCGGCAGGCAACATCCTTGTGAATGGCACAGCTGTGACGAACGCTGCTGGTCAGTTCCACATCCAACCTAGCTCCATCGCAGGCTGCGCGCCCACGGGAGTGCTATCCGCCGACACCTGCATCGGCACGACTTCCACGCGCCCGCAAGGGAAACGCTACAACGTCAACGAGGATGCGACCGTCACCAATGGCGTCGACCGCATCAACCTGTTCAGCTTCTTCAATCAGGACATCAGCGACAGCCTGGAGCTGTTTGCCGAGGCGGGCGTCTATCTGGCAGATTCAGTCGGCTATCGCGAAGTGGCGCCGATGCTCGGCGCCGTTCCGATCGTGATTCCGTCGACCAACTACTACAATCCTTTCGGCGCTGTCGGATCGGCAAACCGCCTCGCGGGTTACACGGGTCCTGCACTGGACCTCTATCTCGGATCGGCGCCGGGCACCGGCACGGCTGCCTATCGCCCGATCGATGTCGGTCCCCGCAAGACGGAAGTCGAAAACCTGTCGACGCGTTTGCTTGTCGGCCTGCGCGGGGACTTTGCGGATTGGGACTGGGAATCGGCGCTGCTCTACAGCGAAGCCTCGACCAAGGACCGCGAGATGCGCGTGTCCAATACGCTGTTCCAGCAGGCGCTGGGCCGTTCCACGCCGGATGCGTACAACCCGTTCAACGGTGGCTGCGTCGGCGATCTTGCGTCCGGCGACTGCACGCGCAATCCGCGCGCGGTGATCGATAGTTTCCTCGTGCCCGTCACGCGGAAGAACAACACATCGCTTGCTTCGTGGGACTTGAAGCTGTCGCGGCCGGATGTGTTCACGCTGTGGGCCGGAGACGTTGGCGCGGCCATCGGTGTTGAGACGCGGCGCGAGACCTACAGCGACGATCGCGATATCCGGCAGGACGGCACTGCGCAGTTCACCGACATCATCAGCGGCCTCACCACCAACGACCTGCAGGGCAACTCCGCGTCGCGCGACACGCGCGGGAGCACCAATGTCCAGTCCGGCTATATCGAGCTGCAGGTGCCGCTGGTGTCGAATGATATGGCGATCCCGCTGGTGCAGGCGGTCGATATGCAGCTCGCCGCGCGCTACGAGCATTTCGACACGTTTGGCGATGTGACCAAGCCGAAGGTTGCGCTGTCGTGGCGGCCGTTCGACTTCCTGCTGTTCCGCTCCGCATGGTCGGAAGGCTTCCGCGCGCCGAACCTGCAGCAACAGAACGAGACCGGGCTGCAACGCATCAACAACCGCACTGACCTGATCTTCTGCGAAGCGGACCTGCGCGCCGGACGCATTACGCAGGCCCAGTTCACCACCACCTGCCCAACCCGCCCGCAGACGGGCGTCACCTCAAACCGCCAGGGCTCGCAATCGCTGCAACCCGAAGAATCCACGAACTTGTCCTACGGCTTCGTGCTCGATAGCACCTTCGTGCCTGCGGAGTGGGGCAAGGTGAGCTTCACCGCAGACTGGTGGCGTATCGAGCAGGAAAATGTCGTCGGCATTTTCGGTGATGATAATCACATCCTGCTGGACTACGTGCTGCGCCTGAACGGCGGATCAAACGCGGCCGTCGTGCGCGCAGCGCCCGATGCGGATGATATCGCGGCGTTCGCCGGAACGGGCATCGCGCCGGTCGGCGACATCCTGTTCGTCAACGACAATTACCTGAACCTCGACAAGCGGACGGTGCAGGGTCTCGATCTGGGCCTCTACTACGATCTCGACGACACGCCGGTCGGTAACTTCTCTTTCCGCGTTAACGCGGCGCTGCTCGACAAGTTCTTTCAGGGCGTGTCGCCGAATGGCGAGATCATCAACGCTGCCGTGGCGGCGGGCGACATCTCAACCCTGCTTGGCGCCAACGGGCAGGGCGACCTAATTCGCGACTTCGGCCGGCCAGAGTGGCGCTATTCGGCCTCGCTGTCGTGGGACTACGATGCGTGGGGCGCTGCGTGGTTCACATCGTATGTCGGTGACGTCTACGACGACTTCAACACGCTGAACGGCCAGCCCTGGATCATCGACGAGTATCAGACGCACAATCTCTATGTGCAGTACGAATTCGACCATGATACGGACGCGCCGATGCGTGTGCGGGTTGGCGCCCGCAACCTATTCGATGAGACGCCGCCGCTGGCTGATACCAACTTCGGTTTCCTGGGGGAGCTGCACAATCCGCAAGGCCGGTTCGTGTATGTGAACGTGCGTAAGTCGTTCTAGGCGCTACTTCGAAAAATACTCGATCAATGCATCGGCTGCTGTTGCGCCAAGCTTGCGCGCGTCGGCGGTTGGGATCTGGTCCCAGAGCTCGACGGTGATGCCGGGCGCCTTCAGCGCTTCGAGCGCCCAGCCTTTCGAGGTGCCGCCATTGGGGTTGTGGTTGTAACTCCACTCGGGCGGCGCGCTCAGCTTTGAGTCGAACGTCTGCTTCAGAAAGGGCAGGAAGGAGATGGTCGGCGAGGCGGCATCGAGCGGTGGCGCGTAGATCACGGTCTTGTCGGTGGAGTGGAAGTCCATCATCGACACGACGCGACGGCCGCCCGCTGCGGCGACAATCCATTGCGACAGGGTCCTGGTTTCAGGTTGGGAGAACTGTCCCCAGTCGCGATTGAGATCAACGCCGCCCGCGTTGAGCCGCCAATTGCCTTCATCAACACCGTCAGGATTGGGCATCGGCGCGATGATAATGCGATAGCGATTGCGGAAGGTGGAACCCAGGTCGTCGCTCCGCTTCAGCAGCCGCTCGACGAACCCGCGATACGCCTCCTGTCCGCTGGTCTCGGGCGGATGCTGCCGCGTCAGGACGACGATCGCCTCCAGCGAGCCGGGGCCAACGAAGCCGACGAGCGGGCGGCCTTCCAGGGACTCGCCATACTTCATCTCGGTGAAGCCGAGGCCTGCGAGAGCGCCACGCGTCCAGTCCAGATTGTCATTCGCCGACGAGATCGGCTGGCCAGCGATCCAGGTGGGGCCTGCGGCGAGATCGAGCTTCAGGGTGACGCGTGACTTCTTCTCGTTCAGCGTCACTTGGCTCTCAGCGAGCTTTCGCCAGTTGCGCCCGTCGGTGCTGACGTAAGGCGCGTAACGGTGGGTGTAATCCGTATAGTCCAGCGTAATGGTCGCGGCGCGCGGCGCCTCTGTCGTGACGCGGAACGCGAACCAGGGGCTGGGGTTTATGCCTTCGACATAGGCGGGCTCGTGATCGACCGAGACGACGATCGACCCATCCGGGCCGATGATGCAGTCATGGCGACCTGCCGCTGAGAAGTCGATATCAACTGTGAGGCCTGAGCCAGCGCAGATGCCCTGCGGCGCTGCGCCGAAGCTGGGCATTTCCGGGATGTACTGGCAGGCGCCGAACGCCAATGGCAGCGTGGCCAGCGCACCAAGTCGAACGAGCCCCCCGGCATGTGTCATTGGTCGGTTGTGTCCTCGGCTTCCGCGATGCGGTGACCCATCAACTGGTTCGGGAAAGAGTAGTTCCCCTCGTGGCAGGCGTATTCGTAGACTGGTCCAGGCATGGCGTTGAAGGCGACCTCGGCGCGGATCGGCGCCTCGAAAATTGTCGGCTCGTTGATCTCGAACGCATAGACGAGCTGCGTGTCGCTGATGCGACGGAAGCGTTCGGTCAGGTGCATGGTCTCAGGGGCGCCGCGGAAGGCGAGGTCGGGTCGGAAGTTGGTCGTCTCGATGACGAGGGTGTCGCCCTCATAGTGACCGAGCGAGTCGCCCATCCACGGCCGGATCACGTCGGGCCGGTGTTTGCCGGCGAGCGGAATGATCCGAACATCGTGGATCATCTCGACAAGTATGGCGACGTAATCCGGCGTCTGGATGATCTGGTAATTGTTATTGTACCCCACCGGCATCATGGGCGGGCCGAGTAGCGAGCCGTAATCGCGCAGGCAACGTTCGGCGAGCGTCATGCCTTCCGGATGATCGCCGCGCGCATAGCCTATGCCGAGTGGAAGCTGGGCGATGCGATCAGCGCGGGCCGCCTTTGCTGCGGGCGTCAGATCGGGCAGCTGGCCGTTGGCGGGGGAGACGACGAAGGAGGTGCGGTGTTCGTCGCCGATGACCATTTCGTCTTCGGCTTCGGCAGCTTCTTGTTGGGTCATTACCAGGCGATCACCGAATTTCGGGTCACGCTCGAGGTTGGTCGCGGTGGCGTGCGTCCAGTAGCCGGCAAGATCGGGCTGCGCAGCTGCATTGGCCTGCGCGTTCGCAACGGACATCAGCGATGCGGTTGCGAAGGCGAGAGGGACGAGGGCGGACGGGATCAGCTTCATGGGCGGACAGTGCCCCCCCGCAAGATGGCGGTAAAGGGCGGCGGTCCGGCAGCATGTGAGCAAAACTGCTCGTTTCAAGCAGATGCGTGTTTTCCCGGCTCGGCGTAGGGAAAGTCAGGCAGTCAGGAGATCGCGCCATGAACATGAACAGCGTTGCCTTGCTTGCAGCGTGGGCCGCTCTGGCCGGCGCGCTCATTCCGGTCATGGCGGCCTTGCAGGGAACGCTCGGGCGGACGATCCAGTCCCCGATACATGCGTCGCTGATCGCTGTGGGCATGTCGTTCGTCGCGGTGGGATGCGTGTTTGCGCTGTTCCGGCCGGCGATACCCTCGGGCAACCTGTTCGCAGCCGTGCCGCCACTGGCATGGTTCGGAGGCATGGCCATGGCGTTCTATGCAATCAGCGCGACATTCGTGACGCCAAACTTCGGGGTCGGGAATTTCGTGATGTGCGTTGTTATCGCGCAGCTGGTGATGTCGACGCTGATCGACCAGTTCGGCCTGTTCGGCGCGCCTGTTCATGTGGTGGATCTGAAGCGGGCGGCCGGGCTCGCTCTGCTTGGATGCGGCGCAGCGCTGGTCGCGCTCAGGTAGATGGGCGGATCTGTCGGGGGTCGAAATACAGGCATTCACGGCGGATGCGGTCGCCATCCCAAGTCTGCATCGCCACTGTATCGACGAGGCGTTTGCCGACGCCTGCGACATCGAATTCAAACTGCCAGTTGATGAAGACGATGTCGCCGTTGATTGCGAAGCGCTCGACCTTGCGAACAGGGATCTGGCCGTAGCGGACGAGCAGGTCCATCTCGTAGGCGATCAGGGCATCACGGCCGACACGAGGCGGATCCCGGTTTTCCTGAATGCTTGCGTCGTCATGATAGAAGTGTGCAAGCGCACCGACATAGTCCTGCTGCTCAACCCGACGGATCAGAGAGCGCACCAGCGCCTGGGAGGGGCCCTTGCCCCCATTGGCGTAGTGCAACACCGAAGCCGTACGCATGGGCTCGAGGAACAGTTCCGTCGTCATTTGCGCAACCCGCTTTGCAGACCCAGCGGGCTGCGGGCCGATGGTTCACAGCTGAGAGTTAACATCTGGTGTGCGGACGTTAAGCTGTGTGTCCGCGCCGCAGGGTATACCCTGTGGTTTCAGCGCTTGGGCGGCACAACCGGGAGCGAGGATGACAGGCCGCCGTCCACGGGCAGGACCTGGCCATTCACATAAGAAGCGTCGTCGGAGGCCAGGAACAGGGCGACTTTCGCAATTTCCTCCGGCTGGCCGGCACGGCGCATGGCGTTGAGCTGACCAATCTTGTCGTCGGTGCCTTTCTCGCGGGCGCGGTTGAAGATCGGCTGGGTCATGCCGGTTTCGATGAGGCCGGGAGCGACGCCGTTCACGCGCACGCCGGTGCCGGCAAGCTGGTTGGCGGCGAGCGAGACCAGGGAGATGACGCCGGCTTTCGAAGCGGAGTAGGCGGGCGAGCCGGCGCCGTTGCGAATGCCGGCGACGCTGGCGGTGCAGACGATCGCGCCCTTGCCCTGCTTGATCATGTGCGGCGCGCCGAGCTGGATGGCGAGCATCGGTCCGATGAGGTTGACCTGCAGGATGTTGAGCCACTGGTCTTCGGTCTGTTCGAACAGGCCGGGCGTGCCGCCGGAGATTCCGGCGTTGGCGTAGATGATGTCGAGCTTGCCGTTGGTGCTGAGCGCGAGGTCGATCAGCTTCTGCACGTCAGACGATTTGCCTGCGTCCATCTCGAGGGCGATGGCCTTGCCGCCGGCAGCGGTGATGTCGGCAACGGTCTGGTTGACGCCGGCGACCTTGTCGGCGGCGATGACAGAGGCGCCTTCGGCAGCGAAGAGTTTCGCGGAGGCGCGGCCGATGCCCGACGCGGCGCCGGTGACGATGACGGATTTTCCAGTGAAGCGGGACATGACGTTTCCTCGTTTTATTGTGGGGATGTCTTGGGACGCAGTAGGCGGGGCGTCAACCGGACATGCGGGTGTGGCCCCTGCGGCTGTGGGCCGAGGTTGGATGGGTTGAGGTGTGGGCCTGAGCTAGG
>JBBATZ010000030.1:0-47928 GCA_040398425.1 Hyphomonadaceae bacterium
GCGTCCCTATTGCGCGAACTCCGCGCCGCCAGCCTGAGCGACGCAAACTAGAGCGCACACGAACGATTGCGGTTTTTGGGCCCATCTGGCGCTTTGAGTGCGCGCGGCGCGCGCGTAGTAATGGAAAATGCTGATTCACCTCCCCATCGCTCAGGTCGCGGTTGATCCGCTGATCCTGATCGTGATCGGGATGCTCGTTGGCTTCCTGTCAGGCATGTTCGGGGTCGGCGGCGGCTTCCTGCTGACCCCGCTTTTGATCTTCTACGGTATCCCGCCCGCAGTGGCAGTCTCCACCCAGGCGAACCAGATCCTCGCCACCTCGATCGCTGGCGTGTCGGCGCACTGGCGCGAGGGGCAGGTTGATACGAGGCTCGGCACGCTCATGCTCATGGGAGGGCTGGGCGGATCGTCCGTCGGTGTCGGCGTCTTCAGCCTCCTGAAGGCGTTCGGAATCGTTGATACGACCATCGCTGTTCTCTACATCATCTTCCTCGGCGTGATCGGCGCGCTGATGGCCTGGGAGAGCATCCGGGCCCTTCGCTCATCGGCCGGCGGCGATCCTGGTCGGCGCACGCGGCTGCGCGCCTGGATGCGCGGACTGCCGATGAAGCGGCGCTTCCCCCGCTCGGGCCTCTACATCTCCATCCTGCCGCCCATTGGCATCGGCTTCTTTGTCGGGATGCTTGCGGCAGTTCTTGGCGTCGGCGGCGGCTTCGTCCTCGCGCCAGCCATGGTGTACCTGCTGGGCGTGCCCACACGGGTGATGGTCGGGACGTCGCTTTTTCAGATCATCTTCCTCACGGCCTACGTCACGTTTCTGCAGGCCACCTTCAACGGCACCGTCGATCTCGTCCTTGCCGGCGTACTTATGATCGGCGGCGTAGTCGGCGCGCGGTATGGCGCCATAGCAGGCCGTCGGCTCAAGGCCGCGCAATTGCGCCTCCTCCTCGCCCTCCTCGTGCTCGCGATCGCCGGCCGGCTCGTCTACGAACTCTATGTCCAGCCGCACCCAGAATACCGGTTGGAGCAATCGCGTTGAAACGCCTTGCGCTCCTCACGATGATGCTGGCGCTCGGCGCTACGCCCGTCGCGGCGCAGCGGCTTGAAGGCCCGGACCGTCCTATTATGGCCGCCGGCATTGCTGAGGACAGGATCGACGTCGAGGTCAACTACTCGGACAGCACTGTTGTCGTCTTCGCCGCCACGCCCCAGCCGGAAAACGAAACATCCGGCATTGCCGTAGGCCTCTTCGGCCCGATCATCGCGCAGAAGATGATCCGCGCCACGAGCGCCGGCGATCAGACCATCGAATTCGTCGCCGCCCCCCAGGTTCTCGCGATTGGCGCCGAGCCTGTGGTTGCCGCAACCGTCTCCGAAGACACGATGATCGAGGCCGGCCTCAACGCGCAGGCCACTGCGCTCCCCCGCCTCGACCAACTCCTTTCGCCCGACCTCGGCGACTGGCGCGCAGCCTTCGTGAACCTCAAGATGGATCAGGGTCTCTATACTTTCGGTAACATGCGGTTCCGTCATTTCGAGGGAGGCCTGCGCCGCGCCACCATCGACCTGCCGCAGAACGCTCCGCCGGGCGAGTACACGGTACGCGCCGTTGCATTCCGCGACGGGCGCGTTGTCGGAGAATCCCGTCAGTCGTTCACGCTTGCGCGAAGCGGCCTCGACGCCACCCTGTTCGATCTCTCGCGCCAGCACGGCCTGATCTACGGCTTTGTCGCTGTCTTGCTTGGAGTTCTTGTCGGCGGCGTCGCTGCCTGGCTAGGCCGGAAGTAGTCTCGCTGCCTCATCAACAGCCAAAACCAAGCTGAGGATATCTAGAATCAAGTCGCGATTCGCAGGATCGTTTGCCCTAGAGAGTGCTCCATGGCGAAAGACCACGACAACACAGTTCCGCAGGTTATCCAGCCGCACAACGCGCAAGCCGAAATGGCGGTGCTTGGCGCGATCCTGTTCGACAACAATGCGCACCAGCGCGTGTCCGATATCCTGAAGCCGCGCGACTTCTATGGCCCTGCCAACTCAGCGATTTTTGAAGTCCTCGACCGCCTTATCTCCAACGGCCGCATCGCCGACGGCGTCACCCTGCGCGAGCATTTCGAGCGTGACGGCAAGCTCACCGAGATCGGCGGCGCTCGCTATCTGGCCGACTTGCTGGATTCCGCAGCCTTCGGCCCCGAAATCGTCGACTATGCCCGCCTCGTCCACGACCTCTCGCTGCGCCGGGAACTGATCGATATCGGCGCCGGAATGGTTTCCAAGGCCACCAAGGGCGACATCGAAGAGCCCGGCGAAATCCAGATTCAGGACGCAGAGCGCAAGCTGTTCTCGCTCGCGGAACGTGGCGCAGGCGCGCAGGGCTTCCAGTCGTTCAACTCAGCGCTCACCACGTCGATCCAGACAGCCACCGCCGCCTTCAAGCGCGACGGCAAGATCGCAGGCGTTGCCTCAGGCCTGGCCGAACTCGACCGCAAGCTCGGCGGTCTGCACAAGTCCGACCTCATCATCCTCGCAGCACGTCCATCGATGGGAAAAACCGCGCTCGCCACCAACATCGCCTATCACGCCGCCAAGTCCTGCCGGCGGTCGACAGGCCCCAACGGCCAGATGAAGACAGATGAAGGCGCGGTCGTCGGCTTCTTCTCGCTCGAGATGTCGTCCGATCAGCTCGCCAGCCGTATTCTCGCGGACGTCTCGACCATCCCATCCGACAAGATGCGCCGCGGCGACCTCACGCCGAGAGACTACGAACAGATCCGTGACGCCGCCGAGATGATGGAAGGCATCCCGCTTTTCATCGACGACACCGGCGGTATTTCGATCTCCCAGCTTGCAGCCCGCGCCCGCCGCCTGCAGCGCACGTCCGGCCTCGACCTTCTGATCATCGACTACCTCCAGCTCATCACCTCCTCCGGCGGCCGCAAGAGCGACGGCCGCGTGCAGGAAGTTACAGAGATCACCAAGTCGCTGAAGGCGCTGGCCAAGGAACTGGCGATCCCGATCATCGCCCTGTCGCAGTTGTCGCGCGCCGTCGAACAGCGCGAAGACAAGCGCCCGCAGCTCTCCGACCTTCGCGAATCCGGCTCGATCGAACAGGACGCCGACGTCGTCATGTTTATCTACCGCGAAGCTTACTACCTCGAACGTCTCGAGCCCGGCGAAGGCGATCCGCGCCACGCCGAGTGGAAAGACCAGATGGCGGCCAAGTTCAATATAGCCGAGATCATCATCTCGAAGCAGCGTCACGGCCCCATCGGCAAGGTCGAGGTCGGCTTCAACCCAGCCCGCGTCAAATTCTCGGACCTCGAACACAACCGTGGCGACGACCGCCCGATGGCCCCAACCCATAGCGGCGGTGGTTTCGGCGGGGGCGGTTTCGGTGGGGGTGGCTTTGGCGGCGGCGGGAAGGGTGGCGGCGGGAAGGGTGGCGGCGCCAGCAAGGGCTTCCTGCCCGACGGCGAGGAATAGAGCGCTTCACCTGTGCGTAAAATCGCACTAGCGAAGGGACATGGTTGCCAGGCTGCACATCGACCTCGACGCGCTCGTCGCCAACTGGCGGATGATGCAGCGTCGCGTCGACCCAGCCTACGCCGCTGCTGTGGTGAAAGCGGACGCCTACGGTCTTGGCGCAAAGCAGGTCGCCTCCGCTCTGGCCAAGGCTGGCTGCAGCCGTTTCTATGTCGCCTGGGCTGAGGAAGGCGCGGCCCTCCGCCGCGAGCTTGGCCCCGCGCCCGAAATCCTCGTCTTCCATGGCGTGACACCGGACACGCTTAATCTCTTCCGGATGTACGCGCTGCAGCCGGTGCTGAACCATCTCGAACAGATCGACCTCTGGACCAGCTCCAACGTCCAGCCGCGTCCCGCCGCGCTTCACGTGGACACTGGCATGAACCGACTGGGCGTCTCACGGGCCCACTGGGCCGCCGCGGCCCGCATGCTGCCAAAGCCGAGCCGCCTGATCAGCCACCTTGCCTGCGGCGATGAAACCAGCCCCGCCAACGCCGCGCAGCTCAGCCGCTTCACCGAAGCTCGCGCCCATTGGCCCGGTGTTCCGGCCAGTCTCGCTGCCAGCGGCGGCGCCTATCTCGGCAAGGATTATCACTTCGACGAAATCCGCCCCGGCATCGCCCTCTATGGCGGCGGCCCCACGCCCGCCGATGGCTCCGCCCCCCACACCGTCGTCACCCTCACCGCCCCGATCCTGCAGGTCCGCGATGCCCACAAGGGCGAGACTGTTGGCTACGGCAACTCATGGACGGCCGGGTCGGACTGCCAGCTCGCGACCATAGGCCTCGGCTATGCCGACGGTTACCTCCGCAGCGCCTCGAATTCGGGCAGGGTATTCGTACAAGGCCAGAAACGCCCCATCGTCGGCCGGGTCTCGATGGACCTGATCGTGATTGATGTCACAGGTCTTTCCGTGTCGCCGGGGGATGAAATCGAGATCATTGGCACCAACATGCCACTTTCAGAGGTAGCCGGCGCGATGGGCACGATCGATTACGAAATCCTCACCCGGCTGGGCGCCCGCCTCGACCGGCGCTATGCGGGGGCCGAATGACAGCCTCCCCTGCGCCTGAGAAGTCCCACACAGAGGACAGCCTGATCCTGCGGCCGTTCCGGCTGATCGGGCGGACCGTGATCGGCGGTTTGCGCGAGATCGGACGCATCGCGTCGTTCTCCGGCCGCGTGCTGACGGCCTGCGTCACCCCGGTGATCTATCTGCGCGAAGTCATCCGCCAGTGCGTAAAGATCGGCTTTTACTCGCTGCCAGTGGTCGGCCTTACCGCCGTCTTCATCGGCGCAGCTCTCGCGCTCAACATCTACATGGGCGGCTCACGCTTCAACGCCGAACAGTTCGTCCCCAACATCGTTGTCATCGGCATCACACGTGAACTCGGCCCCGTCCTCGCCGGCCTGATGCTCGCCGGACGTGTCAGCGCTGGCATCGCCGCCGAGATCGGCGCCATGCGCGTGACCGAACAGATTGATGCGCTGCTGACGCTCTCAGCGAAACCTGAACGCTATCTCTATGCGCCGCGCGTCATCGCGGGCATCGCCACACTGCCTATCCTCGTTCTCGTCGCCGACATTATTGGCGTCCTCGGCGGGTGGCTCGTCGCCGTCAGTGCGCTCGATTTCAATGGCTCCCTCTACCTCCGCAATTCGTGGAGCTTCGTCACTGGCAACGACATCTGGTCGGGCGTCATTAAGGCAGCTGTCTTCGGCGGCATCATTTCGCTGATGGGCTGCTATCAGGGCGATCGATCGCAGGGCGGTGCTGGCGGCGTAGGCCGCGCAGCAACGCTCGCCGTCGTCGGTGCAGCCGTCCTGATCCTCGCCAGTAACTACATCCTCACCTCGATATTCGTGAGGATAGGTCTGTGATCGATTTCTCGACCAAGCCCACTCTCGAACTCAAGAACGTCCACAAGGCGTTCGGACCGAAGCAGGTCCTGCGCGGCGTCGATCTCACCGTGGCGCAAGGCCAGTCGCTGGTCATTATCGGCGGCTCGGGCACCGGGAAGTCCGTCACCATCAAGTGCGCACTCGGACTGTTGAGACCTGACGAGGGCGAGATCAGCTTCGATGGCGAAGCTGTTTCCAACCACAAGACGCTCGACACCATCCGCCGTCGCACCGGCATGTTATTCCAGGGTGGTGCGCTGTTCGACAGCCTCACCGTCTGGGAGAACGTCTCCTTCGCGCTGCTCTATCGCGACCATGTCGGCCGCCCCGAAGCGAAGAAGCGCGCCATCGAAAATCTCGCCAAGGTGCGCCTCCCCGCCTCCGCCGCCGATCTCCGCACAGCGGAGCTTTCCGGCGGTATGCAGAAACGGGTCGCCCTCGCCCGCGCGATTATAGCCAACCCCGATCTCATCTTCTTCGACGAACCCACCACAGGCCTCGATCCAATCACCGCCGATGCCGTCAACAACCTCATCGTCGAGCAGGTAAAAGCGCTCGGCGCTGCCGCCATCACTATAACCCACGACATGGCCTCCGTCCGCAAGATCGCCGACGAAGTCGCCATGCTGCACGAAGGCCGCATTATCTGGCGTGGCCCGGTCGCAGATCTCGACAAATCCGGCAATGCCCACGTCGATCAGTTCGTGAACGGCCGCGCCGAGGGCCCGATCCAGCCCGCGATCTGAAGGGCGCCTCCGCCAGCCTTGCTCCCACTCCAGACACCTGCCACAACCCGAACCGATACGGGCATGCAGAGCCGCCGCAGCGGCCACATCACGGGGCATCGATGTCCATCCTCAAGCTCGACCATGTCGTGAAGCGCTTCGGCGATTTTACGGCGGTCAACGATCTCACCTTCAGCGTGCCCGAGGGCGGCATCTTCGGATTCCTCGGCGGCAACGGTGCAGGCAAGACCACGAGCCTGCGCATGGCGCTCGACATCATCCGCCCGACATCCGGCTCCATCGAAATCCTCGGCCGTAAGCCAGGCCGCGAGAACGCGTCCCAGATCGGTTTTCTGCCGGAAGAGCGTGGCCTCTACCGCCGCATGACCGTGCTTGACACCATTGTCTATTTTGGCCGTCTCAAAGGGATGGAAGCCGTCGACGCCAAGCGTGAAGCGACACGCCTGATCGAGCGCTTCGGCCTCGGCGAGTGGACCAAATCGATGGTCGAGAAGCTGTCGAAGGGCATGTCACAGAAGGTGCAAGTCGCCGCCGCAATGGTGAACAAGCCCAGGCTATTGATCCTCGACGAACCCTTCTCCGGCCTCGACCCCGTGAACCAGAAAGTCCTCGAAGACCTCGTACTGGAAATGGCGCAGGCAGGCTCCACCGTCGTTTTCTCCACCCACATCATGCAGCACGCCGAACGCCTCACGAACCGCATCGTCCTGCTGGCGCGCGGCCACAAGGTGTTCGAGGGCACGCAGGAAGAAGCGCGCGCCACGCTGCCCGGCCGCCTCACGCTCACTTCGCAAAACGATCCTTCCAGCCTGCCCGGCGTGGTCTCGGCAAAACGCTCGGGCAGCGCGGATAGCTGGAGCACGTGGGACGTCGCACTGAAACCAGGGGCTACGCCCGGCGAACTTCTGCAGGCCTCTACATCAGGCGGTTTCGCCCTGCGCGGCTTTGAAAGCCACCGGCCCAGCCTGCACGACGTCTTCATCCACCTTGTCGGCCCCGAACAGGAGACGACCCCGTGAAGAACATCCTTCTCGTCGCCACCCGCGAGTACAAGCAGATCGCCGCAACGCGCGGCTTCTGGGTCATGCTGCTCGTTCTCCCGCTCGTGATTGGCGTGACCCAGATCGCCGGACGCTTCTTCCGCCCGCAACTCAACTCCGCTTATGTTCTGGTCGATGCGTCAGGACAATTTGAGTCCGCAATCGATCGCCGCCTCAACCTCAACTATCAACGCGTCGAACTCGGCGCCTTCTCCGCCTATGTGCAGCGCTGGAACCTTCAGTCCATCGCCCCCGACGCCGTTTGGGCCAAGGGCGAACGCTGGTTCAACGACGCGCAGATCGAACAATTCGTCGCCGACGGCGGCATCGCAGCAGCAATAGCGACCATCCAGCCCCACCTGCCGAAGGACGCGCCGCTCTACGACATTGATCCGCCCACCTCCATCCGCGCTCCGCTGCCGGCCGGCATCAACGCAGCAGATGGTCCCGATGCGATCGCCACTGCACTCGCCGACGAGCTGCAGAATGAAATCGACACCCCCGATGGCAAGCGTCCGCTCGCCCTCGTCGCCTACATTCCTGCGACGCCAGGCACGGAGACGCCCGTCCGCATGTGGACCAATGGCGCACCGAACCAATCGCTTATCGACAATGTGCGCAACGAGATCGCCCGTATCCAGCGCAGCCAGGCGCTACAGGCCAGCGGCCTCACGCCCGAGGCTTCCGCAAACATCATGGACATCAGCACGCCGATCAACCTCAGCGCCCCGCCGCAAGGCGGCGGCCGCGAGCAGGTGGTGATCCGCTCTGCCTTACCCCTCGTGATGGTCTATCTGCTGCTGGTCACCGTGATGACGACAGGCTCGATGATGCTTCAGGGCGTTATCGAGGAACGCTCCAACAAGCTGCTCGAATCCATCCTCGCCACCATCCGCCCCGCTGACCTGATGTACGGCAAGCTCCTCGGCCTCGGCGCTATCGGCCTCACCATTCTCGCCGTCTGGGTCGCTGCTGCAGTCGGCGCGGCCTTCTTCGTGCAGGGCATGGTCGCCGACATCGTGAAGCCATCCCTCTCGGTGATCGAGCCATGGATGTTTGTCGCAATGCTGTTCTATTTCCTCGCCGGCTACCTCATCATCTCGATGCTTTACCTCGCGATCGGCGCGCTCTCGAACTCGCTGCAGGATGCGCAGGCCTACCTGATGCCCGTCATCATGCTGATCATGCTGCCGACCATCTTCATGATGCTTTCGGTCGTGCAGCAGCCCAACGGCGTCTTCCCGATCATCATGTCGTGGATACCGCTCTACACGCCTTTCGCCATGCTGGCGCGCTTAGGTGCAGGCGTCGACTTCATCGAAGTTCTGGGTACAGGTCTGATGCTGATCGTCTTTGTTGGCGTCGAAATGCTGCTGCTCGGCCGCCTCTTCCAGGCCAGCCTCCTGCGCACCGGCCAGCCGCCGAAACTTGGCGCCTTCCTCGGCATGATGCTGGGGAAGAATACCGGTTAAACGAACGCCCCGGCGCGCAATAGCACCTTTCCGCCCGCCTCCAGCTTGAAACGCGCGATGCCCGCGCCCGACTGGGTATTGACCCCGCCAAGGTCCAGAACCTTCACGCCTCGCGCCTTCAGGTCCTTCATCGCGGTCCACAGGATCAGGTTGTGCGCCGCATTCGTGCGACCTTCATCGCTGGTCCAGCCGACATGATAGGTCGCGCGCTTGCCATGGATCAGGAACAGCATTCCCGCCGCCGCATCGCGCTTCAGGTCCGCGCGGAACACTGCGATCCCCGCCCCTTTGTCTCCGCCGGCGCCTTCCGCCTTCGCACCCTGCCAGCTCTCGGTCATCTCCAGCGGCATGGCGCGATAGCCGCGCTTCTGCCTCTGCTTCGCCTCGGCCTCAAGTAACCAGCGATACTGTGCGGGCTTCAGGCCCGCCTTCTGCACCTGCAGCTCAGACCGCTCAGCCTTCGATAGCTTGTTGCGCCAGCTGGCCTCCATGTCCGACCGCAACGTCGCCTCGTCGCGTGTCAGGTCGATCAAAACCGTCGCATCGCCCGTCATCACGCGCCGCAGGCCCGCCAACCCGGCAGTGTCGTCTTCCACCTCATCCGGCGTGAACACAAGCAGGCGTGCCCCCCCCTGCGGCAGGGTTTTCTTCATCAGGCGATAGGCCCCGCGCTTGTCGTCGGCCGAAACATCGCTCCCCCACACTGGTCCATGCGTGCAGACTGCAAACCGCCCCACCAGCGCGAACGACCGCGCCGTTATCTGCGCCAGCGCCAACAGTGACCCGTCGCTACGCCGTACGGTCGCCCGCAACACCTTCACGCCGGGCGAGGTCGCCTTGAGCGCCACGCCATAGGCCCAGTCCTGCTGATAGCTGCCCAAGCCGGCGGCGTGCGCTACATCCCAGTCCGCCCGCGGCGTCTGGTTCCACTCGATTGAAAGGCTCGGGCGAATCATTCGTCAATTCTTAGCGGTTTCCTCTCCCAATTGTTGAACGCGCAGAGGAAAACCGCATGGCCCGCACCGCCATCCAGACCATCGCCGGCCACCGCCTGCCCGAACCCCGGATCACCCCGATGGCGATCTGGCTCGCCTTCCAGTGGGTCGGCGTCCCGATCCTGGTCATTGGCGGCCTGCTGGATCTCTTCATGCAGTTCGCCTTCGGCATCTGCACCGGCCTCTGGTGTTTCGTCGCGCGCTAGTTGGCGCGCCGCACCGCATCCCACGCCGACAGCATCGCCTCCACCGACCGCTCCACATCAGCTTCGGTGGTGTTCTCGTTGATCACAGAGATCCGCATCACTTGCTTGCCGCGCCATTCTGCACCACCGACAAAGCAGATCCCATCCGCCTGCACCCGCGCAATCACGGCTTTGGTTTGAGCATCGCTTCCGAAATGCACCGCGACCTGGTTCAGCACCACCTCGTTCATCACGGTGAGGCCCGGAGCTTCGGCAAGCTTCTGCGCAAAAAGCCGCGCCTGCGCGCAATGCCGCGTCACCATCTCCGCAATGCCACGCCGCCCCAGCCTGCGGATCATAGCCCACGTCGCAAACCCGCGCGCCCGGCGCGACAGCTCCGGCACGAAGTCGCTCGGATTGCGCGCATCATCGCCTGAAGACGGCAGGTAACTCGCCGGAATCCGCATCGACCGCGCATGCGCCGCGCGATCCTTCACGATGGCATAGGCGCAATCGTACGGCGTCTGCAGCCATTTGTGCCCATCGACCGACCACGAGTCCGCCAGCTCCAGGCCATCACCGAGATGCCGATGCGTCGGCGTCGCCCGCGCCCACAGCCCGAACGCGCCATCGACATGCAGCCAGGCGCCTTTCGCCTTCACCACATGCGCCATCTCGCCAAACGGATCGAACGCGCCTGTGTTGATGTGGCCCGCTTGTGCGATCGCAATCACCGGACCGGTGACACGCTTCATCGCTTCCGCAAATGCGCCAGCGATCATCGCGCCATTCCGATCCACCGTCACCCGCACGATGTTGCGCTCGCCAAAGCCCAGATACTTCAGCCCCGCGAAGATTGTCGAATGCGCCTCTTCGCCGAGCACGATCGTCACCGGCGGCGCACCGAACACGCCCTCAGCCTCGATATCCCATCCCGTCCGCCGCAATACCTCGCCGCGCGCCGCCGCGAGGCAGGTAAAGCTCGCCATCGTCGCGCCAGTGGAAAACCCGATCGACGACCCGCGCGGCAGATCGAACAATTCCAGCAACGCTTCCCGGCACGCTTCTTCCGCCGCTGACGCCGAAGGCGACGCGAGATGGTTGGCCGTATTCTGCCCCCAGATCGACGTCAGCCAGTCGGCAGCAACGCCAACCGGGTTGCTGCCGCCAATCACCCATCCGAAAAAGCGCGCCCCCGTCATCGCCGCAAGTCCCGGCTCGGCCAGCGCGATCAACTCGCGGATCACGGCGTCGCCAGCCTGCCCGTCGTCCTTCAGCGCTATGCGAAAGCGTTCGACTTGCTCCGCGTAGCTCGCCTCCGGCGCATGCCTGCGCTCAGCATCCCCCGCACGCCGCGCCGCTGCGTAGCGTGCGATGTCGGCAAACAATTTCGCGTTGAAATCGTCCATGAGCACCCTTCCTGATCGCATGGTCTAACATGCAGCCAGCTCGGTCGATCGCGAAAAAAACGACATTGCAGCTACTGACGGCTCGACGTGCGTTCCCCTCCCCCTTGTGGGGAGGGGCGCAGGGGTGGGGGGCTTCTCAGCGTTTCGAAGCGCCAGAGAAACGCGGTCACCCTGCCTGATGAACCGCCCCCTCACCCTACCCTCTCCCCACAAGGGGGCGAGGGGGAGAACAAGCGGTCACCATTGGTGAAAACGAACCTACGCCGCCGCAACCGGATGGGCGAACGGCGTCGACTTCACGATCTCCAGCTCTTCCGGCGTCATGTCCGCCGGCACGTTAGCGAACAGTGGCGTTGAGAGGTAGCGCTCGCCGGTATCCGCCAGCATTGCCAGCACGTTCGCGCCCTTGTGCGCCGTCTTCGCGACCTCGACAGCTGCAGCGAATGTCGCGCCGGAGGTTATGCCGACGAAGATGCCTTCCTTCTGGGCCAATTCCTGGCTGCACCGCATGGCGTCCGGGTTCGATACGGTCAGGATCTTGTGCACGCGAGACAGGTCGACTTCGCCCGTCAGCTTCGGAATGAAGTCCGGCGTCCAGCCCTGCATCGGGTGCGGCTTCCATGCGGGGTGGCCGGACGATGGCGTGCCGTCTGGATTGCGCGGTTGTGATTGCCCACTCGACAGCAGCGGCGCATCTGTCGGCTCGCACACGACGATCTTGGTGCGCGGGCTTTCCTTCGTCAGCACGCGCGACACGCCGTTGAGCGTCCCGCCCGTGCCATAACCCGTGACGAAATAGTCGAGCCCGATCTCCTTGAAGTCTGCGATGATCTCAGGTCCCGTCGTCTTCTCGTGGTAGGCGGGGTTCGCCTCGTTCTCGAACTGCCGCGTCATGAACCAGCCATGTGCCTTCGCCAGCTCGATCGTCTTGTTGATGGCGCCGGTCGCGCGCAGCGCTGCCGGCGTCAGCAAGACCTTGGCGCCGAGAAAGCGCATCAGCTTGCGCCGCTCGACCGAGAAACTCTCCGGCATCACGATCACCAGCGGATAGCCCTTCGCGGCGCACACCATGGAAAGACCGATCCCGGTGTTGCCTGACGTCATCTCGACGACTGTCTGGCCAGGCTTCAACTCACCGGATTTTTCGGCCGCCTCGATCACGCCCAGCGCCAGACGATCCTTCACTGAGCCCAGCGGGTTGAACGACTCCACCTTCACCCAAAGGTTCACGCCCTCAGGCGCCAGCCGGTTGATCTTCACCACCGGCGTACGGCCAACCGTTTCAAGGATGCTGTTATAGCGGGTCATTACGTGTTTCCTCTTTGCAGAGCGAAGCTACTCCGCCGCCAAAAGCTGGCAACACTAAGATAGTGCAGGCCGCCTGTGAGCAAATCTCATCCGGTCAAAAGCTAATTCGGCTGCACTCTGGCGCGGAACTGCGACAACTGCCACGTTCCCGCCATGGCCAAATCCACCACCGCCTACGTCTGCCAATCCTGCGGCTCCGCCCATTCCAAATGGTCTGGACGCTGCGAAAGCTGCGGTGCGTGGAATACGCTGGTCGAAGAATCCGTCAGTTCGCCGCCCGGCGGCCTGTCAGCTCCGGCCTCCGGTACGAGAACGCGCACCGGAACAGTCGAGTTCTCGCCGCTCGACAGCGCGGAGCCGCCGCCACCCCGTCTGTCCACAGGGATTGATGAGCTCGACCGGGTTTTCGGCGGCGGCATTGCGCGCGCGTCAGCCGTACTCGTTGGCGGCGATCCCGGCATCGGCAAGTCCACGCTCCTCCTGCAGGCCGCAGCCTCCATGGCGAAAGCCGGCATCAAGACGATCTACATTTCCGGTGAGGAAGCGATCTCGCAGATCCAGGGCCGCGCCCGCCGTCTCGGCGTTTCCGAAGCCAGTGTGCAACTCGCAGCCGAGACCGATCTCCGCTCGATCCTGAAAGCGTTGAAGTCCGCAGCGCCGCAGGTTGTTGTGATCGACAGCGTGCAGACCCTCTGGTCCGATGGTCTTGAAGCCGCCCCCGGTTCAGTCGCTCAGGTACGCGCCTGTTCGCAGGAATTGACGCGCTTCGCCAAGAAGACCGGCGCCGCCGTCATCCTCGTTGGCCACGTCACGAAGGACGGCCAGATCGCGGGTCCGCGCGTGCTCGAACACATGGTCGACGCCGTCTTCTATTTCGAGGGCGAACGCGGCCACCAATTCCGCATTCTCCGGTCCGTGAAGAACCGCTTCGGACCCACCGATGAGATCGGCGTGTTCGAGATGGGCGAACTCGGCCTCACAGCTGCACGCGACCCATCCGCGCTCTTCCTCGCAGGCAGCGAAGCAGAATCAACCGGTCGTGCCGTCTTCGCCGCGATGGAGGGCTCGCGCCCCGTCCTGGCCGAGGTGCAGGCCCTTGCCGGACCCGAAGCAGCCGGTAACCCGCGCCGCTCCATCGTCGGCTGGGACTCGGCGCGCCTCGCCATGCTGCTTGCCGTATTCGACGCCCGCTGCGGCCTTCGGTTCGGTATGCGCGACGTTTATCTCGCCGTCACAGGTGGCTACCGGATGGCCGAACCGGGGGGCGACCTCGCCGCCGCCGCCGCCCTCGCCTCCGCCCTCCTCGACAAATCCTTCCCCCGCGGATCGGTGTTCTTCGGCGAGGTCGCCCTGTCCGGGGCGATTCGACCGGTCGGTCGCATAGAACCGCGACTAAGGGAAGCAGCACGCCTTGGTTTTACTACGGCTTTTGTGCCCGCCGGGGCGCCGGACACGGTCGACGGCATGACCGTCCATGGGCTATCCAGACTGCAGGACCTCGTGGACGTGCTAGGCGGGGGGTCCGAGTAGAGGGTCAGTGCGATGCCCCCCTGGGTCTTCGATGTCGCTGTTGTTGCCGTAATCCTGCTGTCCGCGGTCATGTCGATCGGGCGCGGGCTGATTCGCGAGATTTTCTCGATCCTCGCCTTTGTAATCGGCGGACTTTCAGCGTGGTTCTATATCACGCTGGGTCAGGAACCGCTGAAAAAGGTGATCTCGCCCGATCAACCCTCAGTGGCGCCGGCCTTCATCCTCTTTATCGTCGGCTTCCTCGCTGCTTATGTGATCGCAGCCTTCCTCGGCGCGCGCCTGTCGCGCCTTTTCAACGAATCCCCGGAAATCGGCCTGTTTGACCGCTTTGCAGGCGCGGGACTCGGCCTCCTGAAAGGCCTGTTGGCCTGCATCGCGTTCGTGGTGCTGTTGCATCAGGTCGTCCGCCCAGGCGAAGAGCCGCCAGAGATTGCCAAGAGCAACACCTACCCGGTACTAGACGCCGCAGCAGGCGCGATCGGCGGCGGCCTGACTGGCGTGATCGAGCTCTTTACGGGCCCGGCCAAACCGACCACTGCCGAACGTACGTCCCAGTAACCTCGCCCCGGAGGCACGCTTGGCCAATCCTGACCATCCCAAAGACCAGGTCCAGGCCGGCGCCGCGCTTTCCGATTGGGATGACGATTTCCGCCCAGGCACCAAAGACGGGATGGGTCACAAGTGCGGCGTGTTCGGCGTCTTCGGACGCGAGGACACAGCCATCCTCACCGCCCTTGGCCTCCACGCCCTGCAGCATCGCGGACAGGAAGCCTGCGGGATCGTCACTTTCGACAACAAGGGCGGCGCATTCCGTTCCGAGCGCCATATGGGCCTCGTCGGCGACAACTTCGCGCATGATAGCGGGGCCATCTCCCGTCTGCCCGGGCGCGCCGCCATCGGCCACAATCGCTACTCCACCTCCGGCCGCGTCGTCCTCCGCAACATCCAGCCTATCTATGCTGACCTCGCGCATGGCGGTCTCGCCATCGCCCACAACGGTAACATCACCAACGCCCGCGCCCTGCACCGCGACCTCGTCCAGAACGGCGCTATTTTCCAGTCCACCATGGACACCGAAGTCGTCCTCCAACTCACCGCCCGCTCAGTTCGCAACCGCCTCGAAGACCGCTTCATCGACGCGCTGCGCCAGCTCGACGGCGGCTACGCCATCGTCGCCCTCACCAACGACAAGCTGATGGGCGCGCGCGACCCGTGGGGCCTGCGCCCCCTCGTCCTCGGGGAACTCGACGGCTCGCCCGTGCTCTGCTCGGAAACCTGCGCGCTCGACGCCATCGGCGCCTCCTTCGTCCGCAACATCGACGCCGGCGAAGTCGTCGTCATCGGCAAGGATGGCGTGGAAAGCCTCACCCCGTTCCCGAACGTGCGTTCGACGCCCTGCATCTTCGAGTACGTCTACTTCGCGCGCCCTGACAGCATCATGCACGGCCGCAGCGTCTACGAGACGCGCCAGCAATTCGGCCGCATCCTCGCACGTGAAAGCCACGTCGACGCCGACCTGATCTGCCCGGTGCCCGATGGCGGCAACCCGGCAGCTCTCGGCTATGCGGAAGCCTCCGGCATTCCGTTCGGCTTCGGCATCATCCGCAACCACTATGTTGGCCGCACCTTCATCCAGCCGACGCAGTCCGGCCGCCAGCGCTCCATCTCGCGCAAGCACGCACCGAACCGTCCAATCCTCGAAGGCAAGCGCGTGGTCCTCGTCGACGATAGCATCGTGCGCGGCAACACCTCTCAGCGCATCGTCCAGATGATCCGCGACGCCGGGGCCGCCGAAATCCACTTCCGGGTCGCCTCGCCGCCGATCAAGCATCCGGATTTCTACGGCATCGACATGCCCTCGAAGGAGGAGCTGATCGCCTCCTCCATGTCGATCGAACAAATGAAGCGCTACCTGAAAGTGGACAGCCTCGCCTTCATCTCCCTCGGCGGCTTCTACGAAGCCATGGGCGCGGGCAAGCGCAATGACAGCCTGCCGCAATTCGCCGACCACTGCTTCACGGGCGACTACCCAACAGCCCTCGTCGACCGCGACCACGACATGGCGTCGAAGGAACAACAGCTGTCGCTGCTGGACGACTGATGGGTGGCCTCCCCCGCCCAATTGCGCTAATCCGCCGAAATGACCGACCAACGCATCATCCTCGTCACGGGCGCCTCCAAGGGCATTGGCCGTGCCGCCGCGCTGGAGCTGGCGAAAGCCGGCAACCACATCATCGCCACGGCCCGTTCGGAAAAGGCGCTCGTCTCGCTTGATGACGAGATCCGGGCCGCCACCGGCCAGAACGCAACGCTGATCCCGCTCGACCTGCGGGACATGGCCGCCATCGACCGCCTCGCTGGCGCCCTGCTGGATCGCTTCGGCCGCCTGGATGGCCTGATGGGCAATGCCGGTGTCCTCGGCACGCTTGGCCCGCTGGAGAACATCTCGCCCTCCAGCTTCACCGAGGCGCTGGAAACCAACTTCACCGCCAACTGGCGCCTGATCCGTGCGGTCCACCCGCTGCTGCGCATGAGCGAAGCCGGCCGCGCCCTCTTTGTGACGTCAGGCGTCGTTCCGCGTCCCCGCGCCTTCTGGGGCGTCTATGCCGCCACCAAGGCAGCGCTTGAAACCATGATCGCCTGCTATGCCGACGAGATCGAGAAGACGCCGATCCGCGTGAACCTGTTCGACCCCGGCGCCGTGCGCACCGAAATGCGCTTCAAGGCGATGCCCGGTGAAGACCAGCTCACGCTGCCGACGCCCGCCGAAGTCGCGGCAACCTTGCCGCTCTACTTCTCGCCGGAATTTATGCAGCACGGCCAACGGCTCGTCTTCGCCAAGCGCCTCAAGGCGTAGAAGCGTTCAGTCCTTGTCTACGAACGGGTTCTTGCCCTGCTTGATGATCAGGCGCAGCGGCACGCCCGGCAGGTCGAACGCCTCGCGAAGTTCGTTGAGCAGGTAACGCTTGTACGTGTCCGGCATCTCGTTGCCGCGGCTCGCCATCATCACGAATGTCGGCGGACGTGTCTTCATCTGCGCCATGTAGCGCGGCTTGATGCGCTTGCCGTTCGGCGCTGGCGGCGGATGCTTCTGCGTGACGTAGAGCAGCCAGTCGTTGAGATCGCGCGTTTTGATCCGCGCCGACCAGTCCTTGTGAACCTTCAGGCAGGCATCCATCAGCTTGTCGAGATTCTTGCGTGTGACGCCCGACACCGGCACCAGCGGCGTGCCGGCCGCGTGCGGCAAGTGCGCAAACGCCTGATGGTCCATCTCTTTGCGGGCTTCTGACGGCGTATCCACCGTGTCCCACTTGGTGATCGCGAACACGAGGCCGCGTCCTTCGCGGATCACGAGGTTGGCGATCTGCACGTCCTGTTTCTCGAACGCATCGCGCGGGTCCATGACGAGCACGACAACATCGGCAAACCGGATCGAGTGCGTCGTCTCCATCGTGGACGCGCGCTCGAGCTTCTCCTGCACCTTGGCGCGCTTGCGCAGCCCCGCCGTATCGACCAGCCGGATCTCTTTCTCACGCCAGTGCCAGGCGACCGTCACGCTGTCGCGCGTGATGCCGGCCTCGGGCCCGGTGATGAAACGCTCGTCTTCGAGAATGCCGTTGAGCAGCGTCGACTTGCCCGCGTTCGGACGGCCGACGAACGCGATGCGGATCGGCTTGTTCGGCTCCGGCGGCGCTTCCGCGTCGGGATCGAACGGCTCATCATCTTCGAGTTCCGGCTCAAGCTTCAGAAGCTGGCCAGAGTCTTCCAGCTTGGTCTGAACGCCAGCCAGCGCCTCGAAGAGATCGGCCATCCCCTCGCCATGCTCGGCGGAGATCGGCGCCGGATCGCCAAGGCCGAGACGCCAGGCTTCCATCAGCCCTTCATCTCCCTGCTTGCCTTCACATTTGTTGGCCGCCAGCACGACCGGCTTGCCCGACTTGCGCAGCAGCTGTGCGAACCGCTCGTCGATCGGCGTCACGCCGGCGCGCGCGTCGTACAGGAAGATCGTGACGTCGGCCTCGTTGATCGCGACTTCGGTCTGCTTGCGCATGCGCGCTTCTAGCGAGGCGTCCGTGACGTCCTCGAAGCCTGCCGTGTCGATCAGGATCATGTCGAGGTCGCCTAGGCGCCCCGTTGTTTCCTTGCGGTCCCGTGTAACGCCAGGCTGGTCGTCGACGATGGCGATCTTCCGGCCCGCAAGCCGGTTGAACAGTGTCGACTTGCCGACATTCGGGCGACCGACGATGGCCACCTTCAGCGTCATGGGACTACTCCAGGGGCAGGCCCTGGCCTGCCTACTTGATCGCGACCAGGTTGGCCTGGTCGGTCAGAATGAAAATCTTGCCAGCTGCGGCGATCGGCTCGATGAAAATGCTCTGGCCTAGCTTCAGCTCGGACACCGTGTCGCCGTTCTGAGCGGAAAGCGCAAGGACATCCCCTTCCGAAGAGACAACCACCAGCCGTCCCGACGCGATCAGCGGCCCGGTCCAGACGATGCGGTTCTCGCGATTGCCGTCCTTGAACTCCGGCAACTCCCGTTTCCAGGCAAGTTTACCATCAATCTTGTTGAAACAGGCGACTACTCCGCCCGTTCCGACCGCGAATAGGTAATCGCCGCTGACTACCGGTCCCTGACGGGAACCGAAGGTGCGGCTCCAGATGCGGGCGCCGGATCGGGCATCGATGGCGGTCAGGACGCCAGAATGGCTGGCAGCGTAGACGATGCCGTCCTGGATCGTGGGCTTGCCCGCGATATCGTTGATCGCCGACAGCGGCGTGTAGCGGCCGGTCGAGGTCAGCGTATCGGTCCACAGGCGGCGGCCATTGGCCGGCAGGTAGGCGATCAGTTCGCCCGACGAATAGCCAACCGCCAGGATGTCCTGCGTCACAGCCGGGCTGGGCGACGACAGAATGCGGGCTGTCTCGGACAGGGCCTGATCATTCCAGACAATCTCGCCGGTGTCGGTGTCGATCGAATAGAAATCGTTGTTCGTGGAGGTCAGAAATGCCCGGTTGCCCATGACCGCCGGGGAGCTCGACAAGGGCGACTCCACGGTGCGACGCCAGATCTCTGACCCGTCGGAAAGCTTCAGCGCGGCCGCAAACCCGAAGCCGGATGCGACGATCAGCTTGTCGCCCGTGATTGCCAGCCCGCCTCCGATGGAGAACTCGTCCCAATGCGCGTTGGCGGACTTGAGCTGCACGTCCCAGATCTTGCGGCCATTGCTGGCGTCGAACGCGGACACCTTCTGCGCCGAGTCGATCGTGTAGATGCGACCATCCTTGACGACTGGCGCGCCAACCAGGCGTTTGATCTCGCCGGAGCCTTCGCCCACATTCGAGCGCCAGGCTTCCCGGAACTCGGGGGCTGCCTCGACATTGCCCGGCGCCTTGGCCGAATTCTCGCCCGACTGCAGCCAGCTCACGACGGGTACTGCGGCGGGAAGTGCAACTGGAGCAGCGGCCAGAGTCGGGTCCGGCGTCATATTGTCCTGGAACGGATTGATCGTGATGCGGGCAGCCTTTTCCTCCTCGGAAAGGACCGGCGGACCTGCGGCGCAACTGGCCAGTACGACCGAGAGCGGCAGCGCGAGAAGGACTGAACGCATCACTAACTTCATGGCTGGGGCTGCCCGTTTGGTGCGGCTGGCGCCGGCGCGGCAGCCGGCGTGGTGACGTCAGGAGTCGTAGTCGCAGGCGCGGCCGGCGCGTCGAGATTCACAGCCCGCGCCGGAAGCGTCGCCAGAACCTGCGTCACGCGCTGACGCATGGCCTGTGGTGCATTCAGATCAACGCTCAGCGTTTCAAAGATGTCCCGCGCACGATCGACGTCCCCACCGGCAAGCGCCTTCGCAGCGATGAGTTCCTTGGCGAGCAACGCGACTTGCCCTTCCTTGTCGACCAGCGGCTTCAGCGTGGCCTCAAGCTCAGGAAGTGTCGACGTATCGGCCTTGAGATAGCCGAGCTTGAGAATCGAAAGATCGCCGAGCACGCCCTTGTCGGTCGCAGCCGCTTTCTTGAGATGGGCCTCGATCGCCGCAGGGTCATTGGTGAGATCGCGTTCGACGCGCGCCAGCATGTTGCCCGCCAGCACGGCAAACCCGGTGTCGCTGCTGCTGAGCTCGGAAAAGCGCGCACGCGCCGTGGCGAGATCGCCCGACTGCAGGGCGACGAATCCGGCATCATATGTAACGGCGGCGCGATTGATGGCGTCGGCGCGCTGGGAACGCATGAATTCGTACACGCCTACGCCGATGACGGCCGCAGCGACCGCCCCATAGATCAGGAACGACCAGCGTTTCCACCACTGTGCGAGGGTTTCCTCGCGCAGGCTTTCTTCAACTTCCTTAAAGACGTCGTTCACGCTGGTATATGCTCCGGATGATGGGGCAACCTAGCCGGGGCAGACCGCCCCCGCAATTCGCCTTAGCCGTAGAGGAAACGATGGGCGGTTGGGATTATGGCGCTTTTTTGAGGGTGTAGATCTCTTTTGGCCCGGGAAACGCTCGCGAGCGAACATCAGAGGCATATCCATCCACAGCAGTTGCGATGGAATTCCGCAGATCGGCGTACCGGCGGACGAATCGCGGGGTCCACTCGAACATCCCCAGCATATCGTCCGTCACAAGGATCTGGCCGTCACACGTCGCAGACGCGCCTATGCCCACCGTTGGGCAGGATACCTGCGCCGTAATCTGCGCCGCGAGGTCTTCCGCGACCCCCTCGATCACCATGGCAAAACACCCGGCCGCGTCGGCAGCAGCCGCTTCGGCGATGACCCGGCTGCGCTCGGCGTCGGTGCGTCCCTTGGCCTTGAAGCCGCTATCGACGTTGGTTGCCTGCGGCCGCAGGCCGACATGGGCCATGACGGGAATACCGCGGTCGACCAGATGGCGCACGGTGGCGGCGGCATATTCGCCCGCCTCGATCTTCACGGCCTGGCAGCCGGTTTCCTTCATGATCTGAGAGGCGTTCATGAAAGCCTGTTCGAGGCTTGCTTCATACGAGCCGAACGGCATGTCGACCACGACGAACGCCCGCTTTGAGGCGCGCATCACGGCGCGGCCATGCAGGATCATCATGTCCATAGTCACGCCCACTGTCGTCGGCAGGCCGTGCACCACCATTCCCACACTGTCGCCAACCAGCAGGATGTCGCAGGTCTCGTCGAGCATGGCGGCCATGGGCGCCGTGTAGGCAGTCAAGCACACGAGGGGCGTCGCCCCCTTGGCGGCGGCGATATCGCGCACGGTCTTGCGGGCGGCCCCGGGCTGGGAGGGTGGGGTCTGGGCGGACATCGAAACGCCTCTTGCTGGCCGGGGGCTGCTTAGGCCCCCGCGGGCATGGGCGCAATCCGGCTCAAGCTGTGGGGGATCAGCCCATCAGGCCCACACCCGTGATGATTTGGTGCAGCTGATAAACCAGCAGCGCATACAGGGCGGACCCTACGGCCAGAGCGATCAGATCGCCCAGCACGTTCGGTTCGGCGGCGGCCGCACCGATATCGCCCCTGCCTTTGAGTGCGATTCTGTCGACAACCCCAAAGGCAAGAAATGACCCGAACAGGATCAGGGAGCCAACATCCCAGTTAACCAGGAGGTGCGCAAACGCCCACAGCTTGACCGCCACCAGCATGGGATGCTTCACGGCCTTCTTGATGAACCCGGTCGGCACATAGGCCGACACGATCAGGATAATGGCCGGTAGCATCAGCGCCATTGTGATGTGCCGCATGAAGCTCGGCGGTTCGGCCAGGAATATCCAAGGCTTCACATTGCCATAGCCCCAGACCATCGCGGCGAAGCCGGCCAGCGTGATGAGCGAATACAACCCTTTATAGGGGCCCGCACCGATCCAGCTCACCAGACCCGCGCCATCGCGTCGCCGGAAAGTTGAAAACAGGTGGGTGCCGAAAAACACGACCAACCCGCCGCCAAAGGCGACAAGATACCAAAGGTCCATTGTCCGAACTCCCGCCCGACGCTCCCCTCCCCAGACCGGATCAGAGCAAAGCCTGAGCGCGGGCGCAATCCTCGCCGCTACGGAAGTGCGTCCTGGAAACGAAACGGCCCCCGGAATGAACTGAGGGCCGCTATTCTATGAGAGTGCTGGAAACCTTGGATCAGGCGCGGCGGCGTTCGCGACCACGCTCAAGGCTCTGAATATACCGGCGATGCTCTTCGAAGGGGTCCAGTGCGCGCTCTTCGCGTGGTCCACCGCCCGAGGAAGAAGACGAAGACCGCGTTTCCTTCTTGGCCTTGGCGGCTTCCTTGATCTCTTTTTTGCGGGCTTTGCGTTCGGCGCGCTTCAGGGCGTCCACGCTCAGCTCGGCATCAATACGAGCCTGTTCGGCAGCAGCCTCGGCGGCGATACGTTCGGCCTCGGCTTTCGCCTCAGCCTCTTCACGAGCGCGCTGACGCTCGATCCGCTCGACTTCGCGCTGTGCGCGGATTGCCTCTACGCGCTCACGGCGCTCAGCCTCGTGGTCGATCGGGGCTTCCGCCTGGATCATGGGCTTCGGTTTGAATTTTTCGAGAAGGGCTTTTTTCGCGGCGGCGGCGAGTGCCTGCCGTTCAGCAAACGTCGAGTTTTTGGGTTGCATCTAGGCTTTCGGAATCAACGGTGGAACGTTGGGTGGTTTTTGCGTGGCCTACATATGGGGACGCAGGCGTTTCGTCCATCCCCCTGCGGCATTTCATCAAGTTAATCGGGGCGTGCGACTAAAACGTCGCTCAGCGCAGATTGTTCACGAATGCCGACCTCATGTCACTCTGTGACATGAACGTCATACATCCGGGAGCTGTGTCCGACCAAAGCTGGAGCCATTTGAGCCCCACCCCCATTTTCTGGACATAGGCCATGCGCTCGGCCGCCCCCTGCGCCCCGCCCCATTGCACCGTATTGAAGGTGTCCTGGTCGAGCACATCGGTCGTGTCGATCTGCGTCGTGTACATGTGGACGCCATAGGCTGCGCCCGGCTCCACATCGCGCATGACCCCGCCGAGAAATGCCGTGCTGCAGGCGGAGGCGCATCCATCGCCCGAACGGACGCGCGTAAGCACTTGATGCCTACGCAGGATGGCGCCCATTTCGACGCCGACACGGCTGTTCCCGCCCGGCGAGTTGAGCCAGACCTCGTGCACAGGAGCATAGGCGGTTAGCGCCGCCTCAAGGTTCTCTGCGGCCTCAGCATCGATCAGGCCGCTCACCTGCAAAACGCGCTGCCCGTCGGCTATTTTGAACGTGAATGACATGGTGTCCGGCGTCCCATTCATCGAGGTGACGGACTTCCAGATCCAAGACGGCGTGTACCGCTCGCTCTCCTTGCGCTGCCTGTACTGGTCTGCAGTCTCATGGAGCATCTTGGTTTCAGCACAGACCTTGGCGCCGATCTCAAGATTCTCACCGGACGGGATGCCGGTCTGCGCAAAGGCGACAGCCCCGAACGCGGCCGCGCAGGTCAGGCATGCCAGGATGGCTCCGGTCGTCCCCTTCATTGCAGTCGCCTCCCGCCCCTCAGGCCTGGGCCCACGCACTCGACGCATCGGCGCGGCAGAAGCGGGCGTCTTCAGAGGTCTCCTCGCCGTTCTTCACGACAAGCTGGCGAACCGTGCGGCACTCGCCCGATCCACCGGTGCTGGCGACCTCCAGCAGCGTGGACCTGCCAGAAACCGTGGTTGGATTGGTCGGGCTGGTCCAGCTCGCGCTCGGCGATTGGGAAGCGGGCTGCGAGGCGCCGTTGAGGGAGCGCAATGGCGACCCGCTCGGCACTTCCATCGCCAGGACCTGCTGTGTAGATCCGGCCAGACGCGCGCGCTCCTTCTCGTCGAGGCCACGGCCGAGATTGCCGCCGATCCACATCCCGAGTCCCGCTCCAGCCGCAGCAGCCAGAGCCACCATCGTCGGATCATCATCGCCCGCGATCGCAATGCCCAAGGCGGCACCGCCGAGCGCGCCCATCATCTGGCCCCTCTCCTCATTGGTCTCGCACGCGGCAAGCGCCAGCGTGCCGGCAAGGGTAAGAGCGGCGGTTCTGTATCCGAGTTTCATCCTTTAGCCCCCGGGTCTGACAGGGAACTATGCGGTGACACCCAATTCGGGTCAATTGAAGGGAACTCGACCGCAAGGCTACTTTTCTGCTGTGGCGCATGGGGTGGCGCTCACCACCAGAGCAAACACCCCGCCGCTAGGTTAGAGTATCTGTCGGCTGAACAGCACCTGATAGGTAGCCGGCTTGAACCCCAGCGATACCTCGCCCCCACGATTCAGAACTGGACGCTTCACAAGCGCCGGATGCGCCAGCAGCAGATCCACCGCACGTTTCTGGTCAACGCCTGCCTTGTCTGCTTCCGGCAATTCCCGCCAAGTCGTGCTGGCCTTGTTGAGCACCTTCTCCCAGCCCAATTGCTTCATCCACCCCTCCACCAGTCCCTTTGTCAGCCCGTCTGCCCGAACGTCATGGAAGGCATGGGCGACGCTATGAGCGTCGAGCCATTTGCGGGCCGCACGTGTCGTGTCGCAGCTTGCCAGGCCATAGAGGGTGACGGTGGATTTTTTCATGCCGAAACTGACGCCATTTTCCTGTGTTCAAGTCCAGACCCAGCGGGGCGAGGTCGGTCGATTGCCTAACCGGCCGACCAGGCGCAGGCTGGACCAAAAGCTCAAGGGAGTACGCCTATGCAACGCTACCTTCACCTCGCAGCCGCCGTGACGCTTCTTGCCGCCCTTCCCGCGTGCACATCGCAGGCAACTGGCTCCACGGGTGGTGGCGCAAGTGTCGCCAGCACTGGCCGAGTCTGCCTTAACACCTTGCAGATCAAGAAGCAGAGCATCCTGACCGATCAGGACATCCAGTTCGAAATGAACAATGGCGATGTCTGGGTAAACCACCTGCCAAAACGCTGCTCGGGCCTGAAGTCGCAAGGCGGATTTGCGTGGAACGTGCACAATGCAACCGTGTGCTCGAGCCAGGAGATTATCCACGTGCTGAACGAGGGCACGTCCTGCGCAATCGGCGACTTCGCAAAACAGCCCCCCAAAGCAACCTAGTCCTTCTCGCGTCCCGTCGGCTGCGCTTCGAGAAACGCTTCGACCTCGTCGAGCGTTGCGGAGAATTCGTAGCCCTTGTCGCCAAACACGATCTTCCGAGTCTCGTCCTCACGCAGCATGTAGCCGCCGTGTGCCAGTACTTTCCCGATCGGTTTCTCGCACTTCATGACGCTGACGCCATAACGCCGCGCCAATCGCTTCACACGGCGCTCATGCGAGCGTTCGGAATCGCGGCTGGCGTCTGTCATGTCGCTACTCCTAGACCGTCGTTGGACTTCGGCAGACCTAGCTGATCCTTCGTGTGATGAAAATTGTTTCTATGCGCGGCTCGGCATTAAGCTGACCGGTCATCAGTGGACTGCTTGTCTCACGCTGCCTGCATAAGAATGAATCATACAGCCGCTGGACATTTTCGGCAGAAAGCACCGCCTACGAACTTAGCGCCCGCGTCGCCAAACGCCTCGAGTCAAAACAACGCTCGGGCCCGAAGCACTCAGCGCGGCAACCACTTCCACCCCGCCGCGAAAAGAATCAGGAGCGCGGCTTCGATCGCCATCGGCGCCCCCATCTCGGGAACGAACCCATTCATGGCCACGGTAACCAGACGTCCCGTCAACGCGAACCCGATCAGAGCGACCGACGGCAGCAGCAGGTTGCCGCGTCCCTTGATCGCCGCCAACAGGCCAAACACGCCCCCAGCCGCGAAGAAGCCTCCCATGTCGGCGCGGATCGTCGCCAGCCCCAGCGGACCCGACGCGACAACACCCAGTTGTGCCGCCGTCCCCTCCGGGGCCATCCACATCCGCGCTGCAACCAGCAAGCCCAGCAGGCCCGCGATGCCTACAACTGCGCGCAATACCGCAATCATGTCTCTCAACCTTCCTTGCGAGACGCATAGAGGATGACCTGCATCATCCGGTCCGCCGTCTCCGCTCCATCATTCTGGTTCTGGCCAGTTACCAGCCGTCCGTCCACGGTCACATGGCTTGCAAAGATGTCCCTGAATCGGGTCGATGACTCGAACCGGGCGCCTGCGGCGCGCAGATCCCGCTCCGGATGACGCGGCGTGTGTGTAATGCCCAGTTCCTTCACCTGCTTGTCCGTCACAGCCGTCAGTGAGCGCCCATTTACAAGCGGCTGACCATTGCCACGCCTCGCCGCCAGCAATCCCAGCGGACCATGGCAAACACCCCCGATCACCGCGCTCGCATCTTCTGCCTGCAGCAGCAATCGGCCGAGTTCGGGCGACTGTTCAAAGTCGAAGGCCGCGCCCCATCCGCCAGCTAGAAACACGGCGTCATACTGCGCGCCTTCCACCTGGCCGACTGACTTTGCCGCGCCTACCTTCTGGCGCAGATCCTTGTCCTTCAGGAAACGATCATCGTATTCGGATTTCAGAGGCCACTTCACGGACATGGGCTCAACAGGAATGGCGCCACCCTTGATGCTCGCTACGTCGACCTCCATTCCAGCATCAAGAAACGCATAGTATGGCGCGGTCATCTCGGACGCGAACACGCCAGTCTTCTTGCCCGTGTCGCCCAGCGTGTCGTGGCTGGTTGCGATGATCAGGGCCCGCCTCCCCTTGAGGTTGCGTTTGGGGGCGGCAAATCGATGATGGAGTCCCATCGCCCTCAGCATCGCTGGAAGGCCCAGCCATATAACAAGAACGGCCGCGATCACGGCGGACAGAATGATCCATTCCATCTCCGACTCCCTAAATTGACATTCTACGTGTCATAATATCCCATAGCTTTCGTGTACAGCGCCGAGGGCAAATGATGCGCCACGTCTTCCGCAAGGGTTTAGCTGCGGCCATCCTGTCGCTGGCCAGCCTCCTGCCTGCGTCAGCGCAGCAGGAAGCGCCGACCGCCGCCAAGCCCCCCAACATCATTCTGATCCTGGTTGACGACGCTGCCTTCATGGATTTCGGCGTCTACGGCGGCGAAGCGCGCACGCCGAACATAGACCGTCTTG
The DNA here is from genome assembly GCA_040398425.1 of Hyphomonadaceae bacterium. Lineage (GTDB taxonomy): Bacteria > Pseudomonadota > Alphaproteobacteria > Caulobacterales > Hyphomonadaceae > UBA7672. The sequence goes on from JBBATZ010000030.1 coordinate 27,133, forward strand.
CCGCCTCCGGGGCGATGATGACGAACTACCACACATCACCTTTGTGCTCGCCTTCGCGCGCCATGCTTCTAACCGGGATGGACAGCCACCGCACGGGTCTATCCACTATCGAAGAGGTGCTTCCGCCGGAACTGAAGAACAAGCCTGGTTATACACTCAGCCTCGAGCCAGGCGTTCTCACCATCGCCGATCGACTCAAGCTGGCAGGGTATCGCACGTTGATGTCAGGCAAGTGGCATCTCGGCCATGGCGAAGGCGACTTGCCGAACCATCATGGCTTCGACCGATCCCTCGCACTCGACGCCTCCGGGGCCGACAATTGGGCGGCCAAGGCTTACATGCCGTACTACAAGGATGCGCCATGGTTCGAGGATGGCGCGCCTGCGAAACTGCCGGATGAATTCTACTCGTCTGAACTGCTCGTCGACCGTCTGATCCAGTACATCGACGAGGGCGACCGCAACGCTCCCTATCTCGGATATCTCGCCTTCCAGGCCGTGCACATTCCCGTCCAGGCACCGAAGGAATTTTCCGACCACTACGCAGGCAAGTTCGACGCAGGGTGGGAAACGACCCGTCATGCAAGATGGGATCGCGCTGTTGATTCCGGCATCGTTCCCGCTGGCGCGCCCTTCGCCGCCATGCCGGACGGCGCACGCACGTGGGTCTCACTCAGCGCCGAAGAGCAGGCCAAATACGCACGCGCGATGGAAGTCTATTCCGGCATGATCGAGGCCATGGACCATCATGTCGGGCGCCTGATGGATCACATCGCATCGCGTGGGGAACTGGATAACACGATCTTTGTCATCACATCGGACAATGGGCCTGAGCCCAGCGATCCTGTTCATGAGCCTTGGATGGATATCTGGATGGGCCTCAATGGCTATAGCTGGAACCTCGAAGACATGGGCGAGCGCGGCAGCCTCGGCTTCATAGGCCCTGAATGGGCCACAGCGATTTCGGCGCCAGGGTCGTTGTACAAATTCTACGCCTCCGATGGGGGTCTGCGCGTGCCGATGATCATCGCCGGACCCGGCGTCCCAGCAGGCGAGCGTCATGCTGGCCTGGCATTTGTTTCAGACATCACGCCAACCTTGCTGGAACTTGCCGGCGCGGGCACAGCAACACCCGAAGGGGCCCGCCCCATCACAGGCCGCAGCCTCCTGCCCATGCTTGCGGGCCAGGTGGACCGCGTCTACGGCCCCACCGACACAGTTGGCGTCGAGGTCTCGGGAAATTCTGCTCTATTCCGCGATAACTGGAAGATCGTCCGCAACATACCGCCGGTGGGAGACGGCAAATGGCGGCTCTACGACCATGCGAAAGACCCCGCCGAGGTGAATGATCTCGCCGCAACCATGCCGGACCTTTTCGAGGCGATGCTGGCCGATTATGAGACCTATGCCACGCGTTCCGGGGTTCTTGCTCTTCCGGACGGCTATCAGGCCGAGCGCCAGGTGCGCCTTAATGCTATTGCGCGTCAACTGTCTTTTCAGGCTGGCGCCCTTGTCGCAATTGGCGTGGGCTTCGTTGCAGCGCTCAGCCTGCTGATCTTCTGGCTCTTGCGCCGCCGCAAGCGGAAGCGCGCAGCAAGCGTATGACCACAGGCGCGCGACATACGCTTCACGGTCTCAAGCTGTCCTACTTCACCGGGAAGCTTGAGGCCTACTTCCGCGCCAAGGGTATTAAGTTCGACTACATCGAGATGGACCTGGCCGATTTCCGCTGTTGCGCCCGCGCCACCGGAATCGCCCAGATGCCTCAGGTCCAAACGCCCAGCGGCGGCTGGATGACCGACACGACGGACATTATCGCTCATTTCGAAGCGGGGGTAGCGGGACCTCGCTTCAAACCCGCCGACCCGGCTACCGCCTTTATCAGCCTGCTGCTGGAAGACCTGTTTGACGAATGGCTGTGGCGTCCTGCGCTCTACTATCGCTGGGCTTTTGCAGAAGACGCCCGGCTGATGAGCGCACAACTCGCGCGCACCATGCTCCGCGATGCGCCCGTCCCACTTTTTCTGCGCCGGCAATTCATCCTGACACGACAACGGCGGGTCTTCCTGAAGAAAGACGGCGTCAGCAGCACGACGGCGCCCCAGATTGAAGATCTCTATCTGCGTACGCTTGCCATTCTCGAGCCGATCTTCGCGGTCCGTCCCTACCTGTTCGGAGCGCGCCCATGCGAGGCAGATTTCGGTCTCTTCGGACCTTTCTTCCGCCACTTCTCATCGGATCCCACACCTGCAGCCATTCTTCGCGAACGCGCGCCTCATACCCTTGCGTGGGTCTCGCGACTCTGGGCCGCCATACCCGCCCAGCTCGCAGCATCACCCGCCATCACCGAAGCGCCAGCAGACTTAGACCCCCTGCTCACGATGGCATGCGACGAGTACCTGTCCTATCTCGCCGCGAACAGTGATGCGACACGCGCGGGGAAGGACGAAGTCCGCTGGACCCATCTCGGTGTGGCCTGGCAGACCCCGACGTCGCCCTATCGCGCGCGATGTCTTGCCGATCTTCAAACAGCGTATCAGGCGCTCAATGCCACGCCGCGCAGCTCTATTGACGCCCGCCTCACGCCCAGTGCGACCAGCTTGTTGGCGACGTCAATCTCGGCGTGGATAACCCCGAAAACCACCATGGCAAAACCACGTGACCGCAACTGGCGCTAAGCACAGCCACAGGGCACACTTGCGAAATGAGCACAGGCTACACGTTGCGAGAGGGGAAACGATGACTGAACTGGTGAAAATCTCCGACCGGGGGCACGTGCGCACGGTGGTGCTCAGCCGTCCTCACGTTAAGAACGCGCTGTCGGATGAACTTGCCTGGTCTGTGGTCAACGCCATCGACGACGCAGCCAAGGACGATAACGTCTGGGTTGTCGCCATTACCGGGTCTGGAGACGCTTTCTGCGCCGGTCTGGACCTGACGATGACGGAGCGCACCTCACCGCTCAGTCCGCAGAACGCGCAACTCGATGACATCAACTGGGTCGGCCACTTCCTGCTGTCGATCCGCAAACGCTGCGACAAGCCGGTGGTGGGTGGAGTCAACGGCGTCGCAGTAGGCGCGGGACTTGGCCTCGCCATGGCCTGCGACGTTCGCCTGGTCGCCAAGAGTGCGCGCCTGATGGCGGGATACACCCGGATTGGCGGGTCGCCCGATGGAGGCCTTACCATCACCCTCCCCCAGGCCATGGGTTATGAGCGCGCCATGCGGTTCATGATGGAGAACCGCACGGTGCTCGGCGACGAGGCGGTGGCACTCGGCATGGCCGGGGAGGTCGTGGATGATGCGGAGTTCGCCGACAGGCTCGCCGAGTACTGCGAAGAGCTGTGCCGGTGGTCGCCGATCACGCTGCGCCTGCTGAAACGCGGTTTGGTGAAGTCGCTGGAATCCACCGACATGGAGCAGCAACTCCGCTACGAGCTGGCCAATATCCGGCGCGCCTTCACCAGTAAGGACGCCAAGGAGGCGCGCCAAGCTTTCCTCGAGAAGCGCCAACCCGTCTTCAAGGGCAAGTGAAGCCTGCTTCCTTCCCGAAGGGTTGACGCGCGGCAGTTTTGGCATTGTAAATGCCATTTCTAATTGCGAGGGGTTTCGACATGGTCGCATCCGCCAATCCGCTGACGCTTATGGGCGCGGCGGGATCGCCCTATACGCGGAAGATGGTGGCGCTGTTGCGCTATCGCCGCATTCAGCATGCCGTGATCTGGGCCAGCCACCGCAATCCGCCGGCGGGATATCCCGAGCCAGCGGTAAAACTGCTGCCGACATTCTACTTTCCGAAGGCCGAAGGTGGCCACCAGGCCGTTGTGGATTCAACGCCGATAATCCGCAGGCTCGAAGCAGAACATCAGGGACGCTCCGCCCTCCCCGTCGATCCTGTGCTCGCCTTCCTCAATTATCTGATCGAAGACTATGGTGACGAGTGGCTGACCAAGTGCATGTTTCACTTCCGCTGGGCGCATCAAGCTGATGCAGACAATGCCGGGCCGATGTTGATCTTCTGGAACGAACCGGCGATCAGCGACGAGGAGGCTTTGCCCGCCGCGGCCTTCATCTCCAAACGGCAGATTGACCGGCTCTATGTCGTTGGCTCCAACGCAATAACGGCAGAAACGATCGAAAGCAGCTATTCGCGCCTGCTCGTCATTCTGGACAAGCTGGCGCAAGCGCAGGGCTATGTGTTGGGCGCGCGGCCTTCGTCGGCCGACTTCGCGATCTATGGCCAGCTGACGCAGCTCGGCATCATCGAGCCCACCTCAGCGGCCATCATGACCAAAGTCTCGCGGCGGGTACGTGGATGGCTTGACCGGATGGAGGACCTTTCCGGGCTTGCGCCTGAAGACGGTCACTGGGCATCGCGCACGACGGCTGCGGAGCGACTAAAGCCGCTGCTGACAGAGATTGGTCGGGTCTATGCGCCATTCCTTCTGGCAAATGCGAAGGCGGTCATGGCTGGGGCGGAGAGTTTCGAGACGGAGATTGATGGCCGGGCCTGGAAGCAACCGACCTTTCCGTATCAGGCCAAGTGCCTGAAATGGATCCGTGACGAATTCGCCGCGCTGTCTCCGGCCGACCAAGCCGATGTGCGCAGCATGTTTGCAGGCACAGGGTGTGACGCCCTGATCGCCGGACTTTGAGGCAAGACAACGATGCTCAAGAAAATCCTGATCGGCCTGCTGGTCATCGTGCTCGTGGGCGGCGGTGTTGCATGGTTCAATCGCCAGGCCATCATCCTTTATGTCGTCGGCAACACCGGCAAGCGTGAGGTAGGACCCAACATTCCCGTGCCGTGGAAGGATGGACCGGCGCAGGCCACAACGCCGCTAGCGGAGCGCAAGCCGAACATTATCTTCATCCTCGCGGACGATCTTGGCATCAACGACATCAGTACCTTCGGTGGCGGAGTGGCCGGAGGGCGTGTGCCGACGCCTAACATCGATCGACTTGCCGCACGTGGCGCTGTCTTTACGCAGGCCTATGCCGGTTCAGCAACCTGTGCGCCTTCGCGCGCGATGATCATGACGGGGCGCTATCCCACGCGCACGGGTTTCGAGTTCACCCCGACGCCAGATGGCATGGGAGGCATGATCTCGATGCTGAACAACACGGACGAAACGGGCCTGCCGCCGGTGATCTACAACAAGGAGCAGGCGGAAAAGGCTCCGACCTATACCAGGCAGGGTCTGCCGGGATCGGAAGTGACCATTGCCGAAGTGCTGCGCAGCGCGGGCTATCACACCGCGCATATCGGCAAGTGGCACACGGGTGCAGGGCCGGAGTTCGGGCCGAATGCGCAGGGGTTTGACGAGGCCCTGCTGATGACGAGCGGACTGCACCTCAAGGAGAACGACCCCAACGTTGTCAACGCCAAGGTGCCGTTCGACCCGATCGACGCCTTCCTGTGGGCGCGCATGCAATATGCCACGTCCTACAATGAAGGCCCGTGGTTCGAGCCGGGCGGTTATCTCGCCGACTACTGGACCGACGAAGCGATCAACGTGATCCAGAAAAACAAGAACCAGCCCTTCTTCCTCAATCTGGCCCACTGGACAGTGCATACACCGCTGCAGGCGACCAAGACAGACTATGACGCCGTCGGCGACATCCAGCCGGAGCGTCTGCGCGTCTATGCGTCGATGGTGCGAGCGCTGGACCGCAGCGTGGGACGCATTCTCGATACGCTGGAGGCCGAGGGCCTCGCAGACAACACGATGATCGTGTTCACGAGCGATAATGGCGGGGCGGGCTATGTCGGCCTACCGGAAGTGAACCAACCGTATCGCGGCTGGAAGATGACTCTCTTCGAGGGCGGCATCCATGTTCCGATGTTCATGAGCTGGCCCGGCCATATCCCGGCGAAGTCCACCGTCACTGCGCCGGTGGCGCACATCGACCTGATGCCGACATTCGCGGCGGCGGCCGGTGGATCAGTGCCGGCAGGCGTGGAGATCGACGGTGTCAGCCTCCTGCCGTTCGCGACGGGCGCGGCCATACCTGGCCAGACACCGCATGACGCCATCTTCTGGCAGAGCGCATACTACAAGGCCGTACGTCAGGGCGACTGGAAGCTGCAGGTAACAGACAAACCGGCCAAGACCTGGCTGTTCAATCTTGCCTCGGACCCGACCGAGAAGACCAATGTAGCGGAACTGAATCCCGACAAGGTCGCGGCGCTGAAGAAACTGCTGACGGATCACCAGGCAACAGCGCGGCCACCGCTCTATCCACACACCACGGAGGGAGCCGTTGCAGTCGACAAGACGGCGGCTGACAAGGCAACGCCGGAGGATGAGTACGTGTTCTGGCCGAACTGATCGCTCAGTTCGGCGGCAGGTCCTTCACGATGCGGAAGCCGATATGGTTGGAGGAGAAATCCACCTCCTGTCCCTGCCGCGCAGCGCTGCGATACCGTGCGCAGTAGTTTTCAGCGCAGAGATATGACCCACCCTTGATGGTATTCCTGCCCGGCGCGTAGGGCGTGCTGGTCCATTCCCAGACATTGCCGATCATGTCGTAGAGGCCGAAACTGCTGGCAGGGAAGCAACCGACAGGTGCGGCGCCAGCAAAGCCGTCCGTCGCTTCGTTCTTCACGGGGAAGACTCCCTGCCAGAAATTGGCGATCGGTTTGCCATCCTTGTCCATGGCGCCTGAAAGACGATTGGCAGGATCGGCAAGGCCACTGGTTGCCGCGTGTTCCCACTCCTCCTCGGAAGGAAGACGTCCGCCTGCCCAGGCCGCATAGGCTTGCGCATCGCCAAGCGAGACATGCACGACCGGATCGCTCATGCGGCGGACGACACCCGTGCCGGGACCGCCGGGAGTTTTCCACGTGGCGCCGCGTTTCAGCGCCCAGCCGCTCACGCCATCATCGGCCTCAGGCATCACGAACAACGCCGAGCCACCCGCTGGATCGCCTGAGGCGGACGAGCGCTCTGCATCCGTGACATAGCTGGTTGCGGCGACGAACTGTTCGAACTGGGCGTTTGTGACTTCGTGGGCCTGCATGCTGAAGGCGGCGACGTGGATAGTGCGCGCGGGCTCTTCTTCCGGATACATTGCATTGGCGCCCATCTCGACCGAACCTTCCGGCACGGTCACGAATTTGCCGATCTGGTTTTCGGGAAGACCGCAGTCCGGCCGCTTGGCCCCAATGGCAGCGGCGCCAGCGACATCGGAAACCTTCGCGCCTTCCGGCTGCGGGCCCGAGCACGCGGCTACAAGAAGCGTCGAAACCAGCAGGAGCCCGCGCATCACTTGCCGTCCACGAGGCGATCCACCGTGTAACGCAAAACGTTGAGCGCTTCCTTCGCTGATAGGCCCTGGTCCTGCCGCAGGCGACGCCAGGCCTGGAAACCGGTGGTCATCTCGATGGCATGAAACAGCACCGCATTGCCTGTGATCCTGGTCGGCAGGACGCGCCTCAGGCTGTCCCGCTCCCCGCGGAGAAAGCGGTTGTAGTCCTCCATGTGGAACTTGGAGCGAAAACGCTGCAGGCTGCCAGCAATCTTGAGCGGCATGACACGGTCATAGATGTAGGCACGCCGATCCAGCAACTCGTTGAGCTGGGCGCGCCAGCCCTTCCCTTCGAATGGCTTTTCAACCAGCGGCAGGATTTCCGCTTCGACGATCGCGCTGATTTCGCGGCCCAGCGTGTCCATTTCCTCGAAATGCCGGAAAACGGTGCGCAGGCCGACATTCGCCTTTTCAGCTACGCGGGCAGCCGCAGGCGACATCTCGCCGGCGCGGATCAGCTCGATCATGGCATGGACAATGCGCTCGCGGCTGCGGCTGGAGCGCTGGCGCCGGCCATCTTCCTCGACATCATCGCGTACATCCGCATCGGCATCCCCTGCCCCGCGATGCTTGCTCTCCGAACGGGTCTTCACCGGCACACTCTCTGGCAACGTCAAATCATGCCCTACAGCTAGCACGATGGCGGCCAGCGCGAAGGGGGGATGCCATGCTCACGTTGGGTCAACGAATCAACTGCTGATCAATCGCAGTTCCGCCGGCCGGCAGGCTGACCAGCAATCCATCCTCCGCCACCCGGATCGGCCCGGAAAACAACTTCGGAGCATCGCCCAGAAAGGCTGCGTCCAGCATCGATGACGGCAAGGGCGGCACGATGTGATAGATCACCAGCTGCCGCGCCTTTGCATTCGCCGCAGCCCGCGCAGCGTCTTCCGGAGAGGCGTGGTAATCGAGAATATCACCCATGACCTTCGCGATGTGGGTCTGTCCGTTTTTCGCGGCCGCATCGCGCATTTCCTCGACCATAGAAGGCCGCAGGGCTTCATGGAACAGCACGTCAGCCCCGGACGCAGCGGCGACCAGATCGGCCGAGTAAACTGTGTCGCCGCTGAAAACGACCGAGCGGCCCTTGTAGTCGATGCGATAGCCAAATGACGGCGAGACCGGCGCGTGATCCACTGCGATGACAGTGACCTTCAGATCGTCCCTGTCGAGAAGCACCTGCGCATGGCCGGCACCGGTCGGGGCCGCGATCACTTCGGCCACTCCGCCGAAACCGGCTGGGTTGGCAATCTGTGGGCCGTGATGTGCCGTGCGATATGTGCTGTCGAGCCGATAGGCCATATTGAAACCCGCCACGACATCGCCAACGCCTTCGGGCCCTGCGATCGGCAGCGGCGTGGAACGCGAGCCACCGACCCATGCCTGCAGCATGAGCTCTCCCAGTCCGTCAATGTGATCGGAATGAAGGTGCGTGAGATAGACCTTCTCGAGCCGTCCAACCGGGAAGCCCATCCGTGCAAGCCGGCGCGCGCCGCCCGAGCCGCTGTCGAACACCATTGCATGGCTGCCGGCGATCACGCCGACACAGGGTCCCGCACGTGCGGGATCGGGCATGGGTGATCCCGACCCACACATGAAGACGTGCAACCCGTCAGGCAGCTCTGCGGCACGATCGCGACCAACATTTTCCGCGACCGCCTGTCGGAAGATCGCGTCCCCGATCTGTCGCTGGAACAGGAACGCGCCGGCTGCAACAGCAACGAGAAGTACGCTGACAAGAAGGGCAGCCCATCGCCACATCATGAGCCGGACCCGACTTCGGCCGCGATGCGCACGAGCCAGTCGGGCGTCATGTCCGGTGTCAGAACGCTTTCGATGTTCAATTGGCCCTTGAGTCCGGCGGTGCGATGCACCGACATCTCGCGCCATTCAGGCGACATCGACATGCGAACCATAGCCCCGCGCTCGGGGTAGGCTGCAATGGCGATCTCGTCCCACAACTCCTCGACACGACCAAGCGAGAGCAAGGTAACATCGGCGGCGAACACGGCTCGGCCGCCGAACGCCGGCAGTAATGCCGTAACGGCGCGACCATAGATGTTGTAGGCCTCGCGGCCGGTGAGGGACGTTTCGCGGCCGTCCTCGTATTCGGCTTTGTCCTTGAACTTGAGCAGGTTGACCATAAAGATCGGGCCGCTCGGGCCCTTCTCCATGAGCGATTGCAGCTGAGCGGGGTCGGCTGGATAGACGTCGTTGTGAACCTGCATGGGCGTTATCTCCCGGAGACTATGGACTGAGTGGAACGGATTGCGGACTCGATGACCCAGAGACGATCCTGGCCCCAGGCGGAAACGCCGTTATAGGCAAAACAGGGCACGCCCCATAAACCAAGACCGAGAAGTTCGCGGCGATTGGCTTCTGCTTCGGCGCGCCAGGCGTCATTGCCAATCAACGGCCGTGCGACAGTCCAATCCAGCCCGGCCGCCTCAACAATGCGGCGCATGCCCGCGTCGCTTCCAGCGTCGACGCCTTCAGACCAGACCGCGCGCATGAACGCGACGCAGTAGTCATGCCCGCGTCCCTGACCAATCGCCCATGGCAGGAGCGAGTAGCCGCGCTCGACCGGTCGGCCGAGCGGGTCGGCGATCCGACCGAACGGAACCCCATGCCGTCGCGCATCGCGCGCGGCATCGAGGGTGATGTAGTTTCGTTTGGCTGGCGGCACCGGAAGACCGCGCATCCTCATGGGAAGCACAAACCGCAGCCGCAGCCCGAGGCCATAGGCATCGGCGAGCGCCTTCACACGTGTGGCCGCGATCCATGTGTAGGGACTGCGGAATGAGAGAAAGAAGTCGATTGCTCCGCCGGAAGTCGCCAGGTTGGGCGAGGCGTCAGGCTCAGGCGATAGTGGCTGGGCGTAGATCGGCTTGGTCTGCGCGCTTGCCCTCCTGACGCCGAGGTCGGAAAGCCGCTCCTCAAGATAGTGCAAGCGGTCGAGCCCCCAATACCATTCCCGGCCATAGTGCAGTGTTGCTCCGAGATAGTGACCAAGCCTGGCGCGAAGAGCATCCCCTTCGGCTTTAGCAGTCGCCGGATCGCCTGGAGCGTCAGGCAAGGCCGCGCCTGACCACAGCGCGGCGGAGATCGCCGCGGCATCTGCAACAAACGTCCCTGCGCGCAGGCCATTGGCATAGAGGCGCTCGGCTTGCGCTACACGCTCCGCCGAGGGTTGCGCGCCAGCATCGGTGAAGGTGAGCCCCGCGCGGGTGGCTAGAGCCGCGGCATCAGAACGCGACCAGTTGACGAGGTGTTCGCGCTCGGGCGCCGCCCAGTCAGGGGGCGCGGAAACGAGGTGGCAGCGCAGCTGCACGTCATAGCGGGCGGCAAAGGCGGGCAGAACCTGGACCAGCAGGGCCGCATAGGGATCATCTGCCTGGTGAAAATAGTCGACGACATGCGGCAGACCTGCCTGGATGCGCTTGCGTTCCGCGCGGCGGCGAAGGCGCTGCTGACGTTCGAGGCTGGTGACCTTCTCCGCAACACGCGAGACAAGAGCTGTACGCAGCGACATCGCTTACGCCGCCGCCGCAGCGGGCCGTTGGCGCAGCGCCAGAAACAGGAAGACCAGCGCCAGAGCTACGGTGACCGGACTGGCGTAATGCTCGGGAGGATGGTGATCACCGAGCGATCCCTTGAGAAACCAGCCGTCGATTGCCATCAATCCGCGCGCGGTTATGACGGCGAGAAGCGCCAACGGAACCAACGTGCGATAGCGCATTCCGATGACAAACAGGAGCATCGCGAAGGGAATCTGAATCGCGCCGAACCATGCAAAAACAGCGATGATGGTCGAGCCGCTGACGGTCAGGTCGAGCCCGGCAATGACCCCTGCTCCACCATCCGGCAGGAAAAAGTGAATGCAGCCCGGCACGAATTCCAGCATCGCCACAAGCATGAGGAACCATGCCGAGATAGTCGCGCCCCGATAGTCGCTATTCGTGCTGGGTGGAAACAACGCCATTGTCGGCTCCCCTTCGGACTACACGTAAACCACCAGGCATTCCGCTCTCGGACGCGCGGCAACTATGGTCGATGGATACCTATTCTGAACTCGACCTCTTGCTGGCCGACTCAGCCGCCCGTGCGAAGCAGAATGCCTTCGATCATACGCACCACATCCGCCGGAGAGTCTTCCTGCAGGAAGTGACCGCCCGAAAGTGTCTCGTGCGGTTGTCCGCTGGCCCCGGGCACGCGCTTGTGAAACAGGACGTCGCCACCCTTTGTCACAGGATCACTATCGCTGAACGCGGTAACGACAGGCTTGTTGAAAGTTTCGAGAACACCCCATGCCGCAATGTTCTCCGCAACCGAACCGTGTTGCGGCGTGATCGGCACCAGCGTCGGAAACTGCCGCGCGCCTTCCTTGAATGACTCATCCGGGAATGGCGCGTCATACGCGGCAACTTCCTTGTCACTCAGCCCGCGGCTCGTTCCGCGACTGACGATCATCCCGACAGGAAACTGCGGCGTGGACTGGCTGAAAGTGAGCCAGTTCTGGAAGCCTTCGCCAAAGCCTGTTCCGATCGGGAGCCCGGTATTGGCGATGACAAGGCCAGCAAAGCGTTCTGGAAACGCCGCCACCAGCCTCAGTCCGATCAGTCCGCCCCAGTCCTGACAGAACAAAGTTATGTCACCGAGGTCGAGCGACTTCAGCCACTGACCCATCCACGCGACATGCCGTTCATACGTGTAGTCCGCTCGTGAAGCTGGCTTGTCCGACCTGCCAAAACCGATCAGGTCCGGCGCTATCACACGCCGACCAGCAGCAACCAGCGGTGGGATAATCTTGCGATACAGGTAAGACCAGCTTGGTTCGCCATGCATCAGCAAGACGGTGCGTCCGTCACGTGGCCCTTCGTCATAATAGGCGAGGCGGAGCTGGTCACCCTCCGCGTCCACAATCGTCGCATAGTGAGGCTTGAACGACCAATCTTCCAATCCTTCGAAGCGGTCCTCTGGCGTTCTCAGTATCTGCATCATGCACCCTCAGCGAAACTGAATCATCGCGCTACTCTATTGGCACTATGAATGCCAGTAGTGAACGCCTCAGTCAAGCAGTGGGCTAATCATCCCAACGCCAAACGTCGAAGCCCTGCTCCGGACGGATTCCGGAGGCGCGCGACCTAGGCCATGCCGCTGAACGTTCAGCGATGGCGGGTATCACTGACAGCCATCGTTAGTCGCCGAAGCCGACGAACACCGCCGCCTCATCAACCGACTTGCGCTCGGACACGACCGCGTTTGCAGGAAACGTCTCATCGGGCCACCCAAGCGCGATACTCTTCATGATGACCTGGTCTTCGGCTATTCCGGCGTGCTCGCGCACCACAGGCGACTGCATGATGCCCTGGCTGTTGATCACAGCGCCCAACCCGCGAGACCAGGCCGCATTCACCAGAGCGGTCGTCACAGCGCCGCAATCGAAAGGCGTATCATCGCTGCCGTCCAGCACGCGGTCATAGGTAACAATCACGCACACGGGAGCGTCGAACTGACGAAAACCGCGCAGCACCCAATCCTGGCGCCTCTCCTTGTCATCGCGCTCGATCCCCATGGCAGAAAACAACTGTTTGGCGACGCCAACCTGCCTGTCCCGGTGCTTGCCCGCAAACGCCTGACCTGTGCGAAATTCGCGAGATTGCGGCACGCCCGCGACCGTCCGCTCCGTGTTGCCAGCGCGGATCCGGTCCAGCGGTTCGCCAGTGATGACATAGAAATTCCACGGCTGCGTGTTCATCGATGACGGCGCACGCATCGCCAACGCGATGACTTCTTCAATCAAGGCTCTGGGAACGGGATCGGGCTTGTAGCCACGGATGCTGCGGCGGCCGAGGATCACATCATCAAATTGCATGTTTCGTCCCTGATAGGTCTGGCTCGACTGGTGGCAAGGCGCGCCGATGTCGACCAGCTAAGGCCTTGGCCCACATCATCGGTCAATGGTGAATCGCCGCGTCAACCTTACAGGACGACTGACAGACCTCAATCAGCGGTCGGAAACGCGCAGACTCGCAGATTTCGGGAACACCGCCAGAACCAGCTACACGATCGTCAGAAGTCGCGCCGGCGTTTCGCAAAAGATCGTCTGGATCTCACCGTCGTCAAAGCCCCTGCGCCGCATGAGCGGGATGACGTTTCGAAAAATGTGCCCATACCCATGGCCACCATTGCAGCCAAGTCGCGATCGAAAGCAGATGTCCTGCGACATCGCGATCTGACTGATGTGCCAACGATCGACCAGCTTCCGGATCGTCTTCAACTTCTGGGCATCGTTCGGCATGTCTACAGCTTCATTCAGCTGGTAGTATTAGGACACTTGAACCGCCCCGGGTTTGCCGGAGGCCCTACTCTTTGAGAGACTGGGGCCATGAGCAAGAAGCAGATACCGAAGTATTCGCCTGAGGTCCGCGAGCGTGCGGTCCGGATGGTGATGGAGCATGGGGCTGAGCACGCCTCGCAGTGGGCGGCGATCGTATCGATTGCGGCCAAGATCGGGTGTTCGGCGCAGACGCTGCACAACTGGGTCGCGCAGGCCGAGCGAGATCGAGGGGCTCGTGCGGGTCTTTCGACCGACGAGCGCGAGCGGATGAGGGCGCTGGAGCGCGAGAACCGCGAGCTACGCCAGGCCAACGAGATCCTGCGCAAGGCCAGCGCATATTTTGCCCAGGCGGAGCTCGACCGCCGGTTCAAGTCATGATCGCCTTCATTGACGATCACCGGGGTGAGTACGGGGTCGAGCCGATCTGCCGAGTTCTGAAGATCGCCCCGTCCACCTTCCATGCGCACGATGCACGCCGGCGATGTCCTGATAAGGCGTCGCCGCGCGTCCAGCGCGATGAAGCGCTGAAGCCTCAGGTCCTTCGGGTCTTCACTGAGAACTTCGAGGTCTATGGGGTCCGCAAAGTCTGGCGGCAGCTGATGCGAGAAGGCTTCGAGGTTGCGCGTTGCACGGTCTCAAGGCTGATGAAGGCCATGGGGCTCAAGGGCGTCGTCCGCGGCAAGCCGCATCGCACAACGTTCAGCGACAAGTCGGCGCCGTGTCCGCTCGATCTGGTGAACCGCCAGTTCAAGGCGCCAGCGCCGAACGTGCTATGGGTTTCCGACTTCACCTATGTCGCCACCTGGTCGGGCTTCGTCTACGTAGCGTTCGTCATCGACGTCTACGCCCGCCGCATTGTCGGCTGGCGCGTCTCTCGCTCAGCGCACGCGGGCTTCGTCCTCGATGCCCTGGAACAGGCGCTTCATGACCGCAGGCCGCTCTCTGGCGGCGGTCTCGTCCACCACTCCGACCGCGGATCGCAATACGTGTCCATCAAGTACACCGAGCGCCTTGCCGAAGCGGGTCTTGAACCCTCCGTCGGTAGCGTTGGCGACAGCTACGATAATGCTCTCGCTGAGACGATCAACGGGCTCTACAAGGCCGAGGTGATCTGGCGGAAGGGGCCGTGGCGATCGCTCGATGCGGTCGAATACGCCACGCTCGAATGGGTCGACTGGTACAACAATCGCCGGCTGCTCGAGCCCATCGGCAACATCCCGCCCGCCGAGGCAGAGGCCGCCTACTTTGCGTCTCTGGAGGAAAGAGCTATCGCTGCGTAACTAAAACCAAACAGCCTCCGGGGTTCCCGGGGCGGTTCACTGCGATGACCCGCTCGAATCCAGGAGCCATGTCTCCAAAGCGCGTACTGACTGGCAGCGCATAGAACCCGCGCGCGACACGGACGATTTTTCTGCGCCAAACTAGTCGCGACAGCGCTTGGTCGACCGCAGCGCGTGAACCGAGGTGCAGAAGCTGCTTGGCGCAAACTGGCTCATTGCCGGCCTGCGTCTCCAAGAAAGACAGGATCGCTTCAGTCGTTGTGATCAGGACCTCCGGCTGTCAGATGTATAGGATAAATTCTGACACTTCGACTGCTCCCCGCCGTTGTGCTTGCGTTTTGCCGGCAATTTCGTATTTTGCCGGTAAATGGCTATCCAAGAGCTGCCTCTCGTCATCCAGACCAGCTATGCCGAGCTCATCGACCAGCTAAGGCTGGCGACGACTTCGGCGTTTCCAGAAGGATCGACTTTCCGGAAGCGAACGATCTCCGGGAAGGACTATTGGTATGTCCAGGAGCCAACGGGCGCCTCTGGCCGTCCACCCGAGCGCTATCTCGGCGCAGATACGCCGGAACGTCGCGCGGCGATCGAACATGGCATGGGCGCCAAGTCCAATGCCGATACCCGCAAGTCGATCCGCCGGTCACTCGTTGGAGCAGGCCTCCCCGAGCCCGACTCTCTTACGGCGGCGATCATAGAGGCCTTTGCGGACGCGGGCGTCTTTCGCCTTAGAGGCGTCATCGTCGGTACAGTCGCCTTCCAGACTTATGCCGGCTTCCTTGGCGTGCGGCTTCCAAACGCGGCCGTTCGCACCGGCGATCTCGATCTTGCGCAAGACTATGGGGTGTCTGTCGCGCTCAACGATGCACTCGACGCGCCGCTGCTCGATGTCCTGAAATCGGTGGACCCTGCCTTTACGCCTGTGCCCTCCCTCGCTGGTCCAAATATCGCCGCGACCTACGCCCGCCCCGGCGGCTATCGCGTGGATGTGCTCACCACCAACCGCGGGGCGGAGCGAGACGAACCGGTCAATCTGCCCAGTCTCCAGTCGGACGCCGTCCCCTTGCGCTTCCTCGACTATCTTCTCAAGGACACGGTCGAGGCTGCCGTGCTCACCCGGTTTGGTGCGCTGGTGAATGTGCCCTCACCGGAACGCTATGCCGTCCACAAACTGATCGTTTCCGTGATGCGACGGGACAGCGGGGAAAGCGCGGTCAAAGCTGACAAGGACATCATCCAGGCCGGCATCCTCATCGAAGCCCTCGTCGCCAAGCGCCGCCTTGACGATCTCGCGGGTGCCTTTCTTGAAGCAGCAGAGCGGGGCCCAGGATGGAAAGACCGGATCAAGACAGCAACGTTGCGCCTGTCTGACGCGCAGCGAGCTATCGTGCATCCTATTTTGGACACGGTCTGAAGACTTACGGCTTGATGTCTGCCATCACCCGGAAGGCATTCGGCCAATCACAAAATCGGCTGCCTGAGCGCCAACTCGGGACAAGCGCGGCCGACATTACGAAGTCACGTTTTCGGGCGCATTCCTGCCGGATGGGTCAAAGATTGCGACCGGCAGTTCATCGCCCAGAAACGGTCATTCAGATAGCGGACCGCTACCGTATGAAGGCAGGGGCCACACGTTGTGGCTAACCAAGTTGAGGCGCCCTTTCCAAGGGTTGTGGGTAACACGTTGGCGACGGCTCAGCGCGAAAGGTAGCGCATAGGTAGCGGCGCAGGCTTAGCGCTCTCCTAGCCTATCCAGCGTTGCTCGCCTGAAACCCCAACTCGCGCACCTTATCCGCTGCGGCTTGGCCCTCTTCCAGCCAGCGGTCAAACTTGACCTGTTCCGCTGGCGGCAGATTTTCGACATCCGCGCCACGGTTGAGGAAGGGCTCAGTGAGCAATCGCTTGCTCGCATCGTAGATGTTGAGAAGAGCAACATCGAACTGCGGGTATTGTTCGAGCATGGCGTTGGCGACTTGGATGCGCTCTTCGTCTTTGCCGTCCTGATTGAGTTTCTGAAGGACGGACTCGGCTAGCACCGCGACCATCTGCTTCCGCGTCAGCGGCTTCAGGTACATGCCACTCGCGATGGCCTTGTCCGTCATTGGGAGCTGCGATCTCAGCCATTCGACACGCTGAGGATTCGCCCCGCTCGTGGTTTCGAGATTGACGGTGTTGCCAGTGACCGGGTCATGGAACTGGATGAGGAGGTGCCTTGGAGCCGTTGTAAGCGTCACCTCTACGCCAACTTTTTCAGCCAGTGCAAGAAACAGGATCGGCATCGTGACGCAATTGCCGCGTTTCGTTTGGAGATAATATGCCAGCGTCTTGTGCGTCACATCCCGGCCATCGGGGTCATCAAGATCGTAGGCGAACGCCTTCCCATCGTTCCACGGTCCCGGCTGGTAAATATAGCGCCGGATCGCCGTCACCTTGTCAGCAGCAGATGCGTTGGGACCGGCCATCGCCCGGACCTTGATCGACATGGCGTCTAAAGTCTGTCGAGTGGCCGCTGTGTCGGTGTCGGTGAGAATTAGCTTATCGACCGCCAACTTGGCTTCAATAAGGTCGATCTGACTCTCTGACCGCCCTACTAGTAACTCCAAAGCGGTGGACGGATCGGATGATGAGGACGGATGAATCTGCGCTTCGGCTAGGTTCGTGTAGGCAAAGAGGAGCAGGCTGAGCAATGCTCCGGCGCTCTTGCGAGGCCCTTGCTTGCGAACCCCGGGAGCCATCACGATGGATTCTCAGTCTGCGCGATGCCGCCGTTGACGCGCATCCATCGATCACACGGATCGTTGTCAGGCCTACAGTAGCCTACTGCTTCGGCCCCTGCTGCAGGATGAGGTGATTCTTCGCACTCGCCTCCCGGCTCGCATATTTGGATGATCCGCACCCCACACTCTCCGACGCATTGCGAGTCGTCGGTGCATTGCCGTCCTCCGTCTGGATTGTTCTTTACACACACGGGGGAATGCATCGGGCAATTCGAAATTCTGCCCCCCTGTTGCAGACAAGATGACGACAGAGGCTCTTGCTCAACTTGCGTGGCACTTGCAGCATCAGACCCAGACGTTGCGGGCTGAGAAACACCACAGGCGACGGAAAGCGTTGCCAAAACAACGACCACAGCAAATCGTTTTCGGAGCAAACGCATCATCCTGTTAGCTCAGGGCAGCCGTTTAAAACCCAGAGCAGAAACGACCGACTCCGGGAATCGAGGTATCAACTGTTGAGGGCCGAGGTACTGGCCAAGTTGTTGTGCCCCCGCAGCACTTCCGGACCAAACTGGCGGCAGCCCCCGATTGGCGGCCCCTCCAATGTAAACCCACCCGTCTCCCGGGCTTCCCATGCTCTCGTGATGTGACTCGTGGGAAACTATGCGAGCCCTGTCAGAAGCATTTCCAAAAGCAAAAAAGCTGGGGCCGACGGTCATCTTTTCACCGGCAAATGTTCTCGCATATGCTGTGTCATTCTGCGCGAACTCGACAGGAATATCGCCCTTCAAGGTGCCGAGCATCTTTTCTGAAGCAGCCAGTAGTTGCGAAACTGCCTTTGAGCTTTCGCCCGCGTTGTGCCCGAGCGCCGTAGAGATGGTGTTTGCGGTAGCTGCGGCTGAAGACGAGAGTTCCTTTCCTCCCTTCAGCTCTGTAAGTAGCGAGCCTATCGCCTTGTTGGCGCTCTCATGCGTCGCGATGGCTTTGTCCTGAGCGGCGGTGAAACTTTGACACTGCGATTCGCTAAGGGACGAGCCGCATGTATAGGTTCCCGTGGGGTCTGTCTTGTTGAGCGGGTCGTTCATAACGTAGCCAGCGTGCGCGCTACCCGCGATGTTTGCTCCGAAGAGAAGGGCAATCGCGCATACCTTCAATGATCGCAAACTCATTGCTCCCCCCCCAACCGTTCACCAATCAATGTAGTTGATGCCTGCCGACGTTAGCCGTCAAGGCGCGCGAATACTGGTGGCTCTATTCTTGTGGGAAGATCAGTGGCGAACGTAGCAGATCGCGCCATCTACCTGACAGCAAATTGACGCCGCCGTGCTACCTATGCGCTACCTTTGGGAAGTCGGGGTTAGCGCTCCGAACAATAACCCCTTGAAATCCTTGGCGCACTCGACAGGAGTCGAACCTGTGACCTCTGCCTTCGGAGAGAAGTGGTCACGTACCGTATTTCTGCTTGCGCGGATGGCTGGACTGGGCCCCAGTCCGGCCGTAGGTAATGTTTGGTCCCACTGTCCAAAGACGGGGGTAATCCGGCCATAGGAATACGGCCAGGTTCGCAGGATTTCACCTTGGACTGAGTTGGAGATCGCCGCCTCCACCGCGTCACATGTGAGGGCAGCGGCCTTCGGTCTTGCTGCTCAGGTCCCCCCCGCAAAGAAAGGGCGGGCCAAATCTCTGGCGGATCCTCGTGGCTTCGACGGCGCGATCTCTACTCGGCCGCGACCGCAACTCCTCCCGAGCCAGTCAACTCAAACCTGCCCGCACGCACAGGCGTAACCACCAGGTCCGGAATACAGCCTGTTCGTGCCAATGCCTCGCCAACCTTGGCGGCGTGCTCGTCGCTCTTCAGCTTCGTATATCCGAGTGCACCAAAGCGTCTCTAGCGCCCTGACTATCCTCTCGTCGGCCCGTTCCACCACTGTCTCGCGTGCCGCGCGAGCGCTGGCTTTCCGGCCATTTCCGACCATTTCCGGCGCGATTCCCGCTTTGCTTGGGCGATGGAGGAATCAGCACCCGCATTCAGGAGATTGATTATGCTTGCCCATCTGCCCGTTGAAATAGTCGAAGCCAAACCCGCTATTCGTCGCCAACAACTTCGTGACCTCGTGCCGCTAGCCGACACCACGATCTACGAGATGGAACAGCGTGGCGAGTTCCCGAAGCGCTTCTACCTGACGCCGCGTTGCCCAGTCTGGGATCTGGGAGAAATCAACCATTGGGTCGCCTCACGACGGGCGGCTGCCGGCCTAGCTCCGCCGCCGCATCCGGATGTGCGGCGGCGGAAGTCACGTCCTGTACGCGCCTAGGCGTGTGGGTCATGCGCAACCAGCTCAACGGCTGGCGGCATGAATACGGCGATGTACTTCTCGCCTTTGATCCAGGCGTCGACCATGTTGGCCCATTCCTGCATCATGTGGCGACGCTGCGGCTCGTACTCAGCCTTGTTGTACACACCGCGGACCGTTCGCCCGTGCTCATGCGCCAGGCATTTCTCGATCCAGTCGCTGTTGAAGCCGACCTCGTTGAGCAAGGTGGAGGCGGTCCGCCGCAGGTCGTGTACCGTAAACGGCGCGATGGGCAGATCATCGTCTTTCGCGATCTTCGCGATAGCAGCGGTGACGCGGTTGAAGACAACCCGGCACATCGGCTCGGCAGCCTCGTAACGCGAAGGCAGTAGATACCGCGAATTGCCCGCGCAGGTTTTCAGCGCGATCAGAATGTCGATCGCCTGTTCAGACAGGTAGACGTTATGCGGCTTGGACTTCTTCATGCGTTCCTTCGGAATGGACCAAACCCGATTTTCGAAATCAAATTCGTTCCACGTCGCTTCCAATAACTCGCTCTTGCGGATCATGGTGAGCAGAAGGAGTTTCATCCCGAGGCGGATTGTTGGCATGGTTGCGACCCGCTCGATCAGCCTGAAGGCAATTCTGATCTCGCTTGGCGAGAGGGACCTGTCTCTGATCTGAAACGTTGCGATGGATGAAGGAGCGACCGCGTCCGCCGGGTTGGCGATCATCTCGCCTTGCAGGACCACAAAGCCGAAAATCTACTTCACGATATCACGCACGTGGATCGCCGTACCCTGCGGATTCCGACGTAGATCGGCCGGCTAATACGAAATGAGTTCGGCCGGGGTT
>JBBATZ010000031.1:0-47302 GCA_040398425.1 Hyphomonadaceae bacterium
CTCAGGTGAGTATCATTTCCCGTTCCTGAGGCCGCGTCTGGAGGCCATTGCCAGGGGGGCTCCCGTGAAACTCCTGCTGGGGCATGACCGCCCGGAACAGGGCCATGACGACTGGACCGACCAGTCTGACCATTTTGCATTCCAGGAGATTCGCCGCCCCTGGGTCTATTTCGGGGTCGAAGACCACCCCGATTACCACAAGCCGACCGACGATTTCGCGATGATTCCGGTCGACTTCTTCCACCGATCGACAGCGACGATCGAGCTGGCCGTGCGGGCCTTCGATCGCGACCTTGAGGTCATCGCAGGGGAGGCGAGCAGCCCAGCTCCCCGCTAGCCTGTGTGTGCGAGCAGATTCAGGTAATTGCCGCACTTGACCCCGCTGGGGGAGGCCAGTATAGCCCCGCTTCACATTGCCCGACCGGCCGTGGAATCGGTTCCAAACGCGGTTAAGGCAACGTGTCTTAAGAGAGCGAAAGCCTCCGATAGAGTTTCAGCCGGGGCAGGCCTAGTGCTTGTCGCGGCCAATGTTTTTACAGCAAGACGCGCCGATTTGGTCAGCAAGACCCGGCGATCTGGTGTGACGAGCGAGGGTAGATGCCTACGATTCAGCAGTTGATCCGCAAGCCGCGGCACGACAAGCCGGCCCGCAACAAGGTTCCGGCCCTCAAAGGTTGCCCGCAGCGTCGCGGCGTCTGCACGCGCGTCTACACGACAACTCCGAAGAAGCCGAACTCGGCGCTTCGTAAGGTCGCCAAGGTGCGTCTCACCACGCAACATGAAGCGGTTTGCTACATCCCCGGCGAAGGTCACAACCTTCAGGAACACTCGGTGGTCCTGATCCGCGGCGGCCGCGTGAAAGACTTGCCGGGCGTGCGTTATCACATCCTCCGCGGCGTGCTGGACACCCAGGGCGTCAAGGACCGCAAGCAGCGTCGTTCGCACTACGGCGTCAAGCGTCCGAAGTAATAGGTAAGAGACATGTCCCGTCGTCACCGCGCAGAAAAACGCCAAGTCCTTCCCGACGCCCAGTACGGCGATCAGGTCATCACCCGGTTCATGAACCAGGTCATGTACCAGGGCAAAAAATCGGCCGCCGAACAGATCGTTTACGGCGCGCTTGAAACCGTTGCGACCAAGTCCAAGCGTCCGGCGCCGGAACTTTTCCACGAAGCTCTCGGTAACGTTGCTCCTTCGGTTGAGGTGCGCTCGCGCCGCGTCGGTGGCGCCACGTATCAGGTTCCGGTCGAAGTCCGCCCCGAGCGCCGTCAGGCTCTGGCGATTCGCTGGCTGATCATCGCTGCGCGCGCCCGTTCGGAGAACACGATGGAAGAGCGTCTCGCTGCCGAGATGCTGGACGCCGCCCACGGTCGTGGCACTGCGGTCAAGAAGCGCGAAGACACGCACCGGATGGCGGAAGCCAACCGCGCCTTCTCGCACTATCGCTGGTAGTCCTGCGGTTCACCGCATAACGAATTCAGAGGGCTCCCCATGCCTCGTACTCACCAACTGTCTGATTACCGAAACTTCGGGATCATGGCGCACATCGATGCCGGCAAGACGACCGTCACCGAGCGGATTCTCTATTACACCGGCAAGTCGCACAAGATCGGCGAAGTCCACGATGGCGCGGCCACGATGGACTGGATGGAGCAGGAACAAGAGCGCGGCATCACGATCACGTCCGCCGCGACGACCTGCTTCTGGCAAGACAAGCGCCTGAACATCATCGACACGCCAGGACACGTCGACTTCACGATCGAAGTCGAGCGTTCGCTGCGCGTCCTCGACGGCGCCGTCGCGGTGCTTGACGGCAACCAGGGCGTTGAGCCGCAGACGGAAACCGTCTGGCGCCAAGCCGACAAATATAACGTTCCGCGGATCGTCTTCGCGAACAAGATGGACAAGATCGGCGCAGACTTCTTCAACTGCGTCGACGATCTGGTGAAGCGTCTTGGCATCAAGCCGGTCCCGCTGCAGCTCCCGATCGGCATCGAGCACACCTTCAAAGGCGTGGTCGACCTCGTCGAGATGCGCGGCATCGTATGGCAGGGCGAAGACCTCGGCGCGAAATACGACATCGTCCCGATCCCCGAAGACATGGCCGACCAGGCTGCCGAATACCGCGCGATCCTGATCGAAGCAGTTGCCGAACTCGATGACGACGTCATGGCCGCCTTCTTTGAAGGCAAGGAGCCGGACGTCCCCACGATCAAGCGCCTTCTCCGCAAGGCCGTGCTGACAGGCGCCTTCTATCCTGTGCTGTGCGGCTCCGCTTTCAAGAACAAGGGCGTCCAGCCTCTGCTCGACGCCGTCGTCGACTACCTGCCGTCGCCGCTCGACGTGCCGGCCGTCAAGGGAATCGACCCGAAGGACGATTCGGAAATCGAGCGCCCGCAAACAGACGATGCTCCGCTGTCGATGCTCGCCTTCAAGATCATGGACGACCCGTTTGTCGGTTCGATCACGTTCTGCCGGATCTACTCGGGCACGCTGAACTCCGGCACGACGCTGCTCAATTCCACGAAGGACAAGAAAGAGCGCATCGGTCGCATGCTCGAGATGCATGCGAACGACAGGAAAGACATCAAGGAAGCTTTCGCCGGCGACATCGTCGCTGTGGCGGCCCTCAAGGAATCGACCACTGGCGATACGCTGTGCGACCCCGCCAAGCCGGTCATCCTCGAGAAGATGGAATTTCCCGAGCCGGTCATCGAGATCGCGATCGAGCCGAAAACCAAAGCCGACCAGGAAAAGCTGGCGCTCGCGCTGCAGCGCTTGGCTGCCGAAGATCCGTCCTTCCGCGTTTCGACCGATCACGAGTCGGGTCAGACGCGCCTCAAAGGCATGGGCGAACTTCACCTCGACATCAAAGTCGACATCCTGCGCCGCACCTACAAGGTCGATGCGAACATCGGCGCGCCGCAGGTGGCGTACCGTGAAACGCTCGGCCGCCGCGCCGAGATCGACTACACGCACAAGAAGCAGTCCGGTGGTACGGGCCAGTTCGCCAAGGTGAAGCTGGTTTTTGAACCGCTTCCGCCGGGTTCGGGCTTTGTGTTCGAGAACGACATCGTTGGCGGCTCGATCCCTAAGGAATTCATCCCGGGCGTCGAGAAGGGCATCAAATCGGTCATGAACTCGGGTCCGCTGGTCGGCTTCCCGGTCATCGACTTCAAGGTGACCTTGATCGACGGCGCCTATCACGACGTCGACTCCAGCGTTCTGGCCTTCGAGATCGCGTCGCGCGCCGCTTTCAGGGAAGCCTCGGAAAAAGTGCAGATGAAACTGCTCGAGCCAGTGATGAAGGTCGAAGTCGTGTCGCCGGAAGATTATGTCGGCACGGTGATCGGCGATCTGAACTCACGCCGAGGCATGATCCTTGGCCAGGAAATGCGCGGCAACGCGACCGTCATCAATGCGATGGTCCCGCTTGCCAACATGTTCGGATACGTTAACAACCTGCGCTCCGCGACGCAGGGCCGGGCGAACTACACGATGCAGTTCGACCATTACGAAGCGGTGCCAAGCGCCGTCGCGAAAGAAGTTATTGAAAAACTCAGCGGCTGATGAAGCCCAACTGGCGGCCAACCCCCGCTGAACGAAACTACGGAGCAGGATACTATGGGTAAGGAAAAATTCGCGCGTACGAAGCCACACGTGAACGTTGGCACGATTGGCCACGTTGACCACGGCAAGACGACGCTGACGGCTGCGATCACGATCATTCTCGCCAAATCTGGCGGCGCCACTGCCAAGCAGTACGCCGACATCGATGCGGCGCCGGAAGAGAAGGCTCGCGGCATCACGATCAACACGGCTCACGTCGAGTACGAGACGGCCAACCGTCACTACGCGCACGTCGATTGCCCGGGACACGCCGACTACGTGAAAAATATGATCACGGGCGCCGCACAGATGGACGGCGGCATTCTCGTCGTGTCTGCAGCTGACGGCCCGATGCCGCAGACCCGCGAGCACATCCTGCTCGCCCGTCAGGTCGGCGTTCCTGCTCTCGTGATCTTCCTGAACAAGGTCGACATGGTCGACGACAAGGAACTGCTCGAGCTCGTCGAACTCGAAGTTCGCGAACTCCTGTCGTCCTACGACTTCCCTGGCGACGACATCCCGATCATCCCGGGCTCGGCCCTGGCTGCCGTCGAAAACCGCGACCCGGAAATCGGCGAACAAGCCATCCTCAAGCTGATGGCCGCCGTCGACGCCTATATCCCGACGCCTGAGCGTCCGCTCGACATGCCGTTCCTGATGGCTATTGAAGACGTGTTCTCGATCTCTGGTCGCGGCACCGTCGTCACCGGCAAGATCGACCGTGGTATCGTGAAAGTTGGCGACGAAGTCGAAATCGTCGGCATCCGCGACACGCAGAAAACCATCTGCACGGGCGTTGAAATGTTCCGCAAGCTGCTCGATCAGGGTCAGGCTGGCGACAACGTCGGCATCCTCGTTCGCGGTATCGATCGCGAGCAGGTTGAGCGCGGCCAAGTGCTGTGCAAGCCCAACTCGGTCAAGCCGCACAAGAAGTTCGAAGCCGAGGTTTACGTCCTCAACAAGGATGAAGGTGGCCGTCACACACCGTTCTTCGCCAACTACCGCCCGCAATTCTACTTCCGCACGACCGACGTGACGGGCATCGTGGAACTGCCGGCCGGCACCGAGATGGTCATGCCTGGCGACAACATCAAACTCGTCGTCTCGCTGATCGCGCCGATCGCGCTCGAAGAGAAACAGCGCTTCGCCATTCGCGAAGGCGGCCGTACGGTTGGTTCGGGCGTCGTTGCGAAAATCATCGAGTAGTTCTCGAAATATTTGACTGAATACGAGAGAGGGCGTCGGGAAACCGGCGCCCTTTCGCTTTGGGCCATTAAGTCTTCCGCAGTTGTACGCTTTGATGGTCAGGCTGCGAGGACAGGATGAACCGCTCACTCGACCCTTATGCGCCCGGCGAGAGGGTCAAATGGAAGTGGGGCGCGCACTGGGCCGAAGGCGCGGTACACGAGGTTTTCACCGGGCGGGTCGAGCGGGTCATCAAAGGCACCAGCATCGTCCGCAATGGCGAGCCTGAGAACCCGGCCTATCTGATCGTCCAGGACAGCGAGGCGCAGGTGCTCAAGAAGCATAGCGAGTTGTTCCGGGCTTAGGGGAGGGCAATCATGGCCGAGGGCCGGTACATCAGAATCGTGAGTCTCTGGATCCACTCGGACATGGAAGCGGCGTTCGGGGCCTATGAGCGCGACGCCGCCCGGCTGATGGCGCGACATGCCGGGCGGATCGAATCCGCCGTTCGGGTTGAACCGGGAGGGGGAGGGGATCCGCCGTCCGAAGTGCATGTGGTGAGCTTTCCGGACCTGGCCGCATTCGATTCTCATGCGGCCGACCCGGAAACGCTGAAAATGGGGTCCCGGCGCGCAGAGATCATCGCGCGGACCGAGTTGCTGGTCGGGTATCCCGCAGGGCTGTACTGATTAGAAAATCGCGTTGTTTCAGCCGTTTCTCCATAAACTGCATCGCCGCGGCAAGTCGCCTCAAACGAGTGCTTGACGGGGCAATGGGTCGGGACTAATACCCCGGCTCGCTTCCGACCGGCTTGGCCGTGCTCATTATTGCTTGGGCAAACGCAAGTCACGGAAACAAAAGTGAAAATTCAACGAGTGTGACGGTCCGCCCGGGGATTCAATTCCGTTTGGCCCGTCTCGCGCTGTTTCGGTGGTCCCGATGGTACAACAGAACATTCGAATTCGGCTGAAGGCCTTCGATCATCGGGCGCTCGACATGTCGGCGCGCGAGATCGTGTCGACTGCCAAGCGTACGGGCGCCCAGGTGCGTGGCCCGGTTCCGCTGCCGACCCGTATCGAGAAGTTCACCGTCAACCGCTCGCCCCACATCGACAAGAAGTCCCGCGAACAGTTCGAGATCCGTACGCACAAGCGCGTTCTCGATATCGTTGATCCAACCCCGCAGACCGTTGACGCGCTCATGAAGCTCGACCTGTCGGCCGGCGTCGCCGTCGAAATCAAGCTTGGGAACGGCTAATGCGCACCGGAGTCCTCGCCAAGAAAATCGGAATGACCCGCGTGTTCGCCGCTGACGGCGCACACGTGCCTGTGACCGTGCTTTCGCTCGAAGGCTGCCAGGTCATCGGCGTCAAGAAGAACGAAGTCCGCGAAGTCGCCGTCACCAAAAAAGGTGAACAGGTTGGCACGCGTCAGGCGAATGACGGCTACACCGCTGTCGTGCTCGCTGCTGGTGCTCGCAAGGCCAAGAATATTTCGAAGGCTGTCCGCGGCGTGTTCGCGAAAGCCTCGGTTGAGCCGAAGGCCGTGATCCGTGAATTCCGCGTGTCTGATGACATGCTGCTTGAGGTCGGCGCAGTAATCAGCGCCGACCATTTTGTTTCTGGCCAGAAGGTCGACATCTCGGGCCTCACCAAGGGCAAAGGTTTCGCCGGCGCCATGAAGCGCTGGAACTTCGGCGGTCTTGAGGCCTCGCACGGCGTGTCGGTCTCGCACCGTTCGCACGGTTCGACCGGCCAGCGCCAGGATCCGGGCCGTACGTTCAAAGGCAAGAAGATGGCCGGTCACCTTGGTGTCGAGCGTGTCACCACGCAGAACCTCGAAATTGTCCGCACGGACGCTTCCCGCGGCCTCATCCTCGTCAAGGGCGCTGTCCCCGGCGCTGACAATGGCTGGGTTGAAGTCCGCGATGCCGTGAAGGCCAAAAACAACAAGGGCGCTCCGTCGCCTGCCGGCCTCGTTAAGAAAGAAGGCTGAGACTCATGAAACTCCCAGTCGTAAAACTTGACGCGAGCAAGGCCGGCGAGATCGAACTCGACGCAGGCGTGTTTGGCATCGAAGAGATCCGCTCGGACATCCTGCAGCGAATGGTTCGCTATCAGCTGTCCAAGCGCCAGGCCGGTACGCACTCGACGCAAAACCGCGACGACGTTTCGGTCACCACCAAGAAGCTTTATCGCCAGAAGGGCACGGGCGGCGCCCGCCACGGTTCGCGCAACGCTCCGATCTTCGTCGGCGGCGGCGTGGCCCATGGTCCGCATCCGCACAGCCACGCGCACGGCCTTCCGAAAAAGGTTCGCGCGATGGCGCTGAAGCATGCCCTCTCTTCCAAGGTGAAGGACGAGTCCCTTATCGTGGTGGACGGCCTCGTCGGCGGCAAAACGAAAGACCTGGTGGCCCAGCTCAAAGCGCTTGGCATCTCGAACGCTCTCTTCATCGGAGGCGCCGAACTTGACGAGACCTTCGCCAAAGCCGCTCGCAACATCCCCAATATCGACGTGCTCCCGCTCGCTGGCCTGAACGTCTACGACGTCCTGCGCCGCAAGACCCTCGTGCTCTCGCGCGAAGCGGTCGAAGGCGTGACTGCCCGTCTCGCCCCGGCTGAGAAGGCGTAAGACAATGGCCGCTCCTAAAGCTCTTCACTACACGCGCCTGACGGCGCCGATCATCACCGAGAAGACGACCATGCTCTCCGAGCAGAACAAGGTCGTGTTCCGCGTTCCCCTCGACGCGACCAAGCCGCAGATCAAGGAAGCGGTTGAAGCTCTGTTCAACGTCAACGTTACCGGCGTGAACACGATCCTCGTCAAGGGCAAGACCAAGTTCTTCCGCGGCACCCCCGGCAAGCGCCTGGATGTCAAGAAAGCGATCGTGACGTTGAAGGACGGACAGTCCATCGACGTGACGACCGGTCTCTGAGGATAAGGCGTCATGGCACTCAAGACATTCAACCCCACTTCACCCGGCCGCCGCCAACTCGTGCTGGTCGACCGTTCGGGCCTGCACAAGGGCGGCCCGATTAAGGCGCTGACTGAGGGCAAGAGCTCATCCGGTGGTCGCAACAACCTCGGCCGGCGGACCTCGCGCTGGCGCGGGGGCGGCGCTAAGAAGAGCTACCGCATCATCGACTTCAAGCGCCGCAAGTGGGACATGCCCGCGACGATCGAGCGCCTGGAATACGATCCGAACCGCACGGCGTTCATCGCTCTGATCAAGTACGCTGATGGCGAATTGGCCTACATCATAGCGCCGCAGCGTGTTGACGCTGGTGATACGGTGGTCGCTGGCGAGAGCGTCGACGTGAAACCAGGCAACGCGATGTTGTTGAAGTCGATCCCGGTCGGCACGATCATACACAACATCGAGATGAAGCCGCTCAAGGGCGCGCAGATCGCTCGGTCGGCTGGTTCGTACGCCCAGCTCGTGGGTCGTGGCGCGGGCTATGCGCAGGTGAAGCTCTCGTCGGGCGAAGTTCGCCTGATTCCCGAGCTCTGCATGGCTTCGATCGGCGCGGTCTCGAATCCAGACAACATGAACGAAGTGCTCGGCAAGGCTGGCCGCAATGTTCACAAGGGCTGGCGTCCCCACGTTCGCGGGGTCGCCATGAACCCAGTCGACCACCCTCACGGTGGTGGTGAAGGCAAGACCTCAGGTGGACGTCATCCGGTTACGCCTTGGGGCAAGAAGACTCGTGGTCCGAAGACCCGCAAAAACAAGTCGACCGATCGCCTGATCGTTCGTCGTCGTCACAAAGCGTAACGGAGAGAAGCAAGATGTCCCGTTCCGTTTGGAAAGGCCCCTTCGTCGACGGCTATCTGCTTAAGAAAGCAGAAGTCTCGAAGAAAGCTGCCCGCTCCACCCCGATCAAGACCTGGTCGCGCCGCTCGACAATCCTTCCGGATTTCATCGGGCTGACCTTTCAGGTCCACAATGGCAAGACCTTCGTCCCGGTCAACATCTCGGAAGAGATGGTCGGTCACAAGCTCGGCGAGTTCTCTCCGACGCGCTCCTTCCATGGCCATGGCGGCGACAAGAAAGTCGCCAGGAAGCCGGCAGGTAAATAATCATGAGCAAGGCAAAAGCCCCCCCGAAGCAGGCTTCCAACGAGTCCCGTGCTGTCCTGAAGATGTACCGCATCTCGGGTCAGAAGCTTAACCTGTTGGCCCAGCAGATTCGCGGCCTCAAGGTTGATCGCGCTATGGCCGAACTCGAGTTCTCGCGTAAGCGCGCAGCTGGGGATGTACTCAAGCTACTGAAGTCCGCTGTCGCCAACGCCGACAATAACCATGGCCTTGATATTGACAGCTTGATCGTCGCCGAGGCTCACGTTGGCAAGAACCTCGTCATGAAGCGTATGCACGCCCGCGCACGCGGTCGTGGCGTTCGTGTCGAGAAGCAGTTCTCCCAGCTCACCATCGTTCTCCGCGACATGTCCGCGGTCGCGCAAACATCTGAGGCCGCATAATGGGTCAGAAGATCAACCCGACGGGCTTTCGTCTCGGCGTCAACCGTACGGCTGACAGCCGCTGGTATGCGGAAACGTCCGATTTCGGCCGGCTCCTCCACGAAGACATCAAGATCCGCAAGTACATCAAGGAGAAGCTGAAACAGGCCGGCGTTTCCAAGGTCATCATCGAGCGCCCGCACAAGAAGTGCCGCATCACCGTTCACACCGCCCGCCCGGGCATGGTGATCGGTAAGAAGGGCGCGGACATCGAGACGCTGCGCAAGGCGATCGGCAAGCTTTGCAAGGACGAAGTGTTCCTGAACCTGGTTGAGATCCGCAAGCCGGAAACCGACTCGAACCTGGTCGCTGAAGACGTTGCTCGCCAGCTTGAGCGTCGTGTCTCGTTCCGTCGCGCCATGAAGCGCGCGATGCAGACGACGATGCGTATGGGCGCCCAGGGCATTCGTTTGACGGTTGCCGGCCGCCTCGGCGGCGCGGAGATCGCCCGCACGGAGTGGTATCGTGAAGGCCGCGTTCCGCTGCACACGCTGCGCGCTGACATCGACTATGGCACGGCGGAAGCGAAAACGACCTACGGCATCATCGGCATCAAGTGCTGGATCTTCAAAGGTGAGATCATGGAGCACGATCCGATGGCGGTGGATCGCAAGCAGGAAGCGGCGGGCGACTCGCGCCCGCGTCGCGACCGCGACCGTCAAGACCAGCGCGGTTAGGTGAGATAGAAACATGCTGCAGCCCAAGCGCACAAAATACCGGAAGGCCTTTAAGGGCCGTATTCACGGGATCGCCAAGTCCGGCTTCACGCTG
The DNA here is from genome assembly GCA_040398425.1 of Hyphomonadaceae bacterium. Classification (GTDB taxonomy): domain Bacteria; phylum Pseudomonadota; class Alphaproteobacteria; order Caulobacterales; family Hyphomonadaceae; genus UBA7672. The sequence continues at coordinate 10,087 of JBBATZ010000031.1, forward strand.
AGCAATGGCAGCCATGGCCTCAAGGCCCTGGAACCGAACCGCGTCAACGCCCGTGAGCTCGAGGCGGCTCGTCGTGCCCTCACACGCGAGATGAAGCGTCTCGGCAAGGTGTGGTGCCGGGTGTTCCCTGATGTGCCGGTGTCGAAGAAGCCAATTGAAGTCCGCATGGGCAAGGGTAAAGGCGCTCCTGAATTCTGGGTCGTCCGCGTCAAGCCTGGCCGCATCCTGTTCGAGATTGACGGCGTTCCTGACGCGGTTGCCCGCCAGGCCCTCACGCTCGGCGCCGCAAAGCTCTCGGTCAAAACCAAGATCGTCACGCGGATCGGAGAGTAGGCCATGACCAAGCTGTACGAAACCCGCAAGGACCTCGAGACCTACCGCAAGTCCACTGCGGACCAGCTGCGCGAACAGATCGCCAGCCTGCGTAAGGAACAATTCAACCTGCGTTTCCAGCGCGCCACCGGCCAGCTGGAAAAGACATCTCGCATCGGCGACATCCGCCGCTCGATAGCCCGCATTGAAGCGGTGCTGTCCGAGAAGTCCAAGCAGTCGGCGTAAGGAGAGCACGATGCCCAGACGAGTCATGGAAGGCACGGTTGTCTCCAACAAGATGGACAAGACCGCTGTCGTGAAAGTCGAGCGGACCTTCCTCCATCCGCTGTTCAAGAAAACCGTTCGTAAGTCGAAGCGCTATCACGCTCACGACGAGGCGAACAAAGCCCAGCTCGGCCAGATGGTCGAGATTCAGGAGTGCGCACCGCGCTCCAAGCTGAAGCGCTGGGAAATCGTATCCTTCAAAGGGGATGCCGTATGATCCAGATGCAAACAAATCTCGACGTTGCCGACAATTCCGGCGCGCGTCGTGTTCAGTGCATCAAGGTGCTGGGTGGCTCCAAGCGGCGGTATGCCTCGGTGGGCGACGTTATCGTCGTCTCCATCAAGGAAGCCGCGCCGAAGGGCCGCGTGAAGAAGGGCGAAGTGAAACGCGCTGTTGTCGTTCGCATCTCGAAAGACCTTCAGCGTCGCGACGGATCGGTGATCCGCTTCGACTCGAACGCCGCTGTCCTGGTTAACAACCAGAACGAGCCGATCGGCACGCGTATCTTTGGACCGGTTCCGCGCGAACTCCGCGCCAAGAACCACATGAAGATCATCTCGCTGGCGCCGGAGGTCCTGTAATGGCTGCGCGCATCAAAAAGGGCGACACGGTCATCGTGATCACCGGCAAGGACAAAGGCCGCAAGGGCGAAGTCCTGAAGTCTTTCCCTGAGGAAAACCGCGTGCTCGTGGCTGGCGTGAACATCAAGGCGCGCCACACCAAGCCGAGCCAGGCGGATCCGCAGGGCGGGATCAAGCGCAATGAAGCGCCGATCCATGTTTCAAACGTCGCCCACGTCGACCCGACGTCGGGCAAGCCCACTCGCGTGGGTTTCAAAACCGAAGGAACTGGCGACAAGGCCCGCAAGGTTCGTTTCGCCAAGCGTTCCGGGGAGACGATAGATGGCTGATGCCAAATACACACCGCGCCTCAAGTCGCTCTACGACGAGTCGATTCGAGCCAAGCTGACCGAACAGTTCAGCTACTCGAACGGCTCGCAGGTGCCGGCCCTCGACAAGGTTGTGGTCAACATGGGCGTGGGCGAAGCTGTCGCCGACTCCAAGAAGATCCGATCGGCCGTGGCCGATCTCGCAGCGATCACCGGTCAGAAGCCGCAGGTAACGAAGTCGCGTAAATCGATCGCGGCCTTCAAGCTGCGCGAAGGCATGACGATCGGCGCGAAGGTCACACTCCGCCGCGAGCGCATGTACGAATTCATCGACCGCCTGACGACAATCGCACTTCCGCGCGTGAAGGACTTCCGTGGTCTCAATGCCAAGTCGTTCGACGGTCGTGGGAACTTCGCCATGGGTCTCAAGGAACACATCGTGTTCCCGGAGATCAACTACGAGGACATCGATACGGTCTGGGGCATGGACATCATTGTGTGCACCACGGCGCGCACCAACGACGAAGCGAAAGCACTCCTCACGGAGTTCGGCTTTCCCTTCCGTACATAGCGCGCTGGAGAGAAACGATGGCCAAGAAAAGCTCTATCGAAAAGAACAACCGGCGTCGCCGCATGGTTGAGCAGTTCGCCAAGAAGCGTGCCGATCTGAAAGCTACGGCTCTCAATGAGAGCCTGCCGCTAGAAGACCGCTTCGAAGCGCGCATGAAGCTCGCCAAGCTGCCGCGCAACTCTGCTGCCGTCCGGATTCGCAACCGTTGCGAAATCTCAGGTCGTCCGCGCGCCTTCTATCGGAAGCTCAAGATGTCCCGCATCGCCCTTCGCGAATACGGCGCCTCGGGAATGATCCCGGGCCTCGTCAAGTCGAGCTGGTAGGGGAGGTCAGATCCAATGCACATGAACGATCCCCTTGGCGACCTGTTGACCCGCATCCGCAACGCCCAGCGTCGCGGCCGGTCCACGGTCCAGTCCCCGTCGTCCAAACTCCGCTGGCACGTTCTTGAAGTGCTGCAGCGCGAGGGCTACATCCGTGGTTTCACGGAAGTGGTAAAGGACGGCTACAAAGAGCTCGACATCGAGCTGAAGTACTATGACGGCGCTCCGGTCATCTCCGAGATTCGTCGCATCTCCAAGCCGGGCCGCCGGGTTTACTCGGCTGTTCGGGACCTGCCGCTCGTTCGTAACGGCCTGGGCATCTCGGTCCTCTCCACGCCGAAGGGCGTGATGTCGGACGCTGAGGCGCGCACCCAGAACGTTGGCGGCGAAATCCTCTGCCGGGTGAGCTGATCATGTCGCGCGTTGGAAAAAAGTCGATTGAAGCGGTCAAGGGCGTCGACATCAAAGTCGCCGGCGGCCAGGTCACGGTCAAAGGTCCGAAGGGCGAGTTGAAGCTCATCCTGACGGACGAAGTGTCCGTGAAAGTTGAAAACGGCGAGGTCACGATCACGCCGCGCAATGCGGACGAGCGTAAGTCGAAAGCCATGTGGGGCACGACCCGCGCCAACATCCAGAACATGGTTGTCGGCGTCACCACTGGCTTTGAGAAGAACCTCGAATTGGTCGGCGTCGGTTATCGCGCTGCGATGAAGGGTAAGGATCTCGAACTGTCGCTCGGCTACTCGCACCCCGTCGTGTACAAGGCCCCGGCCGGTATCACGTTCGCTTCGGCGAAACCGACCGAGATCAAGATCACAGGCGCTGACAAGCAGGCCGTCGGCCAGGTAGCCGCCGAGCTGCGCTCGTTCCGCCCGCCCGAACCGTACAAGGGCAAGGGTGTCCGCAAGGTTGGCGAGTACGTCCGCCGCAAAGAAGGCAAGAAGAAGTAAGCCATGGCCTCGCTTCAGCACAGACAGTTCGATCGCCGCGCTCAGCGCGTCCGCACCAAGCTCCGCAAGGTTGCCGAAGGCAAGCCGCGTCTCTCGGTCAACCGCTCTTCCAAGCACATCTCGGTGCAACTCATCGACGACGCCAAGGGCGTCACGGTCGCCTCCGCCTGCTCCATGGAGAAGGAATTCAAGGGCGGCACCAAGTCCGAGGATGCTGCCACCGTCGGCAAGCTCATCGCTGAGCGCGCCGTCAAGGCTGGCGTCACCGATGTCGTGTTCGACCGCGGCGGTTTCATCTTTCATGGTCGCGTGAAAGCGCTGGCCGATGCCGCCCGTGAGGGCGGTCTGAAATTCTAGGGAGCCGCTAATGGCGCGTGAAGGCGAACGTAGCGAACGTGGTGGTGGCGGCGGCGATCGTGGCCGCGGCCGTCGTGACCGCAATGAAGACCGTGAGCAGTCGGAGATCGTCGACAAGCTGGTCGCGATCAACCGCGTTGCGAAGGTTGTGAAGGGCGGTAAGAATTTTGCGTTCGCTGCCCTCGTGGTGGTCGGCGACCAGAAGGGCCGCATCGGCTTTGGCCACGGCAAGGCCCGTGAGGTTCCCGAGGCGATCCGCAAGGCGACCGAGGAAGCCAAGAAATCAATGGTCCGCGTACCGCTTCGCGAAGGCCGCACGCTGCACCACGATACCCATGGTCGTTGGGGCGCTGGCAAGGTTATCATGCGTTCGGCTCCGGCCGGTACGGGCGTGATCGCCGGTGGTCCGATGCGCGCTGTGTTCGACGTGCTCGGCATCCGCGATGTCGTCGCCAAGTCGACCGGTTCGTCGAACCCGTACAACATGGTCCGTGCGACAGTCGACGCGCTCAAGCGCCAGGCTTCGCCCCGCCAGATCGCGTCCAAGCGCGGCCTGAAGGTGCAGGACATCATTGCCCGCCGTACCGACGGCTCGGGCAACGCCGAAGTGGCGTAAGGTCAGGAGACGGTCGATATGGCTGCCAAGAAAACCCTCCGCGTGAAGCAGGTCAAAAGCCCGCAGCGCCGCGAAGCTTCGCAGCGTGCGACGCTTGTCGGCCTGGGCCTCAACAAGATCTCGCGCGAGCGTGAACTTGAAGATACTCCCTCGGTTCGCGGCATGATCGCCAAGGTCGCGCACCTTGTGCAAGTCGTGACTGACTAAGGATTTGCTGGCTGCCCGCGAGGGTGCGCTGGCCTGGAGAGCAAGATGAAACTGAACCAGATCTCCGACAAGGAAGGCGCCCGCAAGAAGCGGATGCGCGTTGGCCTTGGCGTCGGCTCCGGCAAAGGCAAGACCGCAGGTCGCGGCGTCAAGGGCCAGAAGGCGCGCCGCGGCGTCGCCATCAACGGCTTCGAAGGCGGCCAGATGCCGATCTACATGCGTCTGCCGAAGCGCGGCTTCACGCCCCACGGCGCGAAATCCTATGCCGAGGTCAACCTCGGTAAGATCGAGGAATTTGTGGCGGCTGGTAAGCTGGACGCGAAAAAGCCGATCGACGCCGCTGCGATGATCGAGTCCGGCCTGCTGCGCCGCAAGAAGGACGGTGTTCGCCTCCTTGCAAAGGGTGAGATCACGTCCAAAGTTGAGCTGGTCGTTCACGGTGCTTCCAAGGCTGCCATCGAAGCGGTGGAAAAAGCCGGCGGCAAGGTTACAGTGACGAAGCCGGTTGCCGCTGAGGCTGCCGAGTAGGCCTGTCCTGTTTTACAGGACGGTCGCGCGCGTGGCTGAGCTCTGCCATACCGGCAGCGTGACGGACACGCGATCTGGGAGGCGGGCTTAATGGTTTCCGCGGCCGAGCAGTTAGCTCGCAATATCTCCTTCTCGACCTTCAGCAAGGCGAAGGAACTGCAGGCGCGCATCTGGTTCACCCTGATCGCGCTGATCGTCTATCGCCTTGGCGCCCAGATCCCGATTCCCGGCATCGATGCGGTAGAATACGCTCGCGCCTTTGCCGGTATGAAGGAAGGCATCCTGGGAATGTGGAACACATTCTCGGGCGGCGCTGTCGAGCGCATGGCGATCTTCGCCCTTAACGTGATGCCTTATATTTCGGCGTCGATCATCGTCCAGATCCTGTCGACCGCCATTCCCTCGCTTGAACGTCTGAAGAAGGAAGGCGAGGGCGGCCGCAAGCAGCTGAACCAGTACACCCGCTATCTCACGGTCGTTCTGGCCATCGCCCAGGCTTATGGCGTGTCCGTGGCCCTCAACAACGATGCGATGGCCTACGAGCCAGGTGTCTACTTCCAGGTGTCGACGGTTGTGACCCTCGTCGGCGGCACGATCTTTTTGATGTGGATGGGCGAGCAGATCACAGCCCGTGGCGTCGGCAACGGCATCTCGCTGATCATCTTCGCGGGTATTGTCGCGGAATTCCCTAACTACATCGTGCAGACTTGGATGCAGCTTTATGCAGGTCAGGTCGATTTTGTTGTCATCCTTGCGATCGCCGCACTGGCGGCAGCGCTGGTTCTTTTCATCGTCTTCATCGAGCGCTCGCAACGTCGTCTTCTGATCCAGTATCCCAAGCGCCAGCAGGGCAACCGCATGGTCGGCGGAGAATCGTCGTTCCTGCCGCTGAAGGTGAACTCGGCTGGCGTTATCCCGCCGATCTTCGCCTCTTCGCTGCTCATGCTGCCCAATACACTCGCCGGCTTCAGCAATCCTGCAGCGGCTGCTGCGGCTGCAGGCGGCAATGCGGATCAGATCGCCGCAGCTTCAAGCGGTTGGTGGGGCGATGTGCTGTTCTTCATCCAGGCCTATCTCGGGCCAGGTCAGCCGCTGCACATCGTGGTCTACGCCGCGCTGATCATCTTCTTCTGCTTTTTCTACACCTCGATCGTCTTCAACCCGGAAGAGACTGCGGAGAACCTTCGCAAGTATGGCGGGTTCATCCCCGGCTATCGCCCCGGCAAGAAAACGGCGGAACACCTGGACTACGTTCTGACCCGTCTCACCGTCATCGGCTCGCTCTACATCGCTGCGGTCTGCGTGATGCCGGAACTGCTCAGGAACGAGTTTGCGGGGAGGTTCTATATCGGGGGCACGTCGCTGCTGATTGTCGTCTCGGTTACCATGGACACGGTAACGCAGATCCAGTCGCACCTGATCGGCCACCAGTATCAGGACATGATCAAGAAGGCGCGGGTCGGGGGTAAGAAGAAGTGAACCTGATCCTGTTCGGGCCTCCGGCGGCCGGCAAGGGTACGCAGGCCAAGAAGCTGGTGGCCGAACGTGGCTTCATCCAGCTCTCGACCGGCGACATGCTGCGCGCGGCCCGCTCCTCCGGGTCCGAGCTGGGCAAGCGTGTAGCGGCGATCATGGATTCGGGCTCGCTCGTGTCCGACGAGATCGTCATCGCCCTGATCGAGGAACAGCTGGAGCAGAACCCCAAGGCAGCGGGGTTCATCTTTGATGGCTTCCCGCGCACCACCCCCCAGGCCAAGGCCCTCGACGATTCGCTTGCGGGGCGGGGCCAGAAGGTCGACGCCGTCATCCGCCTGAAGGTTGACGAGACCGCCCTGATCGACCGGGTAACCAAGCGATTCGAAGCTGAAGGCCGGGCAGACGACAATCCGGAAGCCTTCAAGAAGCGGCTTGTAGCTTACAATGCCCAGACTGCCCCGCTTGTTGAGGTCTACAAGGAGCAGGGCAAGATCACCGAGATTGACGGCATGGCCAGTGTGGACACGGTCTCAGCCGCGATTGCTGCGATCCTGGACAATGTAAACGCCAAAAAAACGATATGAAACTGAGGGTAAACTTGTGCCTCGCACGGGCGCGGAAGCCTGAGGACAAAAGGGAAATAAGCGGTTGACGGGGCCAGTTCGGCCAACTAGATAGCGGCCTTCGTGACGGGCCGAAGGTTCGCCGCGCCGGAATGGCGTTGGGCGAACGTTCGCGTTGCGCTGGCATTTCGATAGAGATTTTCGAGCCGGTCATCCCGTTCGGGTGTATCGGCGGACGTTCAGGAGAGGCAATTGGCCCGTATTGCAGGCGTAAACCTTCCGACCGCGAAGCGCGTCGAGATCGCGCTGACCTATATTCACGGCATTGGAAACACCAAGGCCAAGGAAATCACCGCGAAACTCGGCATCGAGCCGTCGCGCCGCGTGAACCAGCTGACCGACGGTGAAGTTCTCAAGATCCGCGAAACGATCGACGCGGACTACGTCGTCGAAGGCGACCTTCGCCGCGAAGTCGCGATGAACATCAAGCGCCTGATGGACCTTGGTTGCTACCGCGGCCTGCGTCACCGTAAGGGCCTGCCGGTCCGCGGCCAGCGCACCCACACCAACGCACGCACGCGCAAAGGCCCCGCAAAGGCCATCGCCGGCAAGAAGAAGTAGGATAGACAATGGCGCGCGAAGCAGCTGGCGACAAAGGCCGGGTCAAGAAGCGGGAACGCAAGAACATCGCGTCGGGCGTCGCCCACGTGAATGCGTCCTTCAACAATACCATCATCACCATCACCGACGCGCAGGGCAACACGATCTCGTGGTCGTCCGCCGGCACGATGGGCTTCAAGGGCTCGCGCAAGTCGACGCCTTATGCCGCCCAGGTCGCCGCCGAAGACGCCGGCAAGAAGGCGATGGAACACGGCATGAAGACCATCGAAGTGCTCGTTCACGGTCCGGGTTCGGGCCGCGAGTCCGCGCTGCGCGCCCTGCAAGCTGTGGGCTTCACGGTCACCACCATTCACGACACCACTGCCGTCCCGCATAACGGCTGCCGCCCGCCGAAACGTCGCCGCGTCTAACGACGGGTTCGCTGTTTCGGTCTGGCAATACTGAAGAGGTCCAATCCATGGCGATGTCCGCCGGCTCGGTGAACGACAAGAACTGGAAAGACCTGATCCGCCCCAACCGTCCGGTTGTGGAGCATGATCGGGACGCCCAACGCAAAGCCAAGCTCGTGATCGAGCCGCTCGAGCGTGGCTTCGGCACGACGCTGGGCAACGCTCTCCGTCGCGTTCTCCTGTCCTCGCTCCAGGGCGCGGCGATCACCGGCGTCCAGATCGATGGCGTCGTCCACGAATTCTCCTCGATCCCGGGCGTCCGCGAAGACGTCACCGACATCGTGCTGAACCTGAAGCGCGTCGCGATCCGCATGGTCTCCGACACGCCGAAGCGCATGATGCTCAAGGCTTCTGGCGCTGGCCCGGTTCGCGCTGGCCAGATCGAAGTCTCCAGCGACGTCGAGATCCTGAACCCCGACCACATCATCTGCCACCTCGATGAGGGCGCGGATGTGCGCATGGAATTCACGATTGCGACCGGCAAGGGCTATGTCGCCGCCGACCGCAACCGTCCGGATGACGCCCCGCTCGGCTACATCCCGATCGACTCGATCTTCTCGCCGGTTGAGCGCGTTGGCGTGTTCGTCGAAGACACCCGCGCCGGTCAGGTGCTGGACTACGACAAACTCACCCTCGACATTCAGACCGACGGTTCGGTCACGCCGGAAAACGCCGTGGCCTACGCCGCGCGCATCCTGCAGGACCAGCTGCAACTCCTCATCACCTTCGACGAACCGGTCGCCGCGACGGCGTCTGACGACGAGCCGGACCTGGGCTTCAACCCGGTGCTGCTCAAGAAGGTCGACGAGCTCGAGCTTTCGGTGCGTTCGGCCAACTGCCTGCGCAACGACAACATCGTCTACATCGGCGACCTCATCCAGAAGTCGGAAGCGGAAATGCTCCGCACTCCCAACTTCGGCCGTAAGTCGCTCAACGAGATCAAGGAAGTGCTCGCTTCGATGGGCCTCCACCTCGGCATGGACGTTCCGTCCTGGCCGCCGGAAAACATCGAAGATCTCGCCAAGAAATACGAAGATCACACCTGATTTTTATAGGAGCCGGCCTGCTGAAGGCTGGATGATAAAATGCGCCACGGTTTCGCGCTCCGCAAATTCAATCGCACCGCTGCGCATCGCAAGGCGATGTTCTCCAACATGTCGGGCGCGTTGATCCGCCACGAGCAGATCACGACCACGCTGCCGAAAGCCAAAGAGCTCAAGGCCGTCGTCGACAAGCTGATCACGCTCGGGAAGAAAGGTGGCCTCTCCAACCGCCGCCTCGCCGCCTCGCAGCTCAAGGAAGCTGATGTGGTCGTGAAACTCTTCGACACGCTCGCCGAGCGCTACAAGGACCGCAAGGGTGGCTACACCCGCGTTCTGAAAGCTGGCTTCCGTCATGGCGACAACGCTCCGCTCGCAATCATCGAGCTGGTCGATCGCGATGAAGACGCCAAAGGTGCCGACGACCGCGCCCGCGCTGAAGCTGCCGCCGAAGCCGCCGAATAGGCTGATCCGGCCTATGGGTTATGGAATTGGCCGCCCCATCCGGGCGGCCTTTTTCGTTCCGGCGTCGGTGTTCCGCACTGCCCCGGAGCAAAAAGGGTCATTCCGCCTCATAGCCCTGCTGTGGCTCAGCCTTGTTTGCGCCGGAATCTGCACCTTATTTTTCAGTCAGTACCGTTCATCGGGCCGGCCGCGCCGGCATGGGCGTGGAGACATGGCATGAACCGTCAGAACATCATCCTTGCAGCATCCGCAGGCATCGCGACCGCGTTGGCCATGCTGGCGGTGCCTGCGGTTGGGCAACTTGTTTCACAGGGCAGCCAGCCTGCGGCGCTCGTGGCTGCGCCCAGTTCGGAAATCGCGCCGGTGGACACGCGGATCGTACCTGAGTCCCAGCTCGGACTGCAGCAGTCCTACGCCCCGATCGTCCGCAAGACGGCGCCGGCGGTCGTGAATGTGTATTCCTCGGTCAACGTCACCCGCTCCAACTGCCCTTACGCGAATGATCCCTTCTGGGCGCAGGTCTATTGCGGTCGCAACACGCAGACCCGTAGCGAGAAGGTCGACAACTCGCTCGGCTCTGGCGTCATCGTCGGCGCCGATGGCGTCATCGTCACCAACAACCATGTCGTGGAAGGCGGGCAGGAATTTCGCGTCGTGCTGAACGACCGCCGCGAATTCCCTGCGCAGCTGGTGATGAAGGACGAGCGCACCGACCTTGCCGTGCTCCGCATCGACGCCGGCGCGCAGCCGCTGCCGATGCTCAACTTCGCAGACACGCGCAATGTTCAGATCGGCGATCTCGTGCTCGCCATCGGTAACCCGTTCGGCGTCGGCCAGACCGTCACCAGCGGCATCGTCTCCGCGCTCGCCCGCACGGACGTCGGCGCATCCGACTTCGGCTCCTTCATCCAGACCGACGCCTCGATCAACCCCGGCAATTCCGGAGGCGCGCTGGTCGACATGCAGGGCCGGCTGGTCGGCGTGAACTCGATGATCTTCTCGAAGGGCGGCGGCTCCAACGGAATCGGCTTTGCCATTCCGGCTGAAATGGTCCGCCGCGTCGTCGATGCAGCCGTCCACGGCGGCACGCTGGTTCGCCCCTGGATCGGCGCCAAGGGCGAGACAATCGACAGCGCCAAGGCCAAGGCCCTCGGCCTCGATCGTCCGCGCGGCGTGCTGATCGCTGACGTCTTCAAGGGCGGCCCTGCCGACAAGGCTGGTCTCAGGGAGGGCGACGTGGTGCTCACCGTTGACGGCCGCGAAGTGTTCGATGATCGCGGCATGAAGTTCATCGCCGCCACCAAGGCCGAAGGCGAAATCGCCAGCCTTGCCGTACTGCGCGGCGGGCAGCCGAAGCAGATCTCGATCAAGATGGCTGCCCCTCCGGGCACGTCCAAGGCCGAGGTGGTGCAGGTGCAGGGCAGCAACCCCTTCGCCGGCGCAGTCGTGGTGGAACTCTCGCCGGCGCTCGGCGAGGAACTCGGCGTCGACGCCTATAACGGCGGCATGTGGGTCTACAGCGTCCCCCCGCGCACCATCGCCCGCAATGTCGGCTTCCAGCCCGGCGATATCGTGCGCGAGATCAACGGCAAGACGATCCGCACCAAGGCCGACTTCGACTCGGCCCTGAAAGTCGCGGAAGCCAACCCGCCCGCCACCTGGCGTCTCGCCACCGAGCGCAACGGCCAGCGCATCGAGTCGGAATTGCGGGGACGCTGACGGCTGTCCCATGGCGACTGGTACCGGGCGACGCGCCGCGCTAGATCAGTGACGTGAGCGATCTCTTTGAAGCTGCCGGCCTGACCGATGATGCGCCCCGTCCGCTGGCGGACAGGCTGCGTCCGGAAACCATCGAGGATGTGGTCGGGCAGGATCACCTGCTCAGCGCCGAGGGACCTATCGGCCGCATGCTGGCGCAGGGCCGTCTCGCCAGCCTGATCCTGTGGGGGCCTCCTGGCACCGGCAAGACCACGATCGCGCGCCTTCTGGCCAAGCGCGCCAAGCTCGATTTCGAACAGCTCTCCGCAATCTTCTCCGGTGTAAAGGATCTTCGCGCCGCCTTCGAGAAAGCCGAAGGCCGCCGGGCGACAGGCAAGGGCACGCTCCTTTTTGTCGACGAGATCCATCGCTTCAACCGCGCCCAGCAGGACGGCTTCCTGCCGTTCGTCGAACGCGGCGTTGTTACCCTCGTCGGCGCTACCACCGAAAACCCCAGCTTCGAACTCAACTCGGCGCTCCTGTCACGCACACAGGTGATGGTGCTGAAACGCCTGGATGAGGCCGCCCTCGGCAAGCTCATCGCCCGTGCCGAGGCGCTGTACGGCAAGCCGGCGCCGCTCACCGGAGATGGCCGCGCCGCACTCATGGCGATGGCCGATGGCGATGGCCGCTACTTCCTCAACCTTGTCGAAGAAGTCTTCGCGTGGGGCCGCACGCAGCCCATCGACGCCAACGGCCTGATGGCCGCACTGCAGAAGCGCGCACCATCCTACGACAAGGATCGCGAGGAGCACTACAATCTCATCTCCGCCTGGCACAAGGCGACGCGGGGCTCCGATCCCGACGCCGCCCTCTACTGGTTCTGCCGCATGCTCGAAGGCGGCGAAGATCCGCTCTTCCTCGCCCGCCGCATGATCCGCGCCGCCAGCGAAGATGTCGGCCTCGCCGACCCCACAGCGCTGATGATCTGCAATGAAGCTGCCGCAACCTACGAACGACTCGGTTCCCCCGAGGGCGAACTCGCGCTGGCGCAAGCTGTCATCCACCTCGCCACCGCGCCGAAGTCCAACGCCGCCTACAAGGCCTACAACGCCGCCCGCGCCGCTGCGCGCGAGACAGGCTCGCTCGCGCCTCCGGCGCACATTCTCAACGCGCCGACGAGGATGATGAAGTCGCTCGGTTATGGCGCTGGCTACCAGTACGACCACGACGCCGAAGGCGAGTTTTCGGGGCAGAATTACTTCCCCGATGGCATGGAACGGCAGGACTTCTACAAGCCCAAGGGGGCAGGCCGCGAAGCGCCGATCCGGGAGAAACTCGAACAATGGGCCAAGCTGCGCCGCGAGCGCGCCGGTGACTAAAGGCGTCAAACGCAACTACGAAGAGATGCCGATCTCGGAGGAGGATGCCGCCTATGTACGCGGCCTCGTCATCCATGAGGACAGCGGCGTTCTGGCCTTCAACAAACCCTCCGGCCTGCCCGTGCAGACCCGCAACCCGGATGACCGCACGCTGGATCGCCTGCTCGCCGCTTTCGCGCGCTCCAACGGCAAACGCCCGCGCCTTGTCCACCGCCTCGACGCCCAGACCTCCGGCGTCATCGTTGCGGCCAAGACCAAACCTGCGGCGGCTGACCTGAGCGAAGCTTTCGCTGAACGCCTCGTCTCCAAGACTTACTATGCCGTCGTCACCGGCTCGCCGCTGGCCGAGGGCGAGACCGAATTCTCCATGCCGCTTGCCCGCCATATCGCGCGACCGGGCCTGGAACTCATGCGCGCTGCTCGACCGGGCGACCAGAACAGCCAGGCCGCCGTCACCCGCTGGCGCGTCGTGGCCTCTAACGGCCAGACCCACCTGCTCGCTGTAGAGCCGCAGACCGGCCGGATGCACCAGATCCGTGTCCACCTGTCCATCGAGGGTCGCCCCATACTCGGCGACCCCTATTATGGCGGGGCCTCCACCCTGAAGGGCGAGGCCGTGCCCCGCCTGATGCTCCACGCGGCAAGTCTGGACTTCCCGCACCCCACGGCGGGGGGCCGTTTCGTGGTTAAAGCCCCGCTTCCGGTCGATTTCCTCGCCGTACTGTCCGCAGCAGGGCTCGATTTGCCTGATGATCTGGCCCCCTGATCTGGCAATGCCGGCCAGTTAGCCCTATGGACGGGGCGCAATGCTCAACGTCCTTCTCGTAGCCCTCGGGGGCGGCCTCGGCGCCGCTGGCCGCTATGGCGTCTCTCTGACTGCGCCCGCGCAGCCCGGAGAGTGGCCGTGGGCGACGTTCGCCATCAACGTCGCGGGCAGCCTGCTGATTGGCATCCTCGCCGGCTGGCTCGCGACCAGGGGCGAGCCCGGCGAACAATGGCGCCTCTTCCTCGGCGTCGGCGTCCTGGGCGGCTTCACCACCTTCTCCGCTTTCTCGCTTGAGACCATGCGCCTGATCGAGCGCAGTGACTGGCTTGGCGCGTCCACATATTCGGTCGGTTCGGTCCTCGCTGGCCTCGCCGCAGTCGCGATCGGATTGCTCATGGCGAAACAGGTGTTCGGATGAGCTGGAACGTAGGTCAGGTCGTCAATCTCAACGTCGATGCGGACGAGGATGATACGCGTCTCGATCGCTGGCTGAAGCGTAAATTCCATGGCCTGACGCAAGGCCAGATAGAGAAGGCCTGTCGCACCGGAGAGATCCGCGTCGATGGCGCCCGCGCCAAGGCCAACACCCGCGTGAAGGCCGGCCAGTCTGTTCGCGTTCCTCCGATGACCGCAGCCAAGGATCGTCCCGGCGCCGACGAAGACGACAAGCCCCGCATGACCGTGAAGGCGTCCGACGCCGACATGATGCGCTCGCTCGTCATCTTCGAAGACGATCGCATCATCGCGCTCAACAAACCGTCTGGCCTGGCCACGCAGGGCGGCACCGGCACATCGCGCCACATCGACGGCCTGTCGCGCGCACTCGTTGACGACACGGCGGAGAAACCCCGCCTCGTCCACCGGCTCGACCGCGACACGTCTGGCGTGCTGATCCTTGCGAAGACGGTGGGCTCAGCCAACCAGCTCAGCAACCTGTTTCGCTCGCGCGAGCTCGACAAGATCTACTGGGCCGTCACCCTCGGCGTGCCGCACCCCGTCAACGGCGACATCCGCGGCTGGATGATCAAGTCGACCGGTCCGGGCAGCGACAAGGAAAAGATGCGCACGGCCGAGCAGAACGAGAAGGGCGCGGTCCACGCGCTCACGCTCTATTCCGTCGTCCAGAACGCCGGTCGCAAGGCCGCCTGGGTGGCGCTGAAACCCGAGACTGGCCGCACGCACCAGTTGCGATTCCACATGGCGGAAATCGGCTGTGCCATCATCGGCGACCGCAAATACACCTGTAATCGCGAACTGCCGCAGGGCCTGGCCGACGGCCTGCACCTTCACGCCCGCGCCCTGCGCCTCCCCGGACCTCGCGGTCCGATCGAGATCGTGGCCGAGTTGCCGCCGCACATGAAGCAGACGTTCGCGGTGCTGGGCTTCGAAGAGCACTCCGCCGAGAACTTCTTCGATCTGCGCAAGCCGCGTCGCATCCGCTAAGCCGAGACCTGCCGATGGAATACGCGAAGGGCGTCAAAGGCGAAATCGACCAGCGGCCGAAGCGCTTCTACAGGGATGTCTCCATCGCCGCGGAAGATGGCCTCTGGCGCGTGTTGCTGGATGCCCGCGTCCTTCGCACAGCAGGCGGCAAACACCTCGCCGTTCCGTCTGAACCGCTCGCCGAAGCCATCGCCGTCGAATGGCGTGCACAGGGCGAACGCATCGACCTCTATACGATGCACATCACGCGCATGGCCTATGGCGCCGTCGATCGTATACCCGAAGCATGGGAGTCCGCCGCAAACGAAGCCGCGCGCTTCGCTGGCACGGACCTCGTTTGCTATCTCGCGGATGGTCCCGCCGTCCTGCGCGACCGTCAGCAGGCCGCCTGGGCGCCGCTGCGCGAATGGGCCGGGCAGGCGCTGGGTGTGAAACTCGACGCCACTGTCGGCATCGCCCCGATCGTACAGCCGGAAGCATCACTTCAGGCCGTGCACACACACGCCACATCGCTCGACGCATTCCGCAAGGCGGGCCTCGCCCACGCCATTCCGCTCTTCGGCTCAGCCGTGCTGGGCCTCGCGGTCGAACGCGGTCGCCTTACCGCGGCCGAAGCCTACGAACTCTCGCGCATCGACGAGGCCTTCCAGACCGAACGCTGGGGCGATGACGCCGAGGCCGCCAGACGCACCGAGCGCGGCCGCGCAGAGGCCGCGGCGCTCGATGCCTGGTTCGCGGCTCTGCCTTAGCCCGCGCCACCCATCAGCGCGACGCCCTCATCGAGCCGATCCGCATAGGCGTTCAGCGCTTTTGCAGTCAGGCCGACATATGTCTCCGCGTCTTCCCAACGCTCATCCTCGATCGCCTCGCGAACGCCGGGCAGGGTCTTCGCGCCGTATCCGGTGAACCGCCCCGGCGCATAGACCATGTTCTTGTACCAGCCGCGACCACCCGGCAGGCCCGGCTCAGCCGTCATCGCCTGTTCGGTCTTGCCCGCCAGCGCGACCAGCTTGGCCTTCGCCTCGCCCGACAGCGTCGGCGACTTTGCAGCCAGTGTCTTGTCGTAAGCCGCCGCACTCGCCTTCAGCCGCACGACCGCATTTTCCAGCGGCGCGAAGTTGAAGAACGGCACCACCTTCAACGGTGTCGGCGCACCATTCGTCTGCGTCGGATCATCGGACAGTTTGAAGGCGTCCGCCGCGATCAGCTTGGCCTGCGCCATCTGTGCGTCGCGCTTGGCGCCCGCCAGCGCCTTCAGCTCATCGAGATAGGTCGAGACCGTGTCGGCGAAATCGCCGTAGCGCGCCACGGGCGCATCCTGTTCGGACATGCGCAACACCATGCGCCCCGTCGTTTTGGCGAGCGCGCCAGCATAGGCAAAGCCCGGATCGACGAAAGTCGAGTGGTGTTCGTAGGTGTCGTAAGCCGAGTGATAAACGCCGCCACTGCTTCCCTCGCCGCCATAGCCCACGTTCAACGCCGCGATTCCGAGATGTTGCAGGAAGCTCGAATAGTCCGAACCTGAGCCCAGCGGATCCAGCGGAATGTCCTTGCCATCCGCAGCCAGCTTGCCGACAGCCTTGGTCCGCTCATTGGCCCCGCCCGAAGCCGCCGCCACCATCGCCCCTGCACGCGCCCGCTTGTCGACGCTCACGCCCGTCTGCGGATCGGTGACATCGAGAGCGACCTTGTTGACGAAGTTCTGCAGGGAATGGTTGCCCTCCGACCCCAGGAAGCCGCGTCCATTGCCGTCCGTGTTGATGTAGATCAGCGCCTTCTGTTTCAGTTCGTCCGCGTGCGTTTCCGCCCACTCGGTCGAGCCCAGCAGCATCGGCTCTTCCGCGTCCCAGCTCAGATAGACCAGCGTCCGCTTCGGCTTCCAGCCCGTCTTGGCCAGTTCGCCGATCGCCTTCGCTTCCGCCATCATCGCGATGTGCCCGCTGATCGGATCGGACGCGCCGAATACCCAGCCGTCATGGTGATTGCCGCGCAGCACCCACTGGTCCGGATAGAGCGAGCCCTCCATCTTCGCGACCACGTTGTAGATTGTCTTCAGCGACCATTCCGACTTCACCACCAGGTGCGCCTTGGCAGCGTCCGTGCCGCCCACATGGTAGGTGATCGGCATGCCGCCGCGCCAATTCGCTGGCACGACATTGCCGCCCATAGCTCCGAGGAACTTTTCCGCGTCGCCATACGAGATCGGCAGCACCGGGATCTTCAGGATCGTCGGCGCATCCTCGCGCAGCAACCGCGTTGCGCCATCCGTCGCTCCCACGCCCGGCGTCAGCGGATCGCCCGGATAAAGCGGCATGTCGGCAACCGACCCGCGCTGGAACCCCTGTGGCGGGCGCGCCGCGCCCTTTGGATAGACGTCATCGACCGAGAACCCGTCATCGCGCGGATCGGAATAGATGATGCACCCGACCGCGCCATGGTCCTGCGCCAGCTTCGGTTTCAAGCCGCGCCAGCCCTGGCCGTAGCGGGCGATCACGATCTTACCCTTCACATCGACGCCCATGCGTTCTAGCGCCTTGTAGTCGTCGGGCATGCCGTAGTTCACGTAGACGATCGGCGCCGTCACATCGCCATCGCCCTGAAAGGCGACATAGGCCGGCAGCTCGTTCTTGGTGCGGCTCGACGTGGCGTCGCCCGGGATGGGGCGCTCCGTCAGGGTCGCGGAAAACTTCTTCGGCGTCGTGAGTTCAAGCGACACTTTAATTGGCGTTGGGTACAGCACCTTGAACGACTCGATGTGCGCGTCCCATCCCCACGCCTTGAAACGCGCCAGCGTGTCTTCGGCGTTCACCTTGTCATGCGGCGAGCCAACATGGTTCGGCTCTGCGGCCATCTTCTTCATCCAGCCATCCATCTCCGGCGGGGAGATGAAAATGTCGAACGACTTCTCGAGGTCCTGCAGAGTTGTCGCCTGTTGCGACATCACTGGCGCAGCGAGGAGGCCGGCGGCCAGAATGCTGGCCGCGAAAAGAACTGTCTTGCGCATGATCCGTCCCACGTTTGTTTCGGACGCAGCTAGGCATTTCCCGCGAAGCGGAGCAAGCCGCCCTCACGCCACAGTTGATCACGCATCGCAATTGCCCGGCAGTTAGGCGTCCGGAACCATCACGTCGATCGCCTCGATGATCACGCTCGATTGGCACGGGTTCGCGGCGCCCTCGGCCGCCGGATCCTTCGCATCGAAGACATAGCCAGAGACCGTCATCGGCCTGTTTGTGTATTCCAGCGTCACCATGCCCGCTAGCGATAGCAAAACGCCCGATACGCATGGCGCATTGCTCGCGGGCTTCGTCAGAGTGGGATAGAGAGTGAAGGACCGCCCTTCCAACGTGAACCAGCCCGTCAGAGTCGCAGCGTCGCCATCCGCCGTCGGCTTCATGCCCCCCAAGTCAAAGCTGGGCTTTGCCGCAGGTTCGGGAGCAGAACATCCCGCCGCCAGTATCACGCAACAGGCCAGCAATCCGCGCATCTTCCGCTCCACCCGACTAACACGAGGCTCTGCTTCAGCCGTCGCAATTGCAAGAGGCGGCCGCACGCCGGACTGCTAGCCTTCCATGCCTGCCCGTTGCGCGCAGGCATAGGCGAACTGCGCCAAGGGCTGCACGCGGCCTTCATTCTGCGCCGCCGCCGCATTGCTCGCCGTGCCATCGCGCACGCGACCAACGATGCCCTGCAGGATGCCCGCGAGACGGAAGGCGTTGTACGCGAAAAAGTAGTCGAGGTTCGGAATGCCGGCGCGACCCGTCAGCTCGCAATAGCGCGCGACATACTGGTCCTTGTTCGGAATGCCGTAGGACGGATCCTGCACCACGCCGGAGATCGACGGGCGCTGCGGATCGGACGACGGCATCACCCACGACATCAGGTGATAGGTGAAGTCCGCCAGCGGATCGCCCAGCGTCGACAGCTCCCAGTCCAGCACCGCCAGCACGCGCGGCTCGGTCGGGTGCAGCACCATGTTGTCGATGCGGTAGTCGCCATGCACGATCGTTGTGATCTCGCCCGGCGGAATGTTCTTCGGCAGCCACTCGATCAACCGGTCCATCTCCGGGATCTTGGTCGTCTCGGACATCTGGTACTGCTTCGTCCAGCGATGGATCTGGCGCGCGATGTAATCGCCCTCCTTGCCGAACCCTTCGAGCCCAGCCTTCTTCCAGTCCACGTTATGCAGCGCAGCAAACGTCGAGATCTTCGCGTCATAAATCGCGCTGCGCTGGGCAGGCGTGGAGCCGGGTAAGGTCGCGTCCCACAGGATGCGGCCTTCCACCATGTCCATGATGTAGAACATCGTCCCGGTGACGCTCTCATCCTCACAGAGCCCGTACGGCTTCGCGACGGGGAAGCCGAGCGGATGGAGCGCCGCAATGACGCGATACTCGCGATCCACCGCGTGCGCCGATGGCAACAGCTTGCCTGGCGGCTTCCGGCGCATGACGTACTTCTTGGTCGGCGTGATCAGCTGATAGGTCGGGTTCGACTGCCCGCCCTTGAACTGGCGCACCGTCAGCGGACCCATGTAGCCCTCGACATTCGCCTCCATCCAGGCGGCGAGTTTCCCCTCGTCGAATTTGTGGCTCTCGGCGACGTCTTTCGTGCCTGAAAAAATCTCGCTGGGATTGCTGTCCGTCATGGTCCGCCCTGTCGTACGACTCTGTCCGAATTGGGCCGGTCTTCCGCCGGCCGCACACCGAAAGCTCAAACCTGATTAGGACCGTTCAGGGGGGCAGGTCGAGCCCCTTTTTTGTTCCGGGCAGACCTAGCCTCGCTCAAGCGCCCGCCACGCAATATCGCGCCTGCAGAAACCATCTTTCCAATCGATCAGGTCCACAGCCTCATAGGCCCGCGTCACCGCTTCCTTCAGCGTCGTCGCCGTCGCCGTCACGTTCAGCACCCGGCCGCCATTGGCGACGATGTCCTCGCCGCGCCGCGCCGTACCCGCATGGAACACGACGACGCCCGGCACGTCCCCCGCCTCGTCCAGCCCACCGATCACGCCGCCCTTTTTGGGCTCCCCAGGATAGCCCGCGCCCGCCATCACCACGGCCACCGCCGGGTCGGAGAAACGCTCCAGCCGTTTGCACCCGGCCAATCCACCGGTCGCGCACGCCAGCAGCTGCGGCAGCGGATCTTCCTTCAGCCGCGTCATGATCACCTGGCATTCCGGATCGCCGAAGCGGACATTGTATTCCACCACGCGGGGCCCATGCGCCGCATCGATCATCAGCCCGACGAACAGCACCCCGCTATACGGCCGCCCGTCCATCTTCATGCCCAAAATCGTCGGCATGACGATCTCCGCCATCACGCGATCCTGCATCGCCTGGTCGAGGATTGGCGCCGGTGAATACGCACCCATGCCGCCCGTGTTTGGCCCCGTGTCGCCATCGCCCATGCGCTTGTGGTCCTGCGCTCCCGCCAACGCCACGGCGGTGTCGCCATCGCACAGCGCGAAGAAGCTCGCTTCCTCGCCGTGCATGAACTCTTCGATCACGAGAGACGCGGACGCCGCTCCGAACTTGCCACCCAGCATCGCGTCGATCTCGGCCTCAGCCTCCGCCTTGCTCTCGGCAATCACCACGCCCTTGCCAGCCGCGAGCCCGTCGGCCTTCAGGACATAGGGCGGTCCGTCAAACGTCGCGAGATAGGCCTTAGCCTCCGCTGTCTGTTCGCAGGTGAACCGACGATACCGCGCCGTCGGAATATTTTGCTTCGCCATGAAGTCCTTCGAGAACCCTTTCGAGCCCTCGAGCATCGCCGCCCTTGCCGATGGCCCGAACACCGGCACGTCGATCGCGCGCAGCCTGTCCGCCAGCCCCAGCACCAGCGGTACCTCCGGCCCCACGATCACAAGATGCGGCCGCTCCAGCTTCGCCAGTTCTACCAGCCCGTCGATATTGTCCGCCGCCACGGCCACGCACTCGGCGAAATCGCCAATCCCCGGATTGCCGGGCGCCGCCAGAATTTGCGTCACACGCGGGCTCTGCTTGAGCTTCCACGCCAGCGCATGTTCGCGACCGCCGCTACCGACAATAAGAATCTTCATGCGATCTGCCCGGGCGGCTCAAGTCTGCTATATACCAGAGCGGGATTAGTACGGCCCCAGCCCGGATTACAACCCGTGGTCGGCCATAGCGGTGGAAACTGGGCTATCCATGCCAGCCGGGTTTGAATTCTCCCGCGACAGCGACCTCACAGGCTTCTGGTCGGGAGAGTACTGGTACGACGCCACAATCAGCCCGACATCGTTCTCCGCCCACCTCGAAGACATCTCCGGTGCGCTGACCGGCGCAACGCTGGAGCCAGCCACGTTCGGCGCTCCGGGCCTGACTGAATTGTCGGCTGACATCAATGGCGGCCGCTCCGGCCCGTCGATATATTTCACGAAAATCTACCACCCGGCGTGGGGCGTGCACCGCCAGCCCATCCGCTATTCCGGCATGTGCGACGACAAGTTCACACAGGTCCAAGGCGACTGGCGCATCGCCAACGGCTTCTCCGGCCGCTTTGTGATGTACCGCTCGTCCTTTGGCGCCAAGGCCGCCGCAGCGAAACGCGAAGTCGCGCTTCAGCTCAGGCGCTAGCTGCCACTGTACGACGGCAAGACGCTTCCCGCCGCCCGTATCACGCGGGCAGCGGGAGGTCGCATCAGTTCATGACAGAGATGTTGTTCTGCACAGAGGTCGTTCCCGGCGCAGCCCACGCAGTCATGCCGGCCATCTGCCGGTCTGCCCACGCATGCACGGTGCCGTTCAGTTCGACCTTGCCATCCTTCGCTGTGACCTTGACGTTGTCGTCGTCATACCACGAACGGTGAAGCGCGTGCCGGATGCCTTCGCTGATGTCGCCGACATTCGGACGCGTCTTGACTGAGATCTGGTTGGAAACGCCTGTCACGCCCATCAGGCCACGAATCTCTGCGGCCGCAGCGTCCTTCTGGTAGAACCACTCCACCTGGCCTGTCAGCGTCACCCAGCCATCCTGAATCTTGACCTTCACGGCGTCCGCGGGGATGGATGAATCCCACGACAGCCGGTTGATCGCGGCGGCTGCGATGTCGCCGTCGTCGCGCTTCGAGATCGATGGCAGTTTCACTTCGATCTCTTCTGCAATCGCCTTGACGCCTTTGACGCGGCCCGCCGCCACTTCTGCAGCGTTTTTCTCGGCAAATGCATCAACATGGCCCATCAGCGTGATCACGCCGCCCTTGGCCGTGACGCCGATATGAGCGGCATTCAAGCTCGGTTCCCACGCCAGTTCGTCGAGAACCGCCTGTTTCAGTTGTGTGTCGTTGGACATGATCGTTCCCGGAGTCATTGATGGCGCGTGCGGGGTGCAACGCGTGCACGGATCGCCCGATTGTCTGGGAGGTCGGCCTCGTAACGCCGCGCCTGTTTCATCGTTCCTGTGAGACTGAGCCGCAAAACGTGGCAATGAATGGAACGAAAGTTCCTCCTGGTGACTGACACCGGCTCTCGGCAGCCTATACTGAATGCCATGGACGACACGCTCGAATCGCCGCCGGAACAGCCTGGCTCAAACTCGCCGGAGATGTCCGTCTCCGAATTGGCCAATGCGCTCAAGCAGACGGTCGAGGAAAACTATGCCTTTGTCCGCGTGCGGGGAGAGCTGGGCAGGGTGATCCTCGCCAAGTCCGGCCACATGTATTTCGACATCAAGGACGAAGGTGCCACCCTCAACACTATCATGTGGAAGGGCAACGCCAGCCGCCTCCCGTTCAAGCCGGAAGAGGGCCTTGAGGTCGTCGCCGAAGGCCGCCTCTCCACCTATCCCGGCCGCTCCAACTACCAGCTGATCGCCGACAAGATGCGCCCTGCCGGCGTCGGCGCCCTGATGCAGCTGCTGGAGGAGCGCAAGAAGAAGCTAGCCGCCGAAGGTCTCTTCGACGCCGAGCGCAAAAAGCCCATCCCGTTCCTGCCGGCCGTGATCGGCGTCGTGACCAGCCCGACCGGCGCCGTCATCCGCGACATCCTCCACCGCGTTCGCGACCGCTTCCCCGTCCACGTCATCATCTGGCCCGCGCTGGTGCAGGGCGAGAAGGCCGCCGCCGAAGTCGAAGCCGGCGTACGCGGCTTCAACGCGTGCAAACCCGGCGGTCCCATCCCGCGTCCTGATGTAATCATCGTCGCACGCGGCGGCGGCTCCATCGAAGACCTCTGGCCCTTCAACGAGGAGCGCGTCGTTCGCGCCGCCGCCGAAAGCGTCATTCCGCTGATCTCCGCCGTCGGCCACGAGACCGACACCACGCTGATCGACTACGCCTCGGATCGCCGCGCACCGACGCCCACCGGCGCTGCCGAAATGGCGCTGCCGGTCCGCACCGAACTGATCGCGCAAGTCGAGATCATGGGTGGCCGTCTCACGCGCCGTCTTCTCGGCACGCTGGAGAAGCGCAAGCTCGAACTCCGCTCTGCGACTGGCCGCCTGCCCAAGCCGGATGCGCTCCTCTCCCGCCCGCGCCAGCGCCTCGATCTCGTCACCCAGCGCTTCGGCGGCTCGCTCTCCCGCATGCTGGCCCGCAAGCGCGTCCGCTACGACCAGATCGGCGGCGGCCTGCGTCCCGCTGCGCTCCGCAAGGAGATCGCCACCCGGCAGTCCGAACTGCAACGTCTCTCCGCCCGCCTGCAACCTGCCATCACCCGCCGCCTCACCCGCGCGACAGATGCCCTGCGCCAGCAGTCCCGCGTCCTCGACAGCGTCTCCTACGAACGCGTCCTCGCCCGTGGCTTCGCTCTCGTCACTGGCCCCGATGGCAAACTCCTGCGCTCGGCCTCTGGGATAACCGAAGGCGACACGCTCAAACTCCGCTTTACCGACGGCGAAGTCGCCGCCACCGCCGGCCTGAACAGCGCCCCGCCCAAGGCGCCGCCCCCCGAACCATCGCCCGACGCACCACCCCGTCCCCGCATCCGCCGCCGCATCCGCGACGCCGAACCGGAAGACCAGGGCAATCTGTTTTAGATATCGCTGCCAAAGCCCCCATCCCGCCCTCGTGGTTCGACGGACGGCGCTGCGCGCCTGCTCACCATGAGGGCTCAAGAACCACAGGCCTGTCGAAGATGCCTCATGGTGAGCAGCCGCCAACGGCGGCGTCCGTCGAACCACGAGGCCTCTGGCTCGGGACCCGGTCCCAAGCCAAATCTACTGTGCTACCCATCTCCGGGTCTCAGGGGTCACCCATGCGCACCATCGCCGCCGCACTCGCACTCCTCGTCGCCTCTTGCGCCAGTACGCCCTCCGCCCCAGCAGGCACAGACGCCGACACCGCCGCCTGGTGGTCCATCACCGGCGATCTCTCCAACGACGCCATGGAAGGCCGCGACACCGGCTCGCCCGGCTATGACCGCGCCGCCAAATACGTCGCCCACCGCTTCGCTGCCCTCGGCCTCAAACCCGCCGGCGACAATGGCGGCTGGTACCAAACGCTCTCGTTGAAAGAAGTGAGGGTCGAGAAGGAGGGCACGAGCTTCCGCATCATCTCTGATCCCATCGACAACACCGCCGCACGCACGACATCGGTCAGCATCACCAGCCTTCCATTCCTCCACCAGATCACCGTCCGCCCCAGCTGGTCGCTTCCCGCAGAGATAGACGCCCCGCTCGCCTTCCGTGGCTATTGCTCCGCCAAGGATATGACCGATGTGAAGGACAAGGTCGCCGTGTGCTTCGGCGCGCGCCGGGCCGGTATGACTACTGGCGCGCAACGCCTTGAAGCCGCCGCCAAGGCAGGCGCGATCGGCATCATCAATGTCGATGATCCCGGTTTCACCATCGAACCCTCGCGCTGGCCCGAAGCCTACGCGCGCGCGATCTCCTTCCGCGAAGCGCCGCCTGCCGCCTACCCGAACATGGTCGTGATGCGCCTGAGCGCCGACGCCCTCTCCGCAGTCACAATGAACTCCGGCCAGGACGCCGCCACCATCCTAAAAGCCGGCGCCGCCTCACAACCGCTCCCCAGCTTCGACGTTCCCGCCCGCATCAAGGCGACCTTCCACCAATCCCAGCGCGAGCTGAAGTCCGACAACATCCTCGCCATCCTGCCCGGCACAGACCCTGTCCTGACCAAAGAGATCGTCCTCGTCTCCGCCCACCTCGACGGCTACGGCTATGGCGAGCCCGTGAACGGCGACAGCCTCTACAACGGCGCCTTCGACGACGCCGCCTACGTCGCGACGCTCCTTCGCCTCGCCGAGCAACGAGCCGGGAAGGGCTTCAAGCGCTCCGTCTTGTTCGCCGTCTACACCGGCGAGGAGAAGGGCCTGCTCGGCTCCGAATGGTTCTCCACGCATCTGACCGTGCCGAAGGAAAACATCGCCGCCGTCGTCAATCTAGACCAACTGCGCCCGCTCTTCCCGCTGAAGGCGCTCACCATGCACGCCATCGACGACACGACGCTCGCCACAAACGTCCGCCGCGTTGCGTCAGCCATGAACATCGAGATCCGCCCCGACCTCGAGCCCGAGCGTAATCTCAACCAGCGCACTGACCACTGGCCCTTCCTGCGCGCCAGCGTCCCCGCCACCAATTTCGTCTTTGCTTTCGACCCCGGCACGGGGTCCGAGCGGCGCTACCGCGAATGGTACCAGGTTCGCTATCACCGTCCGCAGGACGACATGACCCAGCCCCTCGACTGGGCCTCCGCCCGCGACATGAACACGTTCTTCTACCGACTGGTCGAGGACATAGCGAACGATCCCGTCCGCCCCAGCTTCATCCCCGGCAGCCGCTGGGCCCCGAAATAGGATCAGCCCTCGGTCCGGGTCGCCCCTACAAACCGCAGCCCAGCTTCGCTAGCGGTCTGCCAGGCGACATAGCCCCACTTGTTGATGCCCTGCAGCGGCTCGATCAGTTGCACGCGCTCCGGCAACAGTCCCCGCCGCATGAAGCGCACGCGCGCGCCCTTCTCGCTGACGTCGGTAACCATCACGCTCAGCCGTTCGCCCGTCATGAACGCGACCGTCCCCGGCCTGAACGAGGGCTTCCGCACCTCGCGCTTGGCCGCCGCCGGATCGGCGCTCTCGAAAGACGGCGCCGCCTCGGCGATCCGCTTGATGCGCGCCGCAAACAAGCTCGCCTTCGGCGTCGATTTCCTGCCCAGCATTCCCGGCCTCCCGTCCGTAAGTGTCGTGGAAATGTTCCGCGCAACCCTCGTGCCGCGGCCGCAGCGCCCGCAACCTAGCGGAAGCCCCACGGCGTCAGCTTGACATCAGACTGGCCGGGACTCTGTCGTTGTAGGTGTATCGTTTAAGGGCGTCCGTCGTCCGGTTCAGGCGTTGAGACGCTTCACAAACCACTCGGTCAGCTTGTTCCAGACGTCCCGGTCCGCCTCATCCTCGACGCCATGCTCAAGGTTAGGATTGTCGTTCACCTCGATAACCATCGGGCCATCCGGGCCCGACTTCAGGTCGACGCCATAGAAGCCGTCGCCGATCAGGTTTGCAGCCCGTACGGCCACGTCCACTACATCAGCCGGCGCTTCCGCCACCGGGATGGACTTGTGCCCACCTTCAAGCGATGCGCCGCCTTCCTGGTGCTTGATGATCTGCCAGTGCCCGCGCGCCATCTTGTACTGGCAGACGAATACTGCCCGCCGGTCCAGTACGCCGACGCGCCAGTCGAACTCCGTCGGCACGAATTTTTGCGCAATGCAGAGATCCGAGTCCTCTAGGAATTTCGCCACGATCTCGCGCAGCTCCTGCATGCTCGACGCCTTGCGGATGCCGATCGAGAACGACCCGTCCGGGATCTTCAGCACCACCGGAAACTTCAGCCGGTCGGCCACATCCTCGAGGTCCGTCTTGTCCTGGATGATCATGGTCTCCGGCGCGGGCAGACCGGCCCCCACCAACCGCTCCCACAGATAGACCTTGTTGGTGCACCGGATCATCGAGATCGGATCGTCGATCACCGGCATGCCCTCGGCCACCGCCTTCCGCGCAAAGCGATAGGTGTGGTTCTTGATCGAGGTCGTTTCCCGGATCATCAGGGCGTCAAATTCCCCCAGCCGGTTGAAGTCCTTCTTGGTGATCGGCTCGATCTCGACCCCGTCCTTCTCGGCCAGCCGGGCCCAGTGCTCCAGGCTCTCCATGTTGGAGGGGGCCAGCTTTTCGTTCGGATCGTGCAGCACGGCGATCGACCATTTCGGCACGACGCGGGCTTTGGGGCTCTTCCACGTGCGGCCGGTGTACGCCGTCAGGCTCGCAACGAAGAACTCAAGCTCCTCGTCCTCCAGCTTGGTGAAGGGCGTGATTCGGATACGCTTGATCTTGAACTTGCCGGGCGAGCCGTTCGGCGTCGTCGTCACCACCACCACCGGCGCGCGATACCAGTCGAACAGCTGCCGCCCGAACTTGCGGAACCGCTCGTCCTCAACCTCGCCGAAGCACACCACCAGACGTTCCGGAACCGGACCCTTGCCCGCCGACTTGGCCAGATCCTTGTGCAGCAACTCTTCCAGGATCGACGCCGTATCGTCCGGTATCTCGCGATCATAGAGGTCGAGCAGCGTTTCCACCGTCGGGATCACCCTGTGCCCACGCGCCTCGCCCAGCAAGGACGCGTAGTACCCGTCCGTCTGGTAATTGTAGTTACGCGCCAGGTTGATGATCTTCGGCCGCGAGCCCGACAACAGTTTCGGCTGCAACACATAGTCCCGCGTCGTCATCATGCGGAACGGGGCGCCCAGCGCCGCCAGGTCCCTCAGGTCGTCCGCGATCAGGATCCAGTCATACCTCAAAGTATCTCAACATCCTGATGGCGCCCCAGCCGTCTGCGTAGAAGCCAGCCTCAACCTCGAAGCACTTGTAGCCATGATTATGGTAGCGCTTCAGCAAGGTGTAATTTGTTTCCTTGATCTCGAGGTTCAACCGCGGGATCGCATTCTCCTGACAGAACTGCTCGACGCGCTTGAACAACTGGTCGCCCAAGCCCTTGCCTTGATGCGCCGGCGACACGGCCAGACTGTCGAAACTGGCCGCGCCATCCTCCAGCAGCAGGAACGCGTAGCCGGCAACTTCGCCGCCTTCGACCGCGCAGAACAGGGCGGCGTGCGGGTCGGTCAGCACCTCGGCGAAATCCTCCCGCGTCATCATCTTGTCGGCATAGCCCGCCGCGAAGCATGCGATTTCGATCGCGGTCAGCGCATCGATGTCGCCAGCTTCCATGTTGCGGATCATGAGGCGGACCCGGGCGCCGCGGCGCGGTGCAGGGCGGTCTTGGTCGGACTGGGTAGGCCCAGCTGGGGCAGGCTAAGGGCGCAGCGCACGGATTTGCCTATCATCGCTCGCGGCGCAATTCGAAAGCGCCGCGAAGAGGCCGCATTAATACCAATCGTGTGAGTCTGTCGATAGGCTGCGGTGCGACTTGGGACGGGAGCAGGCGATGCAGGGGCCGATCTTGAAGGATCAGGGCAAGTACGTCGTCTGGGCGATCCTCGGCGCCATCTCCGGCTTCGGCATGGCCCTCGCGGCTTGGGTCCTGTTGGCCCCCAATGTCGGCCCACCGCCCCTCTTCCCTTATCAGGACAAAGTCTTCCACATCGTCGCCTTCGGCTGCCTCACCGGCCCCGCCATCCTTGTCCTCCCCAGACCCTACAGCTGGTTCTGGCTCGCCCACATGATCGCCCTCGGCGCCGGCATTGAATTCGTCCAGGCGAGGATGGGCGAGGGGCGCTCCGCCGACCCCCTCGATTTCCTAGCAGACTGCATCGGCATCGCGCTGGCCCTTGTCATTGGGCGGCTTATTCGCAGGATGTTTGAGGCGCGAACCTCGGATGCGGCTAGATAACCATGATCGTTTTCGTCCACGGTGTTCCTGATACACGCGCCTTGTGGGAGCCGCTGATCGCGGCCCTCGGCCTCAAGCCCGGCGAGTGGCTGGCCCCAGCGCTCCCCGGCTTTGGCCGCGCCGTCCCTGCCGGCTTCACCTGCACCAAGGACGCCTATGCCAGCTGGCTGATCGCCGAGCTCGAGAAGCTCAACGGCCCCGTCCACCTCGTCGGGCATGACTGGGGCGCGCTGCTCGTCCTGCGCGCCGCTAGCCTGCGGCCCGACCTGGTGTCCAGCTGGTGCGTGACCAACGCCGTGATCGATCCCGAATATCGCGGCCACCAGAACGCGAGGATCTGGGCGACCCCCATCCTCGGCGAACTCTCCATGCTTGCCATCCGCAACAGCGCCCGCATCGAAACCGCCCTTGTCGCCGGCGGCATGCCCGCGGCGCTCGCAAAGAAGGAGGTCCCCCACATCGACAAGACGATGCGGCAGTCGATCCTGAAGCTCTACCGCTCCGCCGATGGCCTGAGGTTCAAGGGCCCCTGGGTCGACGATCTCGCGAAGCTCCCGCGCCACGGACAGGTCTTCTGGGGTGAGGCCGACGTCTTCGTTCAGCTGTCGGTGGCAGAGCGGTTCGCAGCCAAATGGAAACTCCCGCTCCACGTCGCGCACGGTGCTGGTCACTGGGCCTGCTACGAACGAGCGGCCGAGTTCGCGAGCCTCCTGAGGACGCACTGGTCGCGCTGATGCAACATCGCGCCGACCGCCGCTGGAAGCGTGTCCCTCGGCACGCGTTCCCCGCGCGCGTTCCGCTCGGCATGGATGACAACCGTGGTGAGCCTCGCGACTTGCACCTCATTTTGTTGGACGCGTCCCGTGCAGAACCGGAGGAGCCACAAAAACTTCTCTCGCAATCTCAACAACTTGCCCGAAAAAACATGCGGGAATCCATGACGCAAACCGGCCGGGCTCGCGGCGGGTTTAAACTCATGCCCATCAAACGTCGGAGCTTCCCTCTGTGGCTGCTACGAGACGTACCCGCGCTGATGGGACTTCTCGCCAGCTTCTGGACGCTGGTCATCTTCGCGATGACCAGTGCGCGGAAAGCCGCGACCGCCGCCGACGCAAACCAAAGCATCCGCGACCGCTTCGCGCTCCTGCTCGCCCTCGCCGAAGCGCGCCTGGATTACGCCCTATGGCGGCAGGCTTATCGCCGCATCGGGTGGCGTCCACGCGGCCTCACCCTCGGAATTTTTCCGCCCTCGACTGACTGGTCCTACACGCAGAAACGCCTGCGCGACTTCGCGCACGCCTTCCGCAACATGAAAGAGATCGTCGACGCCTATGTGGACCACATCCGCAAACGCTTTGGCATCAGCCAGCGCGAGCTCATCGCCCATGGTTCGACGGGCGCGCGGCTGCGCCGCGCTGCTCACCATGAGCTGGTGTGTGTTGCCGCATCCCCGTTTGCGCTCATCCTGAGCAGCGCACGCAGTGCGCGTCCGTCGAAGCACGAGCGCGGCCACGCCGACGCACGCGGACCGCCCCTGCATCTTACCCAAAACCAGCCCCAACCCACCTCGCACGCTTCGCGCGCGAGATCGCACCGTCGCGCCTACTTGCCCAGAAGCTGCGCCGCCCGCTCGGCAAAATACGTGATCACGCCGCTCGCTCCGGCCCGCTTGAACGCTGACATCGTCTCGATGATGGCGCGATCCTCGTCCAGCCAGCCCTGCGCCGCCGCCGCCTTGATCTGCGCGTACTCGCCGGAGATCTGGAACACCAGCGTCGGCACGCCGAACTCCGACGATACGCGCTGCACGATATCGAGATAGGGCAGGCCGGGCTTCACCATCACCATGTCGGCGCCCTCCTGGATGTCCATTGCGACTTCCCGCAGCGCTTCCTCGGTGTTCCCGAAGTCCATCTGGTACGTCTTCTTGTCGCCCTTCAGCACCGAGGCCGTGCCGACCGCATCACGATAAGGCCCATAAAATGCCGACGCATACTTGGCCGCATAGGACAGGATCATGACGTTCTCGAATCCCTCCTCATCAAGGAGATCCCGGATCGCACCGATGCGCCCGTCCATCATGTCCGACGGCGCAACGATGTCCGCGCCCGCCCGCGCCTGCACCAGCGCCTGCTCGGTCAACACCGCGACCGTCTCGTCGTTCAGCACATAGCCGTCGTCATCCAGCAGCCCGTCATGGCCATGGCTGGTGAACGGGTCGAGCGCCACGTCGCATGCAATGCCGACCTCCGGCGCCGCCGCCTTCATCGCCTGGATCACCGTCGGCACCAGCCCGTCGGCATTGATCGCCTCGTCGCCGCCCTCATTCTTCCTGGCGGGATTGATATGCGGAAACACCGCGATCGCCGGAATGCCCAGCTCCCGCGCCCGTACTGCAGCTTTGGCCGCTTCATCGACGTTCAGCCGGTCCACGCCCGGCATAGACTTGATCGGAATGCGCGGCTCGTTGCCGTCGTGCACGATCATCCCCCAGACGATGTCGTCCGGGCTGGGCTTGCTCTCGCGCACCAGCCGCCGCGCCCAGTCGAACTGGCGCACACGCCGCATACGGGTGGCCGGATAGGCGCCAGTAATCAGGGACTTGGGCATGTGGGTCTTCCTCTGGTCCGCTTCGTAGCGGCCAGCGAGCCGGCTGTCATCTGGCTAGCCCCGCACAACAACGCGCACCGGCCCGGCCACCAGCCTTCCGACAATGGCCGCCTCGGGAAATCCCGCCGCCCGCGCCCTGGCCAGCACCGCGTCCGCAGCCCCGGGTTCGACCGCGATCAGTAAGCCCCCGCTGGTCTGCGGGTCGGTGAGGATATCGCACCTCCAGCTCTCGAAGCCCTCCGGCAGCTCAACCGCATCGCCATAGCTGTCCCAGTTGCGCGTCGAGGCCCCCGTCCGCGCGCCCTCCTGCGCGAGCGCCGCGATGCCGGGCAGCAGCGGAGGCTCCGCGCCAAGCTCTGCTGTCAGCCCCGCCCCGCGCGCCATC
This sequence comes from Hyphomonadaceae bacterium, assembly GCA_040398425.1. GTDB lineage: Bacteria > Pseudomonadota > Alphaproteobacteria > Caulobacterales > Hyphomonadaceae > UBA7672. Next base: position 41,845 of record JBBATZ010000031.1, read on the forward strand.
TCCAGCGTGTGCCCAAGCAGCCCAAATCCCGTGACGTCGGTCAGGGCGTGAACTCCTGTGATCTCGCCGAGATCCTTCCCGAACGTATTCAGCTTCGTCGTGGACGCAATCATCGCGGCATACCCCGCTGCTTCTAGCCGGCCCTGCTTCAGCGCTGCGCTATAGATGCCGACACCCAGCGGCTTGGTAAGGATCAGCGCGTCGCCCGCCTTGCCCGTGCGGTTGGTCAGGAGCTTGTCCGGATGCACCAGCCCCAGCGCTACGAGCCCGTAGATCGGCTCCTTGCTGTCGATCGAATGCCCACCCGCGATTGGCACGCCAGCCGCCGCGCAAACAGACGCACCACCTTCGAGAATCTTGCGGATCATCTCGACCGGCATCACGCCCACCGGCATACCGACGATCGCCAGCGCCAGGATCGGCGTCGCGCCCATGGCGTAGATATCCGACAGCGCATTGGTCGCTGCGATCCGCCCGAACTCGAACGGATCATCCACCACCGGCATGAAAAAGTCGGTCGTCGCCACCAGCGCCTGACTGTCGTTGAGCCGCCATACGGCCGCGTCATCGGAGGTCTCGGTTCCCACCATCAGATTCGCAAAGGCGCCTGCCGTTGGCATGGTAGCGAGAATGTCCCGCAGCACCGCAGGCGACAACTTGCAGCCACAGCCGCCGCCATGGGCGAGCGATGTGAGGCGAATATCCTCTGGCATGACCTTCGGCTCCTGCTTGCTAGTCGGGCGCAGTTTGATAGCAGGACAGGGTCGGGCCCGACAGTACGTCGAATGCCCCCAGCCAGAAGCGGGTGCCCAGACGCGATGTCAAATCCCGGCAGCACAGAAGCGGTTGATCATGTGTCGCTGGCGCAGTTCGACATGATAATCGATGTGCGCAGCCCCGGCGAGTTTGCGGAGGATCATGTCCCCGGCGCCATAAACCTCCCGGTTCTCGACAATGCCGAACGCGCCATCGTCGGGACCACCTATGTCCAGGAATCCCGCTTCCTGGCCCGTCGCATGGGCGCTGCCCTTGTCGCGCGCAACGTCGCCCACCATCTCGATACCACGCTTGCCGACAAGCCGCCGACATTCAGGCCGCTGGTCTATTGCTGGCGCGGCGGCCAGCGCTCCAATTCTATGGCGCTGATCCTCGCCCAGGTGGGCTGGCGCACCATGGTGCTGAAAGGGGGGTACAAGACTTACCGACGCGCAGCCCAGAATCGCCTGTACAATTGCGATCTGAACATGTGCCTCGTTCTTCTCGAAGGCGGTACGGGCACCGCCAAGACGGCCATCCTGAAACACGTTGCCGCGCTGGGCGAGCAGGTCATCGATCTGGAAGAACTTGCCCGCCATCGCGGCTCGCTCTTTGGCGCCCGCGCGAACACGCCCCAACCGTCGCAGAAATGGTTCGAGTCCTGCCTGCTCGACCGGTTGGCGCGGCTTGATCCTGCCCGCCCTGTGCTGATGGAGTCGGAGTCGAACAAGATCGGCAACCGCACTCTGCCGCCGGCCGTCTGGCAAGCCATGCAGCGGGCGCCGCGGATCGAGATTTCTGCTTCGATCGAGGCGCGCGCCGACTATCTCGTGAAGGCCTATCCGGAGGTCGTCGCTGACAGGTCCCTGCTGGAACATGTATTGTCACGCCTTGAGGTCTACCCGGGACGCAAGCAACTCGCGAACTGGCGCACCCTCGCTGATGCGGGCGACTATGCCGAACTCGCGCGGCAAGTCGTCGAGCGGCACTACGATCCATCCTACACGCGCTTCAGCAGGCAGGATGGCCGGCCGAAGCTCGGCACGATTGCTTTGCCCACGCTGGATGTCGACGCGCAATTGGAAGCGGCCACCCAGATTGTCCGCCTGATGCGAGGCGAATGGTCTAGCGCCCCCGCTTCACCGTCCGCTGCATGAAGCAGCGCAGGCGGACATCCATCGTCTGCTTCTGCAACTCGCGGATTTCCACTTGCCAGTCCCGCAGCCGCCAGGCGGGGACTTCCCGGAAACCCAGCTGGCGATAGAAGGGCCCGTTCCACGGCACCTTGCGGAATGTCGACAGCGAGATGCGCCTGTGCGATCGCGATTCGGCCTCCTGCAGGCAGCGTCGCACCAGCCGCGTGCCAAGCCCTCGCCGGCCATGTCTTGGCAGCACCGAGAGTTGGTCGAGGTACAGATCCTCGCCCCGGTCCGAGCAAAGGGCAAATCCCACAACTTCGTCGCGGTCATCCACCGCCACCCAGATCAACCCCTCGCCAAAGCTGCGGCGCAGCCGATCTTCCGGAATGGGCTGGGTCGGCTCGCCCAGCGGACCGAAATCGATCAGGCCAGAACCGCGAAAAAGCATCGCAGAAGCAAGGTCAATGTTCTGAAGCTCGCCGATCTCATTCCCGCGCGCGGGCCGCAGCCGGTAAGCCGGCGCAGGGTCGTCAATGAGGGTCGCCATGGAGGAGGCCAGCCTTTTTAAGGTCTATCGGCAGTACTGGAGTACGCATGGAACGCTGCGTATGAATAGCGCGTGAATCTCAGGTGGAACAGACGGCATGACGGTCCTCACGGCTGAACAGAATTTGATTAGACAGACTGCGGCCGATTTTGCGGCGGAAAAACTGCGCCCTTACGCGGCAGAGTGGGACGAGAAGAAACACTTTCCTGTGGACGTCATCCGCGAGGCCGCCAGCCTCGGTTTTGCCGGCCTTTATGTGAATGAAGATGTTGGCGGCTCGGCCCTTTCCCGTTTCGACGCCGTACTGGTCTTCGAACAGCTCAGTCAGGGCTGCGTGTCCACCGCTGCCTACATTTCGATCCACAACATGTGCAGCTGGATGATCGACCGTTTCGCCTCCGATGAGATGCGGAAGGAATTGTTGCCGCAACTGACATCGATGGAGTTGCTGTCATCCTACTGCCTCACCGAGCCCGGTTCGGGGTCAGACGCGGCTGGGCTGAAGACGCGTGCGGTCAAGGAAGGCGACGATTACATACTCAACGGATCGAAACAGTTCATCAGTGGCGCGGGCGTCAGCGATGTCTATGTCGTGATGGCCCGTACCGGACAGGACGGCCCCAAGGGCGTCTCCACATTCATCGTGCGCAAGGACGACAAAGGCGTCTCCTTCGGCGCCAACGAGAAAAAGATGGGCTGGAACTCCCAGCCGACCCGTCAGGTCATTTTCGATGAAGTCCGCATTCCCGCCAGCCGCCGCGTCGGCGCTGAGGGTGATGGCTTCCGCTTCGCCATGGCCGGTCTCGACGGCGGCCGCCTTAACATCGCCGCCTGCTCGCTCGGCGGCATGCAGGACGCGCTCGACCGGGCGCTGACCTACACGAGGGAGCGCAAGCAGTTCGGCCACGCCATCGCGGATTTCCAGGCGACGCAATTCAAGCTTGCCGACATGGAGACGGAAACGCAGGCAGCCCGCGTCATGCTCTACAACGCAGCGCAGGAGCTGGATGCCAAAACCCCACAAGCGACACGCTGGTGCGCCATGGCCAAGCGCTTTGTCACCGACACTGGCTTCAAGGTCGCAAACGACGCCCTGCAGCTCCACGGCGGCTACGGCTATCTCAGCGACTACGGCGTCGAGCGCATTGTCAGAGACCTCCGCGTCCACCAGATCCTCGAAGGCACCAACGAAATCATGCGCGTGATCATCTCGCGGGACATGCTGAGGCAATAGCGGGTTGGGGAAACGAATGAAGTTGATGGCGTTGGAATAGTTATCACGGATGTGATAGCGGCATCGCCTGCAGCGACGGAGGAGCCGGACGACACCGTTGAGCCGTCAGCCATTCAATCATTGTCGGGCTTGCAAAATTGGGTCCCGGGTCTCGCTACGCTTGCCGGGGATGACAATCGAGTTGATGATTCAACTCAAGCTAACTCGCAGCAATATCAACCAATCCCAACGGCCTTCCGCACGGCAGGGTTGTCGGACAGCACGATGCGCCCGAGCCATGTGGCGAGCTGCTCCATTCCCTCTGGCGTCGTCCCAAACCATTCGAGATCGGCGTCGATCAGGATCAACGGGTCGCCGTCGAACATATCGTCCTTGTGGCGATAGATTTCGACGCGCTTTGCTCCCGCTTCGAAGCGAACGGTATGCAAATGCATCACCGGCTCCTCTGGCGATTTGCACTCAACCAGCGATGGGACCGCGCCCCACACTCTAATACTATCTGGCGTCTCGCCGCTGGGCGAAGAGAGCCAGCCGGATGTGGAGTCCGGCGGCGGCGACACCCTGTATCGCGACTGCATGAATCGCTTGATTCTGTAACAGTTGGGATTCGTCGGCGGCTCGTCCTATAGTGGTGCAAACCGTTCGGGAGTCAGCATGTCCGACGTCATCATCCATCGCGAAGGCGTCGCCGGGCGGATCACGCTCAACCGGCCGCAGGCCCTTCATGCACTGAATGAAGAAATGTGCTTGACGATGGACGCCGCCCTGAAAGCCTGGGCGGATGATCCCGAGATCGAGTTGGTGGTCGTCGATCATGCTAGGGATACGCGTGGCTTCTGTGCCGGTGGCGATATCCGCATGTTAGCCGAAAGCGGCACGGGTGATGGCTCCGCCGCGCAGGCTTTCTTCCGCGCCGAGTACCGTCTCAACACGCGAATCAAGAATTACCCAAAGCCCTATGTCGCCTTCATGGATGGCGTCACCATGGGCGGCGGCGTCGGCATCTCCGTACACGGCTCGCATCGCGTGGCGACCGAACGCACACTTTTTGCGATGCCGGAGACAGGCATCGGCCTCTTCCCCGATGTCGGCGGCGGCTGGTTCCTGCCGCGTCTCGGCCCACCGCTCGGCATGTGGATGGCGCTGACGGGTGAACGACTTAAAGGCGGCGATGTCTGCGCCGCTGGCGTCGCCACCAATTTCTGCGACTCCTCAGTCGTTGATGTCGTCAAGCGCTCTGTGTGCGATGGTGGTCTGAGCCTGCTGGAGGCGATGGACTGGGACGAGGCCGGCGCGTTCGAGAAACACATCGACGAAATCCAGCGCTGCTTCTGGAAACCTACCGTCGAAGACACCTTCCTCGCCCTTGAGGCCGAACCGGGCGAATGGGCGAAGAAGCAGCTGGATGTCCTCAAAACCAAATCGCCCCGCACGCTGAAAGTCACGCACCGCCAGCTCACCCTCGGCCTGCAGGCATCGACGTTCGAGGACAATATGCGGATGGAGTTCCGCATCGGTTGCCGGCAAGTTCACAGCCATGATTTCCAGGAAGGCGTGCGCGCCGTCATCATCGACAAGGACAACGCGCCGAAATGGGATCCGCAGAATCTGGCTGGGGTCAGTCAGCGCACGCTCGATGAAATCTTCGCGCCGCTGGGCGAGGGCGAGTTGACCTTCGACTGACCGACAAATCGCCGCGCAAAACACACGCAAAACAAAAGGCCCGGCGGCTAGAGCATCGTGCGTTTAATCGCACGTGTAACCTGCGGCCTTGAAGAAGTT